>NZ_CP158375.1:2400000-3000000 GCF_041021955.1 Caulobacter sp. 73W
GCCGGCCTGCGGATGGGCTACCACAACCACCTGGCCGAGGCCGGGCTCTATGAGGGCGTTCGCGCCTATGACGTCCTGCTGGCGCGCACCCAGCCCGATCTGGTCTGCATGGAGCTGGACGTGGCCTGGGCGGCGGCGGGCGGGCTCGATCCGGCGGCCTTGATCAAGGCGCATGGCGCGCGGATCGAGCTGCTGCATCTGAAGGACCTGATGGCTAGGCCCGACCCGGGCCGGGTGATCACCACGACCGAAGTCGGCCGTGGCGTGATCGACTGGACGGCGGTCATCGCCGCCGCCCGCGCGGCCGGCGTCCGCGCCGCCTTCGTGGAGCAGGAGCCGCCCTATGCGCGGCCGGTGCTGGAGTCCCTGCGCATCAGCCGGGACTTCCTCATCGGCTAACCCAGGAGCAGCCAGGCGATCAGCACCCAGATCGGGATGCAGACCACCAGGGCGAAGACGATCGTCCGCCGCACCGACCAGGGTCGATTGTGGGGCGGAGGCTGTCGGCCGCCATGGAAATGCGGGACCACCTCGGCGTCGGAGCGCGGGTCATCGGGGCTGGACCAGAAGCGCCGGACGGCGCGAGCCAGAGCACGCAGCATCGCCTACTCCTCGCAGGCCACGACCCACCGCCAGTGCAGGCGGTGCAGGGCGCTGGCGCTGATCCAGGCGTGGACGGTTCCCGCGGCGGCGAGGCCCAGGCCGAGCAGGGCCATGGGCAGCTCAGGCTGCAGGGCGGTCAGGGCGATCATCATGCCGATGGCCAGGAGCGCGCCCGCCGTCATGTTGATGCGCAGGATGATCCGCCACAGGCTGATGGAGGTCGGAAGGCGGCAGCCCATGATCAGGCCTCGCACCGGGCAGACAGTCGCGCGAACAGGACGTCCAGCCGCGCCGAGGCGCAGGCCGCCGGGGCGGTCTCGGGGGAGCGCCAGCGATGCAGCAGGCCGGCCGCGGGCGCCGTGACCTCGGCGTCGATCTCGATCGTCTCGAACTCGTAATAGACGAGGCTGTTCTGATCGATCTTGGCGAACAGGCTGCGCACGTCGGGGCCGCCGTTCGCCGCCCGCACCTTCATCACATCGCCCATGTCGCCCTCCCCGCGTCTTGTGGTGGGGACAGGTGCCATGAGCGTGGCGGCAATTCACGATGGTGAAGCTTAGATTTTACAATGCTTTACATTTGAATTCATTGGGGAATTTCAGCTTCTCTGGGCAGCGGGCTCACATCTTTGCGCGCATGGAACGCGACACTTCGTCCGGCGGTCGAGCGCATTTTGGGGTTGCGTCGGGCCAAGCTTCACTAGACTAGGCGCCAGCTCGCCGCTATCGCCGGAGGCGAGCGACGGGGGTTGGCGAATGCAGGTCGCCCTGCTCGACGATGACGAGACACACAACGCGCTCACCCGCGGCCTGCTCGAGGCGGCGGGCTGGACCTGCGCGAGCTTCACCCGTCCCCAGGACTTCCTGACCGCCTTCCGCCGCCAGACCTTCGACCTGGTGATGGTCGACTGGAACATGCCCGGCATGGACGGGCTGCAGGTGATCGCCGCACTGAACGGCCTGCCGGCGACGCCTCCGCCAGTGCTGTTGGTGACCAGCCGTTCCCAGGAGAGCGACGTGGTGGCCGGCCTCAACGCGGGCGCCGACGACTACATCGTCAAGCCGGCCGATCCGGCGGTGCTGCTGGCGCGGGTCAACGCCCTGGTGCGCCGCCTGACCCGGACCCTGTCCACCGACGCCGCCGAGACCTTCGGCCTGTACCGGCTCGATCCCGCCAGCGACACGGTCCATGTGGACGACGAGGCGGTGGTCATGACCGCCAAGGAATTCCAGCTGGCGCGCCAGTTGTTCGCCAACGTCGGCCGGGCCCTGTCGCGCGAGTATTTGCTGCACAAGATCTGGGGCCAGCGTCCCGATCTGGAGAGCCGCACCCTCGACGCCCACGTTTCGCGCGTGCGCAGCAAGCTGTCGCTGCGGCCGGACAACGGCTTTCGTCTCGTGACCGTCTACGGCTTCGGCTACCGCCTGGAGTCCTGCGAGACGGCCGCCGCCCCCATGAGCCTGCAAGACCAATGAAAGCACCCGCCCTCGCCCTGGCCGCGCTCGTCGCCCTCGCCACGCCGGCCCTGGCCGCTCCCGCGCCGCAGCCGGCCGAGACGCCCATCGCCTACGTCGTGCGCCAGGGGGACAACCTGTACACCCTGGCGCAGCGCTATCTGATCCAGCTGAACGACTACAAGCGGGTGCGCACCGCCAGCGGCGTGCGCAACGTGCGCGCCTTGCGGGTAGGCTCCACCCTGAAGATCGAGCCCCAGCTGCTGCGCTTCGAGCCGATCGAGGCGCGGCTGGTGGCGGTCAGCGGCGCGGTCACCTTGCAGGACGCCCGGGGCGGTTCGGCTCCGGCCGTGCGCGACGCCCAGGTCTTCGAGGGCCATCGCCTGATCACCGGGGCCAACGCCTTCGCCACCTTCCAGCTGGCCGACGGCTCGCGTGTCACCCTGCCGTCCAACTCGCGCATGCGGATCGTGCAGATGCGCCGCCTGTTGCTGGACGGCAGCCTGCAGCGCCTGTTCGAACTGGAAAGCGGCCGCAGCGGCATCAGCGCCACCCCGGCGGAGAACGCCGGCTCGCAGTTCCGTGTCCGCACGCCCCTGTCGGTGACGGCGGTTCGCGGCACCGAGTTCCGCGTGGTCCACGCCGAGGCCGGCGCCCGCTCGGCCACCGAGGTGATCGAGGGTCTGGTCGGGGTCGGCTCGGCCGCCGCCGCCACGCCGGAGACCTCCGTGAAGGCCGCCTTCGGCGTCACCGCCGGCGCCCAGGGAATCAACACGCCCTCGGCCCTGTTGCCGGCGCCCGATCTCGCGCCCGGCGGGGCGGTGCAGGAAGACCCGCAACTGCGTTTCGCCGCCAAGCCGGCGGAGGGCGCGGTCAGCTATCGCTTCCAGTTGGCCAATGACGCCGGCTTCGTCGACATCTTCGCCGAGGGCGACAGCCAGGACGGCCAGGCGGCGTTCCCGTCCGTCCGCGACGGCACCTACTTCGTCCGACTGACGGCTCTGGACAGCAGCGGCCTGGAAGGCCTGCCCAGCGTCTACAGCTTCGACCGCACGCTCAATGTGCTGGAGCCCGGCGCGCCGCCGCAGCCGGAAGGCGACCGCAAGATGCGCCGCTTCCTGTTCCGCTGGAACGCCACGGGCGAAGGCGTGCGCACCTATCGCTTCCAGCTGTCGGCCGACCCGCAGATGAAGACCCTGACGGTGGATCAGCCGGGCCTGACCCAGCCACAGGCGACGGTGACCAATCTGGCGGCGGGCGCCTGGTACTGGCGCGTGGTGTCGATCCGCTACAAGGACGGCGCCTTCACCCAGAAGCTTGGCCCGGTCCAGCTACTGCGCATCGGGCAGTAGGCCGTGCAGGCGGCGCGCCAGGCTTTGCGGGGCGTCAGCCGGCGCGTCCTGACCGAGTGGGCGGCCGTCGCCGTGGTCTCGACCCTGCTGGTGGCGATCCTGGGCGGGTTCTCGCTGACCAGCCGCGCCGACAACCTGCTCCACGACGTGGCGGCCCGGCTGTTTCCGCGCCCCGCCAGCGCCGACATCCTGGTTGTAGCGATCGACGACGCCAGCCTGGCGCAGCTCGGCGCCTGGCCGTGGCCACGCGAACGGCACGCCGCCCTGATCCGCCGTCTCGGCGAGGCCGAGCCTCGGGCGGTGCTCTACGACGTTCTTTTCACCGAGGGGGCGGCCGATCCGGCGCAGGATGCGGCCCTGGCCGAGGCCATGGCGGGGACGAAGGTCTACCTGCCCGTGCTCGCCGGTCCGGCGACGATACCGCCCGTGCCGATTCTCGCCGTCAAGGCCGTCGGAACAGGCGCGGTGGATGTTCACCTGGACGCCGACGGTCTGGTGCGGCGCGCGGCCTTCGGGACGGCGCCGGCGCCGCCCCTGGCCTGGGTGCTGGCTTCCGACCTCACTTCCTCATCGTCGCCCGCGCCGACGTCGCCGCCCCTCATCCGCTTCGCCGATCCGAATGCGGGCTATCCCACCGTGTCGTTCGCCAGCGTTCTGGCGGGCGAGGTCCCGGGCAGCTTCCTGAAGGGGCGCATCGTCCTGGTCGGCGCCACGGCGGCGGGCCTGGGCGAGCGCTTCCCGACACCGCTCAGCGGCGGGGCGGCGAACATGCCGGGGGTCGAGCTGCAGGCCAATGTCATCGACAACCTGCTGGGCGGACACATCATCCGGGACGCTCCCCGCGCGCTGGTGATCGGGGCCTGCGTCCTGCCCCTGTGGGTTCTGCTGGGAGCTTTCCTGCTGGCGCCGCCGCGCTGGACGCTGGTGCTGGGCGCCGGTCTGGCCGTGCTGCTGCTGGGCGTCAGCTTCGCCGCCTATGGCCTTGGGCTGTGGCTGCCGCCCGTCGCGGGCGTGGCGGGGCTCGCCCTGGTGTTCCCCCTGTGGGGCTGGCGCCGTCTGGCCGCTGCCAGCGATGGCCTGGCGCTGGAGCTGGCGCGGCTGAAGGCGCGTCTGGCGGGCAGCGAAACCACCGTCGTCTCCGGCGACGGCGGCGGCGACGTCCTGGCCCGGCAGATGGAGGACATCAGTCTGGCCATCGAGCAGGTCGACGACCTGCGCCGGTTCGCCGCCGACGCGCTATTCAGCTTGCCCGACGCGACCCTGGTGCTCGATCCGGATCGCCGGGTGCTGGCCGCCAACGGCGCGGCGCGCGCCCTGTTCGGCGAGGCTGTCCGCGGGCTGTCCGCTCCGGACCTGATCGCCGGCCTGTCGCCCCGGCAGGGACCTGATCTGACGGTCTGGCCGCCGCGCGCCGCCGCGCCGCCCGTCGAGCTGATCCTGACCGACGGCCGCGTCTTTGAGTTGCAATCGGTGTGGCGCCTGGACGAGGCCGGCGCGCCCGCCGGCTGGATCGTGAGGCTGGCCGATGTGACCCAGCTGAAGGCCGCCCTGCGCCATCGCGAGCAGGCGCTGCAGCTTCTGACCCACGACATGCGCTCGCCCCAGACCTCGATCCTGGCCCTGCTGCAGACGCAGCCGGAACAGGCTGGCGGCCTGGGCGATCGCATCGCCGCCTATGCCCGGCGCACCCTGGCCCTGGCGGACGGCTTCGTGCGGCTGGCCCGCGCCGAGGACGCCGCGCCGCGCCTGGAGGAGGTCGATCTCAGCGACGTGTTGGTGGAGGCGGCGGACGAGCTTTGGCCGCAGAGCCGCCAGCGTGGCATGACCATAGCCCAGTCAGGTCTGGATCAGCCGCGCTGGGTGCGTGGCGACCGCGAGATCCTGACCCGCGTCTTCGTCAATCTGCTGAGCAATGCGGTGAAATACGGACCGGAGGGCTCGACCATCCGCCTGACCGCATCGGCGGCGCCCGGTGTTGTCGAGGTGGAGGTGGCGGACGAAGGTTCCGGCTTCACCGCCGAGGAACAGGCGGCCCTGTTTAGCGCCTTCTTGGCCTTCGAGCGGCCGCAGGCGCAGACGGAGGCCGTCGGTCTGGGGCTGGCCTTCGTACACACCGCCGTGACGCGCCATGGCGGCCAGGTCGCCCTGCGCAGCGCTCCGGAAACGGGCGCGGTGTTCGTGGTCAGCTTGCCGGCGGCGTGACCGGCAGGGCGGCGTCCAGCAGCCGGTTCAGGGTCTTGGCGTCGACCGCCTTGCGGTGGTCGGTGGCGGTGACCTGGAACGCGGGCAGGCCCGTGGCGGCGTCCAGGCCGACGACCGACAAGGACTGGCCGGCGCGCGGCTGACCCATGCGCGAGCGGCCGGGGGCGGCGATCCAGGCCTTGGGCGTCTCTTCCGCGCCCGCGCCGGCCGAAACGCCGACGGCGGCCGGCAGGTCGTTGAGCGCCACCTGGATCAGGATCTGGGGCTTCTCGCTGGCTGGCTGGGCGCCCAGGGCCTGAAGCCGGGTCATCACCGGCTGGTCGGCGGGCCCGATGGTTTCCGGGACGGTCAGCAGGGCCACGCGCTTGCCGCGCACGGCGCCGATGTCGCCCTTGGCGATGACTTGCGGCGGCTTGGCGCAGGCCGTCACGGTCAGGGCGAGGCAAAGGGCTAGACTGGCGCGCATCATCAGGACGTCCCCCCGGATCGTTTCGGCGACTATCTAGCCTCGCAGTGCGGGGCTTGCCCAGCTAAGAGCAAAGGGACCGTCGCCGGAAGCTTCACCATGCCGCACCCGTTCCACTTCGCCTTCCACGTCACCGACCTCGACGCCGCGCGCCGCTTCTACGGCGATGTGCTGGGATGCCGGGAAGGGCGCAGCACCGAGACCTGGGTGGATTTCGACTTCTTCGGCCACCAGCTCTCCCTGCACCTCGGGGAGCCCTTCGCCACCAGCCGCACGGGCAAGGTGGGCGAGCACATGGTGCTGATGCCGCACTTCGGCGTGGTCCTGCCGATGGCGGAATGGATGGCGCTCAGCGAGCGGCTGGTCGCCGCCGGCACGGTGTTCGAGATCCCGCCGGTGGTCCGCTTCGAAGGTCAGCCGGGCGAGCAGCGGACCATGTTCTTCATCGACCCCAGCGGCAATCCCATCGAGATCAAGGGCTTCGCCGACATGGACGCGGTCTTCGCCCAATGACGACCATCGCCTTCGCCAGCCGCCAGCCCGCCGAGGCGGAGGCGCAATGGTTGGCCGCCCTGTCCGCCGCCATGCCGGAGTTGTCGGTGCGTGCGTTGCGCGATCTCGACGCCGAGGCGAGGCGCAAGGTCGAGGTCGCCATCGTCGCCAATCCCGATCCGGCCGATCTGGCGCTGCTGCCGAACCTGAAATGGATTCACTCGACCTGGGCCGGGGTCGAACGCCTGGTGGCCGAGTTGGGCGCCGGCGCGCCGCCCATCGTGCGTCTGGTCGACCCGGAACTGGCCCGGACCATGGCCGAGGCGGTGATCGCCTGGACCTACTATCTGCAACGCGACATGCCGGCCTACGCCGCCGTCCAACAGGCGCGGCGCTGGGAGCCGCGACCCTATCGTCGGCCGGGTGAGACCACGGTCGGCCTGCTCGGCCTCGGCGCCCTGGGTGTCGCGGCCGCGCGGCGTCTCTCGGAAGCCGGGTTCAAGGTCATGGGCTGGAGCCGGACGCCCAAGGACATCCCGGGCGTCGATGCGCGCACCGAACTGCCAGGGGTGCTGTCGGCCTCCGACATCGTGGTCTGCCTGACACCGCTGACCGATCAGACCCGAGGGCTGCTGAACGCGGAGCGTCTGGGCTGGATGAAGCCCGGCGCAGGCCTGATCAACTTCGCCCGAGGCCCGATCGTCGTGACCGGCGACCTGCTGGCCGCGCTCGACACGGCGCATCTGTCCCACGCCGTGCTCGACGTCTTCGACCAGGAGCCGTTGCCGGCGGATTCGCCCCTGTGGAGTCATCGGTCGGTAACGGTCCTGCCGCATATCTCGGCGGTGACCGATCGGGGGACGGCCTCGGCGATCGTCGCCGACAACATCCGCCGCTGGCTGTCGCAAGGCGTGCTGCCGCAAACGGTGGACATGGCCAGGGGCTACTGACCGCCGCCGTTGACACCCCGGCGCGGGTCGGCGATCCCAAGGACAGGGGAGAGGCGAGTCTGATGCACGGCAAACGCGTTCTGGTCACCGGCGGCGCCGGTTTCATCGGCTCTCACCTTTGCGAGCGGCTGCTCGAGGCCGGGCATGAGGTCCTTTGCCTGGACAACTACTACACCGGCTCACGCCGCAACGTGGCGCACCTGCTGGACAACCCGGCCTTCGAGCTGCTCCGTCACGACGTGACCTTCCCGCTCTTCGTCGAAGTGGACGAGATCTACAATCTCGCCTGCCCGGCCAGCCCCATCCACTACCAGCACGACCCGGTGCAGACGACCAAGACGTCGGTCCACGGGGCGATCAACATGCTGGGCCTGGCCAAGCGTCGCCGCGCCAAGATTTTCCAGGCCTCCACCAGCGAGGTCTATGGCGACCCGACCTGGCATCCGCAGCCGGAGGAGTACTGGGGCAATGTGAACCCCATCGGCATCCGCTCCTGCTACGACGAAGGCAAGCGCTGCGCCGAGACCCTGTTCTTCGACTACCACCGCCAGCACAAGCTGCGGATCAAGGTGGCGCGGATCTTCAACACCTACGGACCGCGCATGCATCCAAATGACGGGCGCGTGGTGTCGAACTTCATCGTCCAGGCCCTGAAGGGCGAGGACATCACCCTCTATGGCGACGGCGCCCAGACGCGCTCGTTCTGCTATGTCGACGACCTGGTCGAGGGCTTCCTGCGCCTGATGGGGACCGATGACGACGTCACCGGACCGATCAACCTGGGCAACCCCGGCGAATTCACCATCAAGGCCCTGGCCGAGAAGGTGATCGCCCTGACCGGCTCGTCCTCGAAGCTGGTCTTCAAGCCGCTGCCCTCGGACGATCCGCGCCAGCGCCAGCCCAATATCGACAAGGCCCGGGGCCTGCTCGACTGGGAGCCGGCGGTTCATCTGGAAGACGGCCTGCGCAAGACCATCGCCTATTTCGACGGTCTGCTGTCCGAGAACGCCGCGGCCTGACGCGGGGGAACCTCAGCCGCTGACAGCGCATTCGTGCTCCGAGGTCGCTTGTGACCAAGGAGGAAATCATCATGCGTACCATCGCTGTGGTGCTGCTGTCGGCAGCCGCCCTGACCAGCCTCTCCGCTTGCGCCAGCAGCGGCTACGGCAACCGCTATTCGTCCTATGAAGACCGCTGCCGCGGCGAGCGCGCCAACCAGCGCGCCGCGGGCACCGTCGCCGGCGCCGCCCTGGGCGCCCTGGCCGGCAGCGCCATCGCCGGCAACAGCTCCAACACCGCCGGCACCATCGCTGGCGGCGTGGTCGGCGGCGTCGTCGGCAACCAGGTCGCCAAGGGCGATCCCTGCCCCGGCGACTATTATCGCTAAGCCTACTGCCGCCTCATGAAGCGGTCCTCGAAACCGCCGGCGGAAGTCGGCGGGGACGAGGTGGAGACGGGTGCGGGTTCGTCGTCCGACAGGTCGATGACTCGCACTTCCGCATGTCGGTAGCCTAGCTCGGCGGCCCGCCGTTCAGCGTCGGCTCCGCTGCCCACCAGCTCGGTGTGGCTGGGCGAGCGATCGCCCACGCTGTCAAAGGCTTCGACGCAAAACCGCTGGACCATGGAACCGCTCCTTCCCGGAGGCAACGCCAGGTTGCGCGGAGCGTTCCGCGTCGCGGCTCAGGCGGTCGCCGCGGCGGCTGATCCTCGTCTCCGGTCGTCGAGACAGGAAATCCCCCAGATCAGCAGCCCGCCCAGCGCCAGACCGCAGCCGACCCAGCCGGTCGATGTCCAGCCATAGCCGGCGGCGACCGCCATGCCGCCCAGCCATGGGCCGATGGCGTTGGCCGTGTTGAAGGCGCTGTGGTTCAGGGCCGCTCCCAGGGTCTGGGCGTCTCCCGATACGTCCATCAGGCGGGTCTGCAGGATCGAGCCCAGCCCGCCGCCGCAGCCGATCAGGAACACGCAGAGGATCATCGACCACAGGTGCCCGGCCGCGAAGGGGTAGAGGGCCAGGGCGCCGGCGCTCCACAACAGGAGTCCGCCGGCCGCCGGCATCTGGGCGCGGTCGGCGGCCCAGGCCCCGACCAGGTTGCCCACGGTCATGCCGATGCCGAACACCGCGAAGACGATGGCGGTCGTCTGGGCGGAGACGCCGGTCACCGCCATCAGGGTCGAGGCCAGATAGGCGTAGACCGCGAACATGCCGCCAAAGCCGATCGCGCCGATGCCGAGCGTCAGCCAGACCTGTCCACGCTTCAAGGCCCCGAGCTCGCGCAGCGGGCTGGCCGCGGGGTCGCCGGCGTCCTTGGGCGCGAAGAGGTGGACCAGCGTCATGGTCACGGCGGCCAGAGCCGCGACGATGGCGAAGGTCCAGCGCCAGCCGAATGCCAGGCTGACCGTCTTGGCGAAGGGCACGCCGATGATGGTGGCGATGGTCAGGCCCATCAGCACCCGCGCCACCGCCTGCGCGCGGCGTTCGGGCGGCACAAGAGAGGCGGCCACCAGGGCGGCGACGCCGAAATAGGCGCCGTGCGGCACGCCGCTTAGGAAGCGGAACGCCAGCATCCACTCATAGCTTGGCGCGACCGCCGACAGTCCGTTGCCCAGGGCGAACAGGCCCATCAGGCCGATCAGCAGGGTGTGGCGCGGCAGGCGCGCGCCCAGCACCGCCAGCAGGGGCGCCCCGATCACCACGCCCAGGGCGTAGGCGCTGATCACATGACCGGCGGTGGGCTCGTCGATCCGCAGTCCGGCGGCGAAGTCAGGCAACACCCCCATGGCCGCGAACTCGGTGGTGCCGATGGCGAAGCCGCCCATGCTGAGCGCCAGCAGGGCCAGGCGCACATGGGCGGGATTTCCGGCGCGCGCAGGCGCCGAAGGGGTGGTCGAGGCTGTCATTTCGCGGCTCGTCAGGCCGACAGGTGTGGCCCGGGAAATCTGGGGGAGGGAACGCCTTTCAGCGCCTCGCCCACATAGGCCTTCGCCGCCGCGATGCAAACTCGCAGGGCGGGTTTGCGGAATCTATTTCGCCGGTCGATGAATTGAGCGTCGGTTCAGGCGACGGGCGGTCGCACCTTGGCCTCCAGGCCGCCCCCGTCGCGGTTGGCGATCGACAGGGCCCCACCGAAGCGGCGCAGCAGGCGGTCGGCGGTGGGGATGCCGAGGCCAAAGCCGGCCGTGTCGCGCGCCCGCGCCGGGTCGCCCCGGAAGAACGGCTCATAGACCCGCGCCAGGCTTTCCGGCGACAGGCCGGGTCCGTCGTCGAGCACGGTGAGCAAGGGGGCGTCGTCCGCCATCTCCAGGCGCACCGTCGCGCTGCCGCCATGGCGCACGGCGTTGTCGACCAGCTGGACCAGGGCCTGCTCCAGCGGGCCGCGATGAGCGTGCGTCACCAGAGTGGCGGGGCCTTCATAGCGCGCGGTTTTGGGCCACCGGGCCAGCACCTGCTGGACGAGGGCGGCCAGATCCGTCTCCTCCGCCGTGCTGGGCTGGTGCTGGGCGCGCAACCAGGCCGACAAGGAGCGCAGCATCTCCTCCAGTTCGTCCACATTGTCGGACACCAGGCCGCGCACATCCGCCGGTCCGATCAGGTCGGAGGCCAGCTTCAGCCGGCTCAGCGGCGTGCGCAGGTCGTGGCTTAGGGCCTCCATGGCCCGCGCCTCGTCCTCGATGAGGGTGGTGATGCGCCCCTGCATGTCGTTGAAGGCGCGGCCTAGGTCGGCCAGTTCGGGCGGCCCTTCGGGCGTCACCACAACGGCCGGCCCCTGACCGACGCGGCGGGCGGCCTGCGCCAGGCGGCGCAGGGGCGCGCCCATCTGGCGGAGCGCCCAAGCGCCCAGCGCCACGCAGGCGAGGGAGAACACCAGCGTCGTGGCGACCGCCCGCAGGGCGATCGGCCAGCTGCGCGGGAAGTCGCTGGAGCGGAAGGTCAGCCAGCGCCCATCCTTCAGCGCCATGGCGCCGATCAGATCGTGCCGGCCGCCGGGAGAGGCTTCGGTCCACAGCCGCAGCGGCCGTCCAGCCAGGGACGGCTCCCACAGACGAACATAGCCCTCGATGGCCTCGGCGTTCCGGTCGCGACGTTCCGGCCAGTCAGGCTGTCGGTCGCCGATCGACGCTTCCAAATAACGGCTGGTCATCACGTCGTGGAGGTTCGCATCCAGCTCGCTGACGCGGTCGCCGACCACCAGGAATTCGGCGATGCGGCGGGCGTGATCCTCACGCAGGGTCTGGCGGTCGATCGCCTGGTAGAAGGCCACGCTCGCCAGCAGCTGGACCACCACCACGGCCACGACGACCAGGATGGAGCGGGCGACGAAGCTTCCATGAAAAGGAGGCGATTCTTTCAAGAGCCGGGCCATGACGAAGGTCTACACGAGGACAGAGGCGGCGGGCCACAGCAAGCCGTGGCTACGCGCCGATCTTTTCAATTTCATCGAATAATAGATCGGATTTTATCCAACTACATCGGCATCCAGGGTCCGCTTACCAATGATCTCACCGGCGGGGGGAACAGTCAGTCCCGCCAAGCGCCAACGCGAAATCAACGGAGACGACCATGACCATCACCGCCACCCCGACCGCCGCCCCCACCCCCGCCAAGGGTCTGCTCACCCCGAACGATCACGCCCTGATCCTCATCGACTTCCAGTCGCAGATGGCCTTCGCCACCAAGTCGATCGCCCCCGAACTGCTGCGCAACAACGCTTCGCTGGTGGCCCAGGCCGCTGCCGGCTTCAAGGTCCCGACCATCCTGACCACGGTCGCCGAGAAGAGCTTCTCCGGCCCGATGTTCGAAGAGGTCACCGCGCCTTTCCCCGGCCAGAAGCTGCTGGACCGCACCTCGATGAACACCTGGGAAGACGCCGCGGTCATCGAGGAGGTAAACCGCATCGGCAAGCAGCGCCTGGTCTTCGCCGGTCTGTGGACCAGCGTCTGCATCGTCGGCCCGGTGCTGTCGGCGCTTGAGCAGGGCTTCGAGGCCTATGTCATCACCGACGCCTCGGGCGACATCTCCGAAGAAGCGCATGAACGCGCCGTGGCCCGCATGGTCCAGGCCGGCGCCCGCCCGATCACCTCGCTGCAATATCTGCTCGAGCTGCAACGCGACTGGGCCCGCGCCGAAACCTACGACCTGACCACGGGCATCGCCCGCAAGGTGGGCGGCGCCTACGGCATCGGCATCACCTACGCCAAGTCCATGTTCGGCGCCTCGGAAGGCGGCCACTGAACCCGGCCGGGCGCCGCCTCGCGCGCCGCCCGCCTCCCCCACATCAAGACATTCGAGGACAGACCGATGAGCTTCACCACCACCAAGGACGGCGCCGAAATCTTCTTCAAGGACTGGGGCCCGCGCGACGGCCAGCCGGTCGTCTTTTCGCACGGTTGGCCCCTGTCGGCCGACGCCTGGGACGGCCAGATGCTGTTCATGACTCAGCAGGGCTATCGCGTGGTCGCCCATGACCGCCGGGGCCACGGCCGCTCGGCTCAGACCGCCGACGGCAATGATATGAACACCTATGCCGACGACCTGGCGGCGGTTATCGAGACCCTCGACCTGAAGAACATCATCCTGGTCGGCCATTCCACGGGCGGGGGTGAGATCACCCGCTATGTGGGCCGCCATGGCACGAGCCGGGTCGCCAAGATGGTTCTGGTCGGGGCGGTGCCGCCGATCATGGCCAAGACCGAAGCCTATCCGAACGGCCTGCCGATCTCGGTGTTCGACGGCATCCGCGCCGGGGTCGCCGCCAATCGTTCCAAGTTCTACCTGGACCTGACGACGCCCTTCTACGGCTTCAATCGCGACGGGGCGGAGACCGACGAAGGCCTGCGCCAGGCGTTCTGGGCGCAGGGCATGGCCGGCTCGATCGTGGGGCAGTACGCCTGCATCCGCGAATTCTCCGAGGTCGACTACACCGACGACCTGAAGAAGATCGACGTCCCGACCCTGATCATCCACGGCGACGACGACCAGATTGTCCCCATCGGCAACGCCGCCGAACTGTCGGCCAAGATCGTCCGGAACGCCGAGCTGAAGGTCTATGAGGGCGGCTCCCACGGTCTCGCCCAAACCCAACAGGACCGCTTCAACGCCGACCTGCTGGCCTTCGTCCAAGCCTGACCCGACCGGAGCCGGCGCCATGAAGATCTACCTCCTCTCTCTCGGCGCTGGCCTTCTTGTCGGCGTGATCTATCACCTGCTGGGGGTGCGTTCGCCCGCGCCCCCGGCGATTGCGCTCATCGGCCTGCTCGGCATCCTGCTGGGCGAACAGATGATCCCGACCGCCAGGCGTCTCGCTGCTCCGGCCGCCCCCGCGGCCCAGAGCCAGGACGCTCAGGCCTCTAAGCCAACCTCGACGAATGGGGACCGCCCATGATCAGCACGACCCGCCGCCAGACCCTCGCCGGCGCCGCAGCCGCCGCCTTCGCTTCCCCCGCTTTCTCCAAGGACGCCGCCATGACCGACCTCATTCTCGTCAACGCCAAGGTCACGACCCTCGACCGCGAGAACCCGGTCGCCCAGGCGGTGGCGATCCGTGACGGCCGCTTCCTGGCGGTGGGTTCGGAGACCGAGGTCCGCGCCGCCGCCCCGAAGGCCAAGGTGATCGACGCCGGCGGCCGCCGGGTGATCCCAGGCCTGATCGACAGCCACATGCACATCATCCGCGGCGGGTTGAACTACAATATGGAGCTGCGCTGGGACGGGGTGCCGACCCTGGCCGACGCCATGGCCATGCTGAAGAAGCAGGCCGCCAACACCCCGCCGCCGCAATGGGTCCGCGTGGTCGGCGGCTTCACCGAGCACCAGTTCGTCGAGAAGCGTCTGCCGACGATCGAGGAGATCAACGCCGCCGCGCCCGACACGCCGGTGTTCATCCTCCACCTCTATGACCGCGCCCTGCTGAACGCCGCCGCCCTGCGCGCGGTGGGCTACACCAAGGACACCCCCAACCCGCCGGGCGGCGAGATCGTCCGCGACGCGGCGGGCAATCCCACGGGCCTGCTGCTGGCCAAGCCGAACGCCACGATCCTGTACTCCACCTTGGCCAAGGGGCCGAAGCTGCCGCAGGAGTATCAGCTGAACTCCACGCGTCATTTCATGCGCGAGATGAACCGCCTGGGTGTGACCGGCGTCATCGATGCGGGCGGCGGCTTCCAGAACTATCCCGATGACTACGAGATCATCGAGAAGCTGCACGCCGACGATCAGCTGACCCTGCGCATCAGCTACAACCTCTTCACCCAGAAGCCGAAGGAAGAGCTGGCCGACTTCGCCGGCTGGACCAAGCAGGTGAAGCCGGGCGACGGCGACGACACCTATCGCCACAACGGCGCGGGCGAGATGCTGGTCTACTCCGCCGCCGACTTCGAGGACTTCCGCGTCGAGCGTCCGGAGATGCCCGCCAACATGGAGACCGACCTGGAGCCGGTGATCCGCCTGCTGTCGGAGAACCGTTGGCCCTGGCGTCTGCACGCCACCTATGACGAGACCATCGACCGCGCCCTGAACGTCTTCGAGAAGGTCAACAAGGACGTTCCGTTCAACGGGCTGCACTGGTTCTTCGACCATGCCGAGACGATCAGTGAACGCAACATCGACCGCATCGCGGCGCTTGGCGGCGGCATCGCCGTACAGCACCGCATGGCCTATCAGGGCGAGTATTTTGTCGAGCGCTACGGTGACCGGGCGGCGGAGAGCACCCCGCCGATCGCCAAGATGCTGAACGCCGGCGTGCCGGTGGGCGCAGGCACCGACGCCACCCGCGTGGCCAGCTACAATCCGTGGGTCTCCCTTTCCTGGCTGACCACCGGCAAGACCGTGGGCGGCATGCGCCTCTACCCGCAGCGCAACCTGCTGGATCGTGAGACGGCCCTGCGCCTGTGGACGGGGCGCAACACCTGGTTCTCCAATGAGGAGGGCAAGAAGGGCCAAATCAAGGAAGGCCAGTTGGCCGACCTGGCCGTGCTGTCCGACGACTATTTCTCGGTGCCGGAGGACGCCATCGCTCACCTCTTCGCGGTGATGACCATCCTCGGCGGCAAGGTGGTTCACGGTCAGGGCGGCTTCTCCAAGTTGGCCCCCGACCTGCCGCCGGCCATGCCGGACTGGTCGCCGGTGCGCACCTTCGGCGGCTATCACAACCGCAGCCGGAACGACGGCAAGACGGGCCTGGCCGCCGCGCTCAGCCGCGCCTGCTCCTGCGACAGCGCCTGCTCGGTCCACGGCCATGACCACGCGTCGGTCTATGCGGCCGAGGCTCCCACCGCCGATGCGCGCTCCTTCTGGGGCGTCATGGGCTGCGGCTGCTGGGCGGTCTGATCATGAAGACGCCCGCACCTGTCGCCGCCATTCTTCGCTCCCCGGCGGCATCGCTCGCCGGCCGGATTCTTCTCACCCTGCCGTTCTGGTGGAGCGGTCTGACCAAGCTGGCCAACCTCGACGCCGCCTTCGGCGAGGCCGCCCACTTCGGGCTGCAGCCGGCCTGGCTGACCGTGGCCGCCACGATCCTGGTTCAGGTCGGCGGCTCGGCGTTGATCATCGCCGGGCGGCTGTCCTGGCTGGGGGCCGGAGCGTTGGGGGTGTTCACCGCCATCGCCACCCTGATCGCCCATCCGTTCTGGACGGTCGCCGACCCCATGGCCCGCTTCCACGAGACCAACACCTTCCTGGAGCACGTCGGCCTGATCGGGGCCTTCGTCCTGGCGGCGGTGCTGGCGGAGCGAGAGCGCGCCACGGCCTGAAGTAAGAGACCTGATGTGCGAGGCTTCTTTTCGAATTTCTGGAAAGAAGCCTCGCGATTTATCCAACTACTTAGGATGCATCGACCGCCCTACCGTTCCATCGAAGCCACCAATTTCGAAAGGGCGACGGCCATGACCGCCACCAAGACCGCCGACACACCTTCCTCCTCGCCCTTGAGCTACGGCCTCTTCCGGGCGCTGTGGATCGCCACCATCGTCTCCAATATCGGCACCTGGATGCACGATGTCGGCGCCGGGTGGATGATGACCTCCCTGTCGCCCAGTCCCCTGATGGTGGCGATGGTCCAGGCGGCGACCACCCTGCCCATGTTCCTGCTCGCCCTGCCGGCCGGCGCCCTGGCCGACATCGTCGATCGCCGGCGCCTGCTGATCGCCGCACAGGTCCTGGGCCTGACCGCCGCGGCCGTTCTGGCCGTGCTCACCTGGTTTGGCCTGACGACGCCCTACGTTCTTCTCGCCGCCACATTCGTCGCCGGGATCGCGGCGGCGCTCAGCGCACCCGTCTTCCAGGCCATCGTGCCGGAATTGGTGGGCAAGCCGGCGCTGCCGGACGCCGTGGCGTTGAACAGCCTCGGCGTGAACATCGCCCGCGCCATCGGCCCGGCGCTGGGCGGGGTGATCGTCGCCTTCGCCGGCACCTCGGCGGTGTTCGCCCTCAACGCCGTGTCGGTGTTGGCGGTGCTGGCCGTGCTGATCGGCTGGAAGCGCCAGAGCACCGCCGGCGCCCTGCCGCCCGAGCATTTCATCGGCGCCCTGAAGGCGGGGGTCCGCTACGCCCGCCATGCGCCCGCCCTGCGTCTGGTGCTGATCCGGGCCGTCGGCTTCTTCCTGTTCGGCAGCGCCCTGTGGGCCATGCTGCCGCTGATCGCCCGCAGAGGCCTTGGCCTCGACGCCGCCGGCTATGGCGCCTTGCTGGGCTCCATGGGGTTCGGCGCGGTGATGGGCGCCCTGGCCCTGCGTCGCCTGCGCGGCAAGGTCAGCGCCAACACCCTGTCCATCGGCGCGACCATCCTGTTCGCCCTGTCGGGTCTCGGCCTCGCCATGGCGTCGAACGCCTTTGTCGCCGGAGCGGTGATGGTGGCGGCGGGTCTGGCCTGGATCGGCATGCTGACTTCGCTGAACGTCGCCGCCCAGATGGGCGCGCCGGGCTGGGTGAAGGCCCGCGCCCTGGCGGTCTACCTCCTGGTCTTTCAGGGGGCGATGACCGGCGGCAGCCTGATCTGGGGCTCCCTGGCCGCGCGCACCGACGTGGCGACCGCCCTGATGATCGCCGCCGCCGGCCAGATCCTCGCCCTGGTGCTGGCCCTCGTCTGGCGCCTGCCGTCCGGCGAACCCGCCGACCTGACGCCGTCCGGCCACTGGGCCGAGCCGCACACGACCGGCGCGGAACAAGGCGACCGTCCGGTGATGATCGAGATCGAGTACCGCGTCGCTCCCGACCAGATGGACGCTTTCGCCGCCGCCTTGCGCCGCTTCCGCGCTGTGCGCCGCCGCGACGGAGCCATCCGCTGGGACGTGTGGGAAGACCACGCCGAGCCGGGTCGGGTGATCGAGGCTTTCGTGGTCGAGAGCTGGCTGGAGCATGAGCGCCAGCACGCCAGGGTCACGAACGCCGACCGGGTGGAGCAGGACCTGCTCAACGCCTTCCATATCGGCGACCAGCCGCCGGTGGTCCGCCACCTGCTGCGTCCCCGCTAGGACAGCCGCCATGCTCGCCCCGATTCAATCGCGGCCCCGAAAGGAGCTGCGAACGGCGACGGCCGGCCTGATCGCGGCCTTCGGACTGACCGCTCCGGCGTGGGCCCAGACGCCGATCGACGCCGCCTTCGGTCTGGAGCTGCGCGCCCGCTACGAGGGCTTTGCGAACAACCTCTGGGGCTACGCCGATCCCGCCGATGACGGCTATCTATGGCTCCGCGCCCTGCCGAACGCCGAGGTGAAGGCTGGGCCGCTGCGTGGGTATGTGCAGCTCGCCGCGACCCAGGCGCGGGGTGTCGGACTGGCTGAAGGCCCGGTGGACACCACAGGGCTCGACCGCCTGCAGTCCTTCGTCGCCCTGAGCCTGCCGGTCGGCGACGATGTGGAGGTCACGCTGCAGGGCGGCCGCGCCTTCGCGCCCCTCGGTTCCGAGCGTCTGGTCGGTCGTCGCTATGGCCCCAACGTCCCGCAGGCCTTCGACGGCGTTCGCGCGACGGTCCATACGCCCAGGCTGAAGATCGACCTGCTGGACCTGCGCCCCGTCGCGGTGGAGCCGGGAAACTTCGACGACCGGGCCTCGCGCACGCGCAGCCTGCGCGGCGTCTATGCGACCGCCGACCTGGGCGCCGGCGCGGGCCTCGACCTCTACTGGGTCGACTACGTCAACGACCAGGCGCGCTTTGAACAGGGGCGGGCGCGCGAGCGTCGCGACACCTATGGCGCCCGTATCTTCGGCAAACGCGGCGGCTGGTCGTGGAACTGGGAGGCCATGGTCCAGCGCGGCCGGTTCGGCGACGCCGCCATCGCCGCCTGGTCGGTCGGCACGGAGACGGGCTACACCTTCGCCAACCGGCCGATGAAGCCAGCGGTGCGCCTGCGCGCCAATTATGTCAGCGGGGACCGCGACCCGAACGACGGCAAGCTTGGGACGTTCAACGCCCTTTTCCCGAAGGGGAAGTATTTCGGCGAGCTGTCGCCTATCGGCCCCTACAATATCGCCAACATCAGCCCGACGGTCAGTGTCGATCTGGGCGGCGGGGTCGGTCTCGATCTCACCGCCGCCGCCTACTGGCGGGCGAGCCTGGGCGACGGCCTGTACGACGTGCCCGGCCAGCTGATCCGCGACGGCGCCGGCCGCCGCGCCCGCTTCGTCGGGGCCCAAGCCGAGGCGGCTGTCACCTGGCGGGTGGACGAACGCCTCGCCCTGACCGGCTCGTTGTCGCTATTCGCGCCCGGCAGCTTCCTGCGCGAGAGCGGACCTTCGGACACCATCGGCATGATCGGCGCCGAGGCGTTGTGGAGCTTCTAGAGTCAGCGGCAGGATGCCGGGCATGAGCATCCCGATCTACATCCTGGCGGCCCTGGCCGAGATCGCCGGCTGCTTCGCCTTCTGGGCGTGGCTGCGCCTGGGCAGGTCGCCCCTGTGGATCGCACCGGGGCTGCTCAGCCTCGCACTTTTCGCCTTTCTGCTCACGTTGGTCGACGCCTCGGCGGCGGGCCGGGCCTACGCCAGCTACGGCGGCGTCTACATCGCCGCCTCCATTTCCTGGCTCTGGCTGGTGGAGCACCGCCCGCCGGATCGCTGGGATCTGCTGGGCGGCGCGGTCTGCCTGGTCGGCGCGGCGATCATCCTGTGGGGGCCGCGGGCTGGGTGACCGGTCAGATGTCGCCCAGGCCGTCCTCCTCCACGTCGCCCGCGCCCATGGCGACGAACTGATCGAGCAGCCAGGCCGCGGCCGGGCCCGGCGGGGTGTCGCGTCGCCAGATGCCGGCGAAGCGATAGGTGCCGCCCACATGGTCGGGCATGTGCAGGCGCTGCAGCGTGCCCGCCACCAGATCGGCCTCGATCATTGGCAGCGGCATGTTCCCCCAGCCGATCCCTTCGCGCAGCAGGGCATGCTTGGCGCCCAGGTCGGCCAGGCGCCAGGTGCGCGGGCTCATCACCGAAAAGTCCTTGCCCTCAGTGAAGCGCGAGCGGTCGGTCAGCACCAGTTGGATGTGGTTGCGTCCCTCGCCCGGAAGGATCTTGTCCATGCGGCCCAGGGCGTGGTCGGGCGCCGCCACGGGCACCATGGCGACCGAACCGGCCGAGATGCTCTCGATCCCTTCGACCCCTGCCGACAGCGGGCCGGAGATGCCGATCACCGCCTGTCGGTCCAGCACCATGGCGGTGATGGCGCCCAGCGCCTCCTGGTGCAGGCGCAGGGCGACGGTCGGATAGGTCTCGTTGAAGGCGCGCAGCACCCGGCCCAGGCGCTCCGACGGCAGCATGACGTCCACCGCCAGGTCGATCTCCGCCTCCAGCCCGTCGAGCAGGCCCTTGACCTTGGCGCGCAGGCCGTCGACCCCCTGCGCGATCGTTCGCGCCTCGGCCAGCAGGGCGCGGCCGGCGATGGTCAGGGTCAGCTTGCGGGTCCCGTCCCGCTCGAACAGCTCCAGCCCCAGCTGTTCCTCCAGCTTGGAGACGCCGTAGCTGATCACCGACACCGCACGGTTCAGCTTGCGCGACGCCGCCGCCAGGCTGCCCCCGTCGACCACGGCCAGGAAGATGCGAAGCTGGTCGAAGGTGGGGAGCCCCGGATTGGCCACTTTTCAATTCCTTCGAACATTTTGGATGAAATTTAGCAGCTAATCGAAAAAGCCCGCAGGGGATAGATAGACGGTCATCGAAATCCAACGCGGCCCCAACGAGCGGCCCCTGACAAGGAGAAAGACCGATGATCGAGCTTCGTCCCTTCAGCAGCCTCGGCGGTGAGAACCACGGCTGGCTGGACGCCAAGCACCACTTCTCGTTCGCTGGCTACTACGACGAGAACCGGGTCCACTGGGGCGCGCTGCGCGTCTGGAACGACGACACCATCGCGCCGCATACCGGCTTCCCGCCCCACCCGCACCGCGACATGGAGATCATCACCTATGTCCGCGAAGGGGCCATCACCCACGAGGACAGCCTGGGCAACAAGGGCCGCACCGAGGCCGGCGACGTCCAGGTGATGAGCGCCGGCACCGGCATCCGCCACTCGGAGTACAACCGTGAGGACGTGACGACCAAGATCTTCCAGATCTGGATCATCCCGACCCATACCGGCGACGCTCCGGCCTGGGGCGCCAAGCCCTTCCCCAAGGGCGACCGCAGCGGTCGCTTCGTGACCCTTGCTTCCGGCGTGAAGGGCGACGAGGACGCCCTGCCGATCCGCACCAACGCCCGCGTCCTGGGCGCGACCCTGAAGGCGGGCGAGACCGCCGAGTATGTGCTGGGCGGTGACCGCAAGGGCTACCTCGTGCCGGCCGTCGGCGCCGTCGAGGTCGAAGGTGTCCAGGTCAACGCCCGCGACGGCCTGGCCATCAGCGAACTGGCCTCGATCAAGATCACGGCGATCGAGGACAGCGAGATCGTCCTGGTCAACTCGATCTGACGAAACGGGCGGGGCGCGCTTCACGCGTCCCGCCCTCATCGTTTCCGGCGGGGCGGTGTTGCTTCTACGCCTCGCTGCGGCGGTTTCCGATCGGCTGCGTCACTGCGCGCCGCCGGGGCGGGGGGAATCAAGACATCCTGATGCCTCGTTCCAGCAAGAGGCCGGCCATGACCGAAGCAACCTTCATGTCGTTCGTGCCGAAGGCCAAGTGCGCCAAGCTGCGCGCCCTGCTGGAGGCCGAGCCCGCCGAAACCTTCCGCTGGCGCGAACGCCGCACCTTCACCGGCAGCGAGTTCTACCTGACCGGCCCGTCGTCCCTGGTGCGCGAGGCGCATGAAGGCATCGCCGTCTGGCTGATGCGCGACGAGCGGTTCTAGGAACCCGGCGCCAGGCGCACGAGCAGCGCGCCGACCAGGCCCTCGGCGGCGGTATAGACGCAGAATAGCCAGATCAGATCGAAGGTCGCCCGTCGGCGGGCGTTCACCATGCCGCATGCCGTGCGCGCCGCCAGATATCCGACCATCAGCACGCAGATCGCCAGCAGGCATCCTTGAAGCGCCAGGAACCCGAAGACGGTGGCGCCCTGGCCGGTCGCCTCGGGGGCCAGGCCCGCGGCGCGCCAGGAGGTGAAGTCCCGCCACCAGGCCGCAGCCTGGAGGCCTATGGCAGCGATCATCAGCACGGTCGCCGTTAGCGCCCCGGCCGGCCACTTGAACAGCGCCCGGCTGGCCAGCATCGGAATGGCGATCGCCGCCAGATAGCCGCCGACCGTCAGCCAAAGCGACATCTGCGACGGCGGCGCGATCCACAGGTCCGGCCTGCGCGACCACAAGAACAGGTACGAGAAGACCAGCATGGCGAAGATCATGCCGATCACGATCAGCAGGATGATCATCGCCCACCAGCCATGGCTGGACGGGCCGGTGATGTAGGTCGGCACGCGAATGCCGGCGCCGATATCGGCGGTCTCGTCCTTCAACGGCCGGTCGGTGTCCCACAGCCAGCGCAGCACGGCGACGATGGCGACCACGCCGCAGAAGACCGACGCGGCGTAGGCCTGGATGGTCAGCAGCAGGAAGAAGCCCGCCGTGCCGACCGCCGCCCACAGGTGCCAGGCCGAGGGTGTCGGCATGTGCTGCAGATATTGCGGCTCGGCGTTCAGGGGGCTGGTGACGATGGTCTCGCGCACGCCGGTCGCGGCGTTGGGCAGGAAGTAGCGGCCCTCGTCCACATCCTTGGCCAGCTTAGGGTCGTCCCACACCGGATAGCGCGAGGTGATCACCGGAATGCTGCGGGTGGAGTAGAGCCCCGTAGGCAGCCACTCCAGCGTGCCGCCGCCATAGACATTGCCGGCGCTGCTTTCGGAGCTGAACCGGAATCGCCGGGCGAAGTCGATGCAGAACAGGATGACGCCCGCGGCGATCAGGAACGCCCCGACGGTGGAGATCATGTTGGGCAGGTCCCAGCCCCGCCCAGGCAGGTAGGTATAGACCCGCCGCGGCATGCCCATCAGCCCGGTCAGGTGCATGGGCAGGAAGGCCACGTGCATGCCGGTGAACATCAGCCAGAACACCCAGCGACCGACCCGCTCGGACAGGGCGTTCCTGCTCATCATCGGCGTCCAGTAATACAGCGCCGCGAACAGCGGGAAGACCATCCCGCCGATCAGCACGTAGTGCAGGTGGGCGACGATGAAATAGGTGTCGTGAGCCTGCCAGTCGAAGGGCACGAGCCCGACCATCACCCCGGTCAGCCCGCCCATGGTGAAGGTGATCAGGCTGCCCAGGGCGAACAGGCCCGGCGTGTTGAACTGCATCCGCCCCGCCGCCACCGTGGCGATCCACGAAAACACCTGCACTCCCGCCGGGATGCTGACCGCCATGCTGGCCGCCGAGAAGAAGTTCACCGAGATGGTCGGCATGCCGGTGGTGAACATGTGGTGGGCCCACACGCCGAAGCTGATGAACCCGGTCGCCAGCAAGGCGAGAACCACCATGCGGTAGCCGACCAGCGGAGTCTTGGCGACGCTGGGGATGATCATCGACATCATGCCCGCCGCCGGCAGGAAGATGATGTAGACCTCCGGGTGGCCGAAGAACCAGAAGAGGTGCTGCCACAGCACCGGATCGCCGCCGCGCGCCGCGTCGAAGAACGGCCAGTCCAGCGCTCGCTCCATCTCCAGCAGCAGGGTGCCCAGGATGATCGACGGAAAGCCAATGATGATCATCACGGCGAAGACCAGCATGGCCCAGGCGAAGATCGGCAGCTTGTCCAGGGTCATGCCCGGCGCGCGGGTCTTCAGCACGCCGACGATGATCTCGATGGCCCCGGCGATGGCCGAGATCTCGATGAAGCCGATGCCCAGCAGCCAGAAGTCGGCGTTGATCCCCGGCGAGAAGGTCTTGCTGGTCAGCGGCGGGTACATGAACCAGCCGCCGTTGGGCGCCAGGCCGAAGAACAGCGAGCAGAAGAAGGCCAGCCCGCCCACGAGATAGGCCCAGAACGCATAGGCCGACAGGCGCGGGAACGGCAGGTCACGCGCCGCCAGCATCTGCGGCAGCAGCAGCACACCCATCGCCTCCACGGCCGGCACGGCGAAGAGGAACATCATCACGGTGCCGTGCATCGTGAAGAACTGGTTGTAGGTCTCCTGCGGCAGCACCCCGTTCAGCGGCAGGGCCAGCTGGGTGCGCATGACCAGGGCCAGCACCCCCGCCAGGACGAAGAACAGGAACGCCGCACCGACGTAATAGAGGCCGACATAGTTGTTGTTGACGACCGTCAGGTGCTCCCACTTCCTCGGCGCGCACCAGATGCGTTTCAGCTCAGGCAGCTCGGCCTTCGGCCGCACGCCCTTGGTGGGGAACCGTTCGTAAAGCTTGGGGTCGAAGCCGGTCTCCGAGCTCATCGCCGGCTCTCAAGATAGGCGGCGATCGCCTGCAGGTCGGCGCCCGACAGCACCTTGTAGGCGGGCATGCGGTTGCCGGGCTTGATGGTCTGGCTGTCGGCCGTCCAGCCGGCCAGGGTGCCGCGATTGTTGGGCAGTATGCCGGCGCCCAGACTGCGGCGCGAACCCACATGCGTCAGGTCAGGACCAGCCAGGCCGTCAGCGGGCGTTCCGGCGACGGTGTGGCAGGCGCCGCAGCCGCTCCGTTCAAACACCTGAGCGCCGCGCTGGCTGAGCGGATCGGCCGGCGGGGCGGGAGGCGCAAGCCGCCCCTGGCGCCAGCGCTCGAAATCCTCGGGCGTGTGAGCGACCACAACCAGCCCCATCAGGGCGTGGGGACCGCCGCAGAATTCGGCGCACTGGCCGGCATAGACGCCGGGCTCGTCCGCCTGCAGCCGAGCGATGTTGCGGCGGCCGGGTATCATGTCGACCTTGCCGCCCAGGCGCGGAATCCAGAAGGCGTGGATGACGTCGGCGGACTCCAGCTCGAAGGTCACCGGCCGGCCCGTGGGGATGTGGATCTCGTTGGCGTCCTGCATCGCCTCACGACCCTGGCCATCCAGATAGGCCACCCGCCACCACCACACCTCGCCGGTGACGCGCACGCGCATTTCGCCCGGCTGAGGCGCTTCCGAAAGCCGCCCGGTCAGGCTCAGCCCCCAGACCAGCAGGACGGTCAGCACGATGAGGGGAAAGGCCAGGCCGCCGACCCAGACCAGGCGATTGCCGCCCAGGCGCCGCTTCCAGGTCGGGCCGCCGAACAGGGCGAGGCCCGTGGCGACCATCACCACCAAGGTGACTGCGGCGGCCATGGCGAACAGCGCCCAGCTCAGCACCACGATGGGGCCGTTGAACGGTCCCGCCGGATCGAGGACCGGCGGCGGCCAGCCGGCAAGCGCGTCAGCGAGCATGGAGCGTATAGAGGTAGGCCGCCACGTGGCGCGCCTCCTCCTCCGTCAGGGGCATGGGCGGCATGCCCGTCTCGGGCGACAGGGATGGCGCGTCGCGCACGAAACGGGCCAGGGTCTCCGGCTGGTTGGGGAAGCGCCCGGCGATCAGGGCGCGGTCTGCGAAGCCCTCCAGGGACGGGCCCACCTTGCCTTGCGGCCAGGTCACGCCGGGAATCTGGTGGCAGGCGCCGCAGCCGACACGCTCGGTGATGTTGCGGCCCAGGCCGGCGTCCGCGCCGCTCAGGGCGCGCGGTTGAACCTTGCCGCCCTCGCAGGCGCACAGGATCAGTCCCATCATCGCTATGCCGATACGCTTCAAACCCAGCTCGCCCCGCAACAACCAAACTGAGCAATTCGCGGGGCGCCATGGAGTTCCCCGGAACCGCCGGCGCGCGGTCGTGTTCCGCTGCCATGGATCGTGTCGGCCGAGCTTTGCGCCTCTGCCTCCTGGGCTTCGGCGGCGCCGTGGGACTGGCCGCTTGTGAACCCCAGGAGCCGCCGCCGGACGCCTTCCGCCGCACGGGGGAGCTGATCGCCCTGAGCGGCGGCGATGGCGGGGCGCGCAAGGCCTGCTTCACCTGCCACGGGCTTGAAGGACAGGGCGACGGCCAGGCCTCGCCTCGCCTGGCGAATCTCGACGCGGCCTGGATGCAGCGGCAACTGGACGACTACGCGTCGGGCCGTCGTCCCGACCCGGTGATGGGGCCGATCGCCAAGCATCTGACGGCTGAGGATCGTCGTGCCGTCTCCGCCTGGTACGCCGCCTTGCCGCTTCCGCCGGTGTCCACAGCGCGGTCGTCACCGGTAGGCGCACGCCTCTATCACCAAGGGGACGCCAAGCGCGGGCTTCAGCCCTGCGCGGCCTGCCATGGTGATGCGGGCGAGGGGCGCGGCCCGGCCAATCCGCCCCTGGCCGGGCAGCCGCCGGCGTACATCGCCGAGCAGCTCAACCGATGGGCCAAGGCGCGCCGCCGCAACGATCCGCGCGACGTCATGCTGCACATCAGCCGTGCGCTGACGCCCGCCGAGACCGACGCCGTGTCGGCTTATGCGACAGCGCCTTCCGCACGTCCTCTTCCAACTCCGTAACGCCGGGCAGCATGCCTTCCAGCACATCATGCCGGTGGTGAAAGTGATGCCAAAGGGCCGCGCCGACATGCGCGGGAATGGCCAGCACGAGGATCGAGACGAGGATGAAGTGGAGCCACTCCGCCCAAAGCTCGATCGCCCAACGGGCGTGCATGGAGAGTTCTTGGAAGGGCAACAGGGGCCACGGCAACACGCCGCCGAACTTCAACGGCTGTTCGCTAGCCGTGGCGGACACCATGGCCCACCCGCTGAGCGGCAGGAGGATCAGAGCGGCATAAAAGGCGTAGTGGGTGATGTGGGCCACGGCGCTCTGCCAGCCGGGCTTGTCCGCGTCATTGATCGGCCCCGGCGCCATCATGGTCCGCCATGCCGTGCGCAGCAGCATAAGCACCAGGATCACCAGGCCGACCGCGCTATGCACCTGATAGGCGTCCAGCTTGTCAGGCCCGACCGGCAGGCGTCCGGCGCGCCAGCCCCACCAGAGCTGGAAGACCACCAAGCCGGCCACGATCCAGTGAAAGGCCACCCCGATCGGCGAGTAGCGCTTGTCCCTGTTGTAGCCGCGCGCCCATCTCCGAATTCTCCGCAGGATCATGGCGCGATCGCCGCCGCATCGTCACGGCCCAGCCAGCGGCCCAGGACCCACAGCGCCGGCAGCAGATAGAGCGCCGCGCCGGGCGCCCACATGATCAGGCCGGCCAGTTGCTGGTCCTGCAGCGGCGTCAGGCCCCAGGAGGCGGTGGTGAGAAGGTGCGGCGCGTAGATCGCCTGGTTGGCGAAGGTCAGCAGCGCGCCCAGGAGGCCCATCTGCACCATGGCGGCCAGCAGGCCGGCCACTGCGGTCGGTGGGGCGGCGGCGCGAATGGCCTGCCAGAACAGCAGGCTGGAGCCCAGCAGGCAGCCCTGCATCAGCCAGTAGGCGCCATCATGCGACAGCGCCCATTCATAGGCGGCCGGCGCGTGCCAAGCCCACAACAGCGCCGTCTGAAAGGCAGTCGCCGCCAACAGCGAGGGCGCTCGCCGCCAAGTTGGCGACGCCAAGGCCAGCAGCGGCGCGGCCACGCCCATAAGCAGCAGATGATGCGCCGTGCGGGCGGAGAACAGCGCCGCGCTCAGGGCGCACAGCGGCGAGACGAAGATGAGCCCCAGGACGGCGATCGCGGCGAGCGCCCACATACGCTGCGCGCCGCGCAGACGGACGACGGCCCCGCCCAGCGCCGCCAGCAGAACCGCGATCAGCACGGGGTCGAGATTCCAGCGCCCGATCAGTTCGCCGGGCGCCGGCGCCATGCCGCAATAGGGGATGGCCGTCTCGACCAGCATCGCGATCAGCCCTTGTGAAGATATCCAGGAGCCAACGGTCACGCTGCGGGGGGAGTTCCGACGGCGGCGGTGGGTGGGCAGGTACGATCAACGTCAATCAAGGATGCGAGATTGGCGGGTAAAATCGCCAGATGTCTCGAGATCTGCTCTAGAATCGTTCTTCTCCGCCCGGAAAATGGGCGAATGATGCTTGTCCGACGCCATTCCGTCGCTAAATGTCGGAATGCGCTCAAGGGACGGGGCGCGCAGCGCGGTCAAACGCGCCGCAAAAATTCACGCCGTTGGAGCCGGCGAAGCGTCAACCAGGGGCGCTCGCTCGCGCGCGTCCCAAGCCAAGGACTCCAGTATGCGAATTTTCTCGAAGCCCCTCGCGGCGGCGGCCGCCCTGGCCGTCGTGCCGACCCTCGCGTTCGCCGCCCCCGTCAGCGCCCAGCCGCAAGGCGCGCTGGCCCTGACCCCGGGCGCCTACGCCCCGGACGGCCAGGATTGCGCGGCCGGCGCCGGCTTCTCCTTCGATGGACAGACCCTGACCGCGGGCGGCAAGCCTTGGCGCAACAGCGGCGAAGCCTGGGTCAGCGTCACGGGCGCTGACAGCTTCAAGCTGACCAAGCTGAACAAGCATCCGGCCGGCAAGGCCGCTCCGGGCCTGCACGCCAAGACCTATCGTCTCTGCGCCGCGACGGGCGCCTGACGCGCTGAGCGCCGCCGCCATCGCGCGGCGGCGTCTCACCTTCGCTCTGGGTCAGGCGCTTGAAGCGGCTTGCGGCGGCGGAACCCAGCGGCCGTCCGTCACCTCGGCGGCGAGGGTCATCAGGCCGTCCATGTCGAGGTGAGCGACGATCTCGCCAAGCGCTCTGAGGCGCGCCACGGCGGCGATGGGATTTCCGTCATATGCACTGGCGGCCAGGCAATAGAGCTCGTCCTTGAAGGCCGCTTCAAAGACGCTCGCGTCAAACGCTCTCCCCACGCCAAGTCTCCCTTGGTCTGTTGGTTTGATGACACGATGAATCGCTACTGTAGGTAAAGATCAACCTAAACGCGCGATTGCGGCGGGTTGTCGCAAGCCGCGCACCTGTAACGGGTGTCAGGCCGCGCCAAGCGCGCCCTTGGCGGGGGCGTTGAGGCCCAAAAGCGCCTCCAGCTGCGCCGGCCGCCCGAACAGATAGCCCTGGGCGCTGTCGATGCCGAGGGCCCGCAGGGCCGCCGCGCACTCGGCGTCCTCGACGTACTCGGCCACGGTTTCGATCTTCAGCCGGTGCGCCAGGGCGCTGATCAACTCGACGATGGCGTTGTCGACCGGGTTCTGCAGCATGTGCCGGATGAAGGCGCCGTCGATCTTCACCGTGTCGACGGTGAAGTTCTTCAGATAGTCGTAGGAGCTGCGGCCGGCGCCGAAGTCGTCCAGCGCCACCTTGAAGCCCTCGCGCCGCAGACGCTCAAGCACCTGACCGATCTTACCCAGGCCGTCGAGCACGGCGGTCTCGGTGACCTCCAGCGTGACCTGGCCGTGCTCCAGGCCCGAGCGCTTGAACATGGCCACGGCGAAGTCCGGGAAGGACGGGTCGTTCAGCGTGTTGCCCGAAAGGTTGATCGCCAGGGACAGGCCGGTCTTGTCGGCGATCTGAGGGGCGACGCGGCCCAGCACTTCGCCGATCACCCAGCGGTCCACCAGGCCCATCATGCCGAACCGTTCGGCGGCGGGAATGAAGGCGGCGGGCGCGATCAGCTCGCCGTCGTCGCCGCGCATGCGCACCAGCACCTCGAACCGCCGCTGCGGGCTGTCGGTCTGGGCCATGGAGACGATGCCCTGGGCGAAGAGGACCAGACGGCCTTCCTCGATCCAGCGCGGCAGGTTGGCGACCGTGTTGTTGAGCGAATGCTCTTCGCGGAACTGGTCCGAATCGGCGGCGAGGACGCGGACCGCGCCGCCGCCCTTGGCCGCCAGGCAGGCCAATTCCGCGCGGCTGATCAGGTCCTGCGGCGACAGGGCCGAGCCCTTGACCAGGCATCCGCCGACCCGGGCGGCGGCGTGATAGGCCTCGCCATGCCAGACGAAGCGGTGGTCGGCCACGGCGTCCACCAGCTCCTGGCCGAAGCGCTCGGCGCCCTCGGGCCCGGTGTCGCGCAGCAGGATGGCGAACTGGTCGCCGGACAGGCGCGCCAGCACGTCCTTGGGCACGATGAAGCGGCCCAGCAGCTCGGCCACCTCGCGCAGGAAGACGTCGCCGCCCATATGGCCGACGGCGTCGTTCAGCACCTTGAAGCGCTCGATATCGACGATGAGGATGCAGTCGCCCTGGCCCTCCGGCCGTTGCGAGAACTGCGCCGCAGCCAGGCGTTCTTCGAAGGCGTAGCGATTGACCAAGCCGGTCAGGTCGTCATGCGACTGCAGCCAGGCCAGGCGCCGCTCGGCCGCCCGTTGAGCCGACAGATCGCGCAGCACCGCGACGACGCCGATGGGCTCGCCGGTGCGGTCCAGCATCGGGCGGGCGGAAGCCTGCACCTGCAAGGACGATCCGTCGGGACGGCGCAGCACGATGTCGCCGTGGGTGTGGGCGGGAGCGAGGCTGGACAGGGCCTGGGCGACCGGATCGACGGCCCCGCGCAGGCCCTCGGCGTCCTCAAGCGGCGCCGCCTCGCGGAACGCCAGGCCCTTCAGGCGGGCTTCGGTCTGAGCAAGCAGGGTCGCCGCGGCGGGGTTCGCCTCCATGATGCGGCCGTCGGTGCCCAGCACCAGCACGGCCTCGCCGACGGCGGCCAGGGCCACGTCGGTCAGCTCCTGCTGGCGGCGCAGGTCGTCGGCCAGGGCGCGCCAGCCGGTCACGTCCACGCAGGCGCCGACGATCCGGCGCGGCGGGCCGGCGCCGTCCTGCACGGCCTCGGCCAGATAGCGCAGACGCTTGGACGCGCCGTCATCAAGAATGACGACCTCCTCGTCCACATCGCCCAGCCCCTGGCGGCAGACCTCAATGGCGTCGGCCAGGCGTCCGCGATCGGCGGGCGAGACATTGCGGAACAAGGCGCGCAGGCTCGGCTGCTCGGCGGCGTCCAGCCCGAGCATGCTCCAGATCTGCGGGTCCCACTCGAATTCCTGGGCGGTCAGGTCCCATTCCCAGACCGCGGCGCCGGCGGCGCGGGCGGCCACGTCGGCGCGTGAGCGGGCGCGCACGCGCCAGTCCTGATGCCCGGCGGTCGGCGCGGTCTGCGGCAGGGGCGCGCCCACGGCGGGGGCCAGTTCGTCGAGAACCTTCTGGGCGTGCAGCAGGTCGCGCACGCGATAGGCGTCGGCGGCGTCGCGGACCAGCAGGTCGTCGCTCGCCATGGCCAGCAGCTTGCGGCGGGTTGTCTCGCGGCTGATCTGGGTGCCTTCCGCGATGGAGATGGCGGTGGCGCCGGTCCAGCCGTCGCGGGCGCTCTGCTCCATCTCCAGGGTGGCGATGCAGAGGTAGATCAGCAGCTTCTCAAGATCGCCATCGAAGCTGCGGCGAAGATCGGCGAGGGTGCGCGCGACCGCGGCCCCGCGGCGCGCGGCGGCCAGGCCGGGCGCGCGGGCGATCGGCGCGTTGAGGCTAACCGCCTCTGATCTCCTCGATCCGAACATTATCGACCCGTGCGGACAAACATCCCTCTTAGTCGATCCGCGGCGCCATCGCGAGCGCCGGGGGTGCGGGACGAGCAGACGAGTCTACTCCAACTCCGTCCCCGGCGCGCGGGTGATCATCTCACGGGCGAGCGTTCTGCTCATTCGCCGCACGCGCGAGCAGGGTGGCGAAGGCCTGCCACTCGGCGGCGGTGCAAGAGACCTGCTTGCAGTAGGACGAAGCCGTCTGGTTGAACACCTCGGGCAACAGAGCGCGAGCCAGGGTCGCGCTTTGGCGGGTGACCACCTCGCGGCGCTCCAGCAGGGCCTTGCCCGCCGAAGAGGCGAAGAACGCGCTCATGGCCTGCAACTGCTCGGCGGTGAAGTTGGCGGCGTAGGCGGCGGCGGTGGCCTCGGCCACCTGGGCCTGCATGTTGGCCACGGCCAGCTTGCCGGCGGCGGTGAGCATGCCGGCGCGCTGGCTGTCGCCGGCGGGGGCGGCGCGCTCCAGCTCGGTCATGACGGTGGCGTTGACCTCGGCCGTCGCCTGGTTGACGCCGGAGTCCGGCCCCAGAGCCTGGACCACCCGCCGGGCCTCGATCAGCTTCAGCTGGTTCTGGGCCGCCGCGGCGCCCGACTGGGCGCTGGCCCCGGTGGCGGCGACCGCCGTCAGCGCGGCGGCAAGGCCCAGGCTCTTGAAGATTGCGGTGTTCAAATCAGTCCCCCTGTTTGACGTCGCCGCGGCCTTGGCCGCCAACGGATATTCGCGGATCAGTTGATTCGAGTAAGTAGGAATATCAGAACGAGAGCGATGCACAGCATCGGTCCGAAGGGGCGCGGCCGCCACCAGTCGCCGGTCGCCGGCGCCAAGGCCGCCTGGGTCAGGCTGAACACGACCAGGATTCCGCTGGCCAGGGCGAACACATAGAACGCGCCCACGAACCCCACCCATGGCGACGCCGCCATCAGGAACTTGATGTCCCCGGCGCCGATGCGCGCGTTGGGCCGCCAGCGCGCCACCAGCCAGCCGATGCCGACCAGGACGACGGCGACGCCGACGATGCGCCCGCCATCGAAGGCCAGGGTGCGCCAGTCCGGCGCGGTGATCAGGTGAATGCCGAGCCCCGTCGCCGCCAGGGCGAGATTGGCGAGGTTGGGAATGCGTGTCTGGGTCAGGTCGAAATGGACGATCGGCAGAAGGGCGAGCACCAGGGCGCCCAGGGCCAGCAGGTCGTAGGCGTCCATTCAGTAGCCTCCGTTGGCGACGACTGCGGTGCGGGTGATCTCCTTTGGCAGGCCGATCACTCCGGCCAGGCGGGCCCCGGCGAACCTGTCCATCTTGTAGGTGATCTGAACGCTGAAGGCGTTTGTTCCCGCAGGATCAGCGACGACGGTCGCCTCGCTCTCAACGAGAAACGGCTCATAGGCTGAAAGCATCGTATCGGCTCGCGCCGTCGCCAGCGTGCGGCGTTCGGCGACGGTCATCCCGGGAATCGTGGCGCGAGCGGCCTCCATGGCTGTGTTGCTGACAGCCAGCATCGTAGCCAGGTAGATGCCCGCGGACACGATCCCCATAAGAATGAGCAGAAGGATCGGGGCGACGAGCGCGAACTCGACCGCCGCCGATCCTTCTTCGTCAAGCGTCTTGGTCACCGTATTCAGGTGCCGCCACCGCCGCCGGCGGCTGCATCGCCAGCCTTTCCGATTGCTTCCCCTGCATCCTTAAACGCGTCGGTGACAGCGGTCCGAAGCGGTTCTGCCGCGGCAACGACGACACCGACCACGATCACGGCCATGACGGCATACTCGACTGCCGCGAGGCCCGTTTCATCACGGACGAAGCGGGCCATGCGGCGCCGGATATTGGCAAAAGTCATTTCGTCTCTCCTCTGCTGGCCTGGGGGAAGCGGGTCATGGTCGCGCCAGTCATTCGACCAAGACCGCTTGACCGCAGCGGACGCCGGGTACGGTGACGTCCACATAGCCAAGATGGACACCGAGCCCCGTCAGGAGCCCGGAGATGAGGGGATTGAGCAGGCCGAACACCGTGTTCAGCGCGGCTCGGGCGTTCGCTTCGCTGTTGAGCGACCCCGTGCATAGCAGCTGCCCAAAGAGGCAGGTTTTGAGCGACAAGCTGCCCGCCGAGAGGCTGGCGCCACTCCCAGCACGCGCGGGTGTCGCCAGTGATGCGTCGCTGGTGGTCTTGGCTGTCCGCCCAATGTAGCCGCTGCTGGAAGGCGTCGTCGTTGGCATCGTGATGATGGGAGTGGTGGGTTGGTCAAACCGGAGGGTTTGCGCCTGCTGAGTCAGCGCGGCCTGTCCGCTGACTTGAACCGAAGCCAAACCAAGGCCGGCTAACTGAATGACATCAATTTTCGCCGGCGTGATCGCCGTGCTCGCCACTGGTTGGGTGAAGTTGTTCATCAGGCTCGACTGAGGCGAACCGATATGGAGTGCGATGGCGCTTGATCTCGCAGCGACATCGACCCGCGTGTCACGCAAGGGGTCGCCTTGGCAGCGGATGCTGGTGATCTGAGCGTCGCCGCTGCCCGCCTCCACGTAGATCGGCAAGTTGGCCGCGACGATGGGGGCAAGGTTGATCTGGGCGTTCAGTTGCAGGCGCGCCTGAGCCGTATGGACGCGGCTCCCCTCCGGCCCAAAAGTGAAATAGGACCCCTGCGGCGGCTCAATCAGGGCTGTCTGCAGACCAACCTTGACGATTCCAAGGTCGATCGGGGCAGCCAATGAAAGCGCGTTACTGCCATTGGCCACCTGGAGGCTGGTGCTGGCCAACTGCAGCAGATCGACCCCAGCCGTCGCGGCCGTGGGGCTCGATTGGCCCACGGGAATGTCTTTCCAGACCCCGACGTTCAGCAGCTTGCCGATCTGGATCTTCTTGTTGGGGGCCTGCAAGGCGAGATCGCGAATGACCTTCGCGCCCGCCAAGCCGGTGCTGATCGAAGCTGTCTGGCCCCGTTGCTCCAGAACGCCGACGGCGGCGTCCAGAATCTGGCCAGCATTGGCTTGTGCGTTGAGTATCTGATCGTAGCTGCCGGCATTTAGGTTCAGTCTGGTGTTCAAGGCGTCCAGCAGGGACAGAGCGTCCACCTGAGCGGCCAGCATCTGCTGGTAAGTGACGGCGCTGAGGTTCAGGCTGCTTCCCAGCAGAGCCCCCAGCACGGCGTTGATCCCAGCCGTCTGGTTGACCTCGACCACCCCGGAGCCCGCTGTCAGGCCCGCCATGTTGATCCGGGCGGCTGTGGCGCGGACGTTCAAGTTCGGCGGCGTCATCCCCGTCGCCACGAGTGGAGCGAAAATCAGGGGCCCCTGATCGCTCACGGTCAGGCGGACGGCGTTGGATCGCGTCGCGTCGGGCAGGTCGGGACAGTCGAGGCGTCCGGGACGAAAGCGGGTTGTCGGGCCTAGCGAGCCGGATGGACACCACACGCCGGAGACCAGCGTCGGTATAACGTCGGGATCGACGCCGTTGGCGGTCAGCGCCGCTTGGGCCTCGGTCTGGGCCCGTCCGTCGCCAGCCCACGGCGCCGCCGCAAGGGCGGCGGCGTCGGCGGCGGCCTGCAACTCGCGCCGCGATAGATACCAGGCGCCCGTATCGACCACGAGCGCGACGAAGCCGAAGAGGACAAGCAGGATCACCGCGACGGCCGGGGCCGTCGCGCCCGTCTCGCTGGCGCAGGATGCGGTCCAGTTTGGAGCGGGCTTGGCCATCACATCACCTCGGCCCCGTCCCGCCGGTGTCGTCGGGGCCGCTCCCGCCGCTCTGCTTGGCGACCTTCTGGCCGATCGCCTCGATGCGCATCTGGTTGATCCGCGCCGCCTCGGCGGCGTCGAGGCCGACGGCGGGGCGGCGGGTTTCGCGCTTGGCGGCCTGAAGCTCCATCAAGCGGCGCGCGGAGAACGCCTCCTCCTTCGCGGGCGGTGGCGGAGGCGGCTGCTGACCGGCGAGATCGGCGGCGAGAAGAAGGGCGCACAGCATCATGGTCATTTCCCCGCGCCCAGAGGGCGGCTGAGATCGGCGTCGGCCAACGGCGAGGCGGCGGTCAGGCCGCCGGTGGAGCGGCGGGCGATCTGGCCGCGCAGCTCCTGCCGCTCGTCGGGATCGGAGAGGGCCTGGAGCATCTGTTCGGACTCCCGGGTCTCGCCTGCGGCCCACAGCGCCAGGATCAGGTTATTGCGGACCATGGGGTCCTGGGGCGAAAGTTCGCGCGCCTGACGCAGGCGGAACACCGCCCCGCGTGTGTCGCCGGCCATCATCTGGGCGTAGCCGAGGTCGCTGATGAAGGCGGTGTTGACCGGCTGCTTGGCGACGGCTTCGCCCATGGCGCTGACCGCTTCGACCCATTGGCTGCGTCCGGCGAGCACGCGACCGAGACCGGCCCAGGCGGCGCCCTGGTCCATGTCCGCCAGCTTGCCGCGTCCGCCGCTCAGAAGGGTGCGATAGACCTGTTCCGCCGCCGTGCGTTCGCCCACCCGCATCAGGCAGTCGGCGCGCAGGAGCGCGGCCTTGGGGTCGCCCTTGTAGCGGCGGTCATAGTCGTCGAGATAGGCCAGGGCGGCGAGCGGCCGATCCTTGGCGATCTTGTCGATGGTGATCAGGTAGAGCTTGCGCGACTTGGCTGCGTCGATCGCCTCGATCTCCGGCGGCGCGGCGGCCGCCAGGACCAGGTGCGGAGCGGCCGCCGACGACAAGGCCAGGGCGATGCAAAGGGCGAGGCGTTTCATTGCCCAACTCCACGAATTTGCGCTGACAGCATGAAGATCGCCGGCCCCGCCAGCATGATGAGCAGGCTGGGGATGAAGCAGACGATCATGATCACAGTCATCTGGGTGGTCTTGGTCCCGATGGATTCGCGCGCGGCCGACATGCGCCGCTCGGCGAACTCCTCGGCGAACTCGCGCAGCGTCCGCGCCAGCTCCGTGCCTTGGGCGAGGGACTGCTTGAACACCTCGGCCAGTTCCTTGGCGCCGGTCACGCCCAGGCGGGCGGACCACCGGTCCAGGGCCTGGCCGTAGGGCATGCCGCGCTGCAGGTCGGAGACCAGGGTGGCGGTGGCCTCGCGGGTCAGGGGCGCGGCGCGGCCCTCGCCCTGGGCGAGGCTGCGGAAGGCCAAGTCCAGGCTGACGCCGCTTTCCAGCATCATCAGCAGGACGTCGAGCGTGAAGGGCAGCTCGGCCAGGATCTTGCGGCGACGGACGTCGGCCCGGCTGGCCAGCAAGGGTTTGGCGACGATGAAGCCCAGCCCCAATCCGCCGATGGCTGGAAGAAGCCTGGCGGAGCCCTCGAGATTCAGCGGACCCGTCAGCAGCGCGCCGATCAGCAGGCCGGCCAAGGCCAGGCCGAGTCGAACCGCGCCGAACACCAACGCGCCGCTGGCGGGATAGCCGGCCGCCGCCAGGTTGTCCTCGATCTCCCTGCGGTCGCCTTTGGACGTCAGGAGCAGGGGCGACATGACCTGCAGTATGCGTGGCGGCTGGAAGCCGCTCCGATCAGTGGGCTCGGCGGTCCCGTCCAGGTCGTGCAGCCGTTCGTCGACCCGGACCTGGTTGGCCAGGAGGCGCAGCCCCCAGGCCATGGTCGCCACCGCGACCACCCACAGCCCCGCCTCGAAGGGCCTATTGACGATCGCGGCGATCAATAGCTCAGCCTCAGCAGGCGGCGGATCAACACCACGCCGATCAGCATCAAGGAGCCCGCGATCGCCAGCAGCATGGCGCCCTGCTGGGTGCTGGTAAGGAACGAGACGTATTGCGGGTTCATGCTTGCCCCGAGACCCGCCGCGGCGATGGGCGTCAGGGTCAGGACGTTGGCGCTGGTGCGGATCTGCGACGTCGACGCTTTCAGCTCCCGCTCGGTGCGGGCGCGGTTGCGCAGCAGTCGGGCCAGGCCGGTCAGGATCGGAGTGACGGCGCCGCCGTGGCGGGCGTTGATCTCCAGCGCCACGGACAGCATGTGGAGCTCTTCGATGTCCACCTGATCCGCGGCCCAGGCCACGGCGTCATGCACGGCGTCACCATGGTCAATTCGGCGGGCGGCGGGCTCCAGATAGCGCCGCACCGCTTCCGGCGCCGTCTGCACGCCGCGCAGGATCGCCTGATGCAACGACGAGCCGGAGGACAGGGACTGGCGGATGGCGTCGAGCAGATAGGGAAGCCCGGCGATGAAAACGTTCCGGCGACGGGCGGCGATGAACACCACGGCGACGACGGCCGCGAGGCAAAGCAGCACGGCCGCTCCGATGAAGCCCAGCGGTCCGTTGATGAACCCGGCCAGGACGCAGATCCCGGCGGCGACGGCCACGCCGGTCGCCAGCTTGCTGCGCTCGGGCTCGAGGTCGGCCTGGGCGAGCAGGGTGTGGGCCCAGCGCCAACGGCCGGCATAGTCCTCCAGCCGGCGGCGGACGACGTCATGGTCCGCCTTCTGCTCCAGGGCTTCGAGGCGCTTGGTCAGCACGGCCAGACTGCGCTCTCGCGCGCGACGCGCCAGTACGGCGCCGCCGGCCATCGCCAGGAGGAGAAGTAGACCCGCTAGCATCCAGATCATGGACGCCCCCATGCCGGGACGACCTCGGCGCGCGACAGGCGTTGGGCGAAGTACGGGCGGCGCGACAGGGTGCGGTGCCCGCCGTTGGGGCCGCCGGCTTCGTCGAACAGGAAGAGCTGGTTGAGGCTGTAGACCTCGCCCTCCACGCCCGTGACCTCGCTGATCGAGGTGATCCTCCGGGAGCCGTCGAAGAGGCGCTGGATCTGGACCACCAACTGCACGCTGGAGGCGACGTAGCGGCGAAGGGCGCGGGGGTCGCTGTTCAGCCCGCCGAACGACAGCAGCATCTCCAGACGGGCGAAGGCGTCGCGGTCGTTATTGGCGTGCAGGGTGGCCATCGAGCCGTCGTGTCCGGTGCTCATGGCCTGGAGCATCTCCACCGCCTCGGCGCCGCGAACCTCGCCCAGGACGATGCGGTCCGGGCGCATCCGCAGGGCGTTGCGCACTAGGTCGCGGGCGCTCACCTCGCGCGTGCCGTCGACATTGGGCGGGCGCGTTTCGAGCCGGACCACGTCGTCGCGCTGCAGCTTCAGCTCCGCCGCGTCCTCGATGGTGATCACCCGCTCGTGGTCGGCGATGTAGCTGGATAGCAGGTTGAGCAGCGTCGTCTTGCCCGAGCCCGTCCCGCCGCTGATCAGGATGTTAAGGCGGGCGCGAACCGCGCGCTCCAGGAAGTCCAGCATCTCCTGGGACAGGCTGCCGCCGCGAACCATGTCGCCGGCGGTCAGGGGCTGGGCGCGAACCTTGCGGATGGAGAGCATCGGCCCGTCGAGCGCGATCGGCGGCACCACCACATTGACCCGCGAGCCGTCCTGCAGTCGCGCATCCACATACGGGGTCGATTCATCGACCCGCCGACCAACCGCGCCGACGATGCGCTGAATGATCGTCATCATGTGCGCCGTGTCGCGAAAGCGGGCCGGGGCCCGATGCAGCCGGCCGCCCTTTTCCACGAAGATGCGCATGGGGCCGTTGCAGATGACGTCGTCCACCGAGGCGTCGCGCAGCAGCGGCTCCAGCGGACCCAGGCCCGCCACCTCGTTCTGCAGGTCGTCGGCCAGGCGGATCCGCTCGACGCTGTTGAGCGCCATGCCCGCCCGCGCGCTGTGGCGGTGGATGGCCTCCTCGATCTCGACCCGGACCGCGGCCGACTTCGCGCCGCCGACAATGCTCTTGGTCTCGAGCTGCTCCAGCAGGCGCTCGAAGATCGCGAACTTGGCTTCCTGATAAAGGTCGGTGAGGACCAGGTCATCAGTGCGGGCGATGTCGGACGGCCGGCTCATCTGTTCTTACCCAGAAGGCGCGGGGCCAGCCTCAGCAGCAGGCCGCGGGGCGCCTCTTCCGCTTTCGGTCCCAGCGCCAGGCGCTCGACGAACTTGGTGTAGGCGCCGTTGGGGGCCTCGATCATGCTTGGCCGGGCGGCGTTCATGGCGTTGAGCAGTTCGGTGCGCGCCGGCGGGATGCGATGAACCGTCTGCACGTCGAGAGCCCGCTGCATCTGCTCGGTGCTCAGGTTGATCGATGAATCGTATTCGGGAACGATCAGGACCACCTTGGCGCGCGTGTCGCTTTCGGAGGCCACCCGGCTCAGGAGCATCTTGGCTTCCTTCACGCCGGTGATGCTCTGCGGACAGACCAGCAGAACCTCGTCGGCGGCTTCGACCAGCGGGGCGAGGACCGTCTCCTCGCGCAGCGGGCCCATGCGCAGCACGACTTCGCGATAGAGCGAGCGCACCGCGCTGACGACGCGGAAGGCGGCTTCCGGCCCGATGGCGTCCTCATGAGCGGAGGCGGCGCCGGCCAGCAGCTTCATGCCGGTCCCCTCATGCCGGGGCAGCACGGACTTGAGCAGCGTGCGGTCGAGGCGCGCCAGGTCGCGCCAGGCGTCCTGCAGCCAGTAGTTGGGCGACAGGTCGAGAATGGCGCAGGCTTCAGGCGCGCCCGCCGCGGCGTCCATCAGCAGGGTCTCGCCGTTGCGGGCGTGCGCCAGGGCCAGGTTGACCGCAAGGTGCGCGTCGGCGTCGCCGCCAAAGGCGGACAGCACCAGGGTGAAGCGGACATCCTCGCGACCCGGACGGGCCAGGGCCTTCAGGTTACGATCGATCGCGGTGACGATGGCGCTGGTGGCGTCGTCGCGCGACAGCACGTCGACGCAGCCCGCGCGCACGGCCGACAGGACCAGGGACGGATCATGGGCGTCGCCGAACGCGATGACCGGTAGGCCCGGATCGAACCGGCGAAGAACCTCCGTGGCGGTGTTGAGCGAACCCCGGAAGCCGTCGATACGGTCCAGATCCAGGATGGCGATGTCCGGCCGCGAGACCGAAACCGCCTGGAACAGACCGGCCGGGTCCGCCCCGACGGCGAAGACGTGGGCGTTGTCCTCCAGGGCGGTCTCCAACCGCAGCCGGAGGCGTTCGTCAGCGCTGATGAGTCCGATACGCGCCATCACCGCACCCCAAAGCGCTTGGCCCGGCGGGCCGTGGTGTCGACGTTCAAAAGCATGTCCATCTCCGAAGCGATGGAAGGCTTCACCGGATTGATCAGGGCGCGCGCTTCCTCCGGATCCAGCGGATCGACCAGACGCGGCGTGGCGACGATGATCAGTTCCTGGCGCTCCAGGCTGTTCTCGCGCGTCTTGAACAGCGAGCCGATCACCGGCAGGGAGCCGAGTCCTGGCACGGCGTTGTCGGTGGCGTTGCTGGACGAGAAGCTCAGCCCCGCGATGATGTAGGACTGCCCGTCTCCCAGCTGCACGGTGGTCGAGGCCGACCGCCGCCGGAAGCCGGGAATGGTGAAGCCCTGCAGCTGGACGCCGCTGGCGTAGTCGAGCTCGCTGACCTCGGGCGACAGCTTCAGGATGATCCGCCCGTCGCCCATCACGACCGGAGCGACATCCAGGCGCACGCCGTAGGGCTTGTACTCGATGGTCACGACGGCGCCGTTGGTTCCGCCGGAGCTTTGCGGAACGGGGACCGGCACTTCGCCGCCGGCCAGGAAGTCGGCCTTTTCGCCCGAGCGGACCAGCAGGGTCGGCTGAGCCAGAACCTGCGACAAACCGGCGCCCGACAGCGCGCTCAGCACGCCCAACGCGCCGTTGGCCGCATCGCCCAGAACCAGATCGAAGGCCCCGGCCAGGGGTTGGCTGGTGCTTAGTTGAAGACCCGTGCGGTCGAAACTGTAGCTGCCGAGCGAGCTGGGCGCGAAGAGGCCGCCCTGGAAGCCGTTGTCGAGCTTGGTGAAGTTGAAGCCCAGTTGGCGCAGCGTGCGCGAGGCGACGACGATGAACTGCACGTCGACGGCCACCATCTGCTGCCCCGTCACGGCTACGGCCGATCCTTCGCCGGCGCCATAGGCCTTGGCCAGTGCGTCTGCGCGCGACCAGGATTGCAGGTCGCCGACCTCACCCTTGACGATGGGGGCCGCAGCGCTAGCTTCGGCGTCGACCCCGTCCAGGCCGCCCTCGGCGCGGATGCGGCGGGCGATGGCGTCGGCCTCGCCGGCGCCTTTCGGGCGCACCTCGACGGTCAGGCTCTGGCGGGACTCGGCGCTTTCCCAGGTCACGTGCGCGATCCCGGTGGTCAGCCCCTTCAGGATGAGTTCGCGTGGGCTCTTCAGCGTGGCCTCGATGATGGTCGAGCCGTCGATCACCAGGCGGCGGATCGGCTGACGGCTGGCCAAGGTGCGTTCCTGGCCCGCTTCCAGGGTCAGGGGCGGCGCGGCCAGGCTGGAGGCGGCTTGCGCCTGAGACGAGGCGCGGGCGGGGATGCTGACGGTCGCCGAAACAGCGACGGCGGCGCTGACAGCCAGAAGAACCTGTCTCATCGCGCGCCCTCCGCCGGCAGTTGCAGGATGGAGCGGCCGTCGAGCACGACCTCCACCGGCATGGCCGCGGGGCGCGGCCGCGGCGCGGCGCGGGAGACGACCGGCATGACGACGGCGGGGCGTGGGGCGGCGTAAGCGCCGGTGAGGCTGCTCAGGGTCGAGGCCGGCGTCGGCGCGGCTTCTTCCCCCGGGCGGCGCAGGGCGAGGAAGACCCGGCCCAGGCTGCGCGCCAACATGAAGTCGGGCACCTGCTCCGGCGTCAGGGCCAGGGTGACGGCGCGCCGACCGCCGCCTTGATCGGCGCCGCCGGCTTCGCCGACCGCCAGGACAAGGACATTGGTCATCAGGGTGGCGGCGCGCCCGGAATCCGGGCCAGAGCCCATGCCGCCGAACACACGGTTTTCCAGAACAGTCTGGACATCGACCTTGTCGCCGGCCGCCAGATAGCGCGCCACGCCGGCCTCGACGTCGGCGTCCAGGCTGACGGCGCGCAGGCCTTCGGGCACCTGCATCGCCAGGGGAGCGGTCTGGGCCGGGGTGAGCATGGCGCGGGTGACGGTCACGCCTTGCGGGATGTCTATGCTGGTCAGCTGGCCGGCGGCGGCGGTCGCATCCGGCAGGGCGTCGGCGGGGGGCTGCGCGCTGGTCTCGGTGATCTTCAGGTCGGCGGGCGCGAGCACGCTTCCGCGGGCGATGGCGCGCGTCGTGACGATCAGCTGATGCTTAGGCACCGCGGCGACCGGGCGCGGCTCGCGCGGGTTGAGCACGCGCCAGAGACCGAACGCGATCAAGGTTAGGCCCAGGATCGCGCCGAACCCAATCATCAACTGACCGACAGCCTGCGGCCTCATAGTTGTCTCCCATGCCACCCAAACTGGGTGCACGCATGGCGAATTATATGTCCCAACTCGCCTTACGATAGCAATCGGCGCTAACCGCACTTAAGGTGCAGTTAACGTCGCTAAAGGCTTCCCGCGCCGCTCGATGGCAACTTATGGGCGAGTCTATGGTTGGCGGAGGGAGCCTCCCGCAGGCAGGCGAAAACCCTCAAACTGGCGATAATGGCGTCTTCTTGGCCGTGATAATCGTCCAAAGCGGTGCGATGGAGGTCAAAGCAACGGGCCACCTCCAAGAGAAGCCCGGGCGATACCGCGCCCATGCCTGAAGCAATATCCGCGGCGATGCGTCGCGCCTCGTTTCGCGACTTCGCATCGAGCCGTGCGAGCAGTCGGACCGCGCCCCTGAGGTCTTTCAGCCAGTCGATCGGATAGTCCATCTCAGCCCCTCGGCTTCCCCTGTGTCGCAAGGGTACGACGCGATTTTGAGGCTGACCCGAATGCTCAATCATCGGTAGTCGTTGTGTCGTTATGTCGCGCAAGGCGGGCGATGTTTTCAGCCCGCCTTTGGGCGCGCCAGGTGGCGCCTTTCGATGGCGCTGAGGTAGCCCCGATGAGCCGCTATCGGCCGCTCTGACCTCTCATCAACGACAGCGTTGTCTTCCCTTATCAGCAAGGATTTCAGCGTTCTCCCAAATGCGCCGACGACAGCGTCGGCTCGCTGCCGCGAGGGCTGCTCGCTCCTGCCGATCCATGCCGCTCACAACCCATGGGAGAGGCCTCGGCGGCAAGGCTGAGCAACTCGCCAAACCCAAAATGGGTATTGCAATGTTTTGCGACTGGGGTGTATGCCCAAAATGAGCTCTACCGGAGCGAGCGGGAGAAAGTTGTCTCGCCTCGGTTGAGCCCGATCCGCATCGGGCGGGTCGGCAAATCTCGAGGGCTGGTGGGAAAATGACGAATATTCTTGGACTTATCGATCTGTCCGGCGGTTCGAACGGCGGGCTGAACCTGACGGTGCTGCCCGGCCTGGCCGGCGGTGTTGGCGTTAACCTGGGCGGTTCCGGCGGACTGGCCAATGTGGACCTGCTCCCCGGTTTGGGTGCTGGCGGTCTGGGGACTGTGGATGTCCTGTCGCCGGGCGGCGTGCTGAACGTCGATGTGCTGCCGGGGACCACGATCACGCCGACGACTCCGACCACTCCAACGACCCCGACCACGCCGCCGGACAACGGCGAGAACAATGGCGGCGGCTCCGGTGTCGGCGGCAAGGGCTGGACGCCCAGCGGTTCGATCAATCTGGACCTGGCGACCGCCTACCAGAACATCACCCGCGTGGATCCGGACTCGGCCAAGGGCGCCGGCGCCCAGGCCATGATCAGCAGCGTGACTACCCAGATGAACTCGCAGTCCCTAGGCAGCGGCTTCGCGGTGCAGAAGATCATCGACGCGGTTGACGCGACCACTTCGGTGGCGGTGCTGAGCTATCAGTTCTTCACCGGCAAGACGCCGTCCAAGGCCGGCCTGGACTTCCTGGTCAACGCGCCGGACACGCTCAACGCGACGGATCTGACCGACGCCTACTACACGACCTTCAATCTCGAGAACCGCTACATCAACTTCGCGGTCAATCTCGGGCTGAATGGCGAGGCGGCGGCGTCGTTCAAGCAGAGCTACGGCAACCTCAGCTTCGCGCAGACGGTGACCAAGGCCTACGACACCATCATCGGCATCTCGACGGCGGTCGCGGCCGGCGTGGACGCCAATGCGGGGATCAACGACATCGTCAGCCGCAAGGCGGCGTTCGAAGCGACGATCCTGCCGCGTGTCGGCGCGCTGGACAGCGGCATGGCCCTGAAGGCCGGCGTGGTCGGCTACATCCTTGCCGAGGCCGCCAAGGCCAACTTCGGCTCGTACGCCAACGCGCTCGAGAACTTCTACTTCGACCTGGCCGACGGTCAGGCGCAGTTCAACATCGACCTGGTCGGCGTCTACGGTAGCGACACGGCCTGGATGGCATGAGGGCGAACCTTGGCGGGGTCGCTCAAGGCGGCCCCGCCCCTTATCTCTTGGTAGAGGCGAAGGCAGATGCATAGGGAAGAGAAGGTCGGCGCGTTCGACGTCAGGGTGGGCGCCCGCATGCGGCTTCGCCGCCGGATGCTGCAGCTGAAGCAGAAGACCCTGGCCGATCTGGTGGGTGTCTCCTTCCAGCAGATTCAGAAGTACGAGCACGGCGCCAATCGGGTCTCCGCCTCGCGGCTGGTGGCCATCGCTCGGGCTCTGGAGACCTCGGCGGCCTGGCTGCTGGGAGAGGAGGGCGCCGATGGCGGCGGCGTGTTCGACGCCACGCCGCTTTTGGCGACGCCGGGGGCGCTGCAGCTCCTGGAATCCTACAACCGCATTCCGCCCAGCCGCCGTACCTTCGTAAGAACGGTCTGTCGGGGGCTGGAAAGCGCCGCCTGAACTGAAGGGATTTTGGCAGGTCCGCCGCCCGGCGGGCCCGCCTGCGGATGGCGGACCCGTCGAGCGGTCGCCCACACGGCGCATGGGGGCTGTGGTGGTTGAACCATCACCGTGCGAGACACGGTCTTGAAGACCGCTGGAGGCTTTTAGGGGGAAGCCTCAAGATCAGAATGACGGGTTCCGGAAAGCGAACAATCGCACAACAACTTGCGGTGGAACCAAGGCGCCGCGCCGATCAGAAGGCGTTCGGCCCAGCCGCTCCGCCCTCCCGACGCGCCTGCCGGGCCAAGCGGGCCGCCAGATTGATCAGCGCCTCAAGGTCCAGACGATCGCCAATCTCGGTCAGGGCGCGCAGCTTGATCACCGCGGCTACCGGATTGTCGTCATACAGCGTCGCGGCCAGGGCGTAGAGCTCGTCCTGGAGGGCGGCTTCGAACCGGTTGGCGTCGAGCTTTCGGGCCATGAACATTCTCCCGCCTGAACCTTGAGCGTGTCCGTGTTTGGTGCGGCAGGGCTTATCGCGGCGCAATCGCGGGCCTATCGGCGGTAGTCGAGAAAAGCAGCGCTTTCACAGCGCTGAGGAAGAGCAAATCTACAACCATGCGGCGCGTCGATCCGCGGTATATCATTGCCAGCAAGCTCTTGTCGCTAAATCGGCTTGCAGAATTTCTCGGGCGCTTGAAGAAGCTTGAGCGACTACTCCCACCGGCCAGATAGAAATTAAACGCCGGTATCTCTCTCTCATGCCCAAGTCGACCTTCGCGGCCCTGGCCCTTCTGGCCTCCGTCAGCCTTCCCGCCCTGGCCCTTGCCCAGGCGGCGCCCAATCCGGAGGCGACCGACGTCGACGCCCTGGTGGTGACCGGCACCAACATCCGCAGCGCCTCCGCCCAGGGCTTCAACCCCGTGCAGGTGATCGGCCAGGAAGAGGTGCAGACCTCGGGCAAGGTGACGGTCGCCGACCTGCTCCGCTCGATCAGCGCCAACACCGGCAACGCCACCAACGAGACCAGCAACAGCGGCTGGGCGTCGGGCTCGGCGGGGATCGGTCTGCGCGGCCTTTCGCAGAAGAACACGCTCGTCCTGCTCAACGGACGTCGCGTCGCCAACTACGGTTTCCCGTCGGGCGGCCTGTCGGACACCTTCGTCAACCTGAACGCCCTGCCGCTCGTGGCCGTGCAACGCATGGAGGTGCTGAAGGACGGCGCCTCGGCCATCTACGGCTCGGACGCCGTGGCCGGGGTGGTCAACATCATCACCCGCGAGAATTTCCAGGGCGTGGAAGCCGGCGCCAGCTACGGCACGTCCGACCAGGGCGGTCTAGATACTTGGCGCGGCAAGGTCGTCGCCGGCTATGGCGATCTGGAGGAGGACGGCTGGAACGTCCTGTTCAGCGCCGAGGCCTATGAGCGCGAGCGTCTCGACCAGGACCAGCGCGACCTCACCGATTCCGGCATCTATACCGGCAAGCCGGGCGGCCGCTGGAATGCCTGGAGCGCCAAGGGCGCCCGCTTCCTGGTGAACGGCGCGTCCGTGCCGCTGCTGGACGCTCAAGGCAAGTGCCCCGAAGGCATGCGCCTGACCGCCAGCGCGCCCATCGACGGCCTGTCGGGCAACACCTGCGCCATCAACCTTGCGCCCTACACGACCCTGATCCCATCGACCGACCGCTATCAGACCTATCTGCACGGAACCGTGCGGCTGTCCGACAACGTCGAGGCCTTCGGCGAGGTGATCTACAGCTACATCAAGGGCCAATCGATCTTCGGCTCCAGCCCCTACTTCACGCTGGAAGCCGGCCGTTTCGCCCTGAACGCCAACACCGGCCTGGCCGAGCCGGTCTCCAATGTCTTGCCGGCCGGCAACCCGTACAACCCCTACGGCGTCGGCACGCAGATCGAGTACACCTTCTTCGATCTCGGTCAGTCGCTGAAGACCAACATCTCCAAGGCCTATCGCGCCCTGGCCGGCGTGCGCGGCAAGAACGAACGCTTCGACTGGGAGTTCGCCGCCTTCGCCGCCGAGAGCGATGAGCGCGAGGAAGTGGCCGCCGGCTTCGCCAATCGCTTCACCCTGGCCGCAGCTCTCGCAAATGGCAGCCTGAACCTGCACAAGCCGAGCGCGACCTCGCCCGCGGTGCTGGACAGCATCCGTCTGAGCACCGTGCGTCCCGCCAAGTCCAAGCTGTACGGCGCGGACTTCAAGATCTCGGGCGAGCTGTTCAACCTGCCGGCCGGCCCGATCGGCTACGCCGCCGGGGTCGAGTACCGGCATGAATCCCTGGTCTCCAGCAATCCCTGGCAGATCGACGCCGGCCTGCAGATCCGCCCGGCCATCGCCGCCGTCGACGGCGAGCGCGAGGTGATCGCCGGCTACGCCGAAGCCAACCTGCCGATCCTGTCGAACCTGGAAGTGCAGATCGCCGGCCGCGCCGACCATTACAGCGACTTCGGCAGCGCCTTCTCGCCCAAGGCCGGCATCCGTTGGAAACCGCTGCAGGTCCTGACCCTGCGCGCCTCGGCGTCCAAGGGCTTCCGCGCCCCGTCGCTGTCGGAGAACTCGTCCTCGACCAACATCTCCTACGGCACGGTGGTCGACCCGTTCGATCCGGACATCCCCGGCTCGCGCCAGAGCCCGACCTTCTTCACGGTCGGCAACACCGACCTGGAGCCCGAGCGCACCAAGTCCTTCAACGTCGGAGCGGTGCTGACGCCGCGTCGCGGCACCCTGCTGAGCATCGACTGGTATCGCATCGAACTCGACAACCTGGTCGGCACCAACAACAGCACGACCATCGTTCAGGCCAACAATCCGGCCGACGTGATCCGCGACGCGCGGGGCAAGCTGGTGGCCGTGTACAACCGCTACCAGAACCTCACCGAGCTGAAGACGTCGGGCTTCGACATCGAGCTGAGCCAGCGCCTGAGCACCGAGACCTTCGGCGATTTCACCCTGTCGAGCGCCTATACCCACGTGATCGACTACCGCCGTCCCGTCACCGTCGGCGGGCCGCTGGTGAACTATGCGGGCAACAACCGCGGGCCGTCGCTTCCCGCCGACAAGGCGACCACGCGCCTGGGCTGGTCGTTTGGCGATCTCGACAGCAGCGTCACCTGGTTCCACACCGCCGGCTATGACCTGGTGCCCAACGTGGCGGGCCAGAAGCGCGTTGACGATTACAACCAGTTCGACCTCTATGTGGGTTGGTCGGGGATCAAGAACACGACCCTCTACGCCAAGGTCGAGAACATCTTCGACACGCCGCCGCCTTACGACGCCAACTTCCCCGGCATTCGCGCGCCCTACGATTTCACCCAGTACGATCTGCGCGGTCGCTACTTCCAGATCGGCTTCGACTATCGTCTCTAGTCCAAGCTAGACCGTCGCATCATTTTACCTGGATAGACCCGATGTCCTTCAAGTCCTGGCTCCGGAACGCCGCCCCCGCGGCGCTCCTCGCCGCCGCCGTCCTTACCTCGGCCCCGACCATCGCCGCCGCACAGAGCAGCTACTTCTTCCCACAGGCGCCGGCCGCCGATTTCGACGCGGCGATCCCGACGCCGGAGGCCTTCCTCGGCTATCCGATCGGCTCGCACTATACGCGCCATGATCAGGTCGTCGCCTATCTGCGAGAGCTGGACCGCTTGTCGGACCGTGTCAGCGTCGAGGAGATCGGCCGCACCTATGAAGGGCGTCCGCTCCTGGCCGTGACGATCACCTCGGGCGCCAACCAAGGGCGTCTGGGGGAGCTTCAGGCCGCGCACGCGGCGGTCGCCGATCCCAACGCCGCGGCGCCGGATCTTGCGCGCACGCCGGTGGTGGTCGGCCTCTACTACGGCGTTCACGGCAACGAGACGTCCAGCGGCGAGGCGGCCCTGCTGACCGCCTACTACCTGACGGCCAACCGTTCGGCCGAGGTCCAGGACTGGCTGGAAAAGGCGGTAGTGATCATCGATCCCGCCCAGAACCCGGACGGCCGCGACCGCGCCGCCAACTGGCATAACGCCTGGAAGAACAACCCGGCGGTCTCCAACTCGGCCGACAAGGAGCACGTGGAGCCGTTCCCCATGGGGCGGACCAACCACTACTTCACCGACCTGAACCGCGACTGGCTGGCGGTCACCCAGAAGGAGACCCGCGCCAAGCTGGAGGTCTTCCACCGCTGGCTGCCCAACGTGCAGATCGACTTCCACGAGATGGGTTCGGGCAGCACCTATTACTTCGAACCGTCGCCGGCGAGCATGGAAAGCCCGCTGCTGCCCAAGGCTTCCTACGAGTTCAACAAGGTGCTGGCGCGCTACCACGCCAAGGCCCTCGATGACCTGGGCTCGCTCTACTACACGGGCGAGAACTACGACAACTTCTCGGCCGTCTATGGCTCGACCTATCCCGACTTCCACGGCGGCGTCGGGGTGACGGTGGAGCAGGCCAGCTCGCGCGGCTTGGTGCAGGACACCGCCAACGGCCCGCTGACCTTCGCCTTCACCATCCGCAACCAGGTGGCCACGGGCATCGCCTCCGTCCGGGGCGCGGTGGCCGAGCGCCAGGGCCTGTTCAACCTGCAGCGCGAGTTCTTCCGCTCGGCGGTGGATGAAGGGCGTCGCTACAAGCACGCCGCCTTCGTGTTCGGCGATCCGGCCGACCCGGGCCTGTCGCGCCAGACCCTGGATCTGCTGCTGCAGCACAAGATCCGCGTCCACGCCCTGGGCGCGCCGGTCACCCTGGACGGCCGCACCTATCAGCCAGGCAGCGCCTGGGTGGTGCCGTCGGCTCAGCCGCAGTTCCGCCTGATCCATTCCATCTTCGAGCCGACGCCGCCCACCAAGGGTGGTGTCTATGGCAGCACGTCCTATGCGGTGGCGCCGGCCTATGGCCTGACCGTCGGCCGGGCCAAGAACGCGCCTTCGCTGGGCGCGGCGGTGACGGCGGCTCCGACCGCCGCCGGCGGCGTCGTGGGCGGCGAGCAAGCCTATGCCTACGCTGTAGACTGGCGTGACGTGAACGCGCCGCGCGTCCTGTCGGCTCTGCTGCAGAAGGGTGTGAAGGTCCGCGCCGCGTTCGAGCCGTTCTCGGCCCGCGTCCAGGGCGGCCAGACCGCCTTCGGACGTGGGACCCTGGTGGTGGCCTCCGCAGGCCAGAGCCTCGACGCCGCGCAATTGCGCGCCGCCGTGGACGAAGCCGCCCGCAAGGCCGGCGTCACCGCCTACGGCCTGGCCACGGGGCAGAGCCTGTCGGGCATCGACCTGGGCAGCGAAAGCGTCCGCCCGCTGCGCAAGCCCAAGATCGCCCTGGTCATGGGCGAGGGCGTCAACGCCACCGAGATCGGCTCCACCTGGTTCTCGCTGAGCGAACGCCTGGGCTGGCCGGCCACGCGCCTCGACCCGGCGCAGCTGCGGCGCCTGCCCCTGGGCGGCTACAGCAGCATCGTCCTGGCGGGCGGTCGCTATGACGATTGGAGCGACGACACCGTGGCGGCCCTGCGCCGCTGGGTGCAGAGCGGCGGCTCGCTGGTCACCTTCGGCGCCGCCTCCAAATGGGCGGTCGCCAAGGGTCTTACCGGCCCGGCGCCCAAGGCGGCTGACGAGAAAGCGGAGGACAAGGCCGAGCGCCTCGACTTTGCCGCCCGTCGCGACGCCCTGGCCGAGAAGCGCAGCTCCGGCAACGCCCTGTCCGCCGACGCCGACATCACCCACCCGCTGGCCTTCGGCCTGCCGCAACGGGCGCTGTTCGTGAACAAGGAAACCGACGTGACCCTGTCGCCGGTGTCCGACGCCTTCTCCAACGTGGTGCGCATCGACGCCCAGCCGGTGGTCAACGGCTACCTGCCCGAGGGCCTGCGCAAGCAGGCGGCGGGTTCGGTCTGGGCGCAGGTGGCGCGCCAGGGTGAGGGCAATGTGGTGCTGTTCGCCGACGACCCGGCGCATCGCAAGTACTGGCTGAACACCGAGCGCCTGCTGCTCAACAGCCTGTTCTTCTCCAACCACCTGTCGCCGTCGGCGCGGTTCTGACGATGTGAAGGGCGGTCCGGCTTCGGCCGGGCCGCCCTTTCCGCAAGCCCGCTGCTTACGTAACGGAAGTCTTCAAACCGCTGTCACCAGAACTCGATAACGGGGCGCCGAGCTTGAACGGACCCGCGGGGCGGCGATCTCCCATCACCACGACATTGGCCGCTGGATCGCCGACGAGATCCTGCCCCACGAGGCGGATGTGCGCGCCTGGCTGCGCCGCAGCCTGCGGCTCGTGGAGGTCGATGACGTGGTCCAGGAGAGCTACTGCCGCATGGCCGGCGTGGCCGATCCCGCGCTGATCGCCAGTCCCCGCGCCTACTTCTTCACCACGGCCCGCAATGTCGCCCTCGACCAGCTGCGAAAAAATCGCGTAGTCGGCATCGACGACGTGGCGGAAATGGCGTGGACCAACGTCGTTGATGAGAGCCCTTCCCCGGAACGGCTCGCCGGCGGTCGCATCGAGCTTCGCCGGATCAGTCAGCTTATCGAGTCCCTTCCTCAGCGATGCCGCACCATTTTCGTCATGCGCAAGGTGCAGGGTCTGAGTCAGAGGCAGATCGCCAGGCAGCTCGGGGTCACCGAGAACGTTGTGGAAAAGCAGGCGGCCAAGGGGCTGCGTCTGCTGCTGGATGCGGTCGCCGCCCAATCGGGCCGAGTGGAACTTGAGCAAGCCGTCCAATCCGATCGACCGCGCCGCAGCCGACTGGGTCGTTAGGCGCGACCGCGGCCTGAGCCCGGCGGAGACGGCCGAGCTGGAAGCCTGGTTGGCGGAAGATCCGCGCCAGCGCGGCGCCTTCGTGCGCGCCGACGCGGCCTGGATGAGCCTGGATCGCGGGCGCGCTCTTAATCCCAAGCCCTTGATGCCCGCCCCGCTGATGGCGCGTCGCGGCCTGCTGTTCGGCGGCGGGGCCGCCCTGGCGGCGGGTGTCGCCGGGTTGAGCCTGTCGCCTCTGATCCTTGGGGGGCGTCGCATCGCCACGGGGGTGGGCGAGGGGCGGCGGGTGCCCCTTCAGGACGGCTCCAGCCTGGACCTCAACACCGACAGCCGGGTGAAGGTCAGTTTCGACCGTGTCATCCGCGAGGTCAGCCTTTCCCAGGGCGAGGTTTGGTTCGAGGTGGCGCGCGATGCTGGGCGCCCCTTCCGGGTGAACGCCGGCGACGTCGCTCTGACCGCCGGCGAGGCGGACTTCTCCGTGCGGCGGGATCTCGACCGCGTGCGGGTAAATGTCGAGCGCGGCGCGGTGCGCCTCCAGCGCCTCGGCATGGACGCCTCCGAGCAGGTGGTCGAGGCCGGAGCCATGGCTATCGCCGACGCCCGGGGCGTCGCGGTCTCGGCCGTCGCGCCGGCCGTGCTGCAGGCCAATCTTGCCTGGCGCACCGGAGCAATCGTCCTCAACGGCGTCACGCTTCAGGAGGCCGCCGCCGAGTTCAATCGCTACAACGCCCGCCCCATCGCCGTGGCGGACGCCGCCCAGGGGCTTCGCGTGGTCGGGGTGTTCCGCGCGCGGGAGCCGGAAGCCTTCGCACGCGCCGCGGCGGCCAGTCTGATGGTCGCGGTACGCGTACAGGACGATGGAATATACATCGGTTAGCTCTGTATATTATAAGTTGTAAACGTTGTTATTCTTGAAAATTTCACAATAAAATTTGGCGGATATATTCCGGTTGCTCGTCGCTTCTTTGTAATCGCAAAGGGGTGGCGCAGTGGCCAACATGATTTCGAAGTCTCTATTCCTTTCGACCGCCGCGGTCGCCGTCTTCTGCGTGGCTCAACCGGCGGCGGCGCAGGTCCGCACGTTCAACATCGAAGCCCAGTCGGCCGTCACTGGCGTCCCGCAACTGGCCCTGCAGAGCGGGCTGCAGATCATCGCGCCCCTGCCGGACCTGCAAGGCCGCTGGATCGCGACCGTGAAGGGCGAGATGGACGCCATGGCGGCGGTCCGTCAGGCCCTGACGGGTTCGGGCCTGAGCATCGCCTCCAACCAAGGCGGGGTCGTCATCCTGTCGGCCGGCGCCCGCGCGGCGATGGAGGCCGAAGCCCAGGTCGAGGAGATCGTCGTCTCCGCCCCGATCATGCAGAGCCTGACGCGCTCGCTGGAGATCCAGCGCGCCGCCGACAACGTCAAAAGCGTGATCGCCGCCGACACGGTCGGCCGCTTCCCCGACCAGACCGCCGCCGGCGCCCTGGCGCGTCTGCCGGGCGTCGGCGTTCAACGTGACCAGGGTCAGGAGCGCTACGTCCAAGTGCGCGGCGCCCCGACGCGCTGGACCTCGGTGGCGCTGAACGGCGTCGCCATCCTCGGCGCCGAAGACCGCGTCTTTCGCTTCGACGCCGTGCCCTCGACGCTGATCGACCAGGTCGACCTGAACAAGACCCTGACCCCAGCCATGCCGGCCGAAGCGCTGTCCGGCCAGATCGACGTGAAGACCTACAGCCCGATGTCCGATCCGGGCTTCCACATGCAGGCCGCCCTCGGGAAGGGTTTCGTGGATCTGGGCGATGGCCCGCAGGATCACGCCGCCGCCCGCCTGTCCTGGTCTAATGACCGCTTCGGCGTGGTGCTGTCTGGCTCACACTATGTGTTCGAGCAGCAGACCGACAACGCCGAGCCGCGCTTCGACGCCACAGGCATGAGCCAGCTGCGCGTGGCCAAGTACGTCATCGAGCGTGAGACCAACGCCCTGTCGGCGGGCCTGGAGTTTGTCCCGGCCGAAGGTCATCGCCTGACCTTCAACTCCATCTATTCGGAGTTCATCGATGACGAGGAGCGCAACCAGTACACCTTCCTCTTCAACGGCGCCCAGGCCGGCACGCGCACCAAGCTGGCCGGTGACCTGGTCGGCGTCGAGGTTCGCGGCCAGTTCAACAAGGGCGGCCAGGAGACCTCGGGCCTCTACAACATCCTGCACGGCCAACACGCCATCGCCGGCGGCGAGCTGACCTGGGACCTGGCGCACAGCCGCTCGGTTCTGGAAAGCGGCAGCCCGCTGATCGACCAGCGCCAGAGCTCCGGCCTGCGCCCGTCCCTGACCTTCGTGGCCGGTGACCGCGGCTTCCCCAGCATCACGCTGTACGACACCAACCGCAGCGGCGCGTCGCCGGTGCGCGGCGGACGCCGGACGTCCCTGGACCAACTTGCCTTCGACCAGGAACTGATCACCTGGTCGGGCTCGCAGCGGAAGACCCGCGAGGACCTGGCCAAGGTCGACTACAGCCGCGAGGTCGATCTGTTCGGCGCGCCGGTGCGCCTGATGGCGGGCTTGCAGTACAACGACCGCCAGTACCGCGACGTCGGCAGCTATTCGAACACCACCCCGGCCGGCGTCAGCGGCGGGACCTTCGACGCCCGTCAGGTCGCGGCCGCCTTGGGCGTCCAATGGACCCCGCTGGCGATGGTCTCGACCCGCGCCGTGGACGAGGACCTGTCGCGGGGCTTCACCTTCAACTACGTCGAGAACAGCCTGATGCGCCGCCAGGCCGAAGCGCTGTTCAACGCCGCCCGCGCGGCCAACGCCAGCGGCGCGACCTTCGCCGTGCCGCAGCTTTCGCCCCAGCAGCTGTTCACCGTGGATGAGCGTCTGATCGCCGCCTACGCCACGGGCCGCGTTGAGCTGGGCCGGCACAGGGTGGTGGCCGGGGCCCGGATCGAGAACACCAAGATCCAGTCGGCCGGCACGGCGGTGATCGGCGGAACCCGGCAGCCCCTGGACCTGGAGAACGACCAGACCCGGATCTTCCCCAGCCTCCACTGGACCTATGAAGCCCGCGACGACCTGCAGGTCCGCGCGGCCGTGGTCAGCGGCTCGGCCCGTCCCAGCTTCGGCGCCCTGTCGGCGAACGTGAACATCAATGACGCCAACGGCACGATCTCGGGCGGCAACCCGGTGCTGAAGCCGGAGACCGCCTACGGCCTCGACGGCTCGATCGAATGGTACTTCGCAGCCGCCTCGGTGCTGTCGGCCAACGTGTTCTGGCGCAAGGTGGACAACGTGCTGTTCGGCAGCACCGCGACGGTCGGCGACGGTCGCTATGACGGCCAGGGTTTCGACCGCTCGGAATACGACTTCTCGACCACGGTCAACGGCGAGGACGGCGACCTGTACGGCGTCGAGTTCGCCTATGTGCAGCCGTTCCGCTTCCTGCCCAGCGCGCTGTCGGGCCTGGGTGTCGAGACCAGCCTGACGCTTCTGGATGGTGAATTCACCACGCCGGACGGCCGCAAGACCGGCTTCCCCGGCACCTCCAAGCGGATCACCAACCTGACCGCGTTCTACGAGAAGCACGGGGTGTCGGCGCGTCTGAGCTGGCAGCACCGCACCAAGTGGCTGGACGAGGTCGGCGCCGCCGAGACGTCCGACTTCTGGTGGGCGGCGCAACAGCGCCTCGACCTTTCGGTCCGCTACCAGATCGACCGCAACTACGCTTTGTTCTTCGACGCCAACAACCTCACGAACGAGGAGGGCATGCGCTGGCAGGGCGACGTCACCCGCCCCTACGAACTGGAAGGCTATGGCCGCCGGTTCATGGGCGGCGTCCGGGTCAGCTTCTGATCCCGTCGATCTGATCTGAGGCTTGCGCGAAAGCGCAGCAACGGCCCCGCGTGGTGCTCCCCCGACCCGCGGGGCCGTCTACTTTTCTCACTTGGGCAGCATCGAGCCTGTTTCGATGAAGCGCTGGTGCCAGCTCAGGGCCTCGCCCGGCAGGGTCGGGGTCTGCTGGCCGTAGGAACCGACCACGGCGCGCTTGAAGTAGTCCTTCAGATGCTGGCGATAGGTCGGGTGCGCGCAGTTCTCGATGATCACCTGCGCCCGCTGCTTGGGCGACAGGCCGCGCAGGTCGGCCAGGCCCTGCTCGGTGACCAGCACCTGCACGTCCTGGGCGATGTGATCGACATGGCTGGTCTGGGGCACGATGGCCGAGATGGTGCCCTTCTTGGCGGTCGACGGCGTCATGAAGATCGAGACATAGGCGTTGCGGGCGAAGTCGCCGGAGCCGCCGATCCCGTTCTGGATGCGCGAACCCATGACGTGGGTGGAGTTCACCGCGCCATAGATGTCGGCCTCGATCAGCCCGTTCATGGCCAGGCAGCCCAGCCGCCGGATGATCTCCGGGTGGTTGCTGATCTCCTGCGGGCGCAGGATCATGCGATCGCGATAGGCGCCCATGTCAGCGTTGATCCGCGCCGCCGCCTCGGGCGACAGGGAGAACGCCGTAGCCGAGGCCATGCGCAGCTTGCCCGAGTTCAGCAGGTCGAGCATCCCGTCCTGGATCACCTCTGTATAGGCGGTCATGTCCTCGAACGGGCCGTTCACCAGCCCGGTCAGCACGGCGTTGGCGATGTTGCCGACCCCCGACTGGATCGGCAGCAGCGAGGCGGGCAGGCGGCCCTTCTTCACCTCGTGTCTGAAGAACTCCATCAGGTGCGCCGCGATGGCCAGGGCCGGCGCGTCGGGCGCGGCGAAGGGCAGGTTGCGGTCGGGCGTGTCGGTCTCCACCACGGCGACGATCTTGGCCGGGTCGCAGCGCAGATAGGCCTGGCCGATGCGGTCGTCCGGACGGGTCAGGGGAATGGGCTGGCGGTGCGGCGGCAGGCGGGTGCCGTAGTAGATGTCGTGCATCCCCTCCAGCGCCGGGTTCTGCCAGCTGTTGACCTCCAGGATCACCTTGTCGGCGCGGTCGAGCCAGGTCTTGTTGTTGCCCACCGATGACGAGGGGATCAGCGAGCCGTCGGCATAGACGCCCGACACCTCGATCACAGCGGTGTCCAGCGGCCCCAGGAAGCCCTGCCACGCCATGGGCGCGACCTGGCTCAGGTGCATGTCGAAATACTCCATCTCCCCGTGATTGATCTTCTCGCGGGCGATGGGGTCGGAATTGTAGGGCAGGCGGAACTCGATCCCGTCGGCCTTGGCCAGGGCGCCGTCCAGTTCCGGCCCGGTGGAGGCGCCGGTCCAGACGCGGATGCGGAAAGGATCGCCCGCGGCGTGCTCGGCTTCCATGCGCGCCGCCAGCGCTGTGGGCACAGCCTTGGGATAGCCAGAGCCGGTGAAGCCGCTCATGCCCACGGCCTCTCCATGACCGATCATGGCGGCGGCCTGTTCGGCGGTGGTCACCTTCGCCCGCAGTTGGGGGCAGGCGATGCGGCTTGTCATGGGCGGGCTCCTCGAATGGGGGAGCTCTACCTGTCCGACGTCGGCGAGCCTTGCGTCAAATCAAGAACCCGGGTCGACGCGAGAACCCTTGCGGTGAACCGAAAATGAACCGGCAGCCCCCGGATCGTTCAGGCAGGCGGGCGCATTGTGATCCTCGACGAAAAGGAGACCACCATGAAGAAGACGCTTCTGATCACCGCCGCGGCGGCCATGACCCTGGTCAGCGCCGTCGCTTCGGCCCAGCCCTACAGCGGCCGCGGCGGTCCTTACGGCGACCGCGATCGCGACGGGCGCCCGAACTACGCCGAGCGTGGCTACGACCGAGACCGTGACGGTCGCCCGGATCATCGCGACCGGTTCGACAACCGTCGCGGCGGCTACGGCTATGGGTACGGCCACGGCCCGCGCTATCGCACGGGTCAACGCTTCGCCCACTACCGCAGCCCGCAGTATCGGGTTCACAACTACCGCAGCTACGGCTGGGCCCCGCCGCCGCGCGGCTACGGCTACTACCGCGCCGACAACGGCGACGTGGTGATGGCGGCTCTGGCCACCGGCCTGATCGCCTCGATCATCGCCAACAACTACTAGGCGCTCACGACGGCGCGGCTCTTCAACGGGCCGCGTCGTTTCGCTGCCTGCGAGGCGAAGATCAGAGCTGCTTGGAAGAGTCGGTCGCCGGAGCGGCGACGTTCGCGATGGCACTCCCTAGGGGAGTCGAACCCCTCTTCCCAGATTGAAAATCTGGTGTCCTAACCGATAGACGAAGGGAGCGCGTCGCGGTGGAGGCAGCCGTTTAGCGAGGCTCGCGACCGAACGCAACGGGTGGTCACGTCTTTTACGAAAATGTGTCGCGGGCATTACGACTTTGCGGCGAACTTTCAGAGGCTTGCCGCAAAAAGCTGTCACGAACGAAGCTTATTGGGATCGCCCGTGAACCTGTCGCCGGGTTCGGCGTTTGGTGCGCCGAGGCGTCAGGGCCTCGCTGGATCTTGGGTCGCTTCCGTGCCGCATATCATCATCGTCTCCCCATCGGAACTTGGATGGGTCGTCCAGGCGCCTGGCCTGTCGGAGCCCCGCAGCTTCGGCTCCGGCGCGGTGGCTGAGCGGTTCGCCCGTGGCCTGGCCGCCGCACCCGAGCTTTCCGGCGAGGGCGAGGTCTGGATCCGCGGCCGCGACGGCGCGCTGCTCGGCCGCTGGCGCGATGGCGGCCGCACGCCCAACCTGTCGGCGGCGGCCTAGAGTCCGTCGTTGAAGAAGCCGGGCAGGACGTACTGGGACAAGGTGCAGGCCGGAAGGCCGGGGCCAGCCTTTCCATCGCCGCCCGGCGGTCTGCGCAGGGCGGCGATGACCTTGGCCTTCACCGTCTCATAGTCCGGCCCGGGCGCTGATCGCGGCGCCATGATGATCTCGACCGTCGTCCGGCCGTGGCAGGCGTAGTGATCGATGAACCAGGGCCGATCCGGATCTTGAGGACGAAGCTTGTCCGCCTCCGTATTGATCGTCAGCATGAGCGTCTGAGGCATCCCGCCCGCCTTGGGGGCGGCGACAAAGACAAGCCTCCGTTTGAAGATGCCCTGATCGAGCTCTCCTTCGAAACTCTGGACCAGGGCCGTGTCGGTTTCAAACCGCTCCACAGGCTTCATCCTGGCGGCGAGCGTCCGGTTGTGAGCTGTCAGAAGCGTCACCAGTTGGCGATTGGCCGCGTCCTTGTCGCCCAGCCCGTTGTGAGCCGCGATCAGGGTCAATTGCTTGAACGGCCAAAGGGGATGTTGCGGCGACATCTGAGCTGAGGTCGCTTCCTTCACCGCCTGCACGAATTTCATCTGGCGCAGGGAGAGGTCGGCGGCATAGGCCGGCAGGACCTGCGCCGCCGCCGGATCGTCCTTGCAAGGACCTTGCGCGATGGCGTCCAGTTGCGTCCGAGCCGCATCGAACGCCTGTCGTCCTATCGCCTGGCTGACGGCCGGCAACTGGCTGCGGAAGGCGGATGCGCAGGCGGGGGTGATCTGGGCGGGGGCGGGCGCGGCCGCGCCCTGAGCCAGGCCGGTCAGAAGAAAGGCGGCAAGCAACATCGAGCCGGGTCCTTATGTCGTTCAAGGACCTTAACGCCCGGACCCGACAAAGCGAACCCGCCGTCGCGGGGCGACGGCGGGCTGAAGCTCAGGCTTGCGGGCCGGTGTCTAGAGGCGGGTCTTGGCGGCGGCAGCGACGGCTTCGGCGGTGATCCCGAACTCTTGGTACAGGCGCTCGTACGGGGCGCTGGCGCCGAAGCCGATCATGCCGACGAACAGGCCGTCCTCGCCGATGAAGCGTTCCCAGCCGAAGCGCACGCCGGCCTCGACCGCGACCCGGACCGGGGCGTCGCCGATGACCGCCTTGCGATAGGCGGCGTCCTGTTTCTCGAACAGGTCCCAGCAGGGGGTGGAGACCACGCGGGTCGGAACGCCCTCGGCCTGCAGCAGCTCGCGGGCCTTCATGGCCACAGACACCTCGGTGCCCGACGAGAACAGCGTCACCTTGGCCGCGCCGCCCTCGGCCGCCGCCAGCTCATAGGCGCCCTTGGCCGAGAAGTTCTGCGAGATGTCCTTGCGGACCGCCGGGACCTTCTGGCGCGATAGGGCCATGAGCGAGGGCGTGGCCTTCTGCTGCACGGCGACCTTCCAGCATTCGGCCGCCTCGATGGCGTCGGCCGGGCGGAAGACCAGCAGGCCCGGCATGGCGCGCAGGGAAGCCACGTGTTCCACCGGCTGGTGGGTCGGGCCGTCTTCGCCAAGACCGATGGAGTTGTGGGTCATCACGTGGATGGCCTTGGCGCCCATCAGCGCGCCCAAGCGGATCGCCGCGCGGCTGTAGTCGCTGAACACAAGGAAGGTGCCCGAATAGGGGATGACGCCGCCGTGCAGGGCCATGCCGTTCAGGGCCGCGGCCATGCCGAACTCGCGCACGCCATAGTGGACGTAGCGGCCGTCATAGTTCGGCGCGTCGAAGGGCAGCATGCCCTTGACGAAGGTGTTGTTGGAGCCGGTCAGGTCGGCCGAACCGCCGATCATCTCGGGGATGGCCGGAACCAGTTGCGCCAGGGCCGAGCCAGAATGGACGCGGGTGGCGTCCGCCTTGCCGGTGGCCGCCATCTCGGCGATGTGAGCGTCGATGCGCTCTTCCCAGCCGGCGGGCAGTTCGCCCGACATGGCGCGCTTGAATTCGGCGGCCTTGTCGGAGGCGGCCAGGGCCTTTTCCCAGGCCTTGCGGGGCTTGCCGCCGCGCTTGCCGGCCTTCAGCCAGGCCTTGCCCACGTCTTCCGGGGTCTCGAACGGGCCGTGGGTCCAGCCCATGGCCTTGCGCGCCTCGGCGATCTCGTCGTCGAACAGGGTGTAGCCGTGGCTGTGCGGATCGCCTTCCTTGCGGCCCGCGCCCTTGGAGATCAGCGTCTTGCACGCGATTAGGGTCGGCTTGTCCTGGCGCGCGGCCCAGCGCAGGGCGCCGGCGATTTGGCCGTGGTTGTGGCCGTCGATCTTCTTCACCGCCCAGCCGGCGGCCTTGAAGCGGGCCAGCTGGTCGCCGGTCTCGGCGATGGTCGCCTCACCGTCGATGGTGGTGTTGTTGTCGTCGAACAGGACGGTCAGCTTCGACAGCTTCAGGCGGCCGGCCAGACTGATCGCCTCGTGGCTGACGCCTTCCATCAGGCAGCCGTCGCCGGCGATCACCCAGGTGCGGTGGTCGACCAGCTCATTGCCGAAGCGAGCGGCCAGGTGACGCTCGGCCATGGCCATGCCGACGGCGGTGGCCAGGCCCTGGCCCAGCGGACCGGTGGTGGTCTCGACCCCCGGGGTGTGGCCGTATTCGGGGTGACCCGGCGTGGCCGACCCCCACTGGCGGAAATTCTTGATCTGCTCCATCGACACGGCCTTGAAGCCGGTCAGGTGAAGCAGGCTGTACTGCAGCATCGAGCCGTGGCCCGCGGACAGGACGAAACGGTCGCGGTCGGCCCAGTCGGGCTTGCTGGCGTCGAACTTCAGAAACTTGGTCCACAGGACCGTGGCCACATCGGCCATCCCCATGCACATGCCCTGGTGGCCGGAGCGGGCCTTGTGGACAGCGTCCATCGACAACACGCGAATGGCGTCGGCCATGGTCGTGGGGGACACGGACATCGGGTTTTCTCGCTGCGCAGGTGATTTTGCGCGCAGGTCGCATGCGAGGGGGCGGGGGTCAACCCGCGCGGGGCCGGCGGAGTGATTCAACCCGTGTGCGGCGCATGCAAGCAACTAGGCCCAAGGCCTCCTATCTATAGGGACAGATTGGAGGCCCCCATGGCCAAGACCCTTATCGCGATGAGCTGCCTGTGCGCCGCGCTCGTCCTGATCCTCTTCTACTAGGACCGGCTGACGTCCATCCCCAGGGTCGGGCCGAGGCCGTTGGGGTTCTCGCCGAACGGATTGGCGGCGTCCCGGCGCTTTGCCAGGGCTTCCAACCGCTGACGTAGATCGTCATCCAGAGGCAGGGCGTCGCTGGTCTCCGCGTCCTCGTCGTCCTGCGGCAGACTCGCCGCCAGCACCTGGCGCAACAGTGCGCCGAAGCGCGCGTCCTCGGGCGTTCCCGGTTGCGGCGGCCGTTCCATCCAGGCCAGGACTTCCTCCAGGGCGGTTTCGTCGTCGACGGCGTTGGTCATGAAGGCTCCCGGGGTGGCTGTCACAAAGGGAGCGCGCGCCACCCGTTATGAGTTCCTGCAGCCTCGCCAAGCCCGGCCAGGACCGCTAAACCAACTCCAGTCGGGGATTTGGAGGAATTCGATGAAGCCTGTCCGTAAAGCCGTCCTGCCGGTCGCCGGCCTTGGAACCCGTGTCCTGCCCGGGACCAAGACCACGCCGAAGGAGCTGCTGAACGTCGTCGACCGGCCGATCCTGTCCTACATCGTGGCCGAGGGCCGCGCCGCGGGCATCGAGCATTTCGTCTTCGTCACCGGCCGCTCCAAGGGCGCCATCGAGGACTACTTCGACCACCAGATCGAGCTCGAGGCCCAGCTGGAAGCCAAGGGCAAGACGGCCATCCTCAAGCAACTGCGCGATGAGCTGCCCAAGCCGGGCGAGATGAGCTTCGTGCGCCAGATGCAGCCGCTGGGCCTGGGCCACGCGGTGTGGTGCGCCCGCGACATCATTGGCGACGAGCCGTTCGCCGTCCTGCTGCCCGACGTGATCATCGACGGCGAGCCGGGCGCCCTGAGCCAACTGGTCGATGTCTATAACCGCGTCGGCGGCAACATCGTCGCCGTCGAGCAGGTGCCGATGGAAGACACCCACAAGTATGGCGTCGTCGCTCCCAGCAAGATCGACGGCCGCCTGGCCACCATGTCGGGCATGGTCGAAAAGCCGCCGCAGGGCACGGCCCCGTCCAACCTCTCCATCGCCGGCCGCTACATCCTGCAGCCGGAGATCTTTGGTCTGCTCGCCGCCCAGGAAAAGGGCGCGGGCAACGAGATCCAGCTGACGGATTCCATGGCCCGCCTGATGGGCGTGCAGGACTTCCACGCCTATGAATACGAAGGCGCGACCTACGACTGCGGCGACAAGATCGGCCTGCTGCGCGCCAATGTCGGTCTGGCCCTGAGGCACCCTGAGCTGGCCGCCGGCGCCCGCACCGCGGTCGAGGCCCTGCTGAAGGCCTGATCGACCTTCTCCCGGGAGGGGGTTGAATAAGTGGACACGAGTGTCCACTTGTCGGCTCATGACACGCCCCCTCCGCCAGGACGCCGCCCGACGTCGCGCCGATATTCTCGAAGCGGCGCGGACGGTCTTCGCGGAATCGGGCCTTGAAGCGCCACTCGATCTGATCGCCGAACGGGCGGGGGTAGGGCGCGCCACCCTCTATCGTAACTTCGCAGACCGCTACGTGCTGGCCCTGGCGGTGTTCGCCGACCAGCTGGACCAGTTGGCCCAGCGGACCCTCGCACGGGGGGACGACCCGCAGGCCTTTTTCGCCTTCATCAACGACCTGGCCGATCTGCAGGTGCGCAACGCCGGGCTGGCGGCGGCCCTGCGCGCGCCAAGCTCGGCGGAGATGCTGGCTCAGGTGCGCCGGACACTGGTCGAGGCTGGCGGTCCGCCGCTTGCTCGCGCCCAGGCCGCCGGGCTGGTTCGCCCAGACCTTGGGCCGGAAGACATCCGCGCCATCGCCCTCATGCTCAGTTCCGCCGCTAATGCGGTCGGAACAGATCCCCAGGCGATGAGCCAAAGGGCCCGCATGATCGTTCTGGAAGGGTTGAGGACCCGTCCATGAGCCGCGGACATCATCTTCCCTGGTCGGAATACTTCGCGACGCTGCAGCCGCACGAAAGGCCGCAGTTTCCCGGCTCCCCCGCCACGCCCGATCACCCCCCGGCCCGGCGCCTGGCCTATGCGGCCACGGGCGTCCTGGTCGCCATCACCGGCAGCCTCGGCAATGCGGTGGTCACCGCCAACCTGCCGCAACTGGCCGGCGCGCTGGGCGCGACGACGACCGAGGCGGCCTGGCTGCCGGTCATCTTCGTCATGACCAACGCCTGCATGAACCTGCTGCTGATCAAGTTCCGCATGCAGTACGGCCTGCAGCTCTTCACGAAGATGATCCTAGGCGTCTTCGTCCTGGTCAGCCTCGGCAACCTGTTCATCAGCAGCTTCACCTCGGCGTTGGTCCTGCGCGCCGTGGCGGGCATGTGCGCCGCCGGCATGTCGACCCTGGGGTTCCTCTATCTAATCCAGAGTTTCCCGGCCGCGCACCGGCTGAAGGGTCTGATCATCGGCATCGGCCTGAGCAGCTTCGCCCTGCCTCTGGCCCGCATCTTCTCCAGTCACCTGCTCGACCTGGACCAATGGCGGGCCATGCACATGTTCGAATTGGGCCTGGCCCTGGCGTCGCTGGCGGCGGTGTTCGCGTTGCGCCTGCCGCCGTCGGAACGCCTGAAGGCCTATGACCGGCTCGACTTCGTGACCTTCGCCCTGTTCGCGCCGGGCGTCGCCATGCTGTGCGCCGTGCTCGGCCTTGGCCGCATTGTCTGGTGGACGGAGGCGGCGTGGATCGGCTGGGCCCTGGCCGCGTCGATGATCCTGCTGTCCGCCGCTTTGATCATCGAGTTCAACCGCAAGCATCCGCTGATCAACCTGCATTGGATGGCCAGCGGCGACATCATCCGGCTGGTGCTGGCGATCCTGCTGGTCCGCATCGTGCTGTCCGAACAGACCTCAGGCGCGGTAGGGTTCCTGCAGCAGGTGGGGCTTGGGCCGGATCAGATGCACGGCCTGTTCTGGGTGATCCTGGCGGCCATGGTCGCCGGCACCCTGACCAGCGCTTTCACGCTCAACATGACCAAGCTGAACAAGCCGATCGCCATCGCGCTGGGCCTGATCGCGCTCGGCGCCTTCATCGACAGCCACGCCACCGTGCTGACGCGGCCGCACAACCTGTTCCTCACCCAGAGCCTGCTGGCCTTCGCCTCGGCCTTCTTCATCGGCCCGGCCCTGCTGATCGGCATCTCCCAGGTGATGGCCAAGGGGCCGCAGACCCTGGTCAGCTTCATCGTCCTGTTCTCCATCGCCCAGAACGTCGGCGGCCTGGCGGGCGGCGCTATCGTCGGCACCGTCCAGGTCCTGCGCGAAAAGTTCCACTCCAGCCAATTGACCGAGACGGTCAGCCTGGGGGACCCGGAAGTGGTGCTGCGTCTGCAGCAGCTGTCCGGCGCCTATGGCCGCGTGATCGTCGATCCCGCAGCCCGCAATCTTGAAGGGATGAAGCTGCTCAGCCAGCAGATCGCCCAGCAAGCCAACGTGCTCGCCTACAACGATGTCTTCCTGCTGATCGCCGTCGCGGCGGCCACAGGATCGCTGTGGGTCACCCTCGTACATCTGCGCTCGCGCATCGCCGCCCGCCGCGCCGCCGCCATGGCGGCGGCCGAAGCCGCGACCGACTGACGGAAAAGACCCATGACCCATACGCCTGTCTCTCCCGCTCCGCCCCGCCGCAACGTGCTGTGGACCATCGTCCTCGCCGCCGTCGGCCTGCTGGGCGCGATCCTCATCCTCTACGCGTGGAAGCTGCCGCCGTTCTCCGGGGCGGTGCAGACCACGGACAACGCCTATGTCCGAGGGCAGGTGACGGTGATCAGCCCGCAGGTCACCGGCTACGTCACATCCGTCCCGGTGCAGGACTTCCAGACCGTGACCGAGGGCCAGCTGCTGGCGACCATCGACGACCGCATCTATCGCCAGCGCCTGCAGCAGGCGGAGGCGGCCCTGCACGCCGCCCAGGCCAATCTCGCCAATTCCGCCCAGGCCCAGTCCACCGCGCGGGGCGGGGTCGCACAAAGCACGGCGGGCGTCGCCGGCGCCGAGGCCCAACTGGTGCGCGCCCGCGCCGACGCCAAGCGGTCGCAGACCCTGTTCGAAGGCGGTTGGGTGGCGCAGGCCCAGGTCGACATCACCCGCGCCGCCCTGCGCGCCGCCGAGGCCCAGGTCGCCCAGGCGCGCGCCCAGCAATCCATCGCCGGGACCGGCGTCGCCACCGCGGTGGTCAATCGCGCCGCCCTTCAGGCCGCTGTGGAGAATGCCGCCGCCCAGGTCTCGCTCGCCCGGATCGACCTTCAGAACACCCGCATCACCGCGCCGCGCGCGGGCAAGCTGGGCGAGATCAGCGTCCGTCAAGGACAGCAGGTCGCCGTCGCCACCCAGCTGATGGCGCTGGTCCCCGACCGCGTCTGGGTCACCGCCAACCTCAAGGAAACCCAGATGAAGAAGGTGCGGGTCGGCCAGTCCGCGGACCTGGCGGTCGATGCGCTCGGTTCAACGTTGCATGGCCATGTGGAGCGCATCGCGCCGGCCACCGGGTCTGAGTTCAGCGTCATCCGCCCAGACAACGCCACGGGAAACTTCACCAAGGTCGCCCAGCGCCTGCCGGTCCGGATCGCCCTTGATCCGGGGCAAGCCGGTCTCGACCGCCTGAGCCCCGGCATGTCGGTGACGGCGCGGATCAATACCGGCGGTTGATAGGGAACTTACGGTATTGTCCGACGGTTGAGCGTGTGGAAGTTTTGCGACAGCGAACTCTTTTCGCGAGTGCGAAAAGGTGGTTAGCTGAACCTTAATGAAGGCGGAGGCTCGGATGATGAGCGCGACCCTGAACGCGTACGACGCGACTGAAGTTCGGCTGGCCCATGTCGAGGACGAGGCGCGCCTGTCGCAGTTCATCCAGGGTTTCCTCTCCGAGAACGGCTATCCCTTCATAATGGTCCACGCCGATGGCGCGGGCGGCCGCAAGGTGATGTTCGAGGACGCCGCCCTCAGCCGCCGCTTCAACGTCCTGTGGCGCCGCGCCTCACGCCATTCCTGAACACGCGCATCGTTAGGCCTTTTTGACGCTATGGCGTTAGAAGGAGCCCATGGCGATCCAGACCTCTTCTGACCTGCCCTTCCTGAACCCGTACCGGCACGGCTTCGTGCGGACGGCGACCTGCGTGCCCAAGGTGCGCCTGGCCGACCCGGCGGCGAACGCCCGGTCGATCCTGGAGCTGGTGAAGAAGGGTCAGGAGCAGGGCGTCGCCCTGATGGCCTTCCCCGAGCTTGGCCTCACCGGCTACTCCATCGATGACCTGCATCATCAAGACGTCCTGCTGGAAGCGGTGGAGGAGGCTCTGGCCGAACTGGCCAAGGCGAGCGACACCCTGTCGCCGATCTTCGTGGTGGGCGCGCCGCTGCGCGATGGGCCGCGCCTGTTCAACTGCGCCATAGCCATCGGCGGCGGCCGCATCCTGGGCGCGATCCCCAAGAGCTTCCTGCCCAACTATCGCGAGTTCTACGAGAAGCGCTGGTTCTCTAGCGGCGCCGGCGTCGCCGATCAGACCTTGACCATCGCGGGGCACGACATCCCGTTCGGCGCGGACCTGGTCTTCAAGGTCGAAGGTGTTCAGCCATTCACCTTCCACGCCGAGATCTGCGAGGACTTCTGGACACCGTCTCCGCCCAGCACGGCCGCCGCCCTGGCGGGCGCGGAGATCCTGCTCAATCTATCGGCCTCCAGCGTTGTCATCGGCAAGTCGGAGACCCGGCGGCTGCTCTGCGCCTCTCAGTCCGCGCGCTGCCTGGCCGCTTATGTGTACGCGGCGGCCGGAGCGGGGGAGTCCTCCACAGACCTGGCTTGGGACGGCCACGGCGACATCTGGGAGCTGGGAGCGCTGCTCGCCCAGACCGAGCGGTTCGCCACCAAGGCCGATCTGGCGGTCGCCGACATCGATGTCGCGCGCATCCGGCAGGAGCGTTTCCGGCAGGGCAGTTTCGGCGACGCCGCCGAAGCCGCGCAACACTACTTCCGCCAAGTCGGCGCACGGTTCGAGCCCCCGGCAGGCGAGATGGCCTTGGCGCGGCAGGTTGAGCGGTTCCCCTTCACCCCATCCGATCCCGCCAAGCTGCGGGAGAACTGCTACGAGGCTTACAACATCCAGGTCCAGGGGCTCGCCCGGCGGATCGAGGCCTCGGGCCTCAAAAAGCTGGTCATCGGCATTTCAGGCGGACTGGATTCCACCCAGGCGCTGATCGTGGCGGCCAAGGCCATGGATCAGCTGGGGCTGCCGCGCACCAATATCCTCGGCTTCACCATGCCCGGCTTCGCCACCAGCGACCGCACCAAGACCAACGCCCACGCCCTGATGCAGGCCTTCGGCGTCACCGCCCAGGAGCTCGACATCCGCCCCGCGGCCAAGCAGATGCTCGCCGACCTCGGCCACCCCTACGCCGAGGGCGAGGCGGTCTATGACGTGACCTTTGAGAACGTGCAGGCTGGCCTGCGCACCGACTACCTGTTCCGTCTAGCCAACCATCACAGCGGTATGGTGGTGGGTACTGGCGACCTGTCGGAACTGGCGCTCGGCTGGTGCACCTACGGCGTCGGCGACCACATGAGCCACTACAACCCCAACAGCGGGGCGCCCAAGACCCTCATCCAGCACCTGATCCGCTTCGTCGCCCAATCCGGCGACGTGGATGCGGCCACGGCCGACCTGCTGGAGGATATCCTGGGCACCGAGATCTCGCCGGAGCTGGTGCCGGGCGAGAAGACGCAGTCGACGGAGAGCTTCGTTGGCCCCTACGCCCTGCAGGACTTCAATCTCTACTACCTGTCACGGTTCGGCATGGCGCCATCTAAGATCGCGTACCTGGCCCTGAACGCCTGGGGCGACGCGGCCAAGGGCGGCTGGCCGGCCAATACGCCGCCAGCGTCGCGCATCGCCTACGACCTGCCGACCATCAAGGGCTGGCTGGAGCTGTTCCTCAAGCGGTTCTTCGCCAATCAGTTCAAGCGCTCGGCCGTGCCGAACGGGCCCAAGATCGCCTCGGGGGGCGCGCTGTCGCCACGTGGCGACTGGCGGATGCCGTCGGACGCCCCGGCCGATCTATGGCTGGCTGAATTGAAGGCGAACGTCCCAGTCTGAGATCGGAATGTCGGCATTCCGACTTCCCAAGGCCAAGCTTTAGTTTAAACGCAAGTCCCGCTGGGAACGGCGAGGCTGCCGGCGCGTTCGGCAAGCCTGTTCGGGAGGCTGTGTATTCCATGTCGCTTTATCCGGTGATCCTCTGCGGCGGCTCTGGCACGCGTCTATGGCCGGCGTCGCGTCCTGACCGTCCCAAGCAGTTCCTCAAGCTGATCGGCGAGAGTTCTTCGTACCAGGAAACCCTCAAGCGCCTGCGCGAGATGCCGGGCGCCGAGGAGCCGGTGATCGTCACCGGCCGCAGCATGCTGGAGCAGGTGCTTCGCCAGGCCGCCGAGATCGGCGTGCGTGTGACCGTGCTGGTCGAGCCCGAGGCCCGCGACAGCGGTCCGGCCATCGCCGCCGCAGCCGCCTATATCCAGACCCTGGCGCCGAAGGGCGTCATGCTGATGTTGGCCGCCGACCACCACATCGCCGAATCCGAGATTTTCCAGCAGGCCGCAACGGTCGCCGCCAAGGCGGCCGGCGACGGCCACATCGTCACCTTCGGCGTCGAGCCCACCGATCCCGCCACGGGCTACGGCTACATCCGCCCCGGCGCTCAGTTGGAGAACGGCGTGCAGCGCGTGGACGCCTTCGTCGAGAAGCCGGACCGCAAGACCGCTGAGAAGTACCTGACCGAAGGCTATCTGTGGAACAGCGGCAACTTCGCCTTCCGCGCCGACGTGCTGATGGAGGAGATGGCCGAGTTCGAACCGACCATCGCCCAGGCGGCCCGCGAGTCCGTGGATTGGGCCCGCCGCGACGGCCAGGCCCTGTGGCTGGACCGCGACGCCTTCGCCGGCGCGGCCAAGAAGTCGGTGGACTTCGCGGTCATGGAGCGCACCCGCAAGGCCGCCGTGGCCCCGGCCGGGTTCACCTGGTCGGACCTGGGCGCCTGGGACGCCATCTGGGACGCCTCGCCCCGCGACGAGGCCGGCAACAGCGCCAGCGGCGACGTGCAGCTGATCCGCACCGAGGGCGTGCTCGTGCGCTCGAACGGCCCATTCGTGGGGGTGATCGGCGTCACGGACCTGCTGATCGTCGCCGAGCCGGACGCGGTGCTGGTCTGCCGTCGGGACGACGCCCAGAGCGTCAAGACCCTGGTCGACAAGCTCAAGGAAGGCGGCCGGCACATCGCCCAGCGCCACGTGGTCAGCGCCAGCGGCGGGGTCGCCAAACAGCCGGTGACCAAGGAGAACGGGGCCGAGGTCGAGATCTGGCGTCTTGAGGACAAGGCCGCCGCCGTTCTTCCCGCCGGCACCGTTCAGGTGCTGGCCGGCAAGATCGAGGGAGAGCCCAAGCGCCACAAGAGCGGCGACCGCTTCGACCTCGACGGTCCGATGAGCGTGCGCGCCAAGGGCGGCGCGACACTGCTGGTCACCCGCTGGCTGTAGCCGCTACGACCATGGGTCAGCTGGAGCGGCAGTAGCCTTCCTGGTTGGCGATCACGATCACGCAGTCCTCGCGGTCCTGCAGATACTTGAAGCCGGTCTCCGTACCCGCGCCGAAACGGATGCTCTCGGGCGCGCCGCGGCGTTCGAAGCGGATCACGTCGCCATCCAGCCGCCCCACATAGTCGGCCTGGGTGTCGAGGTTGTCCTTCAGGGTCATGGCGACCGTGCCCGGCTGATCACCGGCCTTGATGTCCAGGAACAGTCCTTCCGGACCATTCCAACGCCCTAGCCAGCGGCTGGCGTCCCCGACCGGCGGCGGGGTGATCGGCGCCGCGACGGGGGGCTCCGAAGGGGCCGGGGCCGCGGCGGTCTGCGCTTTCTCTTCGGCGGGCTGACCACAGGCGGCGGCCGTCAGGGCCACGGCTGCGACGACGATGCTTCTCATGGGGGCCTCAGGCGACGTGTTGAAGGATGGCGACAGCGGCTAGCGCGAACAGCGAGACCGTCGTGAAATCGGCCACCGCGTCGGACACCCTCTCAGGGTCCAGGCCTAGGTTTTCGATCAGGGTGTTCATGCTCAGGGAAACGTGGTCCGAGGGGGATGGTTCTCCGCCTCGGACCACGTCTCGCCGCGGCTATTGCTGCAGGCGGCGCTTCTCGAGCGCCTTGTAGGCCAGGAACACCGGACCGGACAGGATCAGCGCCGCGGCCACGAAGCCGAGGGCCAGCAGCAACGGATTGCGGCTGAACCACCACAGCACGAAAATCAGCGGCGACAGCGTGCCGCGCCAGAAGATCGGCCCGACGCGGTAGCCCTTTACCCCGTCGGAGGCGTCGGCCGTCAGGTCGCCCTGCACCTTGAAGATGTTGGTCGGCAGGGTCAGGCGGCGCATCGTCGCCGGCAGGGTCGCCGGGTCGGAGGACAGCACGGTCACCACCACGCGCCGGCCCCCATAGGGCGAGCGGAAGCTGGCCAGACCGGCGAAGTCCTGGCCATCCAGCACGCTGTCGGCGCCCTTGCCGCCGAACAGTCGGGTCAGTCCGTCCAGCAGACGCGCGCGACGGACAAGGCCGCCTTCAGTCGGGGTGAACGGGCTTTTGGCGAACAGGCCGGCATGGCTGGCCGCCAGGGCGGTGGAGCCGATCAGCAGCACGTCCTTGTCCTTGAGGACCGCCTCGTCCGAGCTGCGGGTGATCAGCACGCGGGTCGCCGCGACGCCGGTGGATTCCGCCGCCTGGCCGATGATCGAGAACATGGTCTCCAGCTCGCCCGGCGTCGGGTTGGACGACAGCACCACGGCCGTTTCCGACAGGTCGGCCATGCGGGTGAACGGGAAGATCGAGCCGGTGAAATAGGCCAGGTTCGGCAGGCTGCCGAAGTGGGCCGCCCCGCTCAGGTCGATGGTGCTGTCGGGGTCGATGCCGCTGCGCAGGTTGACCGGCAGCTCGCCCTTACAGTTCCCCACGGTGCGCGGGATGATGTTGAAATAGAGGTTCAGCTCGTTCTGGCCGAACAGCATGTAGGACGGCAGATCGACCTTGGCTTCCTTGAAGGTGAAGTAGCCCGGCACGCGGTCGACGAAGACGTCGGCGCGGGTGCTGTCGCGGAAGCTGAGCGATTTGACGTAGGTGCCGTTGAGCGACACGTCGAGGCGCGAGGCCGACAGGTTCAGCCAGTCCCCATCCCCGAACCGGTAGCGCAGCTTCAGCCGAGCCACGTTGGACGGCCACAGGAACAGGTCCGGCGCCGTACGGATCGGCACGATGACCGGCGCGCCCGAGCCGACGATCTGCATGGCGCTTTGATCGGCCAGCTCGCCGAAGCGGACGGGGCGGTCGGTGCGCAGCCAGCGCGGTGCGTCATAGGGCTTTCGCTCGCGCAGGGTGGGCGCGGTGGTCGTCGCGCCGGCGCCGCGCAGGGAGATGGAGCCCAGAGCCAGCGTTCGGCCCGCGGTCAGCAACTGCTCGCGATCCCGGCCCATGACCATCAGCAGGGTGGAGCCGGGCGCCGCGGGGTTCTCGACCAGACGCAGGGTCGGCTCGTTGATCTGGCCGACCGAATAGCCGCCGACCGTCTCGCCCGAGGTGGCGAAGACCACGCCGTTACCGGCGGGAAGAGCCCCGATGGAGACAGGGAAGCGGAAGTGCTGATAGTCGGCCGCCAGGGCGAAGTAGGACGCCACCGCCGCCGCCGACTGCAGCGCCTCGTCGCTGGGCGGGCCGCCGAAGGCGAAGGGCACGTTCAGGCCGCCGGGCAGGCCTTCGAAGAACGGGGCCGGCAGGCGCGCCAGCTCCAGGCGCGGGGCGCCGCGCGTGGTGGTGATGCTGAGGCGCGAGGCGCGGGAGTCGATCTCGGCCCACAGGGAAGGGTGCAGCGGGTTCTCGCAGCCGCGCGTGTAGTGGCCGAGGAAGCGCAGGTTCAGTCGGTTGCGGGGCTTGAACAGGGCCGGATCGACCGGAATGTCTATGGTCATGCCCGAGGCGCCGCTGCCGTCCAGGCGGACCGCGCTGATCACCTCGTCGTTGATGTAGACGACCAGTTGCGACAGGTCCGGCAGCATGGCCGGCGAATGGGTCAGGCGCAGGCGCAGGTTGGCGGCCGTGACCTGCGTGTCGGACGACAGGTTGAACGGGACCGAGAATTCCCCATCGACGCTGATCATCCGCAGCGGGTTCTTCACCTCCAGATCGGCCAGGCTGAAGGACTGGACGTCGGGCGGCAGGGGGGCGTCCACCAGCGGGCCCAGTTGAACCTGGGCCGGCGCATAGGTGGTGGTCACCGGATTGGTGCCCAGCGGCTGCGGGCCGGCCGAAGGAGCGGGGGGCGGCGGGGCCGGAACGGCCTGGGCGGGGGTTCCCGTCGGCGGAGCGGCTTGAGCGGTCGCAGCAGGCGCGGCCGGGCGCGCCGGGGCCGTCGCGGGACGCGTCGCGGCCCCCTGGGACGCCGGCGCCTGGGCCTCGGCGGGAAGCAGGAGGAGAAGGGCGCCCGACAGGCCTAGGGCGATGCTTCTTGCGGCTCTGCGAATCAGCTTCCGGCTCCCCAACTTTGCTGTGCAGCCCTGGCCTACCAGCGAACGGAAGGCGATGCGATGCAAGGTCGCGGCGCCCGCCTGGTTTTGCAAGTTATCGCGTCATCCAGCGACGTGGAGGCTTTTCTCCCAGGAGTTTAACTTCCCCCTGAACCAGGCCGTAGGTCTTCATGGCGAAAAGGCTGATGGGATTGACCGCATGGACCGGCTCGCGCCCGTCCGAGGGGCTGGAGGCCAAGGGCCCGTCCTGGGTCGCGCGATCGACGCAGGTCCACTCCGCCTTGCCCTGATCGGGATGCCCCACCGCGAAATAGCGCTGGACCAGCTTCTTGCCGGGCCCCTCGGTCATGACGGCGATCAGCCAGCCGCCGGTGATGAGGTGATCCTGGTTCAAGCTTCGGTCGCCTTCATCCGGGCGGTCTGTTCCGCTGCGGCCCGCCGGGCTTCCAGCTTGGCGGCGTGACGGGCCTTGGCCTCGGGCGTGGTGACGCCAAGGTGGGTCACGCCCAGCTTGGCGTTATGCTGCATCTGGCGCATGCGCTCGGCGTAGCGTTCTCGCCGTTCCTCGTCCCGCTGGCCATGGCACGCCGGGCAACTGACGCCTTCGACATAGAGCGGCGAGGCGCGATCGGCGGCGCTCAACGGCATGCGGCAGCCGTGGCAAAGGGTGTGTTCGCCGATCTCCAGCCCGTGCTTCACGGCCGTGCGCTGGTCGAAGACGAAGCACTCGCCGCGCCAGGTGCTCCGGCTCGCCGGCACGGTCTCCAGATACTTCAGGATGCCGCCCTTGAGGTGGAAGACCTCCTCCACGCCCTCGGCTTTAAGGAAGGCGGTCGCCTTCTCGCAGCGGATGCCGCCGGTGCAGTACATGGCGACCTTGGGCTTCTTCTCGCCCCAGCCGGCTCGGAAGTCGCGGAACCAGGCGGGGAAGTCGCTGAAGCTGTCGGTCTTCGGATCCACCGCGCCCTCGAAGGTCCCTATGGCGACCTCATAGGCGTTGCGAGTGTCGATCAGCACCACGTCCGGCTGGGCGATCAGGGCGTTCCAGTCGGCGGCGTCCACATAGGTCCCGGCGTCGCGGGCGGCGTCGATCCCAGGCACGCCCAGAGTCACGATCTCCTTCTTCAGCCGAACCTTCATGCGCAGGAAGGGCAGGGTCTCGGCGTAGGAGTCCTTGAAGTCGAGACCGGCGCAGCCCGGCAGGGCGCGGATATGATCCAGCACCGCGTCGATGGCGTCCGGCGTCCCGGCGATGGTGCCGTTGATCCCCTCGTGCGCCAGCAGCAGCGTGCCCTTCACGTCGAGCGAGCAGCACAGCTTGGCCAGCGGCCCACGCAGCGCCTCGAGGTCGTCGAAGGCGGTGAAATGATAGAGGGCGGTCACGCGGACGGGCGCGGGGGAGGTCATGGGCGAGCCCTTATGCCTCCGGGCGTCCAAGGGCAAGAACGGCGGGTCAGCCCGCGCGCGTCTTCACCGCCCGGTCGAACTCCGCGATGGCGAGCACGATGTGATAGAGCGAACTGGCCGGGGCTGGTTCGTCCACGAATGAACCGTCGGGCTGCATGCGGTCGCGATAGAGCCCCGGAACCGGCGTGTCGAAGTACTTCAGCAGGCCCTCCGCACCGGCGCTGGCCATGTCCCACCAGGAATTGTCGCCGGTCAATTCGGCGGCCAGAACGCCGGCCTTGATCCGTTCGGTCTGGGCCCAAAGGCGCGCCGTCAGGTCGTGGGGCGTCATGTCGTCCAGCAGGGAGAAGAAGGCGACGCCGCGCTGCGGATCGACGCCTGGGCCTTCGCCGATGCCGATCATGCGCAGGGCCGCCTCGATGGCGTTGGGATGGGCGGCCAGGCTGCCCCAGCGCATCAGCAGCCAGCCCCATTCGAACTGGTGGCCCGGCTCCAGGATGCGGCCATCCACGCCAGGGGCGGCATGCCAGTCGCCGTCATAATACTCGCGGACGCCGCCGCTCTTTGGGTCGACGAACCGGCTGAGGGCGAGGTTGGCGATCTCGTCGGCCAGGACGCGCCACTGGGCGTCGCCGCCGGCCTCGTCCCATTCCAGGCAGGCCTCGAACAGATGCATGTGCGGGTTGGACAGCAGGGGCGTGACGCGGGGCGAACCCTCCTCGAACCCGGCCACAGGATGCTTGCGTTCGGCGATCAAGGCGTCGCGCAAGGTTACGGCGATGTCCCGCAGGCGCGCTTCTCCGGTCAGGCGATAGGCGACGGCCAGGCCATAGATCGCGAAGGCCTGGTCATAGAGGACCACGCTGTCGTCCAGGGGCTCGCCCTCCGGGCTGACCAGGGTGCGGACAAGGCCGTCAGGGCGAAGGTAGCGGCCCAGGAAGAAGTCGAGACCGTGCGCCACGGCGGCGTCGGCCGGACCGTCCCAGCCCAGGGCCTTGGCGGCGGCGAAGGCGTAGATCTGGCGCGGCTGCACCCGGGCGCGGCGGGGCGCCTCCACCGGCGTGCCGTCCTGGGCGATCTTTTCGTAGAAGCCGCCTCGCATGTGGTCGGCCCCGACCTCCCACCAGATCGGATAGGCGTCGTTCAGCAGCCAGGTCTTCAGCGTGGCGCACAACTTGGCGGCCTTGGCGAAGGCGTCGGACATGGCAGGCACTCCAGCGATCAAGCAACAGGGGTTTTGAGGCGCATCGCCCGGCTGCGCAACGGTCCCGCTTGAGGGGCGGTTCCCGCACGTCTAAAGCCGGATCATGAAAACCACGCTGAAGGCCGTGCTGTTCGACCGTGATGGGGTGCTGAACCTCGACGAAGGGTACACCCACAAGCCCGAGGACCTGGTCTGGACGCCCGGCGCCCGCGCGGCGATCCTTCGTCTGAACGAGGCTGGCCTCAAGGTGATCGTGGTCACCAACCAGTCCGGCGTGGCGCGTGGCCTGTACGACCTGGCCGCCGTCGATCTGTTCCATGAGGAGATGCAGCGACAGCTGGCCGATGACGGCGGCCGGATCGACGCCTTCTACGCCTGCCCCTACCACAAGGACGCGCGGATCGAGGCCTGGCGGCACGACGACCATCCAGACCGCAAGCCCAATCCCGGCATGCTGCTGGCGGCCCTGCGCGATTTTGGCCTGACCGCCGACGAGGCCCTGATGATCGGCGACCGAGGCTCCGACATGGAGGCCGCCCGCCGCGCCGGCATGCCAGGCCACCTCTATGAGGGCGGCGATCTCGACGCCCTGGTGGCGCGGGTCATCGCATGATCCGTATCCTTCAATTCGGCGCGACGGGCCAGGTCGCCCGCTGCATCCTGGCCGCCGCCGAGGGAAGGGCGCAGGTGACGGCCCTGTCGCGGGCCGATTGCGATCTCGCCGATCCTGTCGCCATCGAGGCGGCGATCGCAGCCGCCGACTGCGACCTGATCCTAAACTGCGCCGCCTTCACCGCCGTGGATGCGGCCGAGAGCGATCCACAGGCCGCCATGGCCGTGAACGTGGAGGCGCCGGCCGCCATGGCGCGGGCCTGCGCCGCGCGGGGCCTGCCGCTTGTCCATCTGTCCACCGACTACGTCTTCGACGGCGCCAAGGGCGCGCCCTATGTGGAGACCGACTCCGCGGCTCCCCTGGCCTCGGTCTATGCGCGCTCCAAGCTGGCGGGGGAGGCGGCCGTGCTGGCCTACGCCAAGGGCGTGGTGTTTCGCATCGCCTGGGTGTTCTCGCCCCTCAGCCGCAACTTCGTCACGGTGATGATGCGCCTGGCGCGGGAGCGGGACGAGGTGCGCATCGTCGCCGACCAGACCAGCACTCCAACCAGCGCCGTCGACCTGGCCGATTTCCTGGTCCGCACCACGCCGCGCTGGGCCGCCGCGTCGGCGGGGGACGAGGCGTTCGGCCTGTTCCACTTCGCCAACAGCGGCGTGGCGACCCGCTTCGAACTGGCTTCCGCCGCTATCGCCCGCGATCCGCAGACGCGGGCGCGACTGACGCCCGTGCCGATGACGGCCTTTCCCGAGCCCGCGCCGCGCCCGGCCTATTCGGCGCTCGACACAGGAAAGCTGTCACGGGTTTTCGGCGAACATCCCCGGGCCTGGCGTGAGGCGGTCGCCGAAACCGCTGACGCTCTGGTGGCGAACGGCGCTTTGAACAGCTAAGAGGCAAGCATGCAGATTTTCCTCGACTCCACCGACACCAAGCTGATCGCCGAACTGGCCGAGACGGGCCTCGTGGATGGCGTGACCACCAATCCGACCCTGATCGCCAAGTCGGGCCGCCCGATGCTCGAGGTGATCGCCGAGATCTGCGATCTGGTGCCCGGCCCGATCAGCGCCGAGGTCGCCGCCATCAAGGCCGACGCCATGATCGCCGAGGGCGAAAAGCTTGCGGGCATCGCCCCCAATGTCGTGGTCAAGGTGCCCCTGACCCGTGACGGCCTGATCGCCACTGCGCATTTCAGCCGCCAAGGCATCAAGACCAATGTGACCCTGTGCTTCTCGGCGGTGCAGGCCCTGCTCGCCGCCAAGGCCGGCGCGACTTACATATCGCCCTTCATCGGCCGCCTGGACGACCAGGGCGCCGACGGCATGGGCCTGATCACCGACATCCGGGCGATCTACGACAACTACGACTTCGACACCGAGATCCTCGCCGCCTCGATCCGCACCGTGGGTCACGTGAAGGAGGCCGCGCTCTCGGGCGCCGATTGCGCGACGCTGCCGGCCAACCTGTTCGGCGAGCTGTTCAAGCATCCCCTGACCGACAAGGGCCTTGAGCAGTTCCTCAAGGACTGGGCGGGCACTGGCCAGTCGATCCTTTAGGACCGTCGCCAACCCCAAGGAATTCCAAGGCCGGGCCGCAATGCCCGGCCTTTTTGGCGGGCAGCCTGTCGAAGATTTAATCCACGTTGATTTTATGTAATTGGCCACAGCACGATTTGAGCGGGCAAAGCTCCCCTCGTACGACTGAGGGGAACACCTATGCGCATCCAACTGCTCGCGGCGGCGTCCGTATTCAGCCTCGCTTCCGCCATCGGCGGCGCGGCCATGGCCCAGGCGGAAGCTGGACCGGCCCCGGCGACAGCCCAGAGCGGCGTCCTCTCATTCACCCCTGATTTCTTCGCCGCCCTGCTGCCCAATACGGCGCTGGAGATGGTCGAGCGCATTCCCGGTTTCAAACTGGAGGACGGCGAGGACCTTCGCGGCTTCGCCGGGGCCGCCGGCAACGTCCTGATCGACGGGGTGCGCCCGGCCTCCAAGTCCGACACCGGCTCCACCGTCCTGCAGCGCACCCCTGCCACGCGGGTGGAGCGCATCGACCTGATCCGCGGCGGGACCGGCGGCATCGACATGCAGAACTATGCGGTGGTCGTGAACGTGATCCTCAAGCCCGAGGCGTCGCGTGAGCACATCGTCACCGTCGAGCCCTATCTGTTCGAGGGCGGACCGGAGATGTACCGCCTGCGCTACGAGTTCAGCTCGCGCGCCAATGGCCGCCAGTGGGGCGTTCAACTGGGCCAGGGCGTGGACCTGGACGACGGCACAGGCCCGGGCCGCCTGACCCGCCGCCGGGCCGATGGAGGTCTGATTTCCGACGAGCCCATGGAGACCGACTTCAAGGGCGGCGGCAAATACCTGCGCGGCAACTGGGCGGGCCCGGTGCTGGGCGGCCGCCTCGAGCTGACCGGCAGCCTCGACGAGGACTTCTGGAAAAGCAGCGCCGCCTTCGGCGAGGCCGCCCGCTTCCGCCGCTCCGACTATCGCGAGGACGAACTGAGCGGCGACCTGGGCGCGCGCTATGAGCGTCGCTTCGCCAACAGCTTCAAGCTGGAAGCCCGCCTGATCCAGAACCTGGAGGACGGCGAGTCGGTGGAGCGCAGCCGCGGCTTTGGCGCGGAGCAGGTGTTCACCGCCGACTACCAGTCTGGCGAAAGCATCGCGCGGGCCTCCCTGCGCTGGGAAGGCTCGCCCAAGCTGACTCTCGAGGGCGGCGGCGAGGTCGCCTACAACTTCCTGGACACAAAGCAGCGCTTCACCATCGGCGGCGAGAACATTCCCCTGCCCAGCGCCTCGGTGAAGGTCGAGGAGAAGCGCGGCGAGATGTTCGGCCAGGCAATCTGGCGTCCGCGCTCGGACTTGGTCATCGACGGCATCGTGCGGGTCGAACGCTCGGTGATCAGCCAGTCGGGCGACGCGACCTCGGAAAAGACCTTCACCTTCGTCAAGCCGCGGGTGGTCGCCACCTGGACGCCGGTCAAGAACAACCAGTTTCGCTTCCGCTTCGAGCGGGAGCTGGGCCAGCTGGATTTCGATGACTTCGCCGCCTCGGCCGCGCTCGACAACGATCAAGTGTTCGGCGGCAATGTGGACCTGGAGCCCGAGCAGCGCTGGATCAGCGAGTTCGTCTATGAGCGCCGCTTCTGGGGCGACGGCGTGGTCAGCCTGACCCTGCGCCATGACGAGATCATCGACGCCATCGACCAGATCCCTCTGCCGGACGACCTGTCGGCCACGGGCAATATCGGCGACGGCGTGCTGAACCGCGTGGCGATCAACCTGACCCTGCCGCTGGAGCGCTTCAAGGTTCCGGGCGGTCGTCTGGTGGTCAACACCAAGTGGGACCGCACCGAGGTCACCGACCCGACCACCGGCGACAAGCGCCGCATCTCGTGGGTGGAGCACAACCGCCACCTGGTCAGCTTCACCCAGGACCTGCCGCGCTGGAAGCTGACCTATGGCGTCGACTACATCCCGCCCTTCAAGCGGGTGCGCTACCGCCCGGACGAGACGGTGCGCATGGAGGTGGTCAATTTCCTCAACGCCTACGTGGAATACAAACCCAAGCCGGACCTCGCCATCCGCCTGATGGTGACGCGCTGGAACGATTTCCCGTTCGAGCGGACGATCTACGCCGACCGCTTCACGCGTCAGGTAGAGCTGGTCGAGCTGCGCCAGACGGACCCGCGCGAGTTCGTGCAGATCCGCCTGCGCAAGAGCTTCTAGTAGACGAAAGCCATGGGCGTGTCCTTGGCCGGCAGGCACGAGCGATCCACCGGCTTGGACGGGTCGAGGAAGTAGTTGCGCACCATCTTGCGTGTGCAGGCGCTGGTCCCGGCCACGCCATGGGTGGCGTTGGTGACAATGACCACCTGGCTGCCGACATAGCCCTTGGCCGCCGCCTCGGTCAGCTCCGGCGGGCAGCCGGGGTCGATTTCGGCGGCCAGGAACAGGGTCGGGATCTTCGTCTTCACGGGCTGCTGCTCGACCGGCCAGACCTTGCCCCAGTTCACGGCGGCGCAGATGTCGTGGATGCGCTCCATCGGCGCGACCATCAGCTCGGCCACCGCATCGCCCTTGGCGCCGGCCATGATCCCCGCGCGCTTCTCGAAGGGGATCTCCTCCTTGCACAGGTGGGTCATGAACTGGCCCTCCGAATAGTAGTCGCGGGAGGCCATGAACTCGTCCACGGGCGACATGTCGCCGGTGATGATCTTCGATAGCTGCTGCGGCAGGACGGGCGCGGCGAAGTAGCTGGCGTCCATCAGGTAGCCGCCCAGGTCATCGGCGCTATAGGTCTTGCCGCCGATGGTCTGCGGACCGGCCATGAACTTGGCGGCCATCGTCTGCAGGCGGGCCTTCAGGTTCGGATAGCGGCTGGCGCATTCGGTAATCGCCTCGCACTTGGCCATGACCACGTACAGCGAGCTGGCGACCATCTCCGGCCCGCCGACCGTCCAGGCTGCCTCCGGCGGCCAGGGGCTGTCCTGCACCACGGCGCGCACGCCTTCCGGCGCATGGGTCTGGACCGCCGCCTCGATGCGCGTGCCATAGGAGCCGCCATAGAGGTCGATCTGGCCCAGCTTGAGGGCCTTGCGCATGTCCTGAACGTCGCGAGCGACTTCTACGGCGTTGTAGCGGGTCAGGTCGACGCCCTGGGCCCGGAACGCCTTCAGGCAGGCGATGATGCCGTCGGCGTCCTTCTTGGACGGCGGGCCGGCGTCGGTCAGGGCCGTGCCTGGGCAGTTCATGTTCGGCTGGCTCAGGCCCGTGCCGCGATGGTCGAAGAATATCCAGTCCTGGTCGACCGCGATGAACTCCTTCGCCGCCGGGCGCTTCAGCCGGGCGGGCACGCTCTCAACCGCGTCGCCGCCGGGGCCGCCGTGGAAATAGACGACCGGCGGCAGGCCCTTGGGTTCCAGCGCGCGTACGATGGCGACGGGGAAGGTGATGCGGCGCGACTTCGGATCGCCTCGCGCCTCGTCCACCGTCATGGTTCCGCAGTCCACCTTGTAGGGCGCGCCGGCATAGTCGCCCACGCACGCGCCAGGTGTGAACTGCGGCTCGGCCGCCTTGGCCGCGCCGGCTGCGACCAGGAACGCAACGCCCGCCAAAGGCGCCCACAAGGAACGGATCATCTTCTCTCCCCGAAATTCGAACGGCCATAGGTCGCCAGAACAGCCCGCCGCGCAAGGGCCTGCCCCTGCGGCAGGGCGGCGGCGCCGTAGAATTACGAGATCGATCCCCTACACGCATGGCGCGATAAGCCCGCCATGGACCCTGAGTTCGAAACCTCTCCCTGGCCCCTGGTCGTCGTCGGTCTGATCGGCGGCGGCGGCGCCTTGGCGGCCTACATGGACGGCCGGCCGGCGCTGACGGCGCTCGTCTGCGTGGCGACGCTCGCCTCCATGGTGATCGTCCATCGCATGGCGCGCGATAAGGATTAGGCCGCACGACGGTAGCGCAGATCGTGCGCTTCCCGCCCTTGCGCCAGCCCGCCGCGATCACCACGCTTTTGTCGCGCAACGATTTCTCGCCATCCATCGCGGACCGGCTTTCGAACTTGCGCGATTTGCCTCTAGAAGAGGGCAATTCCATCGTTTTCAGGCGGAGACTTCGCCATGACCGACCAACTTCCGACCGCGCCCAAGGCGCAGTCCTCCGCTCTCGACCTGATCGGCTCGACCCCGATGATCGAGGTCCGCAACATCGACACCGGCCCCTGCCGCCTGTTCCTCAAGCTTGAAAGCCAGAACCCCGGCGGTTCGATCAAGGACCGGGTCGCCCGCTCCATGATCGAGGCGGCCGAGAAGGACGGCAGCCTGAAGCCGGGCGGCACCATCATCGAAGCCACCGCCGGCAACACGGGCCTTGGCCTGGCGCAGGTCGCCAGCCTCAAGGGCTATAAGTTGATCCTGATCGTCCCGGACAAGATGGCCCGGGAAAAGATCCTGCACCTGCGCGCCATGGGCGTGGATGTGCGCCTGACCCGCAGCGATGTGGGCAAGGGCCACCCCGAGTACTATCAGGACATGGCCCAGACCCTGGCGCAGTCCATCCCTGGCGCGATCTACGTCAACCAGTTCGAGAATCCGGCCAATCCGCTGGCGCACGAGACCGGCACCGCGCCGGAAATCTTCGCCCAGATGGAAGGCGACCTGGACGCGGTGGTCGTCGGCGTCGGCTCCGGCGGCACCCTGACCGGCATCGGCCGGTACATGCAAAAGCACTCGCCGAAGACGCAGATGGTCCTGGCCGATCCGGTCGGCTCGATCCTGTGCGACTACGTGGCCACCGGGACGTATGGCGAGGCCGGTTCCTGGATCGTCGAGGGCATCGGCGAGGACTTCATTCCCGCCGTGGCCGATATGAGCCTGGTCAAGAAGGCCTATTCGATCAGCGACCGCGAAAGCGTCGACACCGCCCGCCTGTTGCTGCGCAAGGAAGGCGTGCTAGCCGGCTCGTCCTCGGGCACGCTGCTGGCCGCGGCCCTGCGCTGGTGCCGCGAGCAGACGGAGCCCAAGCGGGTCGTGACCCTGGTCTGCGACACGGGCGCCAAGTACCTGACCAAGATGTTCAACGACATGTGGCTGGCGGCCCACGGCTTCGACGAGCGTGAGCTGCACGGCGACCTGCGCGACCTGATCGCCAAGCGCTACGCCGACGGCGGCGTGGTCGCCATCGGTCCGCAGGACACTCTTATGACCGCCTATAACCGCATGCGCAGCGGCGACATCAGCCAGCTGCCGGTGGTCGATCACGGCAAGCTGGTCGGCATCCTGGACGAAAGCGACATCCTCGCCGCCGTCGAGGGCGGCGACGACCAGCCCGGGCCGCGCTTCAAGCAGCCGGTGTCGGAGGCCATGACCAAGGCGGTGAACACCCTTCAGGCCCACCAGGGCGTCGAGGCGCTGCCCGAGGTCTTCGACCGCGACGAGGTCGCCCTGGTCGTCGATGGCGACGAATTCATCGGCGTCATCACCCGCGTCGACCTGATCAACCACCTGCGTCTGACGGCCTGAGCATGAGCGACAACAAAGGCAAGAACCGCCTGGCCTTCGCCACGCGCACCATCCACGGCGGCCAGAGCCACGACCCGTTCACGGGCGCGGTGATGGTGCCGATCTACGCCACCTCGACCTACGCCCAGACCAGCCCTGGCGAGCACAAGGGCTTCGAGTACAGCCGCAGCCACAACCCCACCCGCTTCGCCTTCGAGCGCGCGGTGGCGGACCTGGAAAGCGGCGTGGCGGGTTTCGCCTTCGCCTCGGGCCTGGCGGCGGCTTCGACGATCCTGGAGATCCTCGACAGCGGCGCGCATGTGATCGCCAGCGACGATCTCTATGGCGGCTCGTTCCGACTGTTCGACAAGGTGCGCAAGCGCTCGGCCGGCCTGGACTTCACCTTCGTGGACATGGCCGACCTGTCGGCCATCGAGGCGGCCATCCGTCCCGAAACGAAGATGATCTGGGTGGAGACGCCCACCAACCCGATGCTGCGCCTGGCGGACCTCGCCGCCATAGCCGCCCTGGCCAAGACGCACGGCCTGATCACCGTCGCCGACAACACCTTCTGCAGCCCTTACGTCCAGCGTCCGTTGGAATTGGGCTTCGACGTGGTCATGCACTCGGCCACCAAGTACCTGAACGGCCACTCGGACGTGGTCGCCGGGGTAGCGGTGGTGGGCGACAACGCCGAGGTCGCCGACAAGCTGAAGTTTCTGCAGAACGCCGTGGGCGGGGTGCTCGGCCCCTTCGACAGCTTCCTGGCCCTGCGCGGGGTGAAGACCCTGGCGCTGCGCATGCAGCGGGCCTGCGACAACGCCCTGGCGATCGCCCAGTGGCTTGAGGCGCGCGCCGACATCGCCCGCGTCGTCTATCCGGGCCTGGCCTCCCACCCGCAGCACGAGCTGGCCAAGCGCCAGATGATGCATGGCTTCGGCGGCATCATCTCGGTGGACATCAAGGGCGGCCTCGCGCCGGCCCGCCGCATGCTGGAGCGCACCCGCCTCTTCACCCTGGCCGAAAGCCTGGGCGGGGTGGAAAGCCTGATCGAGCATCCGGCGATCATGACCCACGCCTCCATCCCGCCGGAACAGCGGGAAGCGCTCGGCATCACCGACGGCCTGGTCAGGCTTTCGGTGGGGATCGAGGATCTCGACGACCTGAAAGCCGATCTCGCGCAAGCCCTCGAAGGTTGAGGTGGTGGCGCCGGCGGCTGCGCTCAGCGGCCGTCGGCTTCGGGGCCGGCGGGGTCAGGGGCGGCAGCTGCGCCTGGGGATCCTCCGACAGGATGCGGATCGCCAGCAGCAGGTCCGACTTCACCGACCCCTCGTCTTCGCGCGCGGTCCAGGCTCGCACCGCGCCCTCGATGAAGGCTTCGCTCATCGAGATGATTTCGACGACGGGCGCGGGGTTGTTTCGGATACGCGGATCAGAGGCGATGCGCGCATTCAGCGCCGTCAGCATAGCCTGGATGTCGGTCCTGTAGGGCACTTTCCAGATCGCGTCGGAACGATGCCGCGGATAGTGCGTGTAGTTGAGGATCACATCGCCGAACACCTTGCCGTTGGGCACGATGACCTTGGTGTTGTCGCCGGTGGCCAGTTCGGTGACGAACAGGTCCAGGGACTTCACCACGCCCTTGCGGGTGGAGGTCTCGATGGTGTCGCCCACGCGATAGGGGCGGAAGATCAGCAGCATCACCCCCGCCGCCACGTTCGACAGCGTGCCCTGCAGCGCCAGGCCCACGGCCAGGGACGCCGCGCCCAGGACCGCCAGGATCGAGGTGGTCTGAACGCCTAGCTGCTGCAGCACCGCGATGATGCCGACGAAGATGATCAGATAGCGTGTTAGGGAGGCGCCGAAGCTGGCCAGGGTCGGGTCGGGATTGCGCCGCTGCACCTGGGTCAGGGCCCGGCGGACGATGCCGGAAAACGTCTTGGCCAGCCAGAAGGTGACGGCCAGGATGATGACCGCGACGAGCAGGTTGACCGCGAAGGAGCCGAACATGTCGACAGCCTTGCGGACGAGGTTCTCATCCAGGGTGATCGGGTTGCGAACGGCCTGTTCGACTTCCTTCGGTGCGTTTGTCTGCATGTCTTTGGAATGAAAGCTACGCCCCGGCTCGTCAACGGCTCCTGTCGGTCGAGGTTCCGATCCGTCGCCAAAGTGGAGCTTTTCACCGCCGGAACGACTTGAGTGTTAGGAACAAGCGCGATCGCGTCGTCGAGGATAAGTTCACACCCATGTCAGACATGCCCCCGCTGGACTCCCGCCGCCGCCGTCGCTTGCCGCACAGCCCGGCCGCCGCCGAGCCGCGCGGCTTCCAGGGCGTGCGCCTGACGATCACCGAAGCCCAGGACGCCTTGGCCGAGACCGCCGACCGCATCGCGGCTCCGCGTTCGCTGTGGTCGCGCGCGCCCTTCGACATCCTGGCCGTCTCCGGCGGCGCGGCAGGCGGGGCTTTCGGCGCTGGCATTCTGGTAGGTCTCTCGCGCGCTGGCCGGCGGCCTGACTTCGCCATCGTCACCGGCGTATCGACCGGCGCCCTGATCGCGCCCTTCGCCTTCCTAGGCTCGGCGTGGGACGAGCGCCTGACCGAAGCCTATACCGGCGGCCACGCCGCGCGGCTGCTGAGCCGCAAGGCCTTGCCCGGCCTGGGCGGCCTGCTGCGGGCCGACGCCCTGGACTCGCTGATCGCCCCGTTCGTGGACGAGGACCTGCTGCTGGCGGTGGCTCGCGCTCACTCGGAGGGGCGGCGGCTGTTCGTCGCCACCACGGACCTGGACCGTCAGCAGGCCTGCATCTGGGACATGGGGGCCATCGCCTCCTACGCCCGGCCGGGCGATAGCGCGGTTGCTCTGAAGCTGTTCCGCGACATCCTGGCCGCTTCGGCCAGCCTGCCGGGGCTCTTCCCGCCTCGCATGATCGCCAGCTGCGCCGACGGCGAGGATTTTGAGGAGATGCACGTGGACGGCGGCGTCGCCGCGCCGCTGTTCATCCTGCCCGAAGCCCTGCTGCGGGATCGCAATATCAGCCGCCGCTTCCGGGGCGGCCGGGTACGGGTGATCGTCAACACGGTGCTTGATCCCGCGCCAAGGACCACGCCGGCCAACCTGCCGTCGATCCTGCTGCGCAGCTTCGACACAATGCTGCGGTTCTCGTACCGCCAGGCGATCAGCGTGGCGGCGACCTTCTGCGCCGGGGCGGGGGTGCCGCTGGAGATCGCCTCGATCCCCTATGATCCCAATCACGGCAGCATGGTGAAGTTCGACACCGACAGCATGCGCCGGATGTTCGACGCCGCGGTCGAGAGCGTCATCGACAGCAAGGCCTGGGTGGCGGCGACGCCGGAGCCCGAAACCCTCAGCGGCATGTTCACCCGCTCGTTCCGGCCGGGAAAGCCCGCGCCGGTCTAGATCAGACGTAACGCGGGATCGGCGTCAGCTGCGGGGTCTGGTCCGGCAGCTCGATGAAGGCGTCGTCCACATAGCACCAGCCCCAGCCCTCAGGCGGGTCATAGCCTTCGATGATCTGATGGCCCGTGGCGTGGAAGTGCGCCGTGGCGTGGCGGTTCGGCGACTGGTCGCAGCAGCCCACATGACCGCAGGTCCGGCACAGTCGCAGATGCACCCACATGGAGCCGGACTTCAGGCATTCCTCGCAGCCCCGGGCGCTGGGCATGACCGTTTTGACGCTCGCCAGATGTCCGCAGGTCATGAGCGCTCCTTGGATCTAAGCGCCGGGCTCGTCGAGCGCGGCGAGATACTGATGGATCTGGGCGACCACCGCCGCGCCCTCGCCGACGGCGGCGGCCACGCGCTTGGTCGAGCCGGCCCGCACGTCGCCGATGGCGAAGACGCCGGCGCGGTCGGTCTGCAGCGACGCGGTCGACGAGCGGGTGATGATGAAGCCCTTGTCGTCAAAGGCCACGCAGCCCTCCAGCCAGCCGGCGTTCGGGTCGGCGCCGACGAACAGGAACAGATGGCGCAGGTCGCAGCGGTGTTCCTCGCCGGAGCGGATGTTGCGCAGATTGGCGGCGACCAGTCCCGTGTCGCAGTCGCCTTCAAGGCCCGTGACCTCGGTGTAAGTATGTAGTTGCACATTCGGCAGGGCCGCGATGCGGTCGATCAGGTAGCGCGACATGGACGCCTCCAGACCCTTGCCCCGGATGATCAGGTGCAGATGGCGCACCTTCGGCGCCAGATAGACGGCGGCCTGACCGGCCGAATTGCCGCCGCCCACCAGGGCGACTTCCTCGCCCGCGCACAAGCGCGCCTCGACGGGCGAGGCCCAGTACGAGACCCCCCCGCCCTCGAACGGCGCCAGGTTGTCGATCTGCGGTCGACGGTAGCGGGCCCCCGACGCGATCACCACGGTCCTGGCCTGCACCACGACGCCGTTGGTCAGCTCCAGCTGCTGGGGCGAGCCGAAGGCCTCATCCTCGTCCGGGCACTTGAGGCGCGAGACCTCCAGGGGAATGGCCAGCTCGACGCCGAACTTCAGAGCTTGGTTGTAGGCGCGTCCGGCCAGAGCCTGGCCGGAGATGCCTGTGGGGAAACCCAGATAGTTCTCGATCCGCGCCGATGCGCCGGCCTGCCCGCCGATTGCCCGCTGGTCCAGCACCAGGACCGACAGCCCCTCCGAAGCGGCATAGACGGCGGCGGCCAGGCCGGCGGGACCCGCGCCGACGATGGCCACGTCGTACAGCTTGTCGGGATCGAGGTCCGGCGTCATGCCGAGGCATATCGCCGCCTCCGCGTCGCTGGGCCTGCGAAGCACCGTGCCGTTGGGACAGATCATCAGCGGCAGGTCGTCCGCCGCTACGCCCAGCCGCTGGATGATGGCGCGGCCCTCGGCGTCGTTGTCGGCGTCGATCAGAGTGTTGGGATAGCCGTTGCGGGTCAGGAAGCCCTGCAGCCGGGTCAGGTCGTGATCGCCCTCCTGGCCCACCAGGATCGAACCGGAGCCGCCGCCCTCGATCAGCCCGACCCGGCGCAGGATGAGGGCCCGCATGATCATATCGCCGACCTCGGCCGATCCGATCACCAGCGCCCGCAGATGCGGCGCGTCGAGCGGCACGGCCGTGCAGCCGTTCATCCCGGCCTTGCCCTGGGCCAGGGAGCCGCGCCCGGCCAGCTGGCTGACCTCGCCGGTAAACTGGCCGGCCTGCTGCGTGGTGATGGCCTGCTCATGACCCAGGCCGTCGCGGCGGACCACGACGATCTCGCCCTCCAGGATCAGCCACATGGGGACGTGATGCTCGCCGATCTCGAAGATCACCTCGTCCGGCGCGAACCGCCGGGGCTCCCCGCTGGCGAAGCCCTGCGCGATAGCCATCTGTCCGGCGTCGAGCACCGGGAACATCTGGTCGTATCGCTCGTCGATCACAGCCATGAGGCGCCCCCGTCTTGCCGCCCGCGACGTTGCGCCGGCGACGGCCGAGAGTCACCCCTGGACTTGTGACGGAAGCGCGACCTAGCCCGTCAGGCCCAGCATGACGATCGCCGTCAGGAACAGCGACAGGGTCACCGCGCAGAACATCAGCAGCAGGAGCAGCCGCCAACTCGCCGAGAAGACGCTCAGGCTGTAGGCGCCCTTCAGCTGCGCGAACATGTGGACCGGAATCGCCAGCATGATCCCCAGGCTCACCAGGCTCAGTCCCGCCCCCGCCCACATGGCCGCGGCGCCCAGCAGGAACAGAATGGCGATGAAGGTTAGGGAGTAGAGGACGAACACCCCGTGGTCATAGAGGGTGAACTGCCGCTTCCAGACGAAAAGCAGGGCCACGAACGGGATGGAGATCGGGATCAGCAGGAAGCTGAATTTGTAGAAGGTCTGCTGGATCTTGTAGAGCGCCAGCTCCGGGTTCTGCAGCTTCTTGTTGAGCTTCTTGTCCAGGGCCTTGTCGCCGGTGTTGGCCTTCAGCTCGCCCTTGGCCGCCATGGACTGGACCTGTTTGGACCAGTCGGCGGTGATCACGCCGACGTCAGGCGGCGTAGGGTTGTTGGACATCGCTTCGTTGGCTTCATCGAGCGCCTTGCGCGCCGCCGCGATGCGGGCGTCGGCGGCTTGACGCTGCCCGGCGGTGGCGCTGGCGGGCAGGTTCTCCTTGGCGACCTCCGCCTGAGTGACTTCGTTGGCGGCGCGGAAGAGTGTGGTGCCGCTGACCTCCGGCTTGGCGGCGGCGGCGGCGGGGGCGCCGCCGACTGGCCTTCGTTACGCGCCGCCGGAGCGAAGCTCAGCAGCATAAACACTACGAAGACGGTGAACAGGTACATGCCCAGAGGCGAGACATAGCGCGAGCGCTTGCCCTCCACCCACTCGCGGGTCAGGCGGCCAGGGTTGATGAACAGCAGCGGCAGGGTGCGCCAGATGCGGCTGTCGAAGTGCATGACCCCGTGCAGGATCTCTTCGCCCAGGTGCAGCAAGGAGCGGTGCACATGGGTCGGCTGGCCGCAGTTGGAGCAGAACTTGCCGGTGGTCTGCGCGCCGCAGTCGGCGCAAATGCCGTGATGCTCGCCGGCCGAACCTTCAGGCCGCTCCACCGCGCGCCCGATCAGTCCATGCGTGGCGCCTACGCCCGCCGCGTCGATATCCATGACCATCCCCTATCGCCCACAGAAAACCTTTAGCGCCGTTCGCGGCGTTCGGCCAACGCGGGTCTTGAGCCCCGGGTGTAAGCGCCGTCGCAACAGTCGGTTACAGGGTTTGTCTCGAAAGCGCCGCCGGAGCGCCTTAAGAGGCCGGCCCATGAGCATGATTCCCTTCATCGACCTGGCCGCCCAGCAGCGGCGCATCCGTGACCGCCTCGACGCCGCCATGGCGCGCGTCCTCGATCATGGCGGCTACGTCATGGGCCCCGAGGTCCGGGAGTTCGAGGCCAAGCTGGCGGCCTATGGTCAGGCCAAGCTGGCCCTGTCCTGCGCCAACGGCACCGACGCGATCGCCCTGCCGCTGATGGCCTGGGGGATCGGCGCGGGCGATGCGGTGTTCTGCCCGTCCTTCACCTTCACGGCGACCGCCGAGGTCGTGCCGTGGACCAACGCCACGCCGGTCTTCGTCGACATCCTGCCCGACACCTTCAACCTCGACCCCGCCAAGCTGGAAGCCGCCATCGCGGCGGTGAAGGCCAAGGGCGAGCTGAAGCCCGCGGCGGTGATCGCCGTCGACCTGTTCGGCCAGCCCGCCGACTATCGGGCTCTGCGCGCCATCTGCGACCGTGAGGGGCTTAAGCTGATCGCCGACAGCGCCCAGGGCTTCGGCTGCACCCTGGACGGCAAGCATCCGCTGCACTGGGCCGATGTGGCGACCACCAGCTTCTTCCCGGCCAAGCCGCTGGGTTGCTACGGCGATGGCGGCGCGGTCCTGACCAACGACCAGGCCCTGTGGGACCTGATGGACAGCTTCCGCATCCACGGCAAGGCGGTGGCCGCCGACCTGAACGGCCGCGTCTTCGAACACGAGCCCAAGTACCTCAACGCCCGCATCGGCATGAACTCACGCCTCGACACCCTGCAGGCGGCGATCCTGATCGAGAAGCTGGCGATCTTCGACGAGGAGATCGCCATGCGTCAGGCCGTGGCCGATCGCTATGCCGAGGGGCTGAAGGGCGCCGTTCTGGCGACACCGAAGGTGATCGCCGGCGGCCAGTCGGTTTGGGCCCAGTACGTCATCGAGCACGAGAACCGCGACGGCCTCGCCGCCCACCTGAAGACGCAAGGCGTGCCGACCGCCGTCTACTACCCCGTGCCCATGCATCAGCAGGAGCCCTACGCCCATTTCCCGCAGGGCGAAGGCGGTCTGCCGGTGACGGAGGCCAAGGCCGGGACCGTCCTGGCCCTGCCGATGCACCCCTATATGGACGAAGCGGTCCAGGCCCGTGTCATCGTCGCCATCCGCGCCTTCAACGGCTAGTCCAGCATCCGCTCCAGGGTGACGAGCTCGTCCGCCTCGCGGGCGGGCTTGTCCCAGCGGATGCGGCTGATGCGGGGAAAGCGCATGGCCACCCCGCTCTTGTGGCGGCTCGAGCGTTGCAGCCCCTCGAACGCCACCTCCAGCACCAGGCCGAAATCGACCCCCGCCTTCACCGCTCGGACCGGGCCGAAGCGGTCGGTGGTGTTGTCGCGCACGAACTTGTCGAGCAGCTTCAGCTCCTCGTCGGTGAAGCCGAAATAGGCCTTGCCCACGGGGGTCAACGAGCGCTCGCCGTCAGCATCCTCGCGCCAGACGCCGAAGGTGTAGTCTGAGTAGAAGCTCGACCGCTTGCCGTGTCCGCGCTGGGCGTACATCAGCACCGCGTCGATCAGGTGCGGGTCGCGCTTCCACTTGAACCAGGGCCCCTTGGGGCGGCCGGCCTCATAGGCGCTGTCCCAGCGTTTCAGCATCAGGCCTTCCGACAGCCGCGCGTCGCCCTCCGGCGGTTCGGCCCGCAGGGCGGCGAGGCCTTCCCAGGTCTCGAACGGCTGCAGCGGCGACAGGTCGATGCGCGGATTGCCGATGCGGGCGACGAACGCCTCCAGCCGCTCGCGCCGCTGGGCGAAGGGCAGGGCGCGCAGGTCCTCCTCGCCGTCCAGCAGCAGGTCATAGGCGCGGATGCCGGCGGGATGGGCGGCCAGCAGCTTGGCGTCCGCCGTCTTGCGGCCCAGTCGTTGCTGCAGGTCGTTGAACGCCCCCAGCGCCCCGTCGCGCAGGACCAGCAGCTCACCGTCCAGGGCGCCTTCGAAATCCAGCGCCGCCACCACGTCGGGGAAGCTCGCCGACACGTCGTCGCCCGTGCGGGTGTAGAGCCGCCGCACGCTACGCTCGCTGACCGCCTGGACGCGGATGCCGTCCCACTTCCACTCGGCGGCGTAGTCGGCGGGGTCGAGCTTGGGAAAGTCCACGGCCTCGTCGATAGCCTGGGCCAGCATCACCGGGCGGAAGCGGCCGGGATGGTCGGCGTCCGGCTTGTCGGCCCGGCCCTCCAGCCAAGCGAACAGGTCGGCATAGGGCGGGGTGACCGCGTGCCACAGCTCCTCGATCTCGGCGACGGTCACGGTCTGTCCGTGCAGAGCGGCGAGATCGGCGCAGGCCTGCTTGGCCAGGCGGGCGGACAGGCCGACGCGAAGGCCGCCGGTGACGAGCTTCAGCAACGCCCAGCGGCCATCGGGATCGAGGGCGTCCAGCCATCGTTCGATCAGGGTTTGCACTTCCGCGCGGCTGGCGGATCGCAGGGTGTCGATCACCTCCGACAGTTCCGGTTCGCGATTGGCGCCGGGCTCGGCCGGCCAGACCAGCGACACGGTCTCGGCCAGATCGCCCACGAAATCGTAGGACCAGCCGAACAGAGTCGGGTCGATCCGCGCTTCCACCGCCTTGCGGATGAAGGCCGGCTTGGCGGCGTTGAAGCTCAGCTCCCCGGTCAGGGCCGCCAGGGCCCAGCCTCGGTCAGGATCGGGAACGTTGGCCAGGTGGTCGCGCACCAGCACCAGCTTGGCGTTCCGCGAACTGGTCAGGGACAGCCGGTCCAGCAGGTGGGCGAAGGCGCGCATGGGACGACGATAGCGCCGGACACTAGCCTTGGCCCAGCATGCCGCCGTCCTTGTCGTCGGCACGGTCGCCGTCGCTCTCGACGCTGGCGCCGGCCTCGCCGTTCTTGGCTGCTTCGCCGAGCATGCCGGTCTCTTCCGCGGGCTTGGGCGCGGGCTTGGGCGCGGGCTGCGTCACGCCGCCTTCGCGGTGGAAAGTTTGCGGCGGAGTCTTGGGGTCCTGGTCCATGGGACGAGAACCGCCGGCGTGTCAGGCCGGTTCCGTCAGGCTTCGCTCAGGTGCAGCAGGGGATAGGGCATGCCCGCGCTGTCCACCGGCGAGCGGCCGGTCTGACGAAAGCCCAGCTTCTCGTAGAAGCCGATGGCACGCGTGTTCTGCTCGTTGACGTCCACCCTCAGCGGCGCGCCGCGTGCGCGGGCCATGCCGATCAGCAGTCGCCCGACCCCCCGCCCATGATGGCCGGGGTCCACGAACAGGGTGTCGATCATGTCGCCGTCCAGTCCCATGAAGCCCAGGGGCCGGTCGTCCCGATCCACTGCCAGATGCAGCGACGCCTCCGGCAGATAGGCCTCGCGAACCTGGGTGCTGATGAACTCCAGGTCCTCCGGCTTGAGGAAGTCGTGCGTCGCCTCCACGGCGCTGCGCCAGATCTGGAACAGGCGGTCGGCGTCGTCGGGCCGGCTGAGGCGGATGGTGATCATGGCCGCGTTTTTAACCGCCAAGCCTGAAGGGTGGAAGGCAATGGACCAAAATTCAAACAAGTGTTTTATTTGTGCGCGAAGGAGATCGTCATGACTTTCAGCCCGCCCGACGGCTTCACGCCACATACCCGCAAGAGTCCCCTGACCGATCCGTGGGAGCCGCTTTACGCACGGACGCTGGAGGACCGCGTCCTGATCGGGCTGGAGGTGCGGGCGCCGCACGCCAACTCCCGCGGCATGCTGCACGGCGGCCTGATCGCGGCCCTGGTCGACAACGCCATGGGCCTGTCCTGCGGCCAAGTGCTGACGGCGCAGGGGACGCCGGCCGGCGGTCTCCTCACCGTGTCTCTGAACGTCGACTATCTGGGCATGGCCAAGCCGGGCCAGTGGCTGGTGTTCGACACCCATTTCGTGAAGCCGGGCAAGACCCTGTGCTTCGCCGAGGCGGGGGTGACGGCGGACGGGGCGCCGATCGCCCGCGCCCGCGCTAGCTTTAAGGTCCTGTCGGCCTAGAGGCGCCGCCTAGAGGTAGGACAGCCACCAGTCGCGACGCCGCCGTTTCACCCCCGCGAACCAGGCCGACAGGGGATAGAGCGCGGCGAGGGTCAGGGCCCAGGCGACATAGGCGCCGGCCAGGCTGAAGCCCCATCCCGCCTTCACAGCCCGGCTGGGATCGACGACGAAGTTGACCATGATCATCGGGTCGAAACCCATGGCGGCGGCGATGGCGAGCGCGCTCAGATGCAGGATGTAGAGGTGCAGCACATAGGTGAACAGCGGGGTCCGCCCGAAGGCCAGCAGCACCTTGGCCGGAAAGCCCTTCAGCCGCTCCAGCGCCAGGGACAGCAGCAGCGACACGCCCAGGGTCGCCAGCACATAGAGCAGGGACGGCGGGTACTTGGTGACGTTCAGGAACGACATGGCCGTCCGCGCCGCATCGGCCTGGCCTGACCACGGGGCGGGGTCGCCATAAAGGTTCGGCGCGCGCAGCAGGACGAAAGCCGCCAGCATGCCCAGCGCCAGGAACAGGGTGGTCCGCCGCCGCTCATCAGTCGGCTTCAGGAACAGCCCGCCCAGGCCGTAGCCCAGGAACATCACCCCAGCCCAGGGCAGCAAGGGATAGGCCACGAAGCCCAGGTTCGGGATCAGGGTCAGCTCCATCATGAAGCCCCACAGCAGGCCCCATTGGCCCAGGTCCGCCGCGTCGATCCCCGCGAGGGCCGGATGGCCGATGATGATCGCCGCGCCCAGCGCCCCCACCGCCAGCGGCGGCGCCCAGGTCAGGGCCGCCAGCAGCACCATGCTGGCCCCGATGGCCCAGATCACCTGCATGAACAGCACGGGGCCGAAATTAAAGCCCAGGCTGACGACCGCCACCTCCAGGAAGACCAGCCACAGACCGCGGGTCAGCAGGAACCGCGACAGGGTCGCCGGGCGCTTGCCGTTGACGCGCTGCAGATAGGCCGAGACGCCGGACAGCAGGACGAAGGTCGGGGCGCACAGGTGGGTGATCCATCGCGTGCCGAACACCGCCAGGTTCGACTTCACCGGATCGACCGGGTCGTAGATGAAGGCCTGGGCGTGGAAGTAGTCGCGCGCGTGATCCAGCACCATCAGGATGATCACCAGCCCGCGCAGCAGGTCGATAACGTCCAGCCGCGCCGCGCCCGACCGGGTCAGGGCCGGCTCGGTCAGCGGATCCGTCCGCTCGGCGGTGGTCGAAGTCATGGCGCGCTCCCCAGCCTATGGCGCGCGCACTTTGCGCAGACGGAACGCGGTTCGGCTAGCCGTCGTCCTCGTCATCTTCATAGCCGACCAGGGCCAGGGCGCGGGCCTTGATCCCCTGAAGCTCGCACCAGCGCAGCAAGGCCTCCTCGCGCCCGTGGGTGATCCACACCTCGCCGGGGGAAAGCTCGCTGATGGTGGCGGTCAGCTCGTCCCAGTCGGCGTGATCGGACAGGATGATCGGCAGCTCCACGCCTCGCTGGCGCGCTCGGGCCCGCACCCGCATCCAGCCCGAGGCGAAGGCCGCCACCGGATCGGGAAAGCGCCGCGACCAGCGATCCTGCAGGGTCGAGGGCGGGGCGATGATGATCTGGCCCGCGAAGTCACCCTTGGCGGCGTCGGTCGTGGCGGGGGCGAGGGAGCCGAGGTCCACGCCCTGCGCCTGGTACAGGGCGCACAGCCGCTCCAGCGCCCCATGGATATAGATGGTCCGGTCCCAGCCCGCCTCGCGCAGCAGGGCGATGATCCGTTGCGCCTTGCCCAGGGCGTAGGCCCCGACCAGATGGGCCCGTTCCGGAAACTGCTTGACCGATTTCAGCAGCTTGGCGATCTCTTCGCTATCGGGCGGGTGGCGGAAGATCGGCAGGCCGAAGGTGGCCTCGCTGATGAACACGTCGCAGGGCACCGGCTCGAACGCGGCGCAGGTGGGGTCGCGGCGGCGCTTGTAGTCGCCGCTGACCACCATGGTCAGCCCCTTCCAGCGGATCACCGCCTGGGCCGAACCCAGGACGTGGCCGGCCGGGATCAGGGTGATCTCCACCCCGTTGCGGGTGATGGTCTGGCCGTAGGCGATGGGCTCGACGGTCTGGGCGAAATCCCGGCCGTACCGCTCGCCCATGATGGCCAGGGTCTGCGGCGTCGCGGCCACGACGTTGTGTCCGGAACGGGCGTGATCCGCATGGCCATGGGTGATCACCGCGCGGTCCACCGGCCGCACGGGGTCGATGTAGAAATCGCCGGGCGGGCAGTACAGCCCGTCGGGCTTGGGACAGAGAAGGCTCTCGGGTTTCAGCACGGTCTGGATATGAACCCCTTGGGCGCTATAAGCCTAGTATGAGCGACGACCTCGAACGGTTCCGAAATCTGGCTCTCGGCATGAACAAGGGCAGCCCCCAGGCGGCGGCCCTCGGCCTTGAGACCCTGTCCATCAATCCCAGCGGCGCGGTGCTGAAGGCCCCCTATCGCGAGGAGCTGGTCGGCGACCCGGAGACGGGCGTCATCGCCGGCGGCGTGGTCACCACCCTGCTGGACCACGCCTGCGGCCAGGCGGTTCACGCGGCCATGGCGACCTGGACTTCCATCGCCACCCTGGACCTGCGCATCGACTACATGCGCCCCGCCGTGGCGGGAAAGGCCGTCCTGGCCCGCGCCCATTGCTACAAGCTGACCCGCTCGGTCGCCTTCGTGCGGGCCGTGGCCTATGACGACGATCCGGACGACCCCGTGGCCGCCGCCCAGGCCGCCTTCATGCTGGACTCCAGCGCGGGCCGAAAGGCGGGCGCCAACCTCAAGCCTCCGCGGGGCGCCCAATGACCGAGGAAAGCGACCGCCTGGCCGCCGTGCTCGGCCGTATCCCCTATGTGAAGTTCCTGGGCCTGCGCGCCGAGCTGGCGGGCGACGAGATGACCGTCATCATGCCGGCCTCGCCGCATCTGATCGGCAACCCCATGCTGCCCGCCCTGCATGGCGGTGTGCTGGGCGCGATGATGGAGGTCACCGCCATCGCTCAGCTGATGGTGGCCCAGCCACTGGTGAGCCAGCCCAAGACCATCGACGTGTCGATCGAGTACCTGCGCTCGGGTCGCCCCCTGACCACCTACGCCCGGGCCAAGCTCAACAAGGTCGGCCGCCGCATCGCCAACGTGCACGTGGAAGCCTGGCAGGAGCAGCGTTCGGCGCCCATCGCGGCCCTGCGCGGTCACTTCCTGGTCCAGCCCGAGGTGGAGGAGTAGCCGCACATCCTGCGGCTACGCCGCACGAAGCGCCTTGCAACCGCCACGGAACGGTCGCCACATCCGTCTCAACTAGGAGACGGAAACGCCATGCGTAAATTGATCGCTCTCGCGCCCCTGTTCGTTCTGGCCGGCGGCCTCGCCGCCTGCGACCGCAAGGCCGAAGCCCCGCCCACCGCCGCGTCCCAGCCCGCGGCCACGCAGTTCGCCTCGATCCGGATGGAGGTGAACACCGCCTTCCTGAACGCCGAGGAGCGTCAGGTGGTGAACCTGCTGATCCAGGCCGCCGACGTCATGACCACCATCTATGCGCGCCAGTCGGCGGGCGATGGGCCGGGTCACGGCTTCTATCCGGCCGGCATGACCAAGGCCGAGTTCGAGGCCTATCTCGCCGCCCACCCGGACCAGAGGGCCGCCCTGACCGACGGCTACACCGTGGTGAAGCGCGAGGGCGACCGGCTGACGACCGTCCCCTATTCGGTGGAGTACAAGGCCGAGCTGGAGAAGGCCGCCGCCCTGCTGGAGCAGGCGGCCGGCGTCACCACCAATTCCAGCCTCAAGAAGTTCCTGACGCTGCGCGCGACGTCCTTCCGCACCAACGACTACTTCGAGTCCGAGATGGCCTGGATGGACCTGAAGGACACCCCGATTGAGGTCGCGATCGGCCCGTACGAGGTCTACACCGACGAGATCATGGGCGCGAAGACCGCCTTCGAGGCCTTCGTCACCCTCAAGGACCCGGCGCAAAGCTCGGCCCTCGACAAGTACAAGGCCTATCTGCCGGCCATGGAGGCCAACCTCCCGGTCCCTGACGTCTACAAGAACTTCAAGCGCGGCGGAGACTCGCCCATCGCCGTGGCCGAGCAAGTGCGCGGCGGCGGCGATAATCTGCACGGCCCGCAGACCATCGCCTTCAACCTGCCCAATGACGAGCGGGTGCGCGAGGCCAAGGGCGCCAAGAAGGTCATCCTGTCGAACGTCCTGGGCGCCAAGTACGACCGCATCCTCGCCCCCATGGCCAGCCGTATCCTCGTGACTGACCAGGCCAGCCTGGTGACCAAAAAGTACATGACCCTGGAGACGCTGTTCCACGAGCTGGCCCACAGCCTCGGCCCAGGCTCCATCACCGTGAACGGCCGCAAGACCACCGTGAACGCCGAGCTGACCGACATCTACTCGGCCAGCGAGGAGGCCAAGGCCGACGTCATGGGCGCCTGGAACCTGCTGTTCATGATGCAGAAGAACGAGCTGCCGGCCGCCGAGAAGCGCCAGCTTCTGAACACCTACGCTGCCGGGATCTTCCGCGCCGTTCGCTTCGGGGCGGAGGAGGCCCACGGCCGTGGAGCCGCCCTGCAGTTCGGCTACATGAAGGCCAAGGGCGCCCTGGTCTGGGACGCCGCCGCCGGCCGCTTCCGGGTGGACGAGGTGAAGATGGAGACGGCGATCCGCGACCTGACCGCCGATCTGGTTCGGCTGCAGGCCACCGGCGACCGCGGCGGCATGGCGGCCTTCTTCGACCAGCACGCCAAGCTGGACGAGAACGCCCGCAAGGTGGTCGGCGGCCTGGGCGACATTCCCGTCGACATCGCGCCAATCTATCCGGACAAGATCTGACGGGAACGGGCGAGGGCGCTGTGCGTCCTCGTCCCTCACCATCATGGGGACGCCATGAAGACCGTGATCCTTGCCCTGGTCGTTTCGGCCAGCCTCGCCGCCGGCGCTCACGCCGCGGTGGTCGACGCCCAGCCGAACGGCTTCAAGGTCGCCGCCAGCGCCCAGGTCGCCGCGCCCCGGGACAAGGTCTGGGCCGCCCTGTCCAAGCCCGGGCAGTGGTGGAACGGCGATCACAGCTGGTTCGGCGAAGCCTCGAACCTGACGTTGGACCTGAGACCGGGCGGCTGCTTCTGCGAGGTCGCGCCGCAGGACGGCGCCGTGCACATGTTGGTCAGCTATGTGAAGCCGGGCGAGGAGCTGCGCCTGTGGGGTTCGCTCGGGCCGTTCCAGACCCTGGGCGCCGGCGGCGGCATGACGATCACCCTGGAGCCGTCGGGCCAGGGCACGAAGCTGAGTTGGGCCTATACCGTGGGCGGGTACATGCCGGGCGGTCTCGACAAACTGGCCCCCGCCGTGGACGGCGTTCTGGCCGAGCAGTTCGGGCGTCTCGGGCGCTATGCGGAGACGGGATCGGCCGAGCCCGCCAAGGCGCGCTAAACCCTTACAAAGCAGTCACTTTCTTAAATCGAGGTCATGACGCAGCCTTAACGGGACTTCGCCCGGGGTGCGGCCTATTCACTCAGTCACCGGCGCAGCGGCGCCGCCAACCAAGACTGAAGGAATACACAAATGGCCGCCCAAGTGAACAACACCGCCCTGCTCGCCACGCTCGCCCTGGCCGTGCTTCCCCTCTTCATCTTCGTGCAAGCTCTCTAAGGCTTCACGAACTCATCCAAGGAATACGACGATGTTCGCATCCGTGAACAACACCGCGCTTCTCGCCAGCCTCGCCCTGGCGGTTCTGCCGATCGCCATGTTCGTGCAGGCGGCGCTGTAAGACCCCGCCGAGGGGGCGACCAAGCCCCCTTTTCGCCCCCGCCGTTAGGGGCTACGACCGCGCCGGATACGGCTTCGATGAACAAGGCGCGCGGCATGTTGCTTTCCCAGTCCACCTGGCCCGAGATCGAGGCTTTCCTGACGCGGTCCAAGTCCGTCGTCGTCCCGATCGGCTCCAACGAGCAGCACGGCCCCACCGGCCTTCTCGGCACGGACTGGATGTGTCCCGAAATCATCGCCAATGAGGCGCAGAAGACCGCCGACATCCTGGTGGCCCCGACCTTCAACATCGGCATGGCCCAGCATCACCTAGCCTTTCCTGGCACCATCTCCCTTCGGCCCAGCACCTTCATGGCCGCCATCGGCGACTGGGTGCGCTCCCTCGCCGGGCACGGCTTCGAGCGGATCTATTTCCTGAACGGCCACGGCGGCAATGTCGCCACTATCGAGGCGGCGTTTTCAGAGATCTACGCCGACTACAGCTATACCGGCCGCAACGCCGGCTTCGCCTGCAAGCTGAAGAACTGGTGGGACCTGCCCGGCGTCCACGCCCTGGCCAACCGCCAGTTCCCCACCGGCCATGGCAGCCACGCCACCCCGTCGGAGATTGCGGTCACCCAGTGGGCCTACCCCAACGCCATCAAGACCGCCGACTATGAACCGAAGATCGCTTCCACCGGGCCGATCCGCGAGGCGCTGGATTTCCGCGCCCGCTACAAGGACGGCCGGATGGGCTCCGACCCCGCGCTCGCCACGCCGGAAAAGGGCGGCGAGCTGGTCGCCCTGTCGGCCAAGGGCCTGATCGCCGACCTAGCGGAATTCTCGGCCGAGGTCGCGCCCTAGCTCAGGCGGTGACGATCCAGCCGTCCTCGACGGTTACGGGCCAGGGCGTCAGGCTCTCGCCGGCGCAGGGACCGACGGTGCAGAGCCCGTCCTCCGGGCGAAACAGCGCCCCGTGCCCCGCGCACAGCAGGGCGTTTCCATCCCGCGTCAGATAGCGGTCCATCATCGCCAGGGGCCAGCCGGCGTGCGGGCAGGAGTCCACATAGCCGACAAGCGCCCCCGCCCGCCGGACCACGAAGCCGGCGAACATCGCCTCGTGGGTGCGGAAGCGGAAACCCTTGGCTCCCGGCTCGGCCACCTCGTCGAGGGCGCAGAGCCGGGTTCCGGCTGGCGGCTGGGCCGGGTTCAGGCCGGCTTCCCGATGGCCACGCGCCAGGGCAGGATCTCGGTGGTGGCGAAGAGGCCGGCCTTGGCGAAGGGATCGCCGTCGACATAGGCGCGCGCGGCGGCCAGGTCCTCGGCCTCGATCATCATCAGCGAACCGACGACGGTCTGGCCGTCCTCCGACAGCAGGGCGCCGGCGATGCGGAACACCTGCGGCAGGCTTTCCAGATATTCCAGATGCACCGGGCGGGTGCTCTGACGCAGGTCACCGGTTCCCGGCTTGTCCGTGGCGCGCAGCATGAAATAGGCCAAGGCTCAGTCCTCTTCTGATTTCAGGGGCCGCGACAGCAGCCCCTCGATGGCGGCGTCCACATCGACCCAACCCGACAGGATCGCATCGACGGCGGCGCAGATGGGGGTCTCGACGCCCAGCCTGGCGGCCAGGGCGGTGACGGCGGGGGCGGAGGCGACGCCTTCGGCCACCGACAGCTTGCCGGCCAGGGCCTCCTGCAACGTCTTGCCGCCGCCCAGGGCCAGGCCGACGCTCATATTGCGCGACTGCGGGCTGGAGCAGGTCAGGACCAGGTCGCCCAGGCCGCAAAGGCCTGCCACCGTGGTCGCTTCACCGCCCAGTGCCGTGGCCAGGCGGGTCAGTTCAGCGAAGCCGCGGGTGATGACGGCGGCGTGGGCGCTGCGGCCCAGGCCGCGCCCCTCGACGATGCCGCAGGCGATGGCCAGGACGTTCTTCACCGCGCCGCCAGCCTCGGCCCCGACCATGTCATCGGCCAGATAGGGACGGAAGGTCGGGGTGGCGATGGCCTCGGCCAGGGCGCGGCCGAGGGCCTCGTCCGGACAGGCCAGGGTCACGGCGGTCGGCAGGCCGCGCGCCACCTCGCCGGCGAAGCTGGGGCCGGACAACACGGCGGCGACCGCCTGCGGGACCGTCTCGGCCAGCACTTCTGTCATCAGCTTCAGCGAGCCCTGCTCCACCCCCTTGGAGCACAGCAGGACCGGCAGGCCCTCACGAGCGTGGGGCGCGAAGGCCGACAGGGTGGCGCGCATGTGCTGGGCCGGCGGCACAGCCAGCACCAGGTCGCAATCGGCCAGCTCGTCGAAATCGCTGGTGGCGTTGACCGCGTCGTCCAGTTTCACGCCGGGCAGGAACAAGGCGTTCTCGTGGGCGGCGTTGATGCCGTCGACCACCTCGGCCTCGCGGGCCTGCAGCACCACGTCCAGGCCGGCGCGGGCGCAGACCTGGGCCAGGGCCGTGCCCCACGCGCCGCCGCCGATGACTTCGGCTTTCCTCATGCTTTCGCGCCTTTTCTTCCGAAGACGTGGGTTGGGTTGGCAGCCGCCGCCGCCGCATCCAGCGGCCAGCGCGGGCGGGCGGGGGCGTCCATGCCGTCCTCAACGCCGAGAGCCAGCCTTTCGGCGCCGGCCAGGGCGATCATGGCGGCGTTGTCGGTGCAATAGGCCAGGGGCGGGGCGTCGAAGCTGAAGCCGTGCTTGTCCGCCGCCGCCTTCAGCGCCGCGCGCACGGCGCCGTTGGCCGCGACCCCGCCGGCGACCACGAAGCGCAGGATCTCGCCGGCATGGCGTTCCTTATAGTCGGCCATGGCCCGGTCGGTGCGTTCCGACAGTTGGCGGGCGATGGCGACCTGAACGGCGGCGGCCAGGTCGGCGCGCTCCTGCTCGTTGGTCACCGTGTCGGCCAGGCGCGCGGCGGCCGTCTTCAGGCCCGAGAACGAGAAGTCGAAACCCGCACGTCCCAGCAAGGCGCGGGGCAGGGTGTAGCGGCTGGCGTCTCCCGAAGCCGCCAGCTTCTCCAGCGCCGGCCCGCCGGGATAGGGCAGGCCCATGCTTTTCGCGATCTTGTCGAAGGCCTCGCCCGCCGCGTCGTCGATGGTCGTGCCCAGGCGGGTGCAAGCCCCGACCCCGGCCACTTCCAGCAACTGGCAATGCCCGCCGCTGACCAGCAGCAGCAGGAAGGGGTAGGCGACCTCGGCCCCCAGCCGGGCGGACACCGCGTGCCCCTCCAGGTGGTTCACCGCCGACAGGGGCAGGCCGCGGGCCAGAGCCACCGCCTTGCCGAACGCCAGGCCCACCATCACCCCGCCCACCAGGCCGGGGCCCGCCGTGGCGGCCACGCCGTCCAGATCCTCGAAGGACAGGCCCGAGGCGCGCATGGCCTCGGCGGCGATGGCGTCGATGCTCTCCACATGCGCGCGGGCGGCGATCTCGGGCACCACGCCGCCGAACGGCGCGTGTTTCTCGAACTGGGTGCCGATGATCGACGACAGCACTTCCACGCGCCCGTCGGCGTCGCGGCGCACGACCGCGGCGGCGGTCTCGTCGCACGAAGTCTCCAGGCCGAGAATGGTTAGGCTGGCGGTCATCGGTTGCCGGGGAACCGGCGCTCCTGTAGCAGCGGCGTCATGGTCGCCTTCATATAGGCGTTTCGAGGTAGCTTCGTCCGCATGGTCCGGCAACAGCCTTCCGTCGTCCGCATCGGCGCCCGTGGCTCCAAGCTTTCGCTCGCCCAGACCCGCACGATGCAACTGCGCATCGCCGCCGCCCTCGGCGCGCCGCCCGAGGCGGCCGACGAAGTGGCCCCGATCACGGTCATCACCACCACGGGCGACCGGGTGCAGGACCGCCGCCTGCTGGAGATTGGCGGCAAGGCGCTGTTCACCAAGGAGATCGAGGAAGCCCTCCTCGACGGCCGCATCGACTGCGCCGTCCACTCGATGAAGGACGTGCCGGCTGAACTGCCGCCGGGCCTGGTGGTCGCCGCCGTTCCGCAGCGCGAGGACGTCCGCGACGCCTTCTGCAGCAAGATCGCCGCACGCCTCGAAGACCTGCCGCAGGGCGCCGTGCTCGGCACCGCCAGCCTGCGTCGCCAGGCGCAAAGCCTGAACCGCCGGCCCGATCTGAAGATCGTCATGCTGCGCGGCAATGTCGACACCCGCCTGGCCAAGCTGGAGGCCGGCGAGGCCGACGCCATCCTGCTGGCCCAGTCCGGCCTGAACCGCCTGGGCCTGGGCGGCGTGCCCGCCAGCCAGATCGACCCGTTCGAGGCCCCGGTGGCCCCGGGCCAGGGCGCCCTGGCCATCCAGACCCGCACCGAGGACTTCCATGCCCCCTGGCTGGCGGCGCTGCGCTGCGCGGAAACGGCCCTGGCCGTGGCCGCCGAGCGCGGAGCCCTGTTCGCCCTTGAGGGCTCCTGCCGCACCGCCGTCGGCGCATACGCCCGCATCGACGCCCAGCGTCTGGATCTGGTGGTCGAGGCGCTCACGCCCGACGGCAGCCGCCGTTTCCGGCGTGAAGGGGCCGTCGTCCTGCCCGCCGAGGGTGGCGAGCGCGCCGCCGTCGAGCTGGGCCTGGAGCTCGGCGCCGCCGTCCGGGCGGAGGGCGGCGACGCCCTGATCTGGACCATCTGATCGTGGGCGCGGGGCGCAGCATCTGGATCACCCGGGCTCAGCCGGGCGCAGACGCCACCGCCGCCCGCCTTCGAGGCCTGGGTCATAAACCCATCATCCGCCCGCTGCTGTCGGTGCGGGACCTTACCCCCGACATCGACCTCGACGGTGTCGGGGCTCTGGCGTTCAGCAGCGCCAACGGCGTCCGCGCTTTCGCCGCCCTGTCGGCTGAGCGGTCCCTGCGCGCCTTCGCGGTCGGCGCCGCCACGGCCGAGGCCGCCAAGGCCGCCGGCTTCAGTCGGGTGCTGTCCGCCGACGGCGACGTCGAGGCGCTGGCCGGCGCCATCGCCGCCCGGGGGCGTGAGATCGGCGGCGACGTCCTGCACGCCGCCTCCGCCCAGCCGGCTGGCGATCTGGTCGGCGCCCTCGGCGCGGCCGGCGTCTGCGCCCGGGCCGTCGCGGTCTATGAGACGGTGGTGGAGAAGCCCGAGAAGGCCTTCCTGGACGGCTTGGGCGATATCGATCTGGCCCTCGTCCATTCGCCCCGCGCCGCCAAGGCCCTGGCCCTGATCCTCAGCCGGCGGCCCGCGCCGCGTCTTCGCGCCCTGTGCATCTCCCGCGCCGCCGCCGCGCCGCTCAAGGCGCCACAGGCCAAGGGCAAACTGGGCGGCGTCGCTTTTGCCCCGTTCCCCATCGAGACCGCCCTGCTTAATCTTATAGACAGGCAACTGGATTAGGCTGGTCGCCTCACAACTGCTGCGGCCCCGTCATGACGCTTGCGCCCGACCCGACCGAGATCACCCCGCCCAAGGATCCGACGATCTATGCGCGTCCGCGCCTTATGGGGCCGGGCTTTTGGGTGGCCATCGCGTTTGGCGTGCTGTGCATCGCCGGCGGGTACGCCCTGGCCAAGTTCGGACCGAAGCTGACCGGTCCAGGCGCCGAAAGCGAATCACCCGCCTCGTCCGAGACGCCCACCGCCGAATTGCCCAGCCGGTATCCGGCGGTCTCCGCCGATCCGCTTCCCGCGCCGGCCCCGACCCCGACCCCGACCGCTGATCCAGCCCTGGAAGGCCGCGTCTCCGACTTGGAGGCCGGCCAGACCCGCCTGACCGAGGCCGCCGGCGCCGCCCTGGCCGTGGCCGCCCTGTCCGAAGCCGCCCAGAGCTCACGCCCCTTCGACCGCGAACTGTCGCAGGTCCAGGCTGTGCTGCCCGCCTCCACCGACGTCCGCGCCCTGCGCCGTCTGGCCGAGACCGGCGCCCCGACCCGCGCCGCCCTGGCCGAGGAGCTGGAGGACGCCGCCTCGCGCGCCTCCGTCGCCGCTCGCGATCCAGGGGAGGGGGCCGGCCTGTGGGCCCGCGCCTCGCACGCCCTGGCCGCCATCGTCACCGTCCGCTACGTCGGCTCGACCAGGGGGACCAGCCCCGACGCCATGCTCGCCCGCGCCCAGCGCCTGATGGACGAGGGCGACATCGAGGGCGCGTTGCAGGTGGTGGATCGCCTGCCCGAACGCGTGCGCGTCACCCTGACCGACTGGCGCCTGCGCGCCGAGCGCCGGGCCGAGGTGGACCGTCGCATCGCCATCATCCGCGTCGAGGCCCTGGCCGATCTGGCCCAGACACGCAGGGCCTCGCGATGATCCGCACCGCCCTGGTCCTGTTCCTGGTCGCCGCGGTGGCGGTGACGGCCATGGCCCTGACAGGCGAGCCCGGCCACGCCAGCCTGACTTGGCTGGGCTGGCGGGTGGACACCACGGCCGCCGCCGCCGCCCTCATCACTCTGTTCTCCGCCCTGGCCGCGACCATGGGCTGGAAGCTCGTCCTATGGCTGATCGAGGCCCCCAAGCGCGCCGCCCGCGCCCGCGCCGAAAGCCGGCGCAAGCAGGGCATGGAGGTTCTGGCGCGCGGTTATCTGGCCGTGGCCGCCGGCGACGGCTCCGAGGCCCGCCGCCTGGCCCAGAAGGCCGTTGATCTGGCCGATGACGCGCCGGTCCTGACCCGTGTGCTCGCCGCCCAGGCCGCCGAGGCGGCCGGGGATGTCGTCGCCGCCAAGGCCGCCTACACCGCCATGCTGGGCTTTCCCGACATGCGTCTGGCCGGGTTGAAGGGCCTGATGCACACCGCCCAGGCCGAGGGCGACGAGACTGGCGCCCTGCGCCACGCCCAGGCCGCCTATGGCCTGGCCCGAACCGCCCGCTGGGCCTGGCGCGCCCTGCTGGAGCATCGGCTGGAGGCCGGCGACTGGGCCGCCGCCCTGGACCTGGTGAAAGGCGCGCAGGAGCGCAAGATCGTCCCCCCGGTGGTGGCCGACCGCACCCGCGCCGCCCTGCTGGCCGCCTCCGCCGCCCGGATGGAGAACTCAGCCGACCAACGTCAGCAGGTCCAGGCGCTGGAATTCGCCCTGCAAGCCGTGAAACTGAAGCCCGACTTCGCCCCCGGCGTGGTCATGGCGGCCCGCCTGCTGGCCGCCGACGGCAAGGCCGCGCGCGCCGCCAGCGTCCTGGAATCGGCCTGGAAGGCCTCGCCCCATCCCGCCCTGTGGTTGGCCTATCGCGACCTGAAGACCAACGAGACGCCCAAGGCCCGCGCCGCGCGGCTGATGACGCTCGTGCAGCTGAACCCCTCGGCGCGTGAAAGCCGCATCCTGCGTATCGAGCAGGCCTTGCTGGCCGGGGACCCCGTTGCCGCGCGCGCCGCCGCGCGCCTGCTGGACGCCGAGGCGCCCACCGCCCGCTTCGCCGGCCTGATGTCGCGCGTGGCCTACGCCAACGGCGACACCGACGAGGCCCGCGCCTGGATCGCCCGGGGCGCCGCCGCGCCGCAGGAGGCTGATTGGTCCGACCTGGATCCGGAAGGCCATGCCTTCGCCTATACCCGCGAGGACTGGACGCGTCTGGTCGCCACCTATGGCGAGACCGGCGAACTGATCCACCCACGCTTCGAGCGCAGCGAGCGGACGATCAGCGACCTGCCCGAATTGCCGCTGTCCTACACCGACCACGGCGACCAGGCCTCGTTCCTGAAGGCCGCCGAAAGCGGCGCCGGACTGATCCCCGTGCCTGACGATCCGGGGGCTTCGGACTATGCCGATCCAGTGAGCGAGACCCCGGCTGCGCCTCCGCCGAGCCCGCGTCGCACGCCGGGTGCGCGACGGCGCTTGGCAAACGGCCCGCGCGCCGCTAAATAGCCGCTTCCCTGGGCTCTCGGGTCCGGTGGAACACCGATTACCAGCGTCCGAACAGGACCCGGCGCCGCTTTAGCTCAGCTGGTAGAGCACCTCATTCGTAATGAGGGGGTCACAGGTTCGAGTCCTGTAAGCGGCACCATGCTATCCATCTGAAATTATTGCAGAAAATTCTTGTTTCCCGGCGATGTGAGCGCGGGCGTGCTTGTGCGTGGAAGCAAGGTGGAAGCTCCCTGCGCAAATCAACCTGCGCTGAACTCGTCGGTGCGGTCGCTCAAGACAGTTTTCCCGAGGTCGGGGGCTAAGTGCCTAAAACGACACGAAAAATGCACTCGAATTTGCCAAAACCAGCCGGCATCTTTTGGTATAAATAGATAGACGCCCTAACCAGAGGAGGCGTCATGATTACGAGCGGCCAAAAGTCCGCCCTACTGAATACGACGGAAGCGGCGCGCGTTCTGTCGATTTCTCCGCGGACCCTAGAGGACTGGCGCCTTCGCGGAGGCGGGCCAGCCTTTCACAAGCTAGGCCGCGCAGTCCGGTATGACTCGGAAGAGCTAGAAGCCTTTGTACGGCGTGCGCTTCGACACAATACGGCCTGTCCTCAACCGCTCTCCAAGGCCGCCTAGCGGATGGCCGTGACGAGTTTCCATAAAGCTCAGATCGACCTAGCGGCCCGGAAGCGACGGGAGTTGGACCGAGAGCTTTCGAATGATCGTGAGTATGGGGCGCGCGTCCACGAAAACGCGGAATATGTGAAAGCGCGCCTTCGCGCCTTGCGGGTGAAAAACACGTACCCGGTGCCGCGCCGCGATCTCCTGGCCGACAGAGACATTTTTGAGGAAATACAGCGGCTTGTTCGAAGGGGAGATACGGTGCGCCTCACCAGGCGCGCGCCAGTTCCAGTTATAGAGATACTACCTCGCTCAAAGCGTCACCTTAGCTATGCCAAGCAACTACTCTTGGACGAGCGTAGCCGAGTTCGCTTCAAGCTGCCGTTGGATGTAGAGCGTCGCCGGTTTCCGATCTTCGGACCCACTTGGAAAATCATTGATGGGATCAACAAACGACGTCGGCAGAGAGGAGAGACCGAGCGGACGTTTTGGGTTCCTAGGTGGGGAAACACAGGGCCCATGCTCAAGGCATTGTCATGGGGTATGGCGTGCTACGAGGGTGGCGGCCGGGTCCTAAATCTCAATCCGACCGAGCCGGTCTTGAACGCAGCGCATGCTGATCCTCGCCAGTCTCCGGCACGCCATTTGCGCGAGCGTATCCGCCGGGCGCTATTTCGTGAGTTCGGAGCAGCCGCCCCGGAATTTTTCTTCACGTTGGAACGCTCGATCCTCGGCACACCGCACCTTCATGGCGCGATCCTAGCCCCTTTTCAGTACTTCCCTGAACCGAGGTTGAGGGATGCCCTTTATCGCGCAGTCACTGATACAAACCGCCTCCGAGCACCGGGGGATGTTCACATGCGGGAACTGGAGACGCCTGCGAAGTGGATCAACTACTGCGCCAAGTGGATTCGAGGAGCCTCCGTTCAGTCGGAAGCATCGCCATTTGCCGCGACAAACGGCATGCGAAAGCGGGCGAGGGCTTGGTATGAGGATGCGCGCCACTTGGAGACTCCAATCCCCGGCCACATGGAAGATGCTGATCCGCTTGGACTGTACGGATCGTAGCCAACCGAACATGAAACAGACGTGGACCGCACATCGAAACTGCTTTTCACAGACCGAAGTCCTAGAAACGGGTGCCTCTCCTGTATCCCGGTCCCATATGTAGAGGCGGTTTCTAGGGTCTCTGTCCCTTATATAAGGGACCGAATATGGCTCCGGCTTTCCTTCAATTCGCGGGAAAGCGACCCCTGTATTCCACGTGTTCAGAAGCTATGACGCTTATACCAAGAGAGCTGTGAACGATGTCGCCAGCGGAGCTCGGCAAAGAACTCGCTCGAATTGATCGGGCTTTGGCGGAGCGCCCTCTGCCGATCAACACTATGGTGCCTCTGAGCATCATAACGGGGGCGATGTTGATGACAGGGCTGATGCTACTGCTGCGTGTGGGCTGAAGCGTGCGAGCTACAGGGCATTGCGTTCGAGAGGATGTCCCACGATAGCAGCTTCAGTTGCCGACGAGGCCGCGTTGCTGGTCTCGTTGCGCGCCTCCGATTTCCCACCGGCCATCGCCCGATTTTCGACGCCGCTTCCGACAAGATCAGGTTCTCAAGCGAGCACCCATCCCGGTAGCTGACCGCTATTAGTTCCAGTTCGTCGCGGCTGACAGTCTGGGCAAGCTCCGCCCTGTACGTCTTCGCAAAGCCGTGGTCGGTAAGCCTCGATGTTGTTCGCTCGAGCGCTGAGGCCAGAGACCCCAGGCGCCTAATGAGATTGGTGCTGGAGCCGATGTAGAGAAGCCTGCCGTCATCGATCAAATCAAGCGCCTGGGCAGGATGTTGACCCGACAGGTGGGTGCCCAAGAGGTAAAGGCCCTCAGCGTGCCCAGCGGCCTCCCTGAGGCGCCGAAGCGTATGTAGAAATTCCATCCGCCTGAACGGGGTCCGGCTAAAGAGCGCGAGTGAACCAGACGAGTTTGAATCGGGTGGGGTATGAGCCATTAGCCCACTACCTTTTCGCACCTAGTAGAGCAGCCTCGTACTGAAGGCAGCTCCCTGGAGTGTCTGTCGAGGTGGGTTCGATTTCCGACAGCCGTTCCTCTGCCTCGCGCACCCGACCCGCATGAACTGCTTGGCTTCCGTTGCCCTCTCCAGGAGAGAGCTTGAGCTCCTTTTCGAGCGAGGTTTGATAGTAAGCCTTCAGCTCCGGCGAAGACGCATTGGCGGCGACTTGAGCATCTACTACCTCCGCCTCCGCACGCATCTGACGCGCCAATGCGAGCTGTTGGTTGACCCTATCAGTCTGACAGGCTCGGCCGAGCTCCTCGGTGGTCATGGGGCGGGACTGAGGTGCGTCATAAAGGCGGGCGCTCGCCCAGAAAAACGCCCCGAGCGCTACAACTCCTAGAATGCCCGCTGTCCACAATTGGAGCGGATCTTTCCATGGATCCTTCTTCTTTCGCCGCTGTGGAGTCTCGCTCGTATCCGTCACCGAACCCTACCGCTTAATGCACCCATGATGGGTGCAGATCTGATGCGTAGCAGAACCGTGGCCTGGGCAACAGGCGGCGTTTATGCAGAGACCGTGGGTCTCCTCCCCATCATACGATGCGGCGGTTCAGTTCCTGGTTCGCAAGCGCCAAGAGGGTGGCATGAGCCAGCGTGAGTTGGCTGAGCGGCTCGGCAAGCCTCGCTCATTTGTCTCCAAGGTGGAGGGCAAGGAGCGTCGCCTCGACATCGTAGAGTTTATTGCACTGATGGATGCGCTCGAGAGCTCACCAGCTGAGGCCATCGCGGAGCTAGCTGAGGCGTTGCGAAGGCCGTTAGAGTTCTAAGCTTGCCAGGTGATATGAACGGCCCGCTCCTGCCGTTCGCTTACCACGCGCCCCAATTAGAATAGGGTGCATGGAAGGCGCTTGTGTGTGAGCTGCCAACAGCCATTATGCGGGGCGAGCGGAGCGCCGTAGCTAATATACGTCCCTACTGCGTTTTGCGTCTAGCTCTGCGACAAGGTCTAGATTGGTCCAAGTTGTGAACCATTGGTCGCTTGCGGCGCGAATTTCGGCGACGTTTTTTGAGGTCATCCCAAAGATTTGCGCCAAGTGCGTTGTCGCAGCAGGCGACACATATGGGCAAGCAACGAGGTCTAAGAACAACATGAGCGCCTCTGTATGATGAGCGCACTGGGATTTCATGTAATTCAGCTTAGCGATTGCATTATCTTCAAAGAATTTCCTTAGAGAATTATAACGCTCCTTATCGCGCATGTAGGAAAATCCAACCGTTAGAGAGAAATAGCTTAAGAATTCCTCTCTTTCCAGTTGTCCGTCATCGTTCGTCGAGATGCCAAAATATCTAGCGAGAGTGCTTTCCGGCAGCCAATAAGCTTTCCCTATGTGGGAGAGAGCGTTCAGTAGGTATAGAGTCTCAACCTCGCGATAGGGCTGAAGCTTGTTCTTTTCGATCTGATGGACGGCATTGTCGTGAATGAACTTGTACACAGAGTGGCGAAGCTCGAATCCAACTCCACTTGAATTAAGGAAGTTAGTCAGCGACGCGATGATGCGAACCATCCGAACGGTGTGATTTACCCTTGGGCTAGCCGCGTAGGTGAAGAATAGAAACTCTAATATGCCCGTTACCAACGAGGTGAGCGCGCGTTGGGCGTCATGATTTTGCTCGCAACACATGTAGTCATCGAAGGCGCGCTGGAGCTTGGTTTCAATGACGGCGAACGTGTAATTTAGGATGTCGCTGTAGCCGACGCCTGATTCCTTGATGACCGTCTTGAAGCGCACGATCAACCTATTGGCGTCAACATACCCTGAGAAACTGTCTTTGGCTCGCTCGAGAGGTGCGGGCGCGGGGCCTGACCCTTCCGTGCTGTCGGGGGCTCGTGGCGATTTCCGGGACCAAATTTCTTCCCCCAACAAGAGTGATACCCGGTCCTTGGCGATCGTAAGTTCAGTGATCACCGGCTTTTCGTATAGTTTCGACTTTGCGGAATTAATGTGCAGTTTGAAGTTTGCTAAGCAGACGGATGCTACTTCTGTGAATTTATGCGCAGTAGATTCCTCGTTGAAGAATACAAAGTAGTCATCAACATATCGAAATGCTTCGTAGTCGATTTTATGAACTATCTTACTCTTTTCGCGCAGCTCCTTTTCGATATGCATATCTATTGCCTGAAGTATCACTTCGGCAAAAATCCTAGAAAACTCAGGACCTATAAGTATTCCATTCGTCTCTCGCTCATTCATCAGCGAGAGCAACTTGTCGAACTTATCGGGAAAGTTGTTCTTTGACAAATTTAGGTCGTGCTTTGTTTGCTCCTTCCCAAATATCGCCCAGGCAATAGAATGAGTATATATACTGTCAAAGCATTTCGAAATATCCACCTGAATCATAGCATTGAATTTCTTCTCAGATCGGTGGTACTTATAAGACTCAAAGAACTTATGGATGTTGCTATAGCTTCTGTAAACGAAATGAGATCCTAGTTGCTCGTACTCTCGGCCTGCCTCCTCGACGCCTCCATCCGTGACGGCTTTAAGTCGTTTGTGCGTGCTATCCTTGTGGTACGAGTATTTTGATACAGATACTGGATGTCTAATTGAGTACGGGCTGAGGGAGCAGTAATAGAGTAGGGATGCGTGAAACTGGCGATAGAAATTCGCTACCATTACTTGGTTTCGAGGGTGCGCGATGGAAAGCGTACGTGCGCCCGACTTGTGACTGACTCGAAATCGAAATGGGATGGTGCACAACTCGCATTCCTTCATCGAGAAGGAGCGGATCATTTTGGTCCGGCCCCATTCAGTCACGCTGGCCGGCTGAGGGGCGACGCCGGGCTTAACTCCAAACATCAAGCGCATCAACGCATCGAGGGAGTTGTCGCAGGCCTTCCAGCTCAAGCGGTTATCTCGGACCTCAACCTCGTTTTGGGTCAGGAAGCTGTAAAAGTGCCTATTGGAGAAGGTCGCTGGCACTTCGAAGGGTAGCATGTCGGAAAGAACCGCCCGACGTGGGTTTGCGCCGAGGCGAATTCGTTTCTTACGCATAGCGCCATGCTCCCACGATGGTGGTTAGCTCGTTCACGCTGAAGTTATGGAAGGTCTTCTGAGCGAAGCCGCGCCCAAAGGAGAGGTTTGAAAGTCGTGCTTGTAACGCAGGCGCGCCTAGAGAGCTGATCTTTCGCTGCAAATATAAATCTAGTGAAGATAGAATTTGAAGATCTGTTGCTTCGGAGTTGCTATAGTATATTCCTGAAGCGGCATGGCTTTTGCTGTGTAATAGCTGCGTGTTGCCGGTTAGAAACTTAATGCGAGATGTAAGTTCACGCGAGGCTTTCCTCGAATTCATCGATCGATCCAAATGGTACCGTTTAAAAGACGCTTGAATGCGCGTCCGGTACTTCGCAATCTTTGCTCCGCTAGGAGCAAGGCGACAATCTCCATCCTTTCTCGTGAAGCGATAGCCGAGATACTCGAACTTGTGAACGGGATCAGTTGCGTTAAATGAGGTGGTCTTCTTCTCATTTACGGAAAGATGATGCTTTCTAATTATTTTTCGAACTTCGGCAGGATAGTCGACAGTGGCACCAGTGGGGGCTGGAGCGAATACGATTAGAACGTCATCGACGTAGCGAGAGAAGAACAAGACGCCTGGCAAGGCGCGAAGGGCGGCATCTAGCGGTCTGAGGTATATTTCCGCGAGATAAGCACTAATTCCCACGCCGCGCGGTATGCCCTTTGTGGACCCGGTTATTCGACCGTAGTCGTCAAGCACCTGCCTGACAAAGCGCTTAGCGCTGAGGCTCAACAAGTGATCCTCATCCAACTGTTTCGAGATGCGCGTCCGGTCGACACTCTCATAAAATTTCTCGATGTCGGTGCGCACCGTCACCAGAGGTAACTTGTTGTGAAGAGCTGCCTTTGCAACCCCAACAATGTGATTGCGATGTGCAGGTTTCACTTTGTAGAGACGGTGCAGGTTCCATTGTACTTGCTTAACGGCAAAAAATGCGGCCGCAGAATCCTGAATTGTGTACACTTTTTTTCCTTTAGGCCCGTCCCTTTCTGTTAGAAGGAGCCGGAGATTGCTCTCGCGAATCTCAGTGCCAAGGTCAGAAAGTATTTGATCTATAGCCTGGTCTTTAATCGTGCGAGCGCTATCGATTGCTTCAAGAGCTTCAGATAATTTTAGTGCGAAGTCGTCTGCGCTCATCGAAGCTTTCGCCTTGTGTAGCGCGCTAAGATCTGACTTTAGATTTCTGATCTTATCGGTGTGAGTTTCTAAATCCGGGAAGAATCTCTTCTCCAGATTGTTGCCTCTCCGATTCTCAATATCATAAATCCGGCGAAAATTTGCCGCTGTAAAGGTCTGGTCTAGCACCCAGTCAACGCCCCCGTTGCCCCTTAGAATCGACGTTCTATGACGCATTAGCGCGTCAAGCGAGCACCTGTCCGCCAAAAGCGATCTTTGGTTGCGGCAATCGCTGTGTCAGATTGCCGCGTGGCTATGGGGTTGGCTTTGTGCGCAGTGCCGACATCCGCTCGCCAGCCTTTTGGAGTGCATCGCGCTGCGCGTTCGGTCGGAGTTGGGCGTAACGTGCGGTGGTCGATACCTGTGTGTGTCCCAGCGCCTTCCCGATGATCGTCAGGGGCGCATCGTCTGCCAGCATGAAGCTGGCTGTGGTGCGACGAATGTCATGGATGCGCACATCCTCCAGCTCTGCTTTAGCGATTAGCCACGACCAGACGCGCTTTAGGTCAGCCCTGGGGGTCTCTCCCCTAGAGTTCGCCATTGTTTTCCCCGGAAAGAGGTGGTTTCCGCTTGGATCCAGGCTTCTCATTGACCGGAGAAGCGATAGCGACGGGCCGGCAAGCTGGAGCCGATGCTGACGCTTTGTCTTCGTGTGAGCGGATGGCTTCTCCCACAACCCTGCTGCTAGGTCGAAGTTGCTCCATTCCGCCTTCAGAACCTCTTGAAGCCTGGCGCCCGTAAAAAGCAGCAGCCGAACAGCATTTGCAGCGTTTTGATTGGGGTGTTGGTCACAGGCGTCGAGAAGGCGCGCCACTTCATCCTCTGAGAGATGCCGCCAACGTTGGTCCTCCGGAAATTTCTTGATCCCCTTGCAGGGGTTGGAAGCGCGAAGCTCCTGCTCAACTGCAAGTGAGAACATCTTACTGAGGATCGCTAGCAGCTTATTGGCTTGGTAAGCGCCGGCCCTGGTGCGGGTGTCGCCGTGAAGCCGCCGTATGTCTGCGGGTTTCACTTCGCCCACCTTCCTTGGTCCGAGGGAGGGGATGGCATGCGTGCTCAGGAGATGTTGAGCGTCCCGAATTGTGCTGGGCCGGAGCGAGGCGTCTGAGGCGTAGTCCTGACAGTAGAAGTTCGCGAGCCAAGCTAGTGTCGGGGCGTCGCGTGCCGCTCGTTTCTCGGCGCTTGGGCTCCTGCCTTGTTTGACAGCGAAGAGCTGTGCGCGTGCGAGTTCGCGCGCTTGGTCAACGGTGAGCGCGGGATAGCCGCCCAGCGTTGTCCGTCCTTGATTGTCTGGCAGCCGGTACTGAAAGACGAACGACTTTGTGCCAGCCGGTGTCACCCGGATGCCGAACCCAGGCAGCTCGGAATCCCACACAAAGGTGCCTGGATTGGCGGCGTCCACGATCCGTTTGGTGAGGCGGACTTGCGATTTGCGGGGCACTTGTCACTCCAACAGCTTTGGGCGTTGTAGCTTCCATGGAAGCAATATGGAAGCACGTAAGGCCGTTGAGTTCGATCCTGCGCCGGAGTTCGCCGTAGTTGGCTTTATATAAAAGTCTGAAAATAAAGAAATAATGGTATGCCCCCGTGCTTACGCGTTTTACGCCGTAGTATCGGTATCCGCATTCGTAATGAGGGGGTCACAGGTTCGAGTCCTGTAAGCGGCACCACCCTTTCTCCCGGAGATCAGAAGACGTGCGCTGCGCCGCGGGCGTTCGCGCGCCGCTGGGCGGGCAAAATGAAAGCCGGCCCGAAGGCCGGCTTTCCCCCACGCGCGGCGGAGGACTAGGGGATCCACCGCGGGCGATGGTCTCGCTCGTGATGGGCGATAGAGAAGGGCGCGGGCCCTGACCACGGCATGTACGACCCCCACTTTGGGGCTTTGTGGGAGCGCCTGCGCGATGCTGCTCAAGCTGACATGGGCGAGGGCACCAACGATCAGGCTGCCCGCGCGGTGGCCTCGCGCAAGGCGGCGAACAGACTGGCCGGCTGGATCGGTTTGGTCAGGTGCTGGTCCGCCCCGGCGGCGCGGCTGGCCTCCACATGTTCAGGCAGGGCGCTGGCGGTCAGCATGAGGATCGGGGTGCGCGGCTGACGACGTTCGGCCTCCATAGCGCGGATGCGGCGGGTCGCCGTCAGGCCGTCCATCCCCGGCATCTGCACATCCATCAGGATGGCGTCGAACCGGTCGTCGGCGAACAGGGCGCAGGCCTCGGCCCCGCCTTCAGCGGACGACACCTCGGCTCCCACCTGGGCCAAGATCAGTTCGGCCACCTTGCGGTTTGTGGGGTGGTCGTCGACCACCAGGATGCGCAGGGCGCGTTCCAGCCCGCCGTCGTCGGATCGTCCCGCGTCAGCCGGCGGTTCGCATGCGGGCAGGGGGACGACCAGGGTGAAGGTAGAGCCTTCACCAGTCCTGCTCTTCGCCTCGAGCCGTCCGCCCATCATCGTGGCCAGCCGCCGCCCGATCGCCAGGCCCAGGCCCGCGCCGCCCACGGACCGCGTGCTGGAGGCGTCGGCCTGCTCGAAGTGATCGAACAGCCGCTCGCTCTGGGTCATGTCGAAGCCGCGCCCGGTATCGGACACCGCGATATGGAAGCCGTCGGCGGCGCGGGTGGCCTCGATCGACACCTCGCCCGCGTCGGTGAACTTGGCGGCGTTGGCCAGCAGGTGGCTGATCACCTGCCGCAGGCGCACGCGGTCGCCAGACGTCCAGGTCTCGGCCGCCTCCGCGACGCGGACCTGGAAGGCCAGGCCCTTCTCGGCGAAGCGGCGCTCGAACAGGCCGGCGGTCTCGCGCACCAGGTCTCCCAGACGCAGGGGCGCGCGGACCAGGGCGGTGGTGCCTTCCTCCATGCCGGCGAAGTCGAGGATGTCGCCCAGCGCCTGTTCCAGATCGGCGCTGGAATCCTTCAGCAGGTCCAGCAGCGCGGTCTGCTCGCCGGACATGCCGGTTCGAGCCAGCCCCTCCACCGCCCCGACCATGCCGTTCAGGGGCGTGCGGATCTCGTGGCTCATATTGGCCAGGAAGTCGCTTTTGGCGCGACTGGCCGCCTGGGCGAGGGTCAGGGCGTCGTTCAGCGAGGCCTGCAGCCGCACGTTCTCCAGCGCCACGCGCGCGGCCCGGGCGATCATCTCCAGAACCGCCACGGCTTTGGGCGTCGGCGCGCCAGGCTGGGCCCAATAGGCGCCGATGGAGGCGATGGGATCCTCCGGCCGCACAGGCGTCATGATCAGGCTGCGCACGAAGGTGGGCTCATAGAGCGGGAGGGGCACCCGCGGGTCCTGGCGGATGTCGCCGATGCTCACGCTCTGACGGTTCAGCATGGCCCAGCCCGATATGCAGTTCTCGATGGGAAAGGCCTGGCCCTTCCACAAGGGCGCGATGGCGTCCTCGTCGATATAGCGGACCTTGGCGCCCTCGCGCATGACCACCGTGATGCCGTCGGCGCCGGTCAGCTGACGCGCCGTGGTCCGCACGACCCGGCCGACATCAGCCGGCGTCGTCGCGCCGGCCAGTTGCTCGACCGCGTCGATCAGGATGGCCAGGGCCTCGATCGAGGCGGCGCCGGAAGAGTTCACGATAGACGCCCCACGCTGGTTCTACTGACGCTGATTTCGCCAAACAAAACCCAAGGTTGCAAGATAAAGATTGATCCCACCGTGTGGCGTGTTTGCGCGGCCTCTGGCCTTTTGCAGCCGAGTCGTTGATTGATTCCCGGCATGTCGGAGACGCAGTCCAACGAAGAGCTGATCGCCTGGGCCCAGACCCTGGAGGGGTACGCCCGCGATTGGGATGAAACCTTCGACAAGCGCCCCGGCTATTTCACCCAGGAGTTCTGGTACCTCCTGGTCGGCTGCATGATCGCCGACTGGCGCGGCAAGCCGATGACCGTCAGCGCCGCCTGCCAGTTCATGAAAAGCGGCTCCAGCCGCACACGCGAGGAGCGCATCAAGCGCGCGGTCTCCGACGGCTTCCTGTCGAAGGAGAAGGCGGGGGACGACGGCCGCGCCGCCATCGTGCGACCGACCCCGCGTCTGGAAGCCATGATGCGCGGCCATCTGGAACGCACGCTCAAGATGGTGCGCGAGGCGGTTTAGCCGCAGATTTTGCCGGTAAATCCCCGCTCAACTCTACGATAGTCAGCGGGGCCGCCGCCGCGCACCTTCCAGGGGCAGACGCCGCAAGATCGGCGCACGCCCTTGGGGGGACACATGGATACTCAGTCAAGCGCGGGCCGGGCCCGTCTTCGCCGCGTGGGCGGCCTGCTTATGGCGGGCGCTTCGCTGGCGGCCCTGGCCGTCGCCTTCGCCAGCCCGGTGCGGGCCCAGCCCGCTTCCGATGAAACCGCCGCTGCGGCTCTGGACGAACTTGTCGTCACCGCCCGCCGCCGTGACGAGCGCCTGCAGGATGTGCCGGCGGCTGTCACCGCCTTCTCCTCGGCGTCGCTGCAGAACATGCAGGCGACCAACGTCGGCGACCTTCAGGGTTCGGTCCCGAACCTGACCATCCACGAAGGCGACGCCGCCAACGCGGTGGTCTATGTGCGCGGCGTCGGCCAGATCGACAGCCTCGCCTTCGCGGACCCCGGCGTCGGCGTCTATGTGGACGACGTCTATCTGGGCCGCGCCCAGGGCGCCTTCCTCGACGTCTATGACGTGGACCGGATCGAGGTGCTGCGGGGACCGCAGGGCACGCTCTACGGCCGCAACACCATCGGCGGGGCGGTGAAGTTCGTCTCCAAGCCGTTGAGCGGCGACTTCAACGGCGCGCTGGAAGCCACCGTCGGCGACTACGAACGCGTGGAGGTGAAGGGCTCGGTGGGCGGCGCCCTGGCCCCCGACAAGCTGCTGGCCAAGGCCGCCTTCGCCTATTCGGCCCGCGACGGTTACAGCCTCAACGCCCTCGACGGCCAGACCGACGGGGATAAGAACCTGCTGGCCGGCCGCCTGGCCTTCGAATACCGCGCCAGCGAGGATATCAGCCTGCGCCTGAACATCGACGGCACGCGCGACCGCCCCGATCGCTCGCGCACTCCAGCCCGGGCGACCCCGGTCTTCGGCTCGCCTGCGACCCTGGATCGTCCGTTCGACGTCAACGCCAACTTCAACACCCTGGCCGATCTCTCGACGGCGGGCGTCTCGCTGGTCGCCGACTGGCGTCTGTCCGACGCGGTCGGCCTGAAGTCGATCACCGCCTATCGGAAGATGTCCTACGACTCCAATCTCGACCTGGACGCCACCACCCAGTCGGTCTTCGGCGTCTATGTGCGCGAGGATCAGGATCAGGTCAGCCAGGAACTGCAGCTGAACTACAGCAGCGACCGCCTCTCCGCGGTGGGCGGCCTGTTCTGGTTCAAGGAGCATGACGACACCTTCAGCGGGCTGCTGGGTCCGACCATCGGCCTGGTGACGGGCTCGCAGAACGACCAGCACAACGAAAGCTGGGCCGCCTACGGCCAGGGGACGTACAGCTTGACCGACCAGCTCTCGGTCACCGCCGGGCTGCGCTACACCCACGAGAAGAAGGACTTCTTCCGCACCCAGAAGTTCTTCGCCGCGACCGTGACCAACTTGCCCGTGCCCTATGACCAAGGGCCGTTCGCCACCTATATCGACACCTCCGATGAATGGAGCTCGGTCTCCCCGCGCCTGGGCGTCGACTACAAGGTCAGCGACGACGTTCTGGCCTACGCCAGCGTCAGCCGCGGCTTCAAGAGCGGCGGCTTTGATGGCCGCGCCAACGACGCCGCCGGCGCGCGCCCCTATGATCCTGAAACTCTGTGGGCATACGAGGCGGGCCTGAAGACCACCCTACTGGATCGCCGCCTGACCGCCAACCTGGCGGTGTTCTGGAACGACTACAAGGACCTGCAGCTCTCCAGCTTCACCGCCGATTCCAGCGGGGCCTTCACCGCCCTGTTCACCAACGCCGCCGCCGCCACCATCCGGGGAGCGGAGCTGGAACTGATCGCCCGGCCCATCCGGCCCCTGACCCTGAACTTCGTGCTCGGCTATCTGGACGGCCAGTACGACGAGTACATCGGCCCCGGCGGCCGCGACATCAGCGACCAGCGCGAACTGGTCAACGCGCCGAGGTGGGACGGCAAGGTGGGGGCGGTCTATCGCTTCGACCTGTCCGACGGCGGCTCGCTGACCTTCGGCGCCGACGCGGCCTTCCGCAGCAAGACCTATCGCACGGTCTCCAGCAGCGAGATTCTGGCCCAGAAGGGCTACGTCCTCGTGGACGCCTTCGCCCGCTGGCAGGACGCGCGCGACAAGTGGTTCGTCCAGGCGGGGGTCAAGAACCTGACCGACAAGCGCTACATCGAGCAGGGCTTCGACCTGTCGGACTCGCTCGGTTATCAACTGGCCTACTTCGGCGCCCCGCGCACCGTGTCGGCCACCATCGGCGTCGCGTTCTAGCGCCGATGTCGGACCCTTACGTCGATCCTGACACCGAACGCCTGCTGGCGCGCATGGCTGGGGACTTCGCCGCCGCGCCCGTGGAGCCCACGGTCCAGGAGCGGCGCGAGGGCCTGGCGGCGGCCGCCGCCCTCTATGGGCCGGACCCCACGCCGGTCGCGCGCGTCGAGTCTCTGCTTATCGACGGCCCCGGCGGTCCGCTGCCTCTCCGCATCTACTGGCCGGTGGAGGGGGCCGGCCCGCTTCCGCTGCTGCTGCATATCCACGGCGGCGGCTGGGTGCTGGGCGATCCCGACGCCTATGAGCGCGTGGTGCGCGCCTATTGCGCCATGGGCGGCTGCATCGTCGTCGATGTCGATTACCGTCGCGGGCCGGAGCATCGCTTCCCCGCCGCCCTCCTGGACTGTGAGGCGGCGCTTGTCTGGGCCGCCGCCAACGCCGCCGAGCTGGGCGCGGACCCAAAGCGGATCGTGGTCACCGGCGACAGCGCCGGGGGGCACATTGCCGCCTCCGTCTGCCAGCGCGCCCGTGTTCCGTTGGCCGGTCAGGTGCTGATCTATCCCGTGACCAGCGCCAGCACCCAGGTCGACTTCGCGTCACGCTCGGCCCTGGGCGACGGACGGTGGTTCCTGCGCCACTTCGACATCGTTCGGGCCGAGACGGAGTATTTCGCCCGGCTGGAGGACCAGGATACGCCCGCCGGATCGCCCCTGTCGGCGCCGGCGGCGCTTCTGGCCAATTCCCCGCCGACCCTAATCGTCACCGCTTCCCTTGACCCCTTGGTGGATGAGGGGCGGGCCTATGCCGACGCCCTGGCCGCCGCCGGCGTGCCGACCACCTATCGCTGCGCGGAGGGGACGATCCACGCCTTCGTCCTGTTCGCCGGCCAGATCGCCCTGGGGCGGGAGGTCATCAAACAGGTCGGCGCCTCCATCCGCGCCGCCTAGCCCTCCCAACCGTCCTCGAACGGAAATCGCTTGGCCCAGAAGTCCTGCAGCAATGGATGCGCATCCACCCGCCGGACCACTTCCGACAGCTTGGGCGCGACCTCGTAGAAGCGCCGGCGGCGGGGCCGCCAACGGCTGATCACGGTCACATAGAGGTCCAGCACCGTCAGCTGCTCGCCCAGGATGTATGTCCCGGGCTCGACCTGCTCGTCCATCATCCGCCAGCAGTCGGCGATGCGGGCCAGCGTCCGCTCCTCGATCACCATCTCGGCAGCGGCGCCCTCGGCCAGCCGCGAGGGTTCGTCCCGCACCCAGAACATCGAATAGATGCTGGCCGGGATGTAGGTCATCCAGCGCAGGAACTGCTTGCGGCGCGGATCGGTCAGGCCGGGCGCCAGGCCCGCTTCCGGGTGGCTGTCGGCCAGCCAGGTCAGGATGGCGGCGCTTTCGGTCATCACCTCGCCGTCCGGGAACACCAGGGCCGGGATCTGCCGCATCGGGTTGACGGGGGCGACCTTTGCCTGCTGCGCCTCGCCCTCCCAGGTGGGGGCCTCCACCACGTCATGCTCAATACCGAGCAGGGCGAGGGCCGCCTCGACGGGAACCGAGCCGGAACCGGCCGCGCCGTAAATGGTCAAGTTTTCAGGCTTGTGGATCATTCCGGACTCCTGTGGATCGAACCGCTAAATATGGTTGCTAGGTGCTTTACGCACCCAAGATGTTGGGCGATGGTGAGGGCGTTCAAACGCACACCCTGACTCGTAGAGCCGTCCCCATGACCGCTTCCTCGCTCGCCCTCCCCGGCCTGCTGACCTCCTCCATCGGCTACAAGCCCTTCCGCTATCCGTGGGCTTACGACTTTTGGAAAAAGCAGCAACAGGTCCATTGGATGCCTGAAGAGGTGCCGCTGGGCGAGGATCTGAAGGACTGGGCCACCAAGCTCAACGACAAGGAGCGCAATCTGCTGACGCAGATCTTCCGCTTCTTCACCCAGTCGGACGTGGAAGTCGCCGACAACTACATGGAACGCTACGGCCGGGTCTTCAAACCCACCGAAGTGAAGATGATGCTCTCCTCGTTCGCGAACATGGAGACCATCCACATCGCCGCCTACGCCCTGCTGCTCGAGACGATCGGCATGCCGGAGAGCGAGTTCGGCGCGTTCATGGAGTACGAGGCCCTCAAGGCCAAGCACGACTACATGCAGCAGTTCGGCGTCGATACGAACGCCGACATCGCCCGCACGCTCGCCATGTTCGGCGGCTTCACCGAGGGGCTGCAGCTGTTCGCGTCCTTCGCGATGCTGATGAACTTCCCGCGCTTCAACAAGATGAAGGGCATGGGGCAGATCGTGTCCTGGTCGGTGCGCGACGAAAGCCTGCACTGCGAAGGCATCATCAAGCTCTACCATGCCTTCAACAAGGAGACGCAGTGCGTCACCAAGGCCGTGGCCGACGACATCGTCGACTGCTGCAAGCACGTGGTGGGCTTGGAAGACAAGTTCATCGACCTGGCCTTCGAGGCGGGCGACGTGCAGGGCATGACGCCCGAAGACATCAAGCAGTACATCCGCTTCATCGCCGACTGGCGCCTGCGCCAGCTGGAGCTGCCGGAAGTGTACGGCGTTAAGGAAAACCCGCTGCCGTGGCTGCAAAGCCTGCTGTCGGGCGTCGAGCACGCCAACTTCTTCGAGGCCCGCGCGACCGAATACTCCAAGGCCGCCACCAAGGGCCAATGGCACGGCAACGAGGGGGTCTGGTCCAGCTTTGACCAGATGCTGGCCAAGCGCAGCGAAGCCGGCGCCCTGGTCGAATAGGCCAAGCCTGAGGGGACATCGAGAAGGGCGGCGGGAGCGGAACTCCCGCCGCCCTTTTTCATTGCGCCTCGGTCAAAGGAGCGCGCCATGACCGACAAGACCTTCAAGGCCGGCGACAAGGTGAAGTGGGACCACAGCCAGGGGACCACGACGGGCGAGGTGGTGCGTAAGCAGACCCGGGCGACCCACATCAAGGGTCACAAGGTCGCCGCCTCCAAGGACGATCCCCAGTACATCGTCGAGAGCGGCAAGACCGGCGCCCGCGCCGCCCACAAGCCGTCGGAGCTGCGCAAGGCCTGAACGGAAGGGGCCCTAACGAAAAAGGGCGAGGCTCGCGCCCCGCCCTTTCGGATCGGATGTCGGAAAGGCCTAGTGGCCCTTCATCGGCTCCACCGTCTCGACCGGCGGGCCAAGCTGCTTCTCCCACTTGCCGACGACCGCCGCGGCGACCGAGTTGCCGACGACGTTGGTGCCGCTGCGGCCCATGTCCAGCAGGTGATCCACCGCCACGATCAGCAGCAGGCCGGCTTCCGGCAGCTTGAAGTAGGTGAGGGTGGCGCTGATCACGACCAGCGAGGCGCGGGGCACGCCCGCCATGCCCTTGGACGTCACCATCAGCAGCAGCAGCATGGTGATCTGCTGGGCGATGGACAGCTCGACCCCGTAGACCTGGGCGATGAACAGCACCGCGAAGGTGCAGTACATCATCGAGCCGTCGAGGTTGAACGAGTAGCCCAGCGGCAGGACGAAGCTGACGATCCGGCGATTGACGCCGAAACGCTCTAGCATCTCCATGGTGCGCGGATAGGCGGCTTCCGAGGAGGCGACCGAGAAGGCCAGCAGGGCCGGGTCGCGGATTTCCTTGAACAGGCCCACGGCGCGCGCGCCGATGAAGGCGAAGCAGGCCAGGAAAAGCACGCCCCACAGCACGCCTAGCGACAGGTAGAACCCGCCGACGAACTTGGCGTAGGTCAGCAGCACGCCCAGGCCCTGGGTGGCGATGGTCGAGGCCAGGGCCGCGAAGATGGCGATCGGCGCCAGCTTCATCACATAGCCCGTCACCTTCAGCATGATGGCGGTGATCTGCTCGACCAGGGTCAGGACGGCCGGAGCCTTGTTGTCGAGGGCGGCGACCGCCGTACCCACGAAGATCGAGAACACCACGATCTGCAGGATTTCGTTCTTTGCCATGGCGTCGATGGCCGAGGCCGGCACCAGGTGGGTCACGAAGCTCGACAGGGTGAAGGCCGTGGTCTCGATGCCTGAGGCCTCGGTCACCGCCGGCGGCGTCAGGGACAGGCCCGAACCCGGCTGGATGATGTGGACCATGACCAGACCGATGGTCAGCGACACCAGCGAGGCGCCGATGAACCAGCCCATGGTCTTGACGCCCACGCGGCCGATGGCCCCGGCGTCCTCCATGTGGGCGATGCCCGACACCAGAGTGGCGAAGACCAGCGGCGCGATGATCATCTTGATCAGCCGCAGGAAGAGATCGGTCAGAACCTTGAGGCCGGTGGCCACCTGTTCGATCTGCTCAGGCTGGAGCGTGATGTTGCAGATCCAGCCGACCAGGATCCCGAGGACCATGGATCCGATGATGAGATAAGCGAACAGACGGTTCATGCGTCCCCCACTGTTATTTTGGGCGCCTTTTTCACAGGGAATTCAGGCGGCGTCCACGGCGCTGTGAGCCCGGCGTGGTCATTTGCTGCAGGAACTGGCGGATTCCGGGCAAAACACGACCATGGAGAGCCTCCTCTCCATGACGCAGCCGCCGCGACATACCCCAAATGGGGATATGCGGCCCCTCCCCATCCCGACACTTAGGGGCGCAGCGCGCCGATCGGCGTGAAGGGGAGATCGACCTATGGCCAAAGTGACCGCGGGAGCCGTCAGCGGCTTCAACATGTTCGACATGGATATCGGCGGCGTCGCCGAAGGCGACATCAGCAGCGCAACGCCCACCCAGATCGTCATCGCCTACGGCGGCGGCGATACCGACACCTTCACGGGCAGCTTCACTTACTCAGGGGCCAACGTGACTGGCGGCACGCTGAACCGCATCGAGGTGCGCGTGGCCAACACACTGGTCTGGACCGCCAGCGACTTCAGCATCTCGGCGCAGCAGTTTCTGGCCTGGATCGCCGCCGACGACACCGAAGCGGCGGTGCGCAGCATCCTCTCGGGTGCGGACGAGATCACCGGCTCCTCCGGCGCGGACGTTCTGTACGGGGTGGGCGGTAATGACCGTATCGACGGCGGCGCCGGAACGGACACCGTCGCCTATTCGGCCGCCTCGACCAGCTACACCTGGACCCAGACGGCCAACGGCTGGACCGTCGTCGATACCCGCGCCGGCTCGCCGGACGGGACCGACACCCTGACCGGCATCGAGTCTCTGCGGTTCACCGACCGCACCGTCAGCCTGACCGGCGGCGCGAACCTGCCCGTTCCGGCGGTCGCCACGGGCGTAAGCTCGATCCTGCGCGGCGCCAATCCGGCGCTGGAGGCGGACCTGTCGGCCAAGGTTTCCGCCGGGACCCTGACCCAGGCCCAGGCGATCGCCCAGATCGTCAAGGCGGCGGATCAGACGACTTCGGTGGCGACGCTCTCCTACCTGTTCTTCACCGGCAAGATCCCGGGCTCGGCCGGCGTGGACTACCTGGTCTCGCCCACGGGTCCGAACCCGAACAATCTCAACTCGGCCTATTTCCAATCGTTCAATCTGGAGAACCGCTACATCAACTTCGCGGTGAACCTGGGCCGTGACGGCGAAGGCAAGGCAGCCTTCCTGACCGAGTTCGGGGGCCTGAGCCTCTTCGACGCCACCAAGAAGGCCTACGCCAAGATTTTCGGGGGGACGCCGGCCGACTCCAAGGTCACGACCCTGTTGTCCGGCGGCCGCGACGCCTACTTCGCCTCCTATGGCGGCGACGGCGTGAACGGCCAGGGGACCAAGGCGGCCATGGTCGGCTGGCTGCTGGCCGAGGCCGAGAAGGGCGACTTGGGCGTCATGGCCCGCTCCAACGCCGCCTGGCTCACGGATCTCGCCGACGGCTCGGCGCCCTACGCCATCGACATCACCGGCGTCGGGGCCGGCTACTACAAGCCGGAGTTCGTCTACGCCGGGTAGGGTGCTTTCCCCGGAGGGCGACGCGCGTTAGCGACAGGGGGCGTCACCTCTCCGGGAGCTTCCCATGCGTGTTCTGTTGCTGGCCGCCGCCGCGTCGACCGCCCTGGCGGGCGGAGCCTCGGCCCAGTCCATGGAGACCACCAAGGGGCGCCTCGACACCCAGGCCGGCGGCGTGGTCTGGACGGCGTCCTGCGCGGAGCCGCGCCGCCCGGCGCGTAACACCACCTACGCCATCGCCGCCTACAACCGGGCGGTCACGGAGTACTTCGCCTGCGTCACCAGCCAGGCTGACTACGACGTGGCGGTGATCCAGCGCTCGGTGGTCAAGGGACGCGAGGAGGCGGTCCGCCAGATGCAGGACCGCCTGCGCCGCAACCAGTAGCTCAGGCCAGGGCCGGCGCAGCGCGTCGCTCGCGAACGACCGCCAGTCCAAGGCCGACGAACAGCGCCAGGACGATCGCCTGGCTGGCCGCGAACGGCGGCTCCGACAGGGTCGGGGCGGCGGCCTGAAGCGCGGGGATCTTGGTGAAGGCCTGGGCCACCGCCACGAAGGCCAGGAAATAGACCTGGGCCACGAGGCCGCTCCCATAGACGCCTCGCCACAGGCCGGCGAAGCCGCGCAGCCGGGCGATCAGCATGACCGCGAACACAAGGGGCGCCACGATCCCCGTCGCCACCGCCGGGGTGATCCCGGGCAGGGGGAACATGAAACCCGTCGCCGTCGTCGCAACAGCCGCCACCAGGAACAGCGGCGTCCAAAACCGCTGCACATGCGCGCCCAGCTTGGCCGCGATGGCGAAGAGGCCTGCCGCCAGCGCGACCAAGGCGATCATGCTGTGAAAAATGGTGAAATAGAACAGGAACATGGCGAACCCCATCCGCTCGATGCCGTGATGGGTCAAACTTGCGACGTCCCGCGCGGCGCTGCTTGTACGTTTGCGACGCGGCCTCTAGGCGGGGAAGGTCAGGTCCTGCGCGGCGGCCAGGCTTTCCGGAACGCCGATGTCGATGAAGGCGCCGTCGAACCGCGCGCCCGCCAGGCGTCCCTCGCGGCACAGGCGCGGCAGGGTCTCCTGCTCCAGCGAGGTCTCGCCGGCCAGCACCGCGCGGCGGTCCATCGCATAGACGCCACCATTGATCAGCCCTTCGGCGCGGGCCGCATCGCGCGGTTCGAGCGCGGTGATCAGTCCGCCCTCCAGTTGCGCCGTCTCATAGCGGTCGGCGACCGCCACATGGCGCAGGGCCACGGCGACGGCGGTGGGCTCGGCCACGGTCAAGGCCCGCCAGTCGAAATCGAACCAAGTGTCCCCGTTGACCAGCAGGAAGCGCTCGTCGAGCAGGGGGGCGGCATGGGCCAGGGCGCCGGCGGTGCCCAGCGGCTGCGGCTCCACCGACAAGGAGGCGGTCAGGTTCGGATGACGGCGAACCTCTTCGTCGGCGAAGGCGGCCACGGCCTGCGCCTTGAAGCCGGCCAGCAGCAGGATCTCGGAAATGCCGCTCAGCGCCGCCTTGGCGAACAGATGGGCCAGGAACGGCCGGCCGGCCACCGGCTGCAGCGGCTTGGGCAGGTGCTCGCTCAGGGCGCCCAGGCGCGTGCCGCGGCCCCCCGCCAGGATCACGCACTGCTTCATCGACTGGGCTCTACCGGCGAACGCGCCAGGCCTCGGCGCCGTCATAGGTGAACTTCACCGCCCCGGCCTGTCCACCCGCGGCGTTCAGCGCCTCGACCAGGCGATAGCGGTTTTCCGGATCGGTCAGCAGCATCAGGAAGCCGCCGCCGCCGGCGCCGGACACCTTGCCGCCCCACGCCCCGGCCGCCATGGCCAGATCGTACAGGCGATCGACCTCGCTGGTGGCGACGCCGCTGGCGGTGCGCTTCTTGGCGCGCCAGGACCGGTTCAGGATCTCGGCCACCTCGCGCACGTCCCCGGCCAGGACGGCGGCCTTCATCGACGTCGCGTCGGCCTTCAGGGCATGCATGCTTTCCAGGGTCACCGGGTCGTCGGCGTTCAGGCCCTTCAGCTGCTCGCGGATGATCGTGTCCGACCGGCGCGACTGGCCCGTGAAGCAGGCGACCAGAGAGGATTCCAGTTCGATCAGGTGATCGCGCGAGGCGCGCAGCGGATTGACGACCACCCGTTCCCCGTCGAGGAACTCGATATAGTTCAGACCGCCGAACGCGGCGGCGTACTGGTCCTGTCGGCCGCCGGCCAGGCCCAGGCGCAGGCGCTCGATCTCGAACGCCAGGCGCGCCACCTCATAGGGTCCCAGCGGCGCGTCCAGGGCGGCGCGGAAGGCCTCGATCAGGGCCACGACAACGGCCGAGGATGAACCCAGGCCCGATCCCGGCGGGGCGTCGGCGGTGGTCGAGACGACCAGCGGCGCGGGCTCGCCGCCCAGATAGGTCTCGACGAAGTGGTGATAGACCGCCTTGTGCAGGATCAGGCCGGCGCCGCCGTCGATGTCCTGGCCGGGGGCGTAGCGCTCCTCCTCGCCAAGGTCGCTGGCGCGGAACACGATCTGGCCGTCCGCCGACGGGCTGACATGGGCGAAGGCGAAGCGGTCGATGGTCACGTTCAGCACGGCGCCGCCGTACTGGTCGCAATAGGGAGACAGGTCGGTGCCGCCGCCGGCCAGGCCCAGGCGCAGGGGCGCGCGGGCCCGCATGGGCGCGATCACCGGCCGTTCGGCCATCAGCCGACGGCTTCCAGCACGCGGGTGCCGCCGTGATCGACGCCATAGTGCAGGCGGGGCATGTTGTTGCGGCTCATGAAGGCTTCCAGCGCCTCGCCGTCGCCCGGCGTGAACAGCATCAGGAAGCCGCCGCCGCCGGCCCCGATCACCTTGCCGCCGGTCACGCCATAGGCGCGGCGCGCCTCGTCGTAGATCGCGTCGATGTGCGGCCAGCTGATCTTCGAGGACAGCTTCTTCTTGTGGGTCCAGTGCTCGTGCAGCATCTCGCCCCAGCCCTGCAGGTCGCCCGCCTTCCACGCGTCGCGGATACGGTAGCCCAGGTCCTTGATGAAGCCGAGGTTCTGTTGGGTCTGGCGGCGGGCGGCGTCTTGCTCGTCGGCGCTCAGCATCGCCTTGTGCTGGTCTTCCAGGATCACCGCCGCGTCGCGGCGCAGGCCCGTATAGTAGATGTGGGTGTGGCGCACGAAGGCGGCCTCGACCTCTGGGTCCAGCTCGACCTTGCCGACGGTGACCTTGCCGTCGGCGGCGATGTCCAGGGTGGTCAGGCCCCCGAAGGCGGCCATGTATTGGTCCTGCTTGCCGATGCCCTTGTTGAGGACGTCGATCTCCAGGGTGCAAGCCTCTTCCGCCAGTTCGGCCGGCGATGGGCGGCGGCCCTTCAGCGCGTGCAGGGCGTGCAGGAAGCCGACCAGGAAGCAGCTCGACGAGCCCAGGCCTGTGCCGCCGGCGATGTCGGCGATGGAGGCTAGCTCCACCCGGTCATGCAGACCGTGGCGCAGCAGGGCCTCGCGCACCAGCTCGTGCTGGATGTCCAGGCTGCGGTCGGCGGATTCCGGATGCGGACCATGGATCAGCACCCGCCGCTCGAAGGCCGGGCGGTGGGCGGTGATGTGGATGTACTTGTCCAGCGCCATGGCGAAGATGAACCCGCCGCCGTGGCGATAGTAGCTTTCCAGATCCGTGCCGCCGCCGCCGAGGGTGACGCGCAGGGGTGTGCGCGTGGAGATCATCAGGCGGCCGGGGCCTCGGCGGGGGCGATCTGCTCCCAATGGCCCTTGTGCAGCGACAGGGCGGGGTGGCTGACCAGCAGGTGCCAGACCACGGCGGCCAGGCCCTCGACGATCGGGGTGATCAGTTGCGGATCGACGGTCGGGATCACCACGCAGGCGTCGGCGACCTGGGCGGTGAAGCCGCCGTTGCGGCCGACGATGCCGGTGATGGCCGAGCCGCGCTGCTGCGCCAGTTGCAGGGCGCGCACGATGTTGGCGCTGACCGGCGGCTCGACGCTGCCGCCGCCGACCGAGAACACCAGCAGGGCGTCCTCGGCCTTCAGCCGGCTGGTTTCCAGCCAGGTCGACAGCGTGCCTTCCCACCCCTCGTCATTGATGCGGGCGGTCAGTTCCGAGACGTTGTCGGTCGGGCAGTAGGCCTCGAAGCCGCAGATCTTGCGGAAGTCGTTGGTGGCGTGGCTGGCGTGGCCGGCGCTGCCGCCGACGCCGATGATGAACAGGCGGCCGCCGGCTTCACGACGGCCGGCCAGCACGCTGGCCATGGCGTCGATCTGGGCGCGATCGAGGCCGGCGACGGCGCGGTTCACCGCATCGAGGAAATGGTCGACGAACATGGCTGATCAGGCTTTCTGAAGGGCGTCTTGAAGGATCACGCGGGCGGCCGCGTAGAGGTCGTCGACGATGCTGTCGGCGCCGGCGCCGCTGTTGTACGGGCGGGCCAGAAGAATGGTGCGCACGCCGGCGGCGCGGCCGCAGGTGGTGTCGCGATCCATGTCGCCGACCATCCAAGAGCACTGCAGGTCCACGTCCCAGCGCTGGGCCAGGTCCAGCAGCAGGCCGGCCTTGGGCTTGCGGCAGCCGCAGCCGTCGCGGTCGTCATGGCGGCACGCGACGATCTCGTCGAGCGGCAGGGCGTCGTCGAGGATGGCGTGCAGAACGTCCAGCTGGCCGTTGGTCATCAGGCCCCGGCGCACGTCCGGCTGGTTTGTCACGCCGAACAGCAAAAAGCCCGCGGCCTTCAGCTCGCGCAGGGCGGCCTCCACGCCGGGGATGATCTGCAGCTCCTCGGGCCGGCGCGGCGATGCGGGCTTGCCGTTGCGCCAGACGACGCGGTTCAGCACCCCGTCGCGATCGAGGAAGACGGCGCGACGCTTGGTCATGACTACAGCGTGAACCCGGCGGCGACGGCGTCGCGGCGGAACATGGCCACGGTGTCCAGCGACAGGGCGTTCAGGTCCATGCCGGCCATCTGGTCCATCTTCTTCAGGATGTCCGGGGTGGCGGTGATGATGTGGCAGCCGCATTCGCGGGCCTGATAGATGTTGAGGGCTTCACGGGTGCTGGCCCACAGGACCTCGGCCTTCGGCTTGTCGGCGGCCATGGCCACGGCGGCGCGCATGATCGGCATGGGATCCACGCCTGTGTCGGCGATGCGGCCGGCGAAGATCGACACGATGCCCGGAACGTTGGCGTCCAGGGCGGCGATGGTGCCGGCGGCCTGGGCCAGGGTCAGGATGGCCGTGACGTTCAGCTTCACGCCTTCGCGCGACAGCCTCTGGACCAGCGGCAGGCTGCTCTCGCCCTTGGTGTTGGTGATCGGGATCTTGACGTAGGCGTTCTCGCCCCAGCTGGCGATCAGGCGCGCCTGGCGCTCCATCTCCTCGAAATCGTCCGAGAACACTTCGAACGAGATCGGCATGTCGGGGATCAGCGCCAGCAGTTGCTTGGCGAAGCCGGCGTAGTCGGTGACGCCGGCCTTGTACATCAGGGTCGGATTGGTGGTGAAGCCGGTGACCCGCCCGTCGGCATGCAGCCGGGCGAAATCGTCGAGGCTGGCGCCATCGCCGTACAGCTTCAGCTGGACCTGCGCGCGCTCAGCGGTGGCGTCCCGAAATTCCTTCTGGATGTGACCCATCGCCGACCTCTCTTAGTAATCACTATTTAACCAGCGCGGCCAAGTTCCGCTTTGCTGGCGTGCGAATATTCGAAGGCGGCCATTTGGTCCATGCGACCAAGTTGCGCAAGGCTTTAACCTTACGTGTGGGGTAATTTACATTTGGTGACCCCCAGGACAGCTTAAAATACAACTAATGCTAGATTTGGAAATTCAGCGCTCGCCACATTTTGGGCGCCATGGATAGCGGGGGTTGCGTTCCAATCCCGAGCCGCTCAAAGGGGTGGCCGACTTGGGGGAGCTGTTCTTGGACCTGACGATCTCCATCGCCACCTACGGCCGGCCGCAGCTTCTGGAGCAGACCCTGCGCTCCTGCCTTGCCCAGCGCAATCGGCTGGGACTGGGCATCGAAATTCTCGTCACCGACAATCATCCCGACGGCGCCGGCTTGGCGGTGGCGCGGGCGGTGGCCGCCGAGGCGCCCTTGCCGATCCGCTGGCAGGCGGATCTGACCCGCAACATGTCCACCCTGCGCAACGCCGGCATCGCCGCCGCGCGCGGGGCGATGATCGCCTTCATCGACGACGACGAGATCGCCGACCCCGACTGGACCGACCAGCTGGTCGGCGCCCTGCGCGAGGCTGACGCCGACATCGCCGTGGGCCTGCGGGCCGCCGTCTTCGCCGAGTCCGCGCCGGCCTATGATCCCGAGGGAGAGTCCTTCGTCCGTCGCCTTGACGTGGAGGCGGGCGCCCTGGTCCGCCTGATGCGCGAGGATGGCAAGCCCCTGCACGGCCTGGGCACCGGCAACTCGCTGTTCAAAATGGCGACCTGCTTCCCCAACCCCCGCGCCTTCGATGAGGCGTTCGGCGACGCCGGCGGCGAGGACGCCGAGCTGATGGTCCGCCTCTATAAGCAGGGCCGCCGCATCGTCTGGGCGCCCAAGGCCCGGGTGGTCGAAACCGTGCCGCCGCACCGGACCCTGGCGGCATATCGCCTGGTCCGCGCCAAGCGCGAGGCCCAGCACTACTTCAACATCTATGTCGCCCACGCGCCCAGGCCCGCCCGCGCGGCGGCCGTCCTGCGGCTGAAGGGCTTGTTGCAGGTGGCGGCCGGAGTGGTGATCGCCACGGCCGGCTTCGAGTTCGGATCCGAGCGCCGGCTACGCGGCCGCCTGCTGATCGCCAACGGGGTCGGCAAGCTGACCAACCGCCAGGTCGGCTACATCCAGGAGCCGTCCCTGGCGGCCTAGACCGCCTTCTCGTCGATGAAGCCGATGGGCGCGCGCCAGGTCAGCTTGCCCAGCCCCTTGGCCATGCCGATGCGGTTGTCGATGCGATCGCGCCGGGCGAACTCGCCCGAGATCACGAACAGGCCCAGGTGAACCACGAACTGGGCCAGGCCCAGGAAGCTGACCTTCACCCGCGTCCAGGCCTTGCTGTCGCTGGTGCCGATCCGCGACGCCGCATAGTGCTGCGAGCCGCGCTTCATGCGGGTGATCATGTAGTCGGGCTTGGTGCGGTCGGTCTCGATGAACTCGACCACCACGGCGTCGGGCGTCCAGACGAAACTCTTGCCTTCGAGCGCCAGGCGGAACAGGAACTGGGTGTCCTCGCCGTTGGCGTCGCCATAGGTCACGTCGAACGGTTCGGCCCCGTCCATGCAGGTCGCGACGCGATAGGCGGAGTTGCCGCTGCCCAGGCCTTTGCCCTTCTTGCGCAGGCGGCCGAACATGTGGATCGGCTCGTCCCGCTCCATCTGGAAATCCAGGGTGTAGCGCCACCCTTGCGGGTCCCATTCCGGCGGGCGGCCGCTCTCGAACTCCGGCCGCTTGGGGCCAAAGCAGGCGTCCGCGCCCGTGCGGTCCAGGCATTCGGTCAGGGCGTCGGTCCAGCCCGGCTGCGGCGCCTCGTCGTCATCGACGAAGGCCACATAACGACCCTTGGCGGCCTTGATGCCCAGGTTGCGCACGATCGACACGTTGCGCCGGGCGTCGGCCAGATAGGTCACCGGCGCGGGCGCCGTTCGGGCCAGCCCCTCGACCAGGCCGCGGGCCAGTTGGCCGGGGTGGTTATCGACCACCACCAGCTCGTACGACGCGCGGGCCGGGCTGGCGAACAGCGCCTTCAGCGTCCGTTCCAGCAGGTGGACGCGGTCGTAGCTCAACACCACGACGCTGATGTCGATGCTCATATGCCGGTGCCCCTGACCACCACGCCGGCCGTCTTCACGAGGATCATCAGATCCAGGCCCAGCGACCAAGTGCGGATGTATTCCAGGTCGCGCTCGACCCAGTCGTCATAGTTGTTGATCCGGTGCCGCCCCTCGACCTGCCAAAGGCAGGTGATGCCCGGCTGCACGGTCAGCTTCTGGCGCTGGAAGTCAGTGAACTGCTCGTACTCGTGGACGCGTGGCGGGCGCGGCCCGACCAGGGACAGGTCCCCCTTCAGCACGCTCCACAGCTGCGGCAGCTCATCCAGGCTGTACTTGCGCAGCACCCGGCCGATGGGGGTGATGCGCGGATCGTTGGTCAGCTTGAAGGCTGGCCCTTCCATCTCGTTGAGATGCTGCAGTTCGGCTTCCTGGGCGTCGGCGTCGGCGACCATGGTGCGGAACTTGTAGCCGTCGAACCGCCGACCACCCTTGCCGACCCAGTGGCAGGTATAGAACACGCCGCCGCGCGAGCTCATCGCCACGCCCAGCATGATGGCGATCAGCGCAGGGGACAGGAACAGCAGCCCGAACGCGGAGATGACGATGTCGAGCGCGCGCTTGATCGCCAGTTGCGGCCTCACGTCGCGTCCGCCGGCGAAGAGCAAGGGTTCCAGAGGGTGACTCATATTAGCTAGGCTTTAAGCACAACACAGTTGACCGGCGCGCCGCGAATATGGTCGCAGCCGTCTCGAAAGCCTTAAGTCCGCAGGAAAAGCGTGTCCGATCCGTTTCCGTCCGTCCGTTTCGCAGGTCTCCGTTTCACCCCGATGACGGTGGAGCAGTCCGTTCGCGCCCTGGCCGACCGCCCTGCCTCAGCGCCGCTGTCGGCCTTCGTCACGCCGAACGCGGAGCATGCCTTCCTGCGCCGCAAGGACCCCGAGTTCGCCGCCTGCGGCGACGCCTGCTTCGTCAGCACCAACGACAGCCGCATCCTCGGCCGCGCCGCTCTGCTGGGCGGCCTGCAGCTTCACTTCGCGCCGGGCGCCTATGTGGTCCGCGCCCTGTTCGACGAGGTGATCAAGCCCGACACCGCCATGACCGTGATCGGCGGCACGGAGCCGATGATCGCCGACCTGCGCGCCCAGTACGGCCTGACCAACCTGAAGCAGCACATCCCGCCGATGGGCTTCATCAACAAGCCGCAGGCGGTGGCTGACGCGATCGACTTCGTCGTCGCCAATCCGGCGCGCTTCATCTTCGTCGCCATGGGCCCGCCGCAGTCGGAAAAGTTCTGCCAGCGCCTGTCCGCCGACGGCCGCGCCACGGGCCTGGCCCTGTGCATCGGCAGCTCGCTGACCGTGCTGACCGGCGCCTCCAACCCCGCGCCGGACTGGATGGAGCATTCGGGCCTGGTCTGGCTCTACCGCCTCGTCACCGAGCCCAAGCGGCTGTGGAAGCGCTATCTGGTGCGCGGCATGTTCGGGCTCAGCCTGGCCCTGCGCGATGCGGTGCGCTTGCGGCTCGGCCTGCTGAAGCCGACGCATGTCTGATCTCGGCGCCCCCGTCGCGGCGCGCGTCTGGCGGGAGAACCTCGTCGAGCGCCGCATGCGCCGCGAGGCGTGGATCGTCCGCGCGCTCGACCGGCTCGCCGCCGTCGTTCTGATCCTGACACTGCTCTACGTCCTGATCGGCGCCTCGCCCTATTCGCGCGGCCTGAACATCGATGAGGCCACCGGCGCGACCGAGCTGTCGCCGGTGAACCGCTATGCCTGGCTGGCCCTGATGGCGATGAGCGGGCCGATCCTGCTGCTGCGCTGGCGGCGGGCGATCGAGGTGTCGCTGGCCGCGTGGCCGGTGATCGCCGTCTTCGTCTGGTTCGGCCTGACTACGGGCTGGGCGCTCGACCCGGCGGCCTCTCACCGCCGCTTCATCCTCTATGTGGTCGGGCTGGTGATCTGCATCGCCGTCGCGGTGGGGATCGAGGACCGGCGCCGGGTCCTGGCGCTTATGGCGGGGACCGGCGGATTCGTGATGATCATCGACGCGGTCTCCTGGGCCGTGGCTCCCGGCCTGTCGATGACCGACATCGGCCTGGCGGCGATCCACTCGCACAAGAACACCCTGGGGGCGGTGGCCCTGTTCTCGGTCCTGGCCTGCGGCGCCCATACCCTGGTCCAGACGCGGCCCAGGGGGCGTTTCCTGTGGGGCGGGCTGACCGTCCTGTCGCTGCTGCTTCTGGTCGCCAGCCTGTCCAAGACCAGCATGATCATCCTGGCCGGGGTGCTGGTCGCGGCGCCGGTCCTGGTGTTCCTGGCGCGGGGCCGCGTCGGCGTCATGTGGTCGGCGGCGCTGGCGGGTTTCGTGCTGCTGCTGGCGGCGGTTTTCACCTGGACGGCGGTCAACCTGGCCATGGGCGCCGACCCGCTGGGGCCTTTCCGCACCGTGACCTTCACCATGCGCACCGACGTGTGGAAGTTCGCGCTTGGCGAGTTCGCCGCCCATCCCTGGCGCGGCCTCGGCTTCGGCTCCTTCTGGGATATCGATCCGCGCCTGCAGCCCAGCCTCAAGGCCGACCTGTGGTTCGCCCAGCCGGACGCCGCCACCAACGGCTCGCACAACGGCTATATCGACCTGATGGTCACCACGGGGCTGATCGGCCTGACGGGCGGCGTCATGTTGCTGTTCCGCTGGATCGCCAAGGGCTGGGCCCTGGTGCGCGTCAGCGGCCGAGGCGACGCCCTGCCGCTGTTCCTGGCGGTCTTCGTCGTCGCCGTCTTCGTGCACAATTTCATGGAGAGCAGCTACTTCACCGCCAACTCGCTGTTCGGCTTCCTGGTTCTCTTGGCCGGCGTGCTTATCGAGGCGCAGCCCCGTGGCCACGCCGCAGAAGCGCGATGAGCAGCAGCGCCATGACCGCCGCCTCCGCGGCCTGACCGACCGCCGTCCCCAGCACCGCGCCGGTCGGCCCCATCAGTCTCAGCCCGACAAGGATCGCGCTCATCGCCACCAGCGACGCCCCGGCGTTGGCCAGGGCCAGGACCTTGAACGCCTTGATCGACTGCAGGCCGGTGTTGATCACCACCTGGATGAAGGTGGTCGCCGCACACAGGCCCCACAACATCACCAGCCCGGCTTCGCCCATGTATTTGCCGCCGAACAGATGGCTGGAGATCAGCGGCCATCCCGCCGCGACCGCGGCCGTCCATAGCGTCGTGATCACGATCCCGCCCACGGCCGCAACGGCCAGCTGCCGGGCAAGACCTCGGCCGTCCCCCGCCTCGCGCCGCGCCACCAGATCCGGCCGCGCCGCCATCGCCCAGGACGAGGCCAGCAGGGCGGGGGACGCAACAGAAGCTGCGTCGCCGACAGCGTGGCCAGCGCCACGGCGCCCGCCGTCCCGGCCACGGCGAACACATAGAACCGCGCCAGCACCTCGGTGCTCGCCGCGCCCAGGAAGATCCAGCCGCTCTCGCGCGCATAGGGCAGATACTCGCGCAGCGACGCGCCCAGGCCGCCGAGCATCGACAGCGCGCCGGGCCTCCACGCGCCCCACAGCGCTGTCAGCCCGTATGCGGCCGCCAGAATCAGCAGGGCGTCGTCGGCGCTCAGCCCGTCCTTCCCGGCGGCCACCGCGGCGGCGGTCAGGCCTATCGAGGCCAGCCCCAGCACCACGCCGGTCCGCGCGGTGGCGGCGGTCACATTCCGTCGGGAGAACCGCAGGGCGCGTCCATATTGCTGGGCCAGGAAGGCGATCAGATAGACGGGACCGGCGACGACCCCCAGGCTGCTTCCCATGCCTTGCAGAGCGAAGACCGCGGCCGCCGCGATCACGGCGATGACGGCCAGGAACGCCAGATTGGCGCCGCCCATGATCCTTTCGATCCGGGCGCGGACTTCCTCGAACCCCGGCCCGAACGGCGTCACCTGCAGATGGCAGACGCTGACCGCGTTCTGCACGCTGGACATGACGTAGCCGAGCGCCGCCCAGAACACGAAGACCCCATAGTCCTGCGGCGCCACCAGCCGGATCAGAACCAGGTTGACCCCCAGGTTCAGGATCGACGACAGGCCCTGTTCGACCGCCGAGGTGAGGTAGCGACGCATCAGCCGTCAGTTCACGAAGTTTTCGCCGCGATTGACGTTGAAGTTGCGGCTGAACGGCAGGACCCCGGTGATGTACTGGGACACGAACAGGTTGACCTCGGCGATGCGGCTGCGCGGCACGAAGAGCAGATCGCCCGGCAGCAGCGGAAAGTTCTGGCTGTTGTCCGCCTCGCCCAGCATGCCCGCCACATCCACGATGCGCATGGCCAGCCGCCGATCGCCCACCCGCTGGCGCAGCACGATGATCTTGCCGGTGCGCGCCGTGTCCTGGAAGCCGCCGGCCAGCATCACCGCCTGGGCCGCGTTCAGGTCGCCCTTGACCTGGTGCACGCCGGGCAGGCGCACTTCGCCGCCTACATAGATCTGCGACGAGCCATAGGTGGTGACCATCGCCTCCACCTGCGGGTTACGCAGGACCGAGGCGTAGGACCGGCTCAGCAGCGCGTTCATCTCCTCGGACGTCAGTCCCGAAACCTTGACCGCGCCGACCAGCGGCAAAAGGACGCGTCCGTCCGGACCGACCACTAGACGGGCGTTCAGGTCCGGATTTACCAGGAAGTTGAGGCTCAGCTCGTCGCCCGCGCCGACGCGGTAGCGATAGTCGGCATCGCTCCAGTCAGCGAAGGCCGCGCGGTTCTCGGCCTTGCTCAGCGGCTTCGGACCCGAGGCGCAGGCGGCCAGCAGGACCGCCGCCAGGCAAAGGGTCGAGACGACGCCAAATCGTAGGCTCCGCACAGTTCATCCTCCCGTTGCGCCGTGGGCGCCGACTTCTCCCCGCGCATAGCGGCAAGACGCCCATTGGACCATCCACGCCTGACTAAACCCCTAAAAAATCAGGGCTTCGTTAAGCATATCGGCGCATGCCTTTTGGTTAAGGCCGCGCATGTGCGCGTGGTCGTTTTGGAGACCGCACGGCCTAGCGATGAGCAGCCTGGCGATGGAGAGTGACCCGCCGATTTCGGCGGGGCCGCCGAGGAGGGCGCGCGTGTCTCTGACCGCGCGGGACTTCCTCACGCCTGTCTTCTACTACAAGCGCATCGCCATCATCGCCTTCGTCGTCCCGGTCCTGCTGGCCCTGGTCGCCGCGGTGCTGGCCAAGCCGGTCTACACCGCTCAGTCGCGCCTGCTGATCCTGCTGGGCAGCGAGTACACGTTCCGCAGCGGGGTGACCGGCGACACCGACCGTCTCAGCTTCGACCGCGCCCAGATCGTCAACGCCGAGATGGAGATCCTGCAGTCGCGCGAGCTGCGCCAGCGGACCATCCGCGACGTCGGGATCGAGCGCATCTATCCGGGGACCGTTCCGACACCCAAGGCGATCGAGCAGGCGGCCGAACAGCTGGGCCGTGACCTGGCGGTCACCGCCGTGCCGCAGTCCAACGTGGTCGAGGTCTCCCTGCGCAACCGCGATCCGCAGGTGGCGGCCGAGGTGCTGGCCAAGCTGCTGGAGCTCTATCGCGAACGCCGCCTGGAGGTGTTCTCCCAGGCCGACATCAAGGCCGTGGTCGAACAGCGCGACGACCTGCGCCGCCGCCTGGACGAGATCGAGGCCCGGATCACCCAGTTCTCGGACCAGCACAGCCTGTCCGACTACTCACAGGACCTGATCGACGCCCAGGCGCAGAAGACCAACCTGACCGCCCAGATCCAGCAGTTCGACCAGCAGATCGCCTCGGCCCGCGCGCGGACCAACCAGTACCGCAGCAAGAGCGGCGCGGCCCCGCAGGACATCGAGCTGCAGTCCGACGTGGGGCCGTCCCTGGCGAACCAGGACCTCAACCTGACCCTGCTGCGTCTGCAGGAGCAGCGCCGCCAGGCCGCCGCCAAGTTCAAGGACGGCTACCCCCTGATCCGGGAGCTGGACGCCCAGATCGCCACCGTTCAGGCCGCCATCGCCGCGGCGCCCAAGCAACAGGTCGAGATCGTCCGTCGGGGCGTGAACCCCCTGCGCCAGCAGTTCGACGCCGCCCTCGCCACCAACGAGAGCGAGGCCGCCGGCCTCTCCGTAGGCCGCCAGCGTCTGGAACAGAGCCTGCGCGGCGCGCAGTCGCGGGTGGACGAACTGGTCGGCATCGGCCCGACCTGGCGCGAGCTGCTGCGCAATCGCGGGGTGGTCGAAGCCGCCTATCAGGACGTCTCCAAGCGGGCCGAGGACGCTCGCCTGGAGAGCGTCTTTTCGCGTTCGCGCGCCAACGTCCGCCTGATCCAGGCGCCTGAAGCCCTGCCCAGCGGCCATAGCGGCCGTCTGACCATCCTGGCCATCGGCGTCCTGCTCGGCGTGGTCAGCGCCGCCGCCGGCATCGTCATCGCCGCCACCTTCTCGCAGGTGATGATCTCCCCCGCCGACGTGGAGGCCAAGCTGGAGCTGCCGACCCTGGCGGCCGCCCCGGCCATCAACGGTCCCCGACCGCCGCATGTGCGTCTGGACCAGCTGCGTCCGGTCTTCCTCAGCCACGACGACAGCGCGTTCCTGATGCGCATCCTGGCGACCGTGGGGCGCGAGCGTCACGCCCTGGTGCAGTTCATCGCCGCCAACCCCGGCGAGGGCACGGCCAGCCTCGCCCTCGACTTCGCCATCGCCGCCGCCCAGCGCAAGCAGCGCGTCCTGCTGCTGGACGTGGAGCCGGAGAACGGCGGCGTGGTCGGCCATCTGCGCGACCAGGGCGCGACCCTGACCGCCACCGACACGGCCGGCGGCGTCATGCGCGTCGGCGCCACCCGGCTCTATGTCGCCTCGACCCGCGGGCTGGATCTGTCGGAAGATCGCCTGTCCAGCGCCATCATCGCCGCCCGCAACAGCTTCGACATGGTGGTCATGGCCGCGCCCGCCCTGCAGCAATCCTATCTTGGCGTCACCCTCAGCGGTCTCGCCGACCTGACCGCCGTGGTCATCGAGGCCGAGCAGACGCGCGCCGCCGTCACCCGCAATCTGTTGGACAAGCTGGACGCCGCCGGCGCCGATGTCGCCGGAGCCATCCTGAACAAGCGCCGCTTCTATATCCCGCGCCTGATCTACGGCTGGCTGTGACGGCTTGACGCTTGGCCCCAACGCCGGGCGCTATCGCCTCATGCAAGACGCTGCCTGCTTCGTCACTCGCGCCAGCCTGCGCCACGACCTGCACGCCCTGGGCGTCCGTCCAGGCGACTTGGTCATGGTCCATGCGGCGATGAGCAAGGTCGGTCGGCTGCTGAACGGGCCTGACGTCTTGGTCGACGCCCTGCGCGACGCGGTAGGTCCGGATGGAACCATCATGGCCTATGTGGACTGGGACGGCGCCTACGAGGATCTGCTGGATGCGAAGGGACGCGTTCCCGAGATCTGGCGCGACCATATTCCGCCCTTCCATCCCGCCATATCTCGGGCCATCCGCGACAACGGCGTGCTCGCCGAGTTCATCCGCACCACGCCGGGCGCGCGGCGATCCGGCAATCCCGGCGCATCGGTGACCGCGCTCGGCGTCCTGGCCGACTGGCTGACCGCCGACCATCCTCTGGACTACGGCTACGGCGAAGAAACGCCCTTCGCCAGGCTGGTGGAGGCGGCTGGCAAGGTGCTGATGGTCGGCGCGCCGCTCGACACCATGACCCTTCTGCACCACGCCGAGCATCTGGCGCGGATTTCGGGCAAGCGAGTGCGGCGAGCAGAGGTCCCCTTGGCGACCTCGGACGGGACCGAATGGCGGATGATCGAAGAGTTCGACACCGGCGATCCCGTGGTCGATGGTTTGGCCGAGGACTACTTCGCCGAAATCGTGCAGGCCTTCCTCGACAGCGGCCGCGGGACGCGGGGAAGGGTGGGCGCGGCGGAGTCCATCTTGGTCGATGCGGCTCCGATCTGCGCCTTCGGCGTCGACTGGCTGGAGTCGAGGTTTCCGCAAGAACCGTAGAACTACCAGATGGCGCTCCACCGTCAGTAGGCGCAAAACCTGCCTCGTCGCTCCGGACCTGCTAGAGCACATCCGAACGGCGCCGGCCGCTTGACCCTACCCCTAGGGGGCGCGGCCGGCAGCGTCGTTCAGGCCGCCTCTGGCGCGTAGTGCGCGGACAGCTGGCGGTAGGGCTTCGAGGTGAAGGCCAGGATGGTCATGACCACGCCCAGCAGTCCGGCCAGGGTGAAGACCACCGCGATTCCGCGCTCCGCCCCCCGTCCGAACCAGTCGCCGATCGCATCCGCCCCCGCGCCCGTGGTCATCAGCGGAACGAAGACGAACTGCGTCAGCGGCCCGATCAGGAACGCGGTGATGGGCGAGGCCGCCTGCTCGATGGACTGGGCGAAGCCGAACACCCGCCCCTGACGCTCGAAAGGCACCACCTTCTGCAGGGTCGTGTGCTCCGCCGCTTCGGCGTAGGGGCCGAGGAACATCCAGATGAAGCAGCCGCTCGCCAGCAGCAGGATCGACGACTGCACCGTGAACACCGCCGCCACCGCCCAGGAGATCAGGTTGACGATCAGCAGGGTGCGCAGCGGGTTCTGGCCCAGCCCCGTGCGGGCGATCAGCAACCCGCTGAGGATGAAGGCGCAGGACACCGTCGCCCACAGCACGCCCCAGGCCTCGACCTTCATCAGGGACAGGCCATAGGCGTCCATCAGCGCCATATAGACCCCGCCCAGCAGGTTGTTCATGGCCGCGAAGAAGATCAGGGCGAACAGGCCGGGCACCGCCTGCACCACCTTGATCGTGCCTCTCAGGTCCACGCGCTTGGCCGGTTTGTCGTGCTGATGATTATCGGCCGTCGGTTCCGGCTCGGTCATGGACACGGACGCCAGGTGGATCATGACGACCATGGTCAGGACGATGGCGCAGCCCAGGGCCGCGACCATGCCGCCGCGCGCGACCAGGAAGCCGCTGACCGCGGAGGTGGTCAGGAAGCCGATGCCGGTGACCATGCCGACCAGCCCGTTGGCCTTGTCACGGCGCTCTTCGGGTACGAGCGCCGTGACCAGGGTCGGCAGGGCGATGCTGCGCACATTGCCGGCGATGACCCCGATCATCACCAGCACGATGAACGCCCACAGCAGGGGACGGTCGATCCGCGTCAGCTGATCCGTCGGCGCCAGCAGGCAGAACGCCAGCGACAGGATGTAGAGCGCCAGCGACACCAGGCTCGACCCCAGCATGGCGGTCTTCTTCTTGTGGTGGTCCACCAGGCTGCCGAACCAGATGCCGGACCCGGCCGTCATCACCAGATAGACCCCGGCGATCATCCCGGTGGCGAACACCGACCGGGTCTCCAGATAGACCCAGAAGGTCAGGGCGAACCACACCGTGAAGTTCACGATATTGGCCAGCAGGTTGTTCGCCAGAACGACGTAGAACGGCTTCATGCATCTTCCCTGCTTGGCGCGACACCCACTGGTCGGCTGTCGCGCCAGGGAAGGCAAGTCTTCAGGGACGGTAATCCCGCTCCTCGTAGTCGAACCAGGCGAAGTCGGCCGGCAGGCCCGCGCCGCTCATGTCCTGGCACGCCACGCCCACGAACGCGCCGGTGAAGTTGGGCAGGCCCGGCGCCGTCGCCTCATCCGACAGGATCGACGCATCGAACGCCTGCGGCAGCCATTCCCAGGTCACGCCGTCCAGGCTCCAGCCGAACCGCAGCCGCTCATAGTCCACCTCGACCCGCAGATGCATCGGCCCTTCCGGCAGCGGGATCGGCGGGGTGAAGCCGTCGGCCTGCGGTGAGTCCGGCAGGGCCGACATCACCCGCAGATGCCTGCCCGCCGTCTCGTCATGGCTGACATGCAGGTAGTGGAACTTGGTCCCGCCGTAGTAACAGACCAGCCCCGCCGCCTGCTGGAAATGTCGGGGATCGAAGTCGATCAGGGTCGCCGCCGAATAGCACAGCGCCTGCTGCCGGCGGGCGACCAGGGCTTGGCGGAACTGGCTGCCGATGGTCTCCCGCCCGAACAGCCGCAGCCAGCCGGGCCGGGCCGTGGTGCTGAACAGCTCCTCCGGGAACGGCGAGCGCAGCCATTGGAAGTCGATGGGCAGGCCGGCCTCGAAGGTCGACCTCACCGGCGTCGGCGCGAAGGGATGGGCGGGCAGGTCGGGCGCCGCGGGATTCAGCTCCGCGACCCCCTGGCCGTCCAGGGTGCGCAGCCAGCCGTCCTCGTCCCAGACCATCTTCTGGATCGCCGTCTCGCGTCCCAGCACGCAGCGTCCGCGATTGGGCAGCGGCCGTCCGCACAGATAGACCATCCAGGTCTCGCCCCCCGGCGTCTCCACCAGGTCCGCATGTCCGGCCCGCTGCAACGGCGCGTCCGGCCGCAGGCGCGACGACAGGATGTAGGTGTCGGGGTGCAGCTCGTACGGACCCAGCAGGTCGCGCGACCGCGCCATGGTCACCGCGTGGTTCCAGCCGGTCCCGCCCTCGGCGGTCAGCAGGTAATACCAGCCGTCGCGCCGATAGATGTGCGGCGCCTCGGTGAGGCCCAGCGGCGTCCCTTCGAAGATCCCCCTTCGCTCGCCGATCAGCCGCTGCTCGGCCGGCGAATACTCCTGCGCCACGATGCCGGCGAAGCGGTTCTTCCCCGCCCGGTGGTCCCACAGCATGTTGACCAGCCACTTGCGGCCGTCGTCGTCATGGAACAGCGACGGATCGAAGCCGCTGCTGTTCAGATAGACCGGATCGGACCACGGCCCATGGATCGACGGCGCGGTGACCAGATAGTTGTGGAAGTCCCGCAGCGACGCGCCCGACGCCCCCGCCGTGGTCGTGCGGCCGTACCGCTTCACGTCCGTGTAGATCAGGTGGAACAGTCCGTCGGCGTAGGTCAGGCACGGCGCCCACACCCCGCAACTGTCCGGCGCGCCCAGGATGTTCAGCTGGCTGGCCCGCTCCAGCGGCCGCTTGATCAGCCGCCAGTTCACCAGGTCACGAGAGTGGTGAATCTGCACCCCCGGGAACCACTCGAAGGTGGAGGTGGCGATGTAATAGTCCTCGCCCACGCGGACGATGGACGGGTCGGGGTTGAACCCCGGCAAGATCGGATTGCGGATCATGGCTCAGACGGTGAGGGGCGGGGGAACGGCGGGGGATCTGATCATACGGGCGGGGTCTTGGACCAGGGTCCACAGCAGCACCACGCCCACCAGGTCGAGCACGCCCAGGGCGATGAAGAACGGATCGTAGCCGACGGTGGCGACCAGCCCGCCGATCAGCAGCGAGAAGATCAGCACCCCGAAATTGCCGAAGGTCCCGGCCATGCCGGCGACCGTGGCCACCTCGCTCTTGCGGAACAGGTCCGACGACATGGTGATCACCGTCACCGACAGGGTCTGGTGCGCGAACCCGCCCAGGCATAGCAGGGCGATGGCGGCGTAGGCGCTTTCGACTTGGCCGACGAAGGCCATGCCGGTCATCAGCACCGCCCCCACCGTGAAGGCCCCGCGCCGGGCGTTGATCAGGCTGACCCCGCGGCGTTGCAGGAACAGGGCGACCGTCGGCCCGAACAGGCAGCCCAGGTCCGCCGCCACGAACGGCAGCCAGGCGAACAGGGCGATCTGCTTCAGATCAAAGCCCCGCGCCATGGCCAGATACAGCGGCGCCCAGAAGGCCAGCGTCCCCCACACCGGGTCGGCCAGGAAGCGGGGCAGGGCGATGCCCCAGAAGTTGCGCTGCTTCAGGATGTGGGCCAGGGACGGCCGGCTCCGCGTCGCGTCCAGGTGCTGTTCCTGTCCGGCGGCGATGTAGTCGCGCTCCTCGTCCGACAGGCGCGGGTGCTTGGTCGGCGGCTGGTAGAATTTCAGCCACAGCGTTACCCAGATCAGGCCCAGCACGCCGGTGACCACGAAGGCCGCGCGCCAGTTCCAGCTCAGGATCGCCCAGGCGACCAGCGGCGGCGCCAGCATCGAACCGACCGACGCGCCGATGTTGTAGACGCCGCCGGCCATGCCGCGTTCCTTGGCCGGGAACCACTCGGACACCGCCTTCATCCCCGCCGGATTGGCCGAACCCTCCGCCAGGCCCAGCAACCCGCGCAGGCCTGCCAGCATCGGCCAGTTGTTGGCCAGGCCGTGGGCCATGGTGATCAGGGACCAGGCCGTGGCGAACAGAGCGAACCCGGTCTTCAGTCCGATCACGTCCAGCACATAGCCGCACACCGGCTGCAGCATGATCCCCAGCTGGAAGGCGGCGGTAATCCAGCCGTACTCCTTGGTGGTGATGTCCAGCTCGCCCAGCACCGTCGGGGCGGCCACGCCCAGGGTCGCGCGCGTCAGGTAGTTGACGATGGCGCCCAGCATGATCAGCCCGATCATCCACCAGCGCAGGGCCTTAAGGGCCTTCATGAAGCTTTTCCTCGCCTATCGCCGTCTGACGCGGCATTGTTTGCGTTACCGGTACCAAAGGTCTTGATTGGTCTGACCTTGTGGTTCACAACGTCTGACAACGCCCGGCGATAGACAAGGGCGATTAGGGAAAAACGTCGTCGCTGAGACCAAAAGACCGGCGACGCTAGGAGGGAAGCATGCTGACGCGTCGCGCCTGCCTGAGCCTGTCCGCGGGCTTCGTCGCCGCTGGCCTGATCGGCCCGCGCGCCCAGGCGCAGGAGGCGTCGCTCTCCGACCTCGCCAAGGCCAAGGGCCTCAATTTCGGTACGGCCATCGGGACCGGCAAGCCATTCGAGGACGCCCGCTACCGCGAGATCATCATCCGTGAGTGCGGCATGCTCGTCCCGGAGAACGAGCTGAAGTGGTACGTCCTGCGACCGGACGACAAGACCTTCGCATTCGGCCGCGCCGACCAGCTCGCCGCCTTCGCCAAGCAGCACGGCATGATCCTGCGCGGCCACACCCTGCTGTGGCATCACCCCCGCTGGTTCCCCGCCTGGCTCAACGACTACGACTTCGGCTCCCGTCCCGCGGCGAAGGCCGAGGCCATGCTCAGCCAGCATATCCGCCACGTCTGCGCCCGCTATCCGCAGATCCGCTCGTGGAACGTGATCAACGAGACGGTCAACGACAAGACGGGGGAGCTGCGCGAAACCTCCCTATCCAAGGCCATGGGCCAGGGCGTGCTGGAGGCGTCTTTCCACCTGGCGCGCGAGGCCGCGCCGAACGCGAAGCTGGCCTACAACGACTACATGGGCTGGAACGCCAGCGATGCGAAGCACCGCGACGGCGTCCTGCGCCTGCTGGAGCGGTTGAAGAAGAACGGCGCCCCGGTGGACGTCCTCGGCATCCAGAGCCATCTGGGCGTCGGCCAGGGCGATCAGGTCACCGGCGCCGGCGCCCGCCAGGAACGCGAGTGGCGACGCTTCATCGATGAGGCCGTGGGCATGGGCTACGACCTCGCCCTCACCGAGTTCGACGTCAACGACAAGGCCCTTCCGGCCGATATTCCCTCCCGCGACCAGGCCGTGGCCGATGAGGCCAAGGCCTTCCTCGACCTGATGCTCAGCTACCCTCAGACCAAGGAGGTCCTCGCCTGGGGCATGGGCGATCAATATTCATGGCTGCAGGGCACGACCCCGCGTCCCGACAACCTGCCCAAGCGCCCCTCGCTGAATGGCGCCGACTACCAGGCGAAGCCGCTGCGCGAGGCGTTCGCCGCCGCCTTCCGCGCCGCCCCGGAACGCAAGCCGTGGGCCTAAGGCGCGTTCTCCTGCTGGCGTCGGCCATCGCCGCGACGACGACCGCCGCCCAGGCGGCGGAGGCGCGGTTCGAGCGGTTCAGCTATTCGGGCTCCGACCCGGTCTCGGCGACGTTGAAGCCGGGGGCGGGCGACTACCGCAATCCAATCCTCGCCGGCTTCTATCCGGACCCGTCGATCACCCAGGTCGGCGGCGACTACTATCTGGTCAATTCGACCTTCGCCTACTTCCCCGGCATCCCGGTCTTCCACAGCCGCGACCTGGTGAACTGGACCCAGATCGCAAACGCCATCGACCGGCCAGAGCAGCTGAAGTTCGATGGCCTGCGCACCTCGCGCGGGGTCTTCGCCCCGGCGATCGAGCATCACGACGGCCTGTTCTACATCGCCAACACCTGCATCGACTGCGGCGGCAACTTCATCATCACGGCCAAGGACCCGGCCGGCCCCTGGTCCGATCCCGCCTGGCTGCCGGACTTCGACGGCATCGACCCGTCCCTGTTCTTCGACGCCGACGGCCGCGCCTGGCTGGTCAACAACGGACCGCCGGAGGGGACGCCACTTTACGAAGGCCACCGCGCCATCTGGATTTAGCGATTCGATCCGAAGGCCATGAAGCTGACGGGGCCCCGCCGGGTGCTGGTCAACGGCGGTGTCGACCTGAGCAAGAAGCCGATCTGGGCCGAGGGGCCGCATCTCTTCAAGCGGGGCGACTGGTACTACCTGATCGCCGCCGAGGGCGGCACGGCGGAGGGGCATTCCCAGACCGTCTATCGCGCCCGCACCCTGGACGGGCCGTTCGTCCCCTGGGACCGCAACCCGATCCTGACCCAGCGCCACCTGCCCCAGAATCGGCCGTTCCCGATCACTTCCGCCGGCCATGCCGACTTCGTGCAGACCGCCAATGGCGACTGGTGGAGCATCTTCCTGGCCACGCGGCCCTATGGCGGCGACCATTACAACACCGGCCGCGAGACCTTCCTGCTGCCGGTGACCTGGACCGACGACGGCTGGCCCTCGATCCTCACCGGCGATGCGGTGATCCCGGCGGTCCATAAACGCCCCGTCCTGCCGGCCCAGCCCGCGCCCAAGAGCCCGACCCACGGCGACTTCGCGGTGGTCGATGAATTCGATGGCCCGGCCCTGCCGCCTTACTGGCTGACCATCCGCACGCCGAATTCCCGGTGGTGGCGTCTGACGGACGGCGCCCTGGCGCTCGACGCCCGACCCGACGGGGTCGGCGACCTGTCCGCCCAGCCGTCCTTCTGGGGCCGCCGCCAGCAGCACGCCCACATGACCGCCTCGACGACCGTGCGGTTCAGTCCGCAGCGCGACGGCGACAAGGCCGGTCTGCTGGCCCTGCAGAACGACGAGTATTTCTTCTTCCTCGGCCTGGCACGCGATGGCGGCCGCGACGTCGTCCGGCTGGAGCGCCGCGCCGGCAAGGCCGCGCCGCGGGTCGTCGCTTCCGCCCCCGTGACCCTCGCGCCTGGCGCGCCGCTCGACCTGAAGGTCGAGGCGCGGGGCGGAACCTACGCCTTTTCCTATGCCGCCGAGCCCGGCCGCTGGACCGTCCTCGCCAAGGACGTCGACGGCCGGATCCTCAGCACCAAGACCGCCGGCGGCTTCGTCGGCGCCCTGATCGGCCCCTACGCACAGAGCGGCCGCTAACTTCAGATGGAGACCCGTCCCATGACCATGACCCGCCGCCATCTGGGCGTCAGCCTCGCCGCCCTGACCGTCGCCGCCGTCGGCCCCCGCGCCCTCGCCGCGCCGGCGCCGCTCTATAAAGACCCCCGCCAACCGGTGGACGCGCGGGTGAAGGATCTGCTTGGCCGCATGACCCTGGAGGAGAAGGCCGCTCAGCTGATCGGCATCTGGCTGACCAAGGCCAATATCCAGAACGACGTGGGCGATTTCTCGCCGGCCAATGCGACCAAGAACTTCCCCCACGGCCTGGGCCAGATCTCCCGTCCGTCCGACCGTCGCGGCATCAAGCCGCCGTCGGTGGTGGGCGCCGCCGCGGGGGCCGAGGCCGACGCCGTCAACCGCAACGCGCCCGAGACCGCCCGCTACATCAACGCCGCCCAGAAGTGGTCGATGGAGAACACCCGCCTCGGCATTCCCATGCTGATGCACGACGAGGCCCTGCACGGCTATGTGGCCCGCGACGCCACCAGCTTCCCCCAGGCCATCGCGCTGGCCTCCAGCTTCGACACCGCCCTGGTCGAGCAGGTCTTCGCCTGCGCCGCGCGCGAGATGCGGGCCCGGGGCTCCAACATGGCCCTGTCCCCCGTCGTCGACGTGGCCCGCGACCCGCGCTGGGGCCGCATCGAGGAGACCTTCGGCGAGGACCCGCATGTCTGCGCCGAGATGGGCCTGGCCGCCATCCGCGGCTTCCAGGGCAAGACCCTGCCGCTGGCGCCCGACAAGGTGTTCGTCACCCTCAAGCACATGACCGGCCATGGCCAGCCGGAGAACGGCACCAATGTCGGCCCGGCCCAGATCGCCGAACGCACCCTGCGCGAGAACTTCTTCCCGCCGTTCGAACGGGCGGTGAGCGAATTGCCGGTGCGCTCGGTCATGCCCTCCTACAACGAGATCGACGGCGTGCCGTCCCACGCCAACCGCTGGCTGCTGACCGACATCCTGCGCAAGGAGTGGGGCTACCAAGGCTCGGTCCAGAGCGACTACTTCGCCATCAAGGAGCTGATCAGCCGCCACAAGCTGACCGACCAGCTGTCGGACACGGCGGTGATGGCCATGAACGCCGGCGTCGATGTGGAGCTGCCGGACGGCGAGGCCTACGCCCTGCTGCCTGAGCTCGTGCGCTCCGGCCGCATCCCTCACGCCCAGGTCGACGCCGCCGTGGCCCGCGTCCTGACCATGAAGTTCGAGGGCGGCTTCTTCGAGAACCCCTATGCGGACGAGAAGACCGCCGAAGCCAAGACCGCGACCCCGGCCTCCGTCGCCCTGGCGCGCGAAGCGGCCCGCAAGTCCGTGGTCTTGCTGAAGAACGACAAGGGCCTGCTGCCGCTGGATGCAGGCAAGGTCGGCCGCGTCGCCCTGCTGGGCACCCATGCGCGCGACACGCCGATCGGGGGCTATTCCGATATCCCGCGCCATGTGGTCAGCATCCTCGAAGGGCTGCAGGCCGAGGCCAAGGGCAAGTTCCAGCTCGACTACGCCGAGGCCGTCCGCATCACCGAGAGCCGTTCCTGGTCGGGCGACGTGGTCAAGCTGGTCGACCCGGCGGTGAACGCCAAGCTGATCGCCGAGGCGGTGGAGACGGCGAAGAAGGCCGACGTGGTCATCATGGTCCTCGGCGACAACGAGCAGACCAGCCGCGAGGCCTGGGCCGACAATCATCTGGGCGACCGCGACAGCCTGGACCTGATCGGCCAGCAGAACGACCTGGCCAAGGCGATCTTCGATCTGGGCAAGCCGACCATCGTCTTCCTGCTCAACGGCCGTCCGCTGTCGATCAACCTGCTGGCCGAGCGCGCCGACGCCATTGTCGAGGGCTGGTATCTGGGCGAGCAGACCGGCTTCGCCGCCGCCGACATCCTGTTTGGCCGCGCCAATCCGGGCGGCAAGCTGCCGGTCAGCATCGCCCGCGATGTCGGCCAGCTGCCGATCTATTACAACCGCAAGCCCACGGCCCGCCGGGGCTACCTGCTGGGTGATGTCACCCCGCTCTATCCGTTCGGATTCGGCCTCAGCTACACGACCTTCGACGTCTCCGCCCCGCGCCTGGCCAAGAGCCGGATCGCCATGGGCGAGAAGGTCCGCGTCGAGGTCGACGTGACCAACACCGGCAAGCGCGCCGGCGACGAGGTGGTCCAGCTCTACGTCCGCGACGTGGCCGCCTCGGTCACCCGTCCGCTGCTGGAGCTGAAGCACTTCCAGCGCGTCACCCTGGCGCCCGGCGCTAAGACCACGGTCGCCTTCGAGATCGCGCCTTCGGACCTGTGGTTCTGGAACCTGGAGATGAAGCGCGTGGTCGAGCCGGGCGCCTTCACCATCATGGCCGGCGCCAACTCCGTGGACCTGAAGTCGACGACCCTGACGGTGGCCTGATGTTTCGCGCGCTTCTGATCGCCGGGGTCATGGCTGTCGCCATGTCCCCGACCCTGGCGCGCGCCTGCGCGGCGCCGGTCTCGGTCTGCGCCAAGGACGGCGGCGGCAGCTTTCCCTTGATCCGCGCCGGCAAGGCGGCGGGGGTCTATGTGGATGCGGGCGCCGATCCGGCGGTGCGCCACGTGGCCGACAGCTTCGCCGCCGACCTGCAGCGGGTCAGCGGCCACGCCGCGCCCCGCGTGACGGACATCGCGGCGGCCAGCGGCGACCTCGTGGTCATCGGCGTGCGCGGCGCGAGCCCCGTGATCGACGCTCTGGTCCGCAAAGGAAAGATCAAGGCCGACGACCTCGCCGGCCAGTGGGAGGCCTATCGCCAGATCGTGGTCGAGCGGCCGTTCCCCGGCGTGCCTCGCGCCCTGGTGATCGTCGGCTCCGACCGTCGCGGCGCGGTGTTCGGCGCCTATGACCTGTCCGAGAAGATCGGCGTCTCGCCCTGGCATTGGTTCGCCGACGTGCCGACCGAGCGGAAGTCGAACGTCTTCGTCACCCCCGGCGATCGCCGCGACCAGCCCCAGGTCCGCTATCGCGGCTTCTTCATCAATGACGAGGACCCGGCCTTCGGGACTTGGTCGAAGACCAAGTTCGGCGGCCCCAACGCGAAGATGTACGCCCACGTCTTCGAGCTGCTGCTCCGCCTGAAGGGCAACTACCTGTGGCCGGCCATGTGGCAGCCGCGCGCCTTCAACGCTGATGATCCGCAGAATAAGGTGGCGGCCGACCAGATGGGCGTGGTCATGGGGACCTCGCACCACGAGCCCCTGACCCGCGCCCACGACGAATGGAGCCGCTTCAAAGGCGGCGCCTGGGACTACGCCAGGAACGGCGACAAGCTGCGCGAGTTCTGGCGCGGCGGCGTCGAGCGGATGATGTCCATGGGCGACGGCCAGCCTTACGAGAACCTGGTCACCATCGGCATGCGCGGCGATGGCGACGAGGCCATGGGCGAGGAGACCGCCATCGGCCTGATGGAGAACATCGTCGCCGACCAGCGCAGGATCATCGCCGACGTCACCGGCGAGCCGGCCGAGAAGACGCCCCAGGTCTGGGCCCTCTACAAGGAGGTGCAGGATTATTACGACCGGGGCATGAAGGTCCCCGACGACGTCATCCTGCTGTTCGCGGACGACAACTGGGGCCAGGTCCGCCGCCTGCCGACCACGGACCCCGAGCGGGCCGCTGGCTACGGCGTCTATTACCACTTCGACTATGTGGGGGCGCCGCGGAACTACAAGTGGCTCAACACCGTCCAGAACGAGAAGACCTGGCAGCAGATGGACCTCGCCTGGCGCAAGGGCGCGCGGGCCCTGTGGATCGTCAATGTCGGCGACATCAAGCCCATGGAGTTCCCGCTCAGCTTCTTCATGAAGCAGGCCTGGAATCCCGAAGCCATGACGCCCGAGGCCCTGGCCCGCTATCCGGAGACCTGGGCGCGCGAGGCGTTCGGCCCGGCCCACGCCGCCAAGATCGGCGCCATCCTCACCCGCTACGGCCAGCTCGCCGGCCGCCGCAAGCCGGAGCTGATCACCGCCGACAGCTTCCCCCTCGGCCCCGACGGGGAGGCGCTGGATGGGGGTGAGTTCGGGGTCATGGTCGACGAGTGGCGCGCCCTGAAGGCCGATGTCGCGCGGGTGAAGGCGTCTATCACGCCCGCCCAGTCGGACGCTTTCTTCCAGCTGGTCGAGCATCCGGTGGCGGCCATGTCGAACCTGTACGAGCTCTACTACGCCGCCGCCTGGAATCATCGCCTAGCGGCCAAGGGCGACGCCCGCGCCGACCTGTTCGCCGACCAGGTCGAAGCCGCCTTCAAAGCGGACAAAGCCATCACCGCCGCCTATCACGCCCTGAACGGCGGCAAGTGGGACGGCATGATGCTGCAGACCCACTTCGGCTACACCAACTGGCAGCAGCCGCCCGCCGATGTGATGCCCGCCGTCACCCGCGTGGGCGGAACGCCGAAGGCCCTGGTCTTCGCCAGGCCGACCCCGCCGTTCGCTCCCGGCGTCGTCGCCGTGGAGGCTCCGGACTTCACCCGAGCCGTCGGCGGCGCCGGGCTAGACTGGAAGGTCGTGCCGCACCTCGGCCGGACCAAGGGCTCCGTCGTCGCCCTGCCGCAGGGCCGCCCCGCCACCACCCAGGCCGACGGCGTGCGCCTGGAGTACGCCATCCCCGTGGCCGAGACCGGCGATCTGGCGGTGGAGCTGCACCTGTCGCCGACCCTGGACCCCACCGGCCGCAATCAGCTGCGTATAGGCGTTTCTTTGGATGACGGGCCGATGCAGGTGATCACCGACAGCCTGATCCCCGCGCCCACTGACACCCGCACCCAGCAGCAGCGCGACTGGAACAAGGCGGTGATGGACAACGCACGCGTAGTGCGCGCCAGCTTCCCCGCCGTCGCCGCCGGCGCGCATGTGGTCAAGGTCTGGCGCCTCGACGACAATGTGGTGCTGCAGAAGGTCGTGGCCGGAACGCGGCCGGCCCCGGCGTCCTATCTGGGCGTCGCGGCCCGCTAGGCTAGATCGCCACCCGCTTGGCGATGGCGCTGCGGCGGGCCTTGGTCTCCTGCTGGGCTTTCTGCAGGGCCTCGGTCTCGGTGGCGTGCAGCAGGTGCTCGATCACCCGTTCCAGGTGGTCGCGCATGGCCTGGCGAGCGGCCACCGGGTCTCGGGCGCGCAGGGCGTTCAGCACCCGCTGGTGCTCGGCCGCGCGCGGCTCCAGCCCCAGGCCGCGGGCCCGGACCAGGATGTTGCGCGCCAGGGGCGAGCGGTTGCGCAGCTCCCACAGGTTCTCGACCGTGGCGGCGATGGCCCCGTTGCCCGTGGCCCGCGCGATCAGCAGGTGGAAGTCGCGGTCGGCGTCCTCGCCCTTGATCTCTTCCTGGGAGGTCATCAGCGCCAGCAGGCGCTCCAGCTCCGCCAGGTCTTCCTCGTCGATAGTGGTGGCGGCCAGGGCGGCGGCCTCGCCTTCGAACAGGCGGCGGGCCTCGATCAGCTCAAAGGCGCCGATTTCGAAATCCCAGGAGGTGGTCATCGGTCGCGCGCCGCCGGTCACATAGATGCCCAGCCCGTGGCGGGCCTCGACCATGCCCAGCATCTCCAGCGCGATCATCGCCTCGCGCAGGGTGGGTCGGCTGACGCCGAACTGCTCGGCCAGCTCACGCTCGGTCGGCAGGCGGTCGCCCACCTTGTAGTTTCCGCCCTCGATCTCCTCGGCGATGGAGTCGGCGATGCGGCGATAGAGCTTGTTGCTGGCGGTCATGGTCGGGGCCGGAGCGAGGTAAGATGACTCCCGCTAGCATAGGTCAGCTTTCCAGTCGCCGCCAATGCGAACGCCGGTTCGTCCGACGGGCCTCACCAGTCGTGCATCGACCCGTCTTCCCGCCGCGCGATCGGCAGGTAGGCGCGCTTGTAGGGGTACTTGGCCGCCAAGGCCTCGTCGATGTCCACGCCCAGGCCCGGCGCCTCGCCCGGATGCATCATCCCGTCGGCGAAGGTGTAGGCGTGGGGGAAGACCGCGTCCGTTTCGGCCGTGTGGCGCATGTATTCCTGGACGCCGAAGTTCGGAACCGACAGGTCGAAATGCAGGGCCGCCCCCATGCATACCGGCGACAGGTCGGTCGCACCGTGGCAGCCGGTCCGCACATTGTGCATGGCCGCGAAGCTGGCGATGCGGCGCAGGTGGGTGATCCCGCCGGCATGGACGACCGTGGCGCGGATATAGTCGATCAAATGCTCCTCGATCAGCTGCTTGCAGTCCCAGATCGAGTTGAAAATCTCGCCCACGGCCAGGGGCGTGGTCGTGTGCTGGCGGATCAGGCGGAAATTGGCCTGGTTCTCCGCCGGGGTGGCGTCCTCCATCCAGAACGGACGATAGGGCTCCAGCTCCTTGCCCAGCCGCCCGGCCTCGATGGGCGTCAGGCGGTGGTGAACGTCGTGAAGCAGGTGGACGTCCCAGCCCAGCTTCTCCCGCGCCGCCTCGAACAGGCCCGGCACGGTGCGCATGTATTTCTCGGTCGACCACAGGTTCTCGGTGGGCAGGTCGCTGTCCGCCGGCTCGTAGAAGAACTTGTCCTTGGAGACCCCATAGGTCCCCTTCAGGCCCGGCACCCCGGTCTGCAGGCGGATCGCCTTGTACCCTTCCGCCGCGTACTGCGCGGCGTTGTCGAGGGTCTCCTCCACCGTCTGGCCGTTGGCGTGGCCATAGACCATGACCCCCGTGCGGCACGCGCCGCCCAGCAGCTGGTACAGCGGCAGGCCCGCGACCTTTCCCTTGATGTCCCACAGGGCCATGTCCACGGCGGCGATGGCCGACATGGTAACCGGCCCCCGACGCCAGTAGGCCCCGCGATACAGGTACTGCCAGATGTCCTCGATCTGGTGGGCGTCCCGCCCGATCAGGCAGGGGATGACGTGATCCGTCAGATAGGACGCCACCGCCAGCTCGCGCCCGTTCAAGGTCGCGTCGCCGATCCCGTACACGCCATCCGACGTGACAATCTTCAAGGTGACGAAGTTGCGGCCAGGGCAAGTGACGATGACCTTGGCGGCGATAATCTTGAGCATGGGTGCGTCCTTCACTGATACCGGTATCGGTTTCGGCGCGGAGGTTGTCAACCTAGAGGTCTGACCAATATTGTCTCGGTGTCTCGACCTCTGCGTTTCGGCGTTGTAGGGGAAGGGCAATGACGCTTGTCGAGTTTTCGAAGGCGGGCGCGTCCAGGGTTGGAAAGAGGCTCCCATGCAAATGCCGGCGTTCCTGCGCGGTCTGATCGTCCTGCTCGCCGCCGCCGTCCTGGCGCCGGCCGCCCATGCGGAGGACGGCTACGACCTGTGGCTCCGCTACCGCCCGGTGGAGGAAGCCGCCCGCGCCCGCTACCAGCCTTTGGCCACGACGGTGGTCGCCGGCTCCGCCTCTCCCACCCTCGACGCCGCCCAAGCCGAACTGACCCGAGGCCTCACGGGCCTGCTGGGCGCCGCGCCGGCCGTCTCGCCGACCCTTCGCGACGGCGCCGTGGTGCTGGGCACGCCGAAATCCTCGACTGTCATCGCCGGTCTGAAATTGCCGCTCGATAAGGCCGGGGGCGAAGGCTACCTGATCCGCGGCGTCCGCATCGACGGCGCGCGCGTCACGGTCATCGCCGCCAATTCCGACATCGGCGTCCTCTACGGGACGTTCGCCTATCTGCGCCTGATCCAGACCCGCCAGCCCCTGGACAAGGTCGACATCGTCTCCGCGCCCAAGGTGGCGCTGCGCATGCTGAACCACTGGGACAACCTCGATCGCACGGTGGAGCGCGGCTATTCCGGCCAGTCGATCTGGGACTGGCACAAGCTGCCGGACTGGAAGGACCCGCGCTACGTCGACTACGCCCGCGCCAACGCCTCGCTGGGCATCAACGCGACGACCCTGAACAACGTCAACGCCAACGCCCTCAGCCTGACGCCCCTCTATCTGGAAAAGGCCGCGGCCCTCGCCGACGTGTTCCGGCCGTACGGCGTCAAGGTCTATCTGACCGCCCGCTTCAGCGCCCCGATCGAGATCGGCGGCCTCAAGACCGCCGACCCGCTCGATCCCCAGGTCCGCGCCTGGTGGAAGGCCAAGGCCGACGAGATCTACCGTTACATCCCCGACTTCGGCGGCTTCACCGTAAAGGCCAATTCCGAGGGGCAGCCCGGTCCCCAGGACTACAAGCGCACCCACGCCGACGGCGCCAACATGATGGCCGAGGCCCTGGCCCCTCACGGCGGCGAGGTGATCTGGCGCGCCTTCGTCTACTCCCACGAACAGCCCGACGACCGCGCCAAGCAGGCCTATGACGAGTTCGTCCCCCTGGACGGCAAGTTCGCCGCCAACGTCATCGTCCAGGTGAAGAACGGCGCCATCGACTTCCAGCCGCGCGAGCCCTTCCACCCCCTGTTCGGGGCGACGCCCAAGACGCCGCTCGCCATGGAATTTCAGATCACCAAGGAATACCTCGGCTTCGCCACCCACCTGGCCTATCTCGGCTCCATGTACGAAGAGACCCTCCGCGCCGACACCTGGCGCCGGGGCAAGGGCTCGACCGTCGCCAAGGTCATCGACGGCTCCCTGTTCGGCCACAAGCGCTCGGGCATGGTCGGCGTCGCCAACATCGGCACGGACCGCAACTGGTCGGGTTCGGACTTCGACCAGGCCAACTGGTACGTCTTCGGCCGCCTGGCCTGGGATCCCTATTTGTCGACCCGCGACGTCGCCGACGAATGGGTGCGCCAGACCTTCTCCAACGACCAGGCCTTCCTCAAGCCGACCGTCGACATGATGATGGGCTCGCGCGAGGCGGTGGTCGATTACATGACCCCGCTGGGCCTGCACCACCTGATGGCCCGCAGCCACCACTACGGCCCCGGTCCTTGGGTCGCGGGCGGCGAGCGTGCCGACTGGACCTCCGTCTACTATCACCGCGCCGACAAGGCCGGGATCGGCTTTGACCGCACCGTCGCCACCGGCAGCAAGGCGACGGCCCAGTACGCCCCGCAGGTCGCCGCTGGGTTCGAGGACGTGAAGAAGATCGACGAGAAGGACCTGCTCTGGTTCCACCACCTGCCGTGGGACTACCGTGTCCGCTCCGGCCGCACCCTGTGGGACGAGATGGTCGTCCGCTACACCGGCGGCGTCGCCGAGGTCACCGCCATGCGCAACACCTGGGCCAGCCTGGCGCCCTATGTGGACCCGCAGCGCCACGCCCAGGTCGCGACCTTCCTCGGCATCCAGGAGAAGGAAGCCCAATGGTGGCGCGACGCCTCCATCGCCTACTTCCAGACTTTCTCCCAGCGTCCGCTCCCGACCGGCTACGCGCCGCCGCCGAAGCCGCTGTCGTATTACGAGGCGCTGAGCTTCCCGGAAGCGCCGGGGATATGATGAAGCCTCCCTCTCCTTCGATGGGAGAGGGACCGAGGGTGAGGGTGACAGCTGAATTTCCGCCGCGCTGACCCAACCGCAGCATCACCCTCATCCCCGGCCCTTCTCCCATCGAGGGAGAAGGGAGAGATTTCATCGACAAACCCTGTCCAGCCCCGCCACGCTCCAGCCTTGCGCTGGAACCGCCACGCCCTTCGCCTTCGCCGTGTTCTCCAGCGTGGTCGGCGCGTCCCCCGACGGCTTCGCGTCCGGCCCGTAGAACGCGTCCCGCGTCGCCGCCTCCAGGCTCACGAACCGCACCCCTTTCGACCGATAGAGGGCCAGCAACCTCGGCATCATCCGCGCATCGAACGCCCCGGCGTGCAGCAGCAGGACCAGGGGGATCTCCCGCCCCAGCGCCGCCCTTGAAAGCTCCCGCGCATAGGTCAGGCTGGCCTCGGCGGCCGCCATGTAGCGGGCCTCCAGCTCGGCGACCGCCGCCTCATCGCCCTTGGCGACACAGCGCGCATAGGGATCGTTGTAGGCCCAGTCGCCGAAATCCAGGGTCACCCCAGCCACGCGATAGCCGCGCTTGGCCAGCATCCGCCGCGCCTCGGCGTGCTGCTCCGGCGTCTTGCCTTCGGCCAGGTAGGGATAGCGCAGCCAGCGCCAGTTCTCGCCGCCCATCAAGCGCTTCAGCATCGGCTCGTTGCGGGCGATGTCAGCCTCGAACGCGGCCACGGAGTGATCGTCAAGCCGCATGTGCGACCAAGTGTGGTTGGCCAGGGGCTGGCCCGCCGCCCGCCACAGGTCGAGGACCGGCGCCGAGTCCGGCTCGTGCTCGGTCTGCACGCCGTTGATGAAGCCCATGGCCGGGGCGCCGACGTCGGCCAGGGCGGCGATCAGCCGGGCCGTCACGCCCACCCGCGTCTCGCCCGGAGGCAGGGCCGCATGAGCCGGCAGGTCGTCGAAGGTCAGGGCGACCTCTTGGGCCTGGGAGGCGAAGGCGCAGAGCGACGCCGCCAGCCCCAGCAGCAGACGCCTCACCGGAACAGCCCCAGCGGCACGGCGTCGCCCATGAAGACGTACCCCGCCAGCGAGGGATGCAGCCCGTCATTGTCCAGGTCGGTCCGCAGCCGCTCCGGCCGCGCCGGATCGCGCAGGGCGGCGTCGAAGTCGATCACGGCGTCGAAGTTTCCCGGCGTGCGGATCCAGCGGTTCACCGCCTGGCGGTCGGCCTCGTTGCGGGCGTCCGGATGGTAATAGGGCGAAGCGCCGTAGGGCAGGATGGTCGCCCCGATCATCTTCAAGCCTCGGGCCCGGCCGCGCTCCACCATCTGGCGGTAGGCGCCGATCATTCGGCGTACCAGAGCGTCGTGCTGCTCGGGCGTGGCCGGCGCGTCGCGAGTCAGGGTGCCCAGGTCGTTCACCCCCTCCAGCACAATGACATACCGCACGCCGGTCTGGTTCAGGACGTCGCGATCGAACCGCGCCAGGGCGTTCGGCCCCAGTCCGTCGTTGAGGATGCGGTTGCCGCCGATGCCGTGGTTCAGCACGCTCAGATGGCGCGTGGCGGCCGAGGCCTGCAGCCGCTCCGCCAGCCGGTCGGGCCAGCGGCCGTGAGTGTCAGGCGTCACCCCGAAGCCGTCGGTGATCGAGTCGCCGATGATGGCGACGGCCGCAGCCTTCGGGCCGGCCAGCACATCGACCCCGGCGAGCTGGTACCAGTGCGCCACCCGCTTGGCGTCGGGCAGGTCGGCGTCGCCGACCCGGCGGCCCTTGGCCACGAACGATGTCGTCCGCGATCCGGGGTGGCTGGTCTGCACCGCCGGCGCGGCCGGCAGGTGAAAGGTCACCGCCAGATGCGACAGGGCGGGCGTCGGCATGTCCAGGGGATCGGAGACATACTCCGCCCCCGCCGGAATGATCACGTCCCACTGGCCGTCGAAGGTCAGGGGGCGGTCGCCCTCGATGGCGGCCGAGCCGAGGGCCAGGGCGCGCGCCACATGCACGGCGCTGAACGCCAGCGGCTGCGTCCCGAAGCGGTTGGACAGCTTCAACCGCAGCTTCGTCCCGCCGATCATCAGCCGCACGATCTGGCGCACCGTGGCGTCGGTCAGGTCGGCGGGATCGAGCGCGTTGTGCGGCTCTGGAATCTGCTGGGCGCTGGCCCAGGCGCCGACCCATCGCGAAGCCTGAGGCGCGGCCTGGGCGGGGGGCGCGGCGAGGGCCGCGGCGGCAAGGGCGAGAAGGGAGCGGCGGTCGAGGGTCATGACGGCTCCATTGATCCTTGGATTGCGCCTCTCCCCAAGAAAAAACGGCGCACCCGGGGAAGGGCGCGCCGCAAGGGGAGAGTAGGGAGTTGGGGGCGGCTAGAACTTGCCGCGGACGCCGAGCAGGAAGGTCGTGCCCGGCTTGTAGTAGGTGAAGGCCGCGTTATCCCATTCGAAGGTGCTGCGCTGCGCCTCGTTGGTGATGTTGATCACGTCGAAGGTCACGCGCGGCTGGCTGGGCAGCCAGTCGAATTCGTACGAGGCCGACAGGTCCCATTGGCCGCGATCGTCGGTGCGCAGCTGGGCGACCGGGACGCTGTTCTGGTTCGGACCCGACGAGATCTGGGCGTCGTTCCAGACGTAGGACAGGCGGATCGAGGCGGGGCCGCGCTCGTAGTAGCCCGTGACGTTGTAGGTCCAGGGCGAGATGCCCACCGCCACGGCGGGGGCGCCGGTGCCCCGGCCGCGCTGTTCGATCTTGGTGAGGTTGGCGGTGAAGCCCGCGCCCTCGACCAGAAAGTCCAGCGGCTGGACCCAGGTCACTTCCGCGCCGTCGATGGTCAGGATGCCGTTGGCGTTGATCTGCTGGGTCACGGTCACGGTGGCGGCGTCGGGGCCGCCGCGGTTGGTGATCGCCTGCTGTTGCAGCTGGGTCAGCTGGTCGAAGGCGATGCCGAGCTGGTTGAAGGGGATGGTGGTGTTCCCCTGGACCGTGAAGCCCGTGATCTCCTTGGTGAACAGCGCGACGCCGATATAGCCCTCGCCGCCCGTGTACCACTCGCCGCCGATGTCGAAGTTGTTCGAGATGTACGGCTGGATGCCCGGGTTGCCCTGAGTGGCGTTCTGGGCCGACGGGTCGCTGAACACCGTGCCCGGCAGCATGGCGCTGGGGTTGGCGCGGGTGATCGTCCGCGACGCGGCGAAGCGCACATTGATGTTGTCGCGGATTTGCCAGACCGCGTTGAACGCCGGCAGGAAGCCGTCGTAGTCGGTCTCGCGGGACAGGAACGACAGGACGCCGTTCACGGTCTGCGGGCCTTCGATCAGCTGGTTGGTGTCGTAGTAGCGGACGCCGGCGTTGAAGCGCAGGTCACGGTCGAGGACCTGGGTCAGGCCGTTGATCTCGATATAGGCGCCCTTGGTCTTCTCACCGACCAGGCCCGAGGCCGCGCCCGTGGCCGCCGAGGCGGTGAACGGCGCGACGCTATTATAGGCGTCGAACTGCGCCGCCTCCATGATCCGCGGATCGAAGGTGATGAAGTTCGTCGGTCCGGGCACGATGTAGCCGGCGAGGGCCGACTGCGGGATCAGCGAGCCGGCCTGGCCGTTGCACGGCGCCGCCGGCGTCGGCAGAGCGCCGGTCGGGGTGATGCCGCCGCCGCCGCAGACCGCCTGCTGCCAGCGCGCGCTGTTGTCCAGCGCCTGGATCGTCCGGCCCACGTCGTCATAGGACACGCCAGCCCGCACGTTGACGCCGTCCTCGGCGCCGAAGGTGACGTCGATGCGTGCGCCTTTGTTGGAGGTGACGCGCTTCTCATTCTGGATGTTCACGCGCCCGCCGGCCCACTGCCAGCCCACGTTCGGATTGTTGAGATCCAGGGAGCTCTTGATCGAGGGGTAGGGCCCGGAGGTGTTGTCGTACTCGACCGTCGTGAAGGGCGAGTTGATCAGGACCGTCGGCGCTTCGCGGAAGAAGATCGAGCGGCTCAGATTGGCCTGGGCGTCGACGCGCAGCCAGTCGTTCGGCCGCCAGGTGCCGCCCGGGTTGAAGTTGTAGAACTCCACCTCTTCGTCATACGGGCGATACTCGAGGAAGAACTGCGAGTTGAGGAAGGTGCCCTTGGTGACGATGTTGTTGCTGTCGACCTGAACCCCCACCGGAACCATGGCGTTGGAGTTCCGGACGATCCAGTTCATGTCGATCCGCTGGAACTCCCGGTTCGCCTTCCCGTAGAGGGTGTCGAAGTAGAAGTTCAGCTTGTCGTTCGGACGCCATTCCAGCGACAGCAGGGCCGAGTTGCGGTCCCGGTCGCCATAGCTGACCAACTCGCGGCCGAGGCGCGGGATCAGGCCGTCCGAAAGCTGGACCAGGCTGGTGCCCGGGTTCAGCGACTGCAGCACAGCCGGGGTGATCGCCGAGCCGGGGACCAGGCCGTTGCTGGTCACGCCTGCCGGAACTGTGCTGGCGAAGTTGAAGCCATTGCCGCCGTTGGTGTTGCATCCGGGGCAGGTCAGATTGGCGTTGGTCCAGCCGATGGTCTCGAAGCCGTCGGTGCAACTCTTGTTGCGGACGAAGGCCACGCCCGCCAGGACGCCCACCTCGCCGATCCCGGTCTCCCAGGTGTCGCTCATGATCAGCGAGCCGCGCGGCGTCACCTTTTCAGCGATGGAGTTGTAGCTGCCTTGCAGCGAGTAGGTGATCTGCCGGTCCTTGTAGTCGAACGGACGGGCGCTGCGCATGTTGACCACGCCGGCCACGCCCCCTTCGACCGTGCTGGCCACCGGCGTCTTGTTCACGTCCAGACGGGTGAACAGTTCGGTGGGGAACAGGTCGAGGTCGACTTCGCGGTTCTGGTTCTGCAAGTCCGTACGGCCCGAGGAGGCGACGGCGATCTGCGCGCCGTTCAGCAGGACCTTGGTGAAGTTGGTGCCCAGGCCGCGAACCGAGACGTTCAGGCCTTCGCCGTTGATCTCGCGGGTCAGCTGAACGCCGGGGATCCGGTTCAGCGACTCGGCGAGGTTCAGGTCGGGAAACTTGCCGATGTCCTCGGCGAAGATGGAGTCGCTGAAGCCGACCAATTCGCGTTTGGCGTTGGTCGAGCTGATCAGGGCTCCGCGAAAGCCGGTGACGACGACCTCTTCAACGGTCGAGTCATTGGCCGGCTCGGCCTGCGCGAAAGCGACGGAGGTCAGACCCCCGCTGAGGAAGGTCGCTCCGAGTAGCGCCGCCTTTGCACGCGCAATTATCCTGCGGTTCGAAGTACGCATGTTTCGTCCCCTTGTGCGCGCTCTGAGGCGCTTTTTGTTTATGCGGGCCGGCCCAGGAGCCTTGTTCCCTGCGCTCCCGCTGCGCCATTCCAGAGGACCTCTGCGAGCCCCGCCAAATGGTACCGGTCACATCAAAAGCGGTACTAGGTCAGTTCTTGGATGTCAAGTTGGTCTAACAGTGTCTTGCTGATTGGTCAGACCACGGGGCTTGCGGTTCCGTTCGCTTCGTGGTTCTGGTCTGATCAAGCAGTCTTCCGAAGGTCCGCCTTGCGCGTCCCGCTCAGGAAGCGACAAAAGCGGGGACGCGCGTTTCATCGCGTTCTGGTCGGAGGAACAGGGTGCAGCAGAAGGTAGCCCGTCGTCAGGGGGGCGGATCGACGATCCGCGACGTGGCCCGTCAGGCTGGCGTCTCCCCGATGACGGTTTCGCGTGTGATCAACGGCGAGAAGAGCGTCCGCGACTCCACGCGTGAGACGGTGACCGCTGCGATCCGCGACCTGAACTACGCCCCCAACCCCGCCGCCCGCAGCCTGGCCAGCGCCGAGCTGGTCCGCATCGGCTTGCTCTACAGCAACCCATCGGCCGCCTATCTCAGCGAGTTCCTGGTCGGCGGCATGGAGCAGACCAGCCGCAGCGGCGCCCAGCTGATCATCGAGCGTTGTGAAGAGGGCGGCGAGGCCGAAGCCGCCGCAAAGCTGGTGGGCATGGGTGTCGACGGGATCATCCTGCCGCCGCCCATCTGCGACTCCGAAGCTGTGCTCCAGACCCTGGCCAAGTCGCGCACCCCGGCCGTGGCGGTGGCGACCGGCCATCCGGCGGCCTCGACCTCGGCCGTGCGTATCGACGACCGTGCCGCCGCCGAGGCCATGACCCAGCACCTCATCGACCTGGGCCACCGCCGCATCGGCTTCATCAAGGGCCACCCCAACCAGACCGCCAGCGCCCAGCGTTACGAGGGCTACCTGACCGCCGTGGCGCGGGCCGGCCTGCCTACCGACGCGGCGCTGGTGACCCAGGGCTACTTCACCTACCGCTCGGGCCTCGAGGCGGCGGATCAGTTGCTCGGTCTGGCGAGTCCGCCGACCGCGATCTTCGCCAGCAATGACGACATGGCGGCCGCGACGGTCGCCGTCGCTCATCGCCTGGGCCTGGACGTGCCGCGCGACCTGACGGTCTGCGGGTTTGACGACAGCGCTCTGGCCACCACGATCTGGCCTGAACTGACGACCATCCGCCAGCCCATCGCCGACATGTCGCGCGAGGCGGTCACGACGCTGATCGAAGAGATCCGCGCCCGGCGGTCCGGCGAGCTAACGGAGCGCCGCCGCACCCTTTTGGATTTCACCCTGATCCGACGCCAGTCCGACTCTCGCCCGAAGGACTGATGCGATGACCTATTTTCATCACGCGATCAGACCATCTAAGTTTGATACCGGTAACAGTCAGCCGAGGCCGCATACATGACCGCCCCCATTCTCAGCGCCCTGCCCGCTGACCTGAGCGCCGCCCTGCTGGTTGGTCGCCTCCAGCTGCCGGAAGGCCCGACCCCCGTCCTGGTGGTCGAGGGCCGCCTGCGCGACGTCTCGGCCACGGCCCCCACGACCTCGGACCTGCTGACCGGCTGGACCGGCGCGATCCCGGCCGGCCTCGATCTGGGTCCGGTCGAGGATTTCGACTTCGCGGCCAACCCGCTGCTCTCCCCAGTCGACCTGCAATGCGTCAAGGCGGCCGGGGTCACCTTCGCCGTCTCGGCCGTCGAGCGCGTCATCGAAGAGCGCGCCCGGGGCGACTCCAGCGCCGCCCAAGCCATCCGCGATGCGCTGAGCGAGCGCGTCGGCGCCGACATCCGCTCGGTGGTTCCCGGCTCGGAAGGCGCGGCCAAGCTGAAGGCCGCCCTGATCGCCGACGGCCTGTGGTCGCAATACCTGGAAGTGGCCATCGGCCCCGACGCCGAGATTTTCACCAAGGCGCCGGTGCTGTCCTCGGTGGGCCATGGCGCCAAGGTTGGCGTCCGTTCGGACTCGGCCTGGAACAACCCCGAGCCCGAGGTCGTGGTCGTGGTCGACGGCAACGGCCGCATCCTCGGGGCCATGCTGGGCAACGACGTCAACCTGCGTGACTTCGAGGGCCGCAGCGCCCTGCTGCTGGGCAAGGCCAAGGACAACAACGCCGCCTGCGGCGTCGGCCCGTTCATCCGCCTGTTCGACGATGGCTTCACCCTGGACGATGTGCGCAAGGCGCAGGTCGACCTGAAGATCACCGGCCCGGAGGGCTACATCCTCGAGGGGCGCAGCTTCATGGATCAGATCAGCCGCGACCCGGCCGAGCTGGTCCGCCAGGCCATGAGCGAGCATCACTATCCGGATGGCTTCGCCCTGTTCCTCGGCACCCTGTTCGCCCCGACCCAGGACCGCGACGCGCCGGGCAAGGGCTTCACCCACAAGGTCGGCGATGTCGTCCGTATCTCCAGCCCCCTGCTGGGCGTGCTGGAGAACGAGGTCGTCTTCTCCAAGGACGCGCCGGCCTGGCGTTTCGGCATCAGCGACCTGATGCGTAATCTCGCCGCCCGCGGTCTGCTCAAGGCCTAAGGCGATGATCCATTTCCAAGCAAAGGGCGCAAAGTGAGCGCGATTTATCCCAGCCTGAAGGGCAAACGCGTCGTCGTCACCGGCGGCGGCTCCGGCATCGGCGCCGGTCTGGTGGAGGGCTTCGTGCGCCAGGGCGCCGAGGTACACTTCCTCGACATCGCCGAAGCGGACTCCCAAGCCCTTGTGCAGGCGCTGAAGGATGCGCCCATCGCGCCGGTGTTCCACAAGTGCGACCTGACCGACACCGACGCGATCGCCGCCGTCTTCGCCGCCATCGGCGAGGTCGAGGTTCTGGTCAACAACGCCGGCAATGACGACCGCCACACCCTGGACGAGGTGACGCCCGCCTACTTCGACGAGCGCATCGCCGTAAATCTCAAGCACATGGTGTTCTGCGCCAAGGCCGTGGTCCCGGCGATGAAGGCCGCCGGCAAGGGCGTGATCATCAACTTCGGCTCGATCTCCTGGCACCTGGGTCTGCCGGATCTGGTGCTCTACGAGACCGCCAAGGCCGGGATCGAAGGGATGACCAGGGCCCTGGCCCGCGACCTGGGTCCGGACGGCGTCCGCGTCGTCTGCATCAACCCCGGCAACGTGAAGACCCCGCGCCAGATGAAGTGGTACACGCCCGAAGGCGAGGCGGAGATCGTCAGCCAGCAGTGCCTGAAGGGCCGGATCGAGCCGGCCGACGTCGCCTCCCTGGTCCTGTTCCTGGCCTCTGACGACGCACGCTTCTGCACTGGCCATGAGTACTGGATCGACGCAGGTTGGCGCTGATGAGCACACGCCAGCCCAAACGCCCCTTCCGCTCGCGCGATTGGTTCGCCGATCCGGCGCGCAGCGACATGACCGCCCTCTATCTGGAGCGGTTCATGAACTACGGGATCACGCCGCAGGAGCTGCGGTCCGGTCGGCCGATCATCGGCATCGCCCAGACCGGCTCGGACCTGTCGCCTTGCAACCGCATTCACGTGGAGCTGGCCAAGCGCACCGCCGCCGGCATCCGCGATGCTGGCGGCATTCCTATGGAATTCCCGGTCCATCCGATCTTCGAGAACTGCCGTCGTCCGACCGCCGCCCTTGATCGCAACCTGGCCTATCTGGGCCTGGTGGAGATCCTGCACGGCTATCCCATCGACGCGGTGGTCCTGACCACGGGCTGCGACAAGACCACCCCCTCCGGGATCATGGCGGCCTCAACCGTCGACATCCCGGCTATCGTCCTGTCGGGCGGTCCCATGCTGGACGGCTGGCACGAGGGCGAGCTGGTCGGCTCGGGCACGGTGATCTGGCGCTCGCGCCGCAAGCTGGCGGCGGGTGAGATCAACGAGGAGGAATTCCTCGACCGCGCCTGCGCCTCAGCCCCTTCGGCGGGGCACTGCAACACCATGGGCACGGCCTCGACCATGAACGCCGTGGCCGAGGCGCTGGGCCTGTCCCTGACCGGCTGCGCCGCCATTCCGGCCCCCTACCGCGAGCGCGGCCAGATGGCCTACGAGACCGGCCGCCGGATCGTGGAGATGGCCTACGAGGACCTGCGTCCCAGCCACATCCTGACCCGCCAGTCCTTCATCAACGCCATCAATGTCGTGACCGCCATCGGCGGCTCGTCCAACGCCCAGCCGCACATCGTCGCCATGGCGCGCCACGCGGGGGTGGAGATCGCGCCGGAGGACTGGAGCGAGGCCTACGACCTGCCGCTGATCGTCAACATGCAGCCGGCCGGCAAGTATCTGGGCGAGCGCTTCCACCGCGCCGGCGGCGTGCCGGCGGTGATGCACGAGCTGCTAGAGGCTGGAAAGATCGACGGCGCCTGCCGCACGGTGACCGGCGACACCCTGGCCCAGAATCTGGAAGGCCGCGTCACCCACGACCGCGAGGTGATCACCCCCTACGACCAGCCCCTGCGCGACCGCGCCGGCTTCCTGGTGCTGAAGGGCAACCTGTTCGACTTCGCCATCATGAAGACGAGCGTCATCTCCGAAGGCTTCCGCGACCGCTATCTAAGCGCGCCGGGCGCCGAGGGGGTGTTCGAGGCCCGGGCCGTCGTCTTCGACGGTTCGGACGACTACCATCACCGCATCAACGATCCGTCGCTGAACATCGACGAGAACACCATCCTGGTCATTCGCGGCTCCGGCCCCCTGGGCTGGCCCGGCTCGGCCGAGGTGGTCAACATGCAGCCGCCGGACGCGCTGATCCAGCGCGGGATCATGAGCCTGCCGACGCTCGGCGACGGGCGTCAGTCCGGAACCGCCGACAGCCCCTCGATCCTCAACGCCTCGCCGGAAAGCGCGGCGGGGGGCGGGCTGGCCTGGCTGCGGACCGGCGACATGATCCGCATCGACCTCAACACCGGGTCCTGCAACGCCCTGGTGGACGAGGCCGAGATCGCACGTCGAAAGACCGACCTGCCGGCGCCGCCGGTCCCGCAAAGCCAGACGCCGTGGGAGGAACTGTACCGCGAGAAGACCGGCCAGCTGGCCGAGGGCGGCGTGCTTGAGTTCGCCGTCAAATACCGACAAACCTCAAAGAAAACGCCGAGACATAACCACTAACGCCAGCGGGACGCAGAGCGCGGGCGCATCGAGGAAACGGCCCACCTGCAAAGACAGGATACGGGCGGGAGAAAACGAAAATGGCAGGACCGACGGGGGGCTCTGGCCCCGACATCGCGGGCGGCGACCGCGTGAACATGGCCTTCATCAGTCTGATCGTGGCCGTCGCCACCATCGGCGGCTTCATGTTCGGCTACGACTCCGGCGTCATCAACGGCACGCAGGAGGGGCTTGAGGCGGCCTTCAATCTTTCCGCCCTCGGCACCGGCTTCAATGTCGGCGCCATCCTTCTGGGCTGCGCCTTCGGCGCCTTCGCCGCCGGCCGCCTGGCCGACTTCCTGGGCCGCCGCACGGTGATGCAGATCGCCGCCGTGCTCTTCATCATCTCGGCCATCTGGGCCGGGGCGGCCGACACCTCGGCGCACTTCATCATCGCCCGCTTCATCGGCGGTCTTGGCGTCGGGGCGGCTTCGGTGCTGTCGCCGGCCTACATCTCGGAAGTGACCCCGGCCTCGATCCGGGGGCGGCTGTCCTCGGTCCAGCAGATCATGATCATCATCGGTCTGACCGGCGCCTTCGTGGCTAACTACGTCCTGGCCGCCACGGCCGGCGGTTCGACCGCCGAGTTCTGGATGGGCTTCCCGGCCTGGCGCTGGATGTTCTGGCTGCAGGTCGTCCCCGCCGCCATCTATCTGTTGGCCCTGCTGGCGATCCCGGAAAGCCCGCGCTTCCTCGTGGTCAAGCGCCGTGACGCCCAGGCCGCCGCCGTGCTGTCCAAGCTGTTCGGCGCCGGCACGGGCGAGCGCAAGGTGGCGGAGATCCGCGCCACCCTGGCCGCCGACCACAAGCCCAAGTTCGCCGACCTGCTCGACCCCGCCACCCGCAAGGTGCGCCCGATCGTCTGGGCCGGCCTGATCCTGGCGGTGTTCCAGCAGCTCGTCGGCATCAACATCGTCTTCTATTACGGCGCCGTGCTGTGGCAGTCGGTGGGCTTCTCAGAGAACGACGCCCTGAAGATCAACATCCTGTCGGGCGTGCTCTCCATCCTCGCCTGCCTGGGCGCCATCTCGGTGATCGACAAGATCGGCCGCAAGCCGCTGTTGCTCATCGGCTCGGCCGGCATGTTCGTGACCCTGGCGGTCATGGCCTGGTGCTTCTCGCGCGCGACCATGGTCGATGGCACCCTGCACCTGGATGACAGCACGGGCCTGATCGCCCTGGTCGCCGCCAACGCCTATGTGGTGTTCTTCAACCTCAGCTGGGGGCCGGTCATGTGGGTCATGTTGGGCGAGATGTTCCCCAACCAGATGCGCGGTTCGGCCCTGGCCGTGGCCGGCTTCGCCCAGTGGATCGCCAACTTCGCCATCTCGGTCAGCTTCCCGGCCATGGCGGCGGGGCTGGGCCTGGTGACGACCTACGGCTTCTACGCGGTCAGCGCCCTGATCTCGTACTTCCTGGTCCAGGCCTGGGTGAAGGAGACCCGCGGCAAGGAGCTGGAGGACATGGCCGGCTAAGCCTGCCAGTCATCAACGGATCGCGCGGCCCGCAGGTTTTCCTGCGGGCCGTCTGCGTTCTACGCCAGGGCTTCGCCCATATGGGCCAGCCCGACCAGGGCGACCGGCGCCAAGTCGATCAGAGCGTCGGCGAAGGCGAGCTGCTCGATGTCTATCAGGGTGTCCGCGCCGTCCGGCGAACCCTCGCGCAGGTCCAGAATGCGCCAGGCGCCGTCGTCCTGGCGGCTCCAGCTGTAGTCGGCCGCCACGCCGGAGAAGACCGCCGTGTCGAAGCCGTCGCGGCCATCGAGGATGTCGTCGCCCGCACCGCCGGTCAGGCGGTTGTCGGCGGTGTTGCCCGAAAGACGATCATCGCCCGCGCCGCCCACCGCCGCGGCGATCAGGTTGTCCACGCCGCCCTCGCTGACGAGGTAGGCGTTGGCGATGTTGCCGACCGCCAGCTTGGCCGGGTCCACGCGCACGTCGAGGCGCGCGAGCTGGGCTTGCGACACGGTCGACCAGGCGCCGGGGGCGAGATCCACCATCAGGTCGGTCTGGTAGTTGGAGAAGTCATAGGTGACCTCGGCGCCGCCGGTCCAGACCGTCATGAACACCCGGTTGGCGCCCGGCTTGCCTTGGCCGACGCCGTCGATGAACAGCTCGCCCGTGGTCGGGCTCCAGCGATAGACCTGCTGCTCTCCGACCTGATCGAAGCGCGCGCCATAGGCGTGCTGCAGGGCGCGGATGTCGTCGAGCATCAGGGTCTGCGGATAATCCCAGGCCCCGTTGCGATAGCCGCCATTGTCCGACGCTCCGACGAAGGAGCGGTAGCTCATCACCGAGTACTCGATGCTGTCGTGGTCGGTCGGCAGGGCGTTAAAGGCGCCTTCACGCTCGTCGGTATGCTTCAGGCCCAGGGCGTGGCCGGTCTCGTGCAGCAGGGTCAGGTAGGTGTAGCCGCCCTTGGCGCTGGCGCCGAAATAGCCGCTGGTGCTGGAGATCCAGACGTCGCCGCCCTCGGCGGAGGCATGGGGACTATAGGCCCAGGCCGTGCTGGTGGCGCCGGTGCGGGCGAAACGCAGGTCCGCGCCGCTTTCGGAGCCTTCCTTGAAGTCCAGGGCGATGACGTCGGCATAGGCGGCCAGCACGGACCGCACGGCTCCCTGCTGGCTGGTGGTCATGCCCGAGAAGCCCTTGGCTGTCTCGCCATAGCCATAGGTCGCGCCATAGGCGACGACGGTCTTGGGAAAGCTGTAGGTCAGGCTATCCGTCGACCAGCGGAGCCCCGAGAGGAGACCGTCAATATAAGCGTCGCCAGTTGCAGAGAATTTCTCTGGTTTCGGCATTGAGATCTTCCGCACCGAGCCTTTCGAAGGCGCGGAAGATGCCGGTCCGGGTCTTAAGTCGGAGAATATTTTCGAGGTAAATTTGAGTATATTCAAATCTACAAAATGTAAATTCGAGATAAGCCGATTATTTACTATGAACAAGTGATTGCGGTTCTTGAGCAAGAATCGCGCGCGGCGCTGCCTCGCGTTGTTGCGGTGCACAATGGAGCTGGAGCGCTCACACACGACCAACCGTGAGAATTCGTCGAGACTTGAGAGAGAAAATTCAAGGAAGGCGGGAAATGGCAAAGCCTTACAATTTCCCGCCTTGCGCCTTACGTTAACTATAAGTGGCTGTTTTTAGTGATTTATTCAGGTTAACAAAGTGTTGACAGTCAAGTTTGCCCCAAGCAAGCGTTCACGCCGTAGTGGCGTATCGGCGTTATTTTGCGCTGCGGCGCCGTGGTGTGATTGCTTGGTTGGGGACGGCGTCCCTCGTGCGACGCGGCTTTCCTAAAAAACCTACGACGCAGGGAAGCGGATCCCGGATGCGTTGTTGGGCCTGGCGATTGCAACCGGAATGCAAACGACAGGGGTAGGGGCCCACAATGGCACAGGTTGAAATTTCCACCGCGTCTGATCTCCAGGCGCTGTTCGCCGGCACGTACAATCCCGGAACGGGCGTCGTCACGTTGCAGCACAATGACGTCATCAAGCTCGCCGCCGGCACGTACGCGGTGAACATCACGGTGAACAAGGGCGTCAGAATTCTCGGACCCAATGAAGGCGTAAGCGGCTCAGGCGACCGTGCCGCCGAAGCCGTCATCACCGGCCAGTGGATAATCAATAGCCCCTCAGAGGGTGTGACGATCGACGGCGTTAAGTTCCTGAACGATCAAATGATCGCCGCTTCCGCCAAGACGTCGCTCTCCATAACCGGACATGCCGCCGAGGGGCATGTCATCACGAACACGGTCTTTGAGCGGTTGCCATCGGAGCCTGCGGCGAACCCGACCGCATTTGTCTCTCCGGTCACCAACAACTTCGCAATCAACATCGGCGGCAACGGCGCATCGGCGCCCGGTGCGGCGGTGACGATCGAAGACAATCTGTTCACGGGCGGAAACGCCGCTCGTCAGTACGCCAACGACGTCTGGGCGACGGCGATCTGGGCGGACGGCCGGAACATCGTCACGACGATCAGCGGCAACGAATTCGAGAACAGCCGTGCCGCCATCAACACGGTGAACTTCGACAGCAACGTCCACATCACCGACAACACGTTCCATCACCTCGGAACCGGCATCAGCTTCGGCTCGAACACCACTGGATCGCTCTCGACGATCACCGGCAACACGTTCTCAAGCGCCATCGACACCGAACTGAATCTGAAGAACCTCACCGGTGCGATTGATGTCCAATCTCTGATCACCGAGAACACCTTCTCCCCTGCGGCCCAGCCAATGTGGATCGAGACGGGTGCGGGAGCGGACACGCTGCTGGCTACGAGCGGCGCGGATACCTTCGTCACCTACAAGGAAGGCAGCGCCGACACCGCCATCGACAAGGTGATCTACACCGACACGGTCACCGGTCTGACCAAGATCGTCGGCGGTTGGGAGGTCACCAGCAGCGACACCTCCACGACTGACACGCTGAAGGGCGTCGACATCATTGATGACGCCGGGTCGGGCCGCATCCTTCTGGTCGGCACGGGGGGAACGGCAGGCTCCGGTGGCTTCGCCACGATCAACGCCGCCCTTGCTGTGGCGCAGGCAGGCGACACCATCCGCATTGCAGCCGGGACCTACGCCGAGAGCGTCGTCATCGACAAGGCTGATCTGACCATCGTCGGCGACGGCGACGCCACCGTCATCCAAGGGACGGGTGCGGCAAGTTCCAAGGGCATCGAGATCAAGGTGTCCGGCGTCACCCTTCAGGACATCAAGCTCTCGAACTTCCACTACAACGTTCGTGTCACCGAAGACGCGAATGATCTCGTCATCGACGACGTCACCTTCTCGGGCGGCAAGATTGGTGTCGGGAAATCGACCACGACGGACATCAACGGCCTGCTGATCAAGAACAGCACGTTCGAGAACTTGACGATCGGTGTGGAGATGCCGACCGCGAAACTTGGAGGCCGCCTCACCGACTTTGACGTGCTGGACAGCGCCTTCAGCAACATCAGCTACAAGGGCATCTACGTAGAGACCTTGTCGGGCGGGCTTCTCGAAGGCCTGACGATGGAGAATGTCGGCCAGTATGGCGGCGAGGCAGGTGATTCCCAGGACGGGATGCACGGCGCCGGCATCGACATCAACCTGAAGTACGGCGCCTACAGCGACATCACGATCCGCGACTTCGACTTCACCGACGTCGGTCTGTCGAACAAGAACGGGGCCGGCGTACCCCATGCCAACGGCGGCGCCATCACGGTGAAAGTCCGTGACGACGCGCCCAATTACGACGCTACGGACGCCGCGACCTTCACGGGCGTTGTCGTGATTGAGGATGGCGCGATCAACGGCACGTCGACGGGCATTCGCGCCGGTGAAGCAGGGAAGACGACCGGCGGCCCGGCCGTCGAGATCAACAACGTCTACATCACGGACTATGCAACGACGAACACTCATGGCGCGGTCGCGAACGCCACGACATCGACCATGAAGGTGGATGTCGTGTTCGCGGATATTGGCGCGGGAGGCGGCTACATCGACGACGGAGTCGCCGACATCATCACGGTGGGCGCGGATGGCGATTACGCCACGATCCAGGAGGCCATCGATCACGCTCACGACGGCGACATGATCGAGGTGGCGGCTGGGGTCTACAATGAGAAGATCATCGTCGATGTGGACAACCTGACCATCGTCGGAGCGCCCGGCGCGGTCATCAAGGGCGGGTTCAGCACCGACAATCCAGGCATCACCGGCAAGCTGTCGGACTGGATCGGCCCGCAGACGTCCTACAACGCCAGTTCCGGCGCCGGTGTGACGGTCCAGGCCGACGGCTTCACGCTTCGGAGCATCAAGATCGACGACTTCTATCAGGGCGTCCGCTTCGACACGGATGTCGAGGATGTCGCCCTGACCGAGGTCAACATCGAGAACTCGCTGTTCGGTCTGCACAAGACCACCACGGCGGATATCGACGGCTTGGTCATCACCGGCGGCTCCATCGTCGATGGCTATCAGGGCACGGACTTCGCCAAGAGCACGACCAGCCTGACCGACGGTCAACTGAAGAACGTGACCATCAGCGGCACGCGATTCGAGGACCTGAGCGCCAAGGGGATCTATGCCGAGGCTCTGGCGGAAGCCCTGATCACCGGGATCACCATGATCAATGTCGGGGTGTACGGGCGTGGTGATTCCTTCGGCGATATCGGCCAGCATGGCGCCGGCATCGACATCAACCTAAAGAGCGGCGCCTACAGCGGCATCACCATCCAGAACTTCACGTTCACGGATGTGGGTACGTCGAATGGCGCGGGGGCGTCGCACAACAACGCCGGGGCCATCACCATCAAGGCCCGTGATGACGCGCCGAGCTACGATACCAACAAGGCCACCTTCGCCGGGGCGGTGATGATCCGCAACGGCACGATCGACGGCACCTCCACCGGCGTTCGCGTCGGGGAGGAAGGCAAGACTGTGGGCGGGCCGGAAGTCGATGTCTTCAATGTCCGCGTGACCGACTATGTGAACAACGGCGACCACGGCGCCTTCATCAACGACACCACCAAGGTGATGGACGTCACCTTCACCGCCGCTGGCTATGTCTTTCAGGAAGGGCCGGACAGCGGGGCCATCAACTACGTCCCCTTCGTCGTCACGGCGGACCCGGATGAGGAAGAGGAGGAGCCGACCACGCCGCCGCCGCCCAGCCCAGGCCAGGGCCCCGGCACGACGCCGGACGAAGTGATCGACAACGGCTTTGGCGTCGTAACGGGCGTTGATCCGACCTCCGACAAGGCGACTCAGCCGACCATAACCCTGCCGAGTGGCCAGGAAGTTCCCAACCCGGTCTATGAAGAGGCCAGGCAGCTCGCCGACATCGCGGCGCAGTTCAAGGCGGGGCTGATCTCGGAAACCACGGTCATCGACAAGATGGTCGAGTTCGCCGCTGATACGACAGCCGTCGCCTTGCAGGCCTATCAGTTCTTCACCGGGGCCACGCCGACCCAGGAGGGCGTCGCCTACTTGGTCAACAGCGACGACAACGACAACGATCTTACCGATCCCTACTACGCCACCTTCAGCCCCGATAACCGCTACATCAATTTCGCGGTCAGCCTGGGCACGGGGGGACAAGGGTCGCAGGCGTTCGCCCAAGAGTACGGCGCGCTGTCGTTCGAGGACTGCATCAAGTCCGCCTACGACAAGATCATCGGTGTGGATGAAGCCCGGGCGGCCGGCGTCGATGTGAACGCCGCCATCGCCTATGTCATGGGGCAACTGGCCTACTTCACCGCCCTGGGCGGAAGCGCCATCGGCGCCAAGGCGGCCATGGTCGGCTACCTGATGTACGCGGGCATGCAGGCCAAGATCGGCATCTACTACGAAGGCACCCGCGGGTTCCTGACCAACGCCTTCCATGGTGACGCCGAATACAACGTGGACCTGACGGGTGGTTCGTCGGGCCTCACCTCCGCCCACCTGGACTTCGGTCTGGCGTGATCTGGATCAGCCGGCGAGGCGGCTCACCGCCTCGTCGGTCTCCAGACCTTCGATCTCAAGCTGCTTGAGGCGGGCGGTCTGGCCCGACGCGATGGTCACGGCCGACTTGGGCACGCCCAAGGCCTTGGCCAGCAGGATGAGCAGCGCGGCGTTGGCCTTGCCGTCCTCGGGCGGAGCGCTGACGCGCGCCTTCAGATAGGGGCGTCCCTCGCCGTCCCTGTCCCAGCCGTCGATGCGGTCGCGCCCGCCGCGAGGCGTCAGGCGGACCGCGATCCGGGCGGCCATGCCTAGCCGAGGGCTCCGACGATGATCGGCGCCAGGGTGCGGTTGAAGATGATCTGCACGAACTGGAGCAGCAGCCAGGCCACGATCGGACTGATGTCGATGCCGCCCAGGGTCGGCAGGACACGCTGCAGCGGGCTCAGGATCGGATCGGTGATCCGCTCCAGCATGGTCAGCACCTGGTACACGAAGCGGTTGCGCGTGTTGATGATGTCGAACGCCACCAGCCAGCTGACGATTGCGCGGGCGAAGATCAGGAAGATCAACAGGCTGATGATGGTGTTCACCAGCCAAACGATGGCGTAGCCCATGGGGCCTCCAGACAAATCCAAGGCCTGGGTTGTATCCGCCCGGGGACGGCTGCGGCAACCCTTGACAGGGATCGGGCCGCCGCCGTATGTGCGCCTTCCTGCCTTGGCAGGGGGCCGTAGCTCAGTTGGTAGAGCGCGTCGTTCGCAATGACGAGGTCAGGGGTTCGACTCCCCTCGGCTCCACCAGAAAGGCCCCGTCGCAAAACGACGGGGCCTTTTCCAGTTCCGGACAAGTTCTAGCCTGTCCCGCAGGGCAGCCCGAACGTCAGAAGTCGTTGGCGGGCGTGCGGATGGCCGGGGCGGAGTCCTCGCCGTCATCCTCACGCGGGGCGCGGGTGAACAGGAAGAGGCTCAGGGCGCTCATGGCGAGCATGCCGAGCCGCAGGGGCATCTCGGCCTGAGGAGACATCCAGGCGAACAGCGAGGCGGCGAGGCAGAAGAGGGCGGACAGGAGCCACAGGGGCGAGGCGGTGTTGTTCATGGCGGTCGTCGATCAATAGGTTCTGGCGCAGCTACGAGGGCCGCACCGCGGTGGATGCTTTTTCTTTCTGAGGAACGGCGTTCTCGCCGTAGAGGCGCTGGGCCTCAAGTTTTGCTTTGGTAGTCCCAAACCCATCACGCCGCTGCTGCACGGGCGTGCAGCTGGGTGCAGCGGCGTGCGTCCTGATGTCGCCGGGCGCATCGTCTTAACGCTTCCCCCAAATCTTCGGCGCACCATGGGTCCATGGGCCCGTCCGCGCCGACATCTTCGACCCGTTCGCGGCCGCCCGTTCCGGCGGTCGCCTGGACGCTCGCGGCCCTGCTGGCTTCGGCCCTGTGCACCGCCGGCAGCCTGAACTTCGCGCGGGAGGCGGGCCACTTCGCCGCCATCTGGCCGGCCAACGCCGTCGTCCTGACCCTGATGCTGCGCGCGCCCAAGCCGGCACGCCTCTGGATGATCGTCTCCGGCTATCTGGGGATGGTGGCGGCGGCCAGCGCCCACGTCGTCTGGGCCACGCCGCAGGCCATGACGCTCTACAGCGCCAACGCCGTGGAGCTCCTCATCTGTCTTCTGGTCCTGCAGCGGATGACGCCGCGTGGGCTGGACTTCACCCGGGCGCGGGACCTGATGGTCTTCGGCGCGCTGACGGTCATCGGCCCCGCGGTGTCGGCCAGCCTGTCGGAGGCGGTCATCACCGCGCTTGGCCTGCCGGCTCCGCCCTGGAGCTGGACCGTCTGGTTCGTGCGCAACATGCTGGGTCTGCTGGTGGTGACGCCGGCCCTTCTGATGGTCTCGCCGCGACGCCTGCGCAGCAGGCGGCTGCGGGGATGGCGGGCAGGCGACCTGCTGATGGGCGGGTTTCTGCTGGCGGTGATGGCCGCGGTGTTCACCCAGTCGCGTTATCCGCTGCTGTTCCTGATTCCCCCGGCCCTGGTGCTGGTGACCTTCCGCAACGGTGCGTTCGGCGGAGCCCTCGGCCTGCTGGCGGCGGCGGTGATCTCGGTCGGAGCGACCGTGGCCGGGTCCGGGCCGATCATGCTGATCCCCGCATCCCTGACCGTGCGGGTGCTGGTCCTGCAAGGCTTCCTGCTGGCGATGGCCGCGTCGACCCTGCCGGTGGCCGCCGCCCTGGCCCGGCAAAGGCGCCTGATGGTCTCGCTGAAGAAGGCCCGCCGCCGCGCGGATCGCCACCGCCGCGAGGCCGAGGCCAGCGAACGCCGTTATCGCCTGATGGCCGACAGCGCCACCGACATGATCATCCGCTATACGCCGAACGGGCGGATGCTGTTCGTGTCTCCCGCCAGCGTGCAGGTCCAGGGCTACAGCCCGCAGGAGCTGGTCGGCCGCTTCATGCAGGACTTCATCCACCCCGAGGACATGCCGCGGCTGATCACCAACGCGCGCCGTCTGATGAACGACGTGGCGGCCGAGCGCACGCCGATCGAATTCCGCTCCCGCATGCCGGACGGGGAGTGGCACTGGTTCGAGACCAATCCTTCCGTCCGCCGCGATGAGGCGGGTACGCCGATCGAGTTCATCGACGTCATGCGCAACATCACCGCCCGCAAGGAAGCCGAGGCCGAGCTGGCCGCCGCTCGCGTCGCGGCCGGGCAGGCGGCGGTGGCCAAGGCTGACTTCCTGGGCACCATGAACCACGAGCTGCGCACGCCGCTGACCTCGATCCTGGGCTTCTCCGACCTGCTGGTGGAGAGCGAGGCCATGCCGGCGGCCGAGCGTCGCTACGCACAGTGCGTGCGGCAGGCGGCGGGCAATCTGTTCGAGCTGATCAACGACGTACTCGACTTCTCGCGGATCGATTCCGGATCGTTGCGGCTGGACCCGCAGGCGACCGACCTGCCGGAGTTGCTGAGCGCCGCCCTCGAGGACGTGCGAAGCGCGGCCGAGGCGCGCGATCTGGACCTGCGCCTGGAGATCGATCCGGCCCTGCCGAGCGTCGTGACCGTGGATCCCGCGCGGCTGCGCCAGATCGTGCTGAACTTCCTGACCAATGCCGTGAAGTTCACCGAGGCGGGCTCTGTCCGTCTTCACGCCGTCACGGCCGAAGGAAGCCGTCTGCGGGTGGAGGTGATCGACACCGGGCCGGGCGTTCCGGAGGATCGTCGGGCGGCTCTGTTTGAACGCTTCAGCCAGGTCGACAACTCGTCCAGCCGTGTGCACGGCGGCGCGGGGTTGGGCTTGGCGATTTGTCGGGGCCTGGCTCTGGCGATGGGCGGCGAGGCTGGGTATTCACCCGCTCCCGGCGGCGGTTCGATCTTCTGGTGCGAGGTCGCCGCGCCGGCGGCTCAGATGGTTACGGAGGCGACGGCATGACCGCTTCTTTGAACGAAAAGGCGCGAGGCAAGCAGATCGTCCTGGTGGAGGACGACGCCCTGATCGCCGAATGGGTCCAGGTGCGCCTGAAGGCCGCCGGCTATGAGGTCGACTGGCTGCAGAACGGCCAGACGGGCCTCAGCCGCATCAAGCGCTCACCGCCGGATCTGGTGCTGCTGGATATCTCGATGCCGATGATGGACGGCTTCGCCGTGCTGCGCGAGCTGCGCTACGATCCGAAGACCAAGACCGTGCCGGTGCTGATGATGACCGCCCAGAACACCAAGGCGGACGTGGAGCGGGCCGGCGCCCTGCGCGCCAACGGCTACATCACCAAGCCGTTCATCGCCCAGGACCTGATCGCCCGGGTCGGCAAGCTGATTGGAGCTCAGGAAGCCAGAAGCGCCCAGGGCGGCGTGTCGCCCCGGGACGTCTCTTCGGATCCGATCATTCTCTAGGGCCAGGCCCTAGAACTCTTCCCACTCGTCGGCCGCCAGCTGGGTGGTCGGCTTCATAGCCGGGACGGCGCGCGCGCCGGGGCGCTGGGAGGGGGCGACTGCGGCCTTGCGGGGCGCGGGCTCGCGGTTGGCGTTGGCCGCCGCGACTTCGCCGACCTTGAAGCGCGCGACCATGCGCGCCAGCTCCGAGGATTCGCCTTTCAGGGCGTGGGTGGCGGCGGTGGCTTCCTCGACCATGGCGGCGTTCTGCTGGACGACGCTGTCCATCTGATTGACCGCGACGTTCACTTCGCCGAGCCCGGTGGATTGTTCCTGGGCAGAGGCGGCGATGTCGGCGACCAGGGCGTCGATCTCCGCCACCTGGGCGACGATCTGCTCCAGCGCCTGACCCGTCTGACCGACCAGGTCCACGCCGGAGCCGACCTGGTCGGTGGACGTGTTGATCAGCGACTTGATCTCCTTGGCCGCTTCGGCCGAGCGCTGGGCCAGGGCCCGCACTTCGGAGGCGACGACGGCGAAGCCCTTGCCGGCTTCCCCGGCCCGCGCGGCTTCGACACCGGCGTTCAAGGCCAGCAGGTTGGTCTGGAAAGCGATCTCGTCGATCACCCCGATGATGTTGCCGATCTCGCGCGAGGAGCTTTCGATCTGGCCCATGGCGGTGACGGCCTGGCGGACGACCGCGCCGGAGCGTTCGGCGCCGTCGCGGGCTGAGGTGACCAGCAAGGTGGCTTCCTTGGCGCCGACGGCGGTCTTCTTGACCGTCGCGGTGATCTCGTCGAGGGCGGCGGCGGTCTCTTCCAGCGAGGCGGCCTGCTGCTCGGTGCGGCGGGACAGCTGGTCGGAGGCGCTGGCGATTTCATCGGCGCTGAAGCTGACGCCGCTGGAGGCGCCGGCGATCACTGCCATCGTCTCCTGCAGCTTGGTCATGGCCAGGTTGAAGTCTTCCTTCAGCTTGGCGTAGCGGCCGGCGAACTCGGCGTCGATGCGCCAGGTCAGGTCGCCGTCAGCCAAGCGCGACAGGCAGTCGGCCAAGGTGTCGACCACCATGGCCTGGATCGCCTCGTTGCGGCGGCGCTCTTCCTCGGCGGCGCTTTCCAGACGCTCGGCTTCAAGACGAGCGGCTTCGGCCTCGGCCTGCAGGCGTATCTTGGCCAGGGCGTTGTCCTTGAAGGTCTGGACGGCGGCGGCCATCTGGCCGACCTCGTCCTGGCGGCCGATGGCCGGCACGTCGACCGAATTGTCGCCCGAGGCCAGGCGGCGCATGGCGCCGGTCATGGCGGTCACCGGGACGGCGATGGAGCGGCGCAGCAGCAGCCCGGCGCCGATGGCGGTCAGGACGACCAGGGCGACGCCGACCATCACCACCATCTTGGTCCAGAAGGCGATGGAGGCCTGGCTCTCGGCCTCGGCCTTCATGGCGGCTTCGGCGGCGGCCTGGATCTCGTCGGCGGTGTCTTCAACGGGGGTGATCAGCTTGTCGGCGATGCCGTCATTGTTGACCATGGCCGCGCCCTGGGCGCGCGTCGCGGGATCCGCCGCCAGTTGAATGGCCGGGTTGATGGCGCCGTCGGTCCAAGCCTGGAAGCTGGTGCGCAGGCTGGCGACGCGAGCCAGGCCCTTTGGGTCGCCGGCGAACAGCTTTTCCAGCTCCGCCACATGCGCCTCGTAGGCGGGGCGGTGCGAGTCCACCAGGCGGCCGCGATAGTAATCGTCACCAGACAGCAGCAGGCCGCGCAGGGAGTTTTCCTGGCGGGACAGGCGATAGCGCACCCCTTCGATGGCGCCGACCACCTTGTGGGCCTGCTCTGTCCGGCGGATCGAGGCGTCCAGACGTTCGTTGCTGATGAAGATCGCCGCGCCCATGGCGACGATCACGGCGATGGTCACGCTGAAAATGACCATCAGCTTGGCCGGAATACGCAGGTCGTTGAACGTCATGGCAGGTCCCCTAGCCCTTTTCAGGTCTGGGGTTTCCGCATTTACGACCAGCGATATAGCGCCGTTCGAACACCCCAAGCCTAGAGCATTCGATGCCCGCGATATGTTTAACGAGTCTTAATGCTCAGGGTTTTGGCGGCGCGTCGGATTGTCGCTATGCGCGGCTCAAAAGAGTTCGGCTCAATCCAACGTTTGTAAGACGCTCTGAACTCGATCCATTATTTGAATGGAGTTGATTAAAAGGCGTCTTTGTTTGGATTGATTGTTCGCTCCTGGGTTGTCTCTCGCGTCATCGCAATTCCAACACTTGGGACTCCGGCTTGATCGTCATCAAGAAGGTTGCCGGTTTCCCTTGCCGCACAAGGAAAACGCCCGGCTTGTCGCGGATGTCGCCCGTATAGTTCTGGGCGTCCGCGAAGCCGCTCCAGGGCTCAATGCAGATGTAGTCGGCCCCCGGCTTGGTCCAGACGCCAAGATGCGGACAATCGGGGAAGGTGACTTCCACCCCAGGGCGGCCGGGAGCGCCATAGACCAGGCGGCGGCTGCCCAGCTGATCGAAGATTACCGCATCGTTGGTGAACAGCTCTTCGCGCAGGGCCATGTCGCGGCCCTCGACCGGCGTCGGGAGGCCTTCGGGACGAACCAGGCCGTCGTCGCCCACCCGCCGGATCGGGGCCGGCTGGGGCGCTTCGAAGCGCAGCAGGTGATCGAGCTTGTCGCCGCCATAGGGAAGGGGCCAACGCAGCGCCGGGTGAAAACCGAAGCTGGCTGGCATCTCGCCGTCGCCCAGATTGCGGATCGTGACAGTGTTGGCCAACTGGCCGTCCTCGATGGCGAAGGCGACGTCGAGCTGGAACACGAAGGGATAGACCGCCCGCGTCTGCTCGTCGGCCTCCAGCCGCAGGACCACGCGGTCCTCCGCCTGCTCGACGACGGCGAACGGCTTCGTCCGGGCGAAGCCGTGCTTGGGCATGGCGTAGGTCTGGCCGCCCAGTCGATAGACGCCGCCGTTTAGCCCGCCGACCACGGGGAACAGCAGCGGCGCGCGGCCGGTCCACCAGGCCGGGTCGCCATCCCACAGCAGCTCCCGCCCTTCGTGGTCGGTGAGGCGGGACAGCTCGGCGCCGAACGGGTTGATCTGTGCGGACAGGCCGTCGCTTTCGATCCGGATCCAGGCGTCGCTCATCAGTGGGCTTCGTCCCAGTTCGCGGCGGCGCGCGCTTCGACGATCAGCGGCACGGTCAAGGACACGGCCGGCTCGGCGGCGCGCTCCATCACCGACTTGACCAGGGCGCAGGTCGCCTCGGCCTCGGCCTCCGGCGCCTCGAAGACCAGTTCGTCGTGCACCTGCAGCAGCATGCGGGCCTTGAGGCCAGCCTCGGCGAGGGCGGCGGGCATGCGGACCATGGCGCGGCGGATCACGTCGGCGGCCGAACCCTGGATCGGGGCGTTGATGGCCGCCCGCTCGGCGAACTGCCGCTGAGCGACCGACTTGCCGCCGATCTCCGGGATGTTGACCTTGCGGCCGAAGATCGTGCTGACGAAGCCCTGCTCGCGGACCTGGGCCTTGGTGCGGTCCATATAGGCCCCGATGCCCGGGAAGCGTTCGAAGTAGGTCTTGATGTAGGCCCCGGCCTCGCCCTGGGGGATGCCCAGCTGGTTGGCCAGGCCAAAGGCGCTGATGCCGTAGACGATGCCGAAGTTGATGGCCTTGGCCTGGCGGCGGATCATCGGATCCATGCCCTCGATGGGCACGCCGAACATTTCGGAGGCTGTGGAGGCGTGAATGTCCAGGCCCTCGGCGAAGGCCCGCTTCAGCTGCGGGATGTCGCCGATGTGGGCCAGCAGGCGAAGTTCGATCTGGCTGTAGTCGGCGCTGATCAGCACATGGCCCGGCTCGGCGATGAAGGCCTTGCGGATCTTGCGGCCTTCCTCGGTGCGGACCGGGATGTTCTGCAGGTTCGGGTCATTGGACGACAGGCGGCCCGTGGTGGTCGAGGCCATGGCGAAGGAAGTGTGCACCCGCCCGGTCGACGGCGCGATCGCCGCGATCAGGTTGTCGGTATAGGTGCCCTTCAGCTTCGACAGCTGGCGCCAGTCCAGCAGGACGCGCGGCAGCTCGTTCCCCTCGGCGGCCAGGCTCTCCAGCACGTCGCTGTCGGTGGACCACTGGCCCGTGGCGGTCTTCTTGCCGCCGGTCAGCTGCATCTCGCCGAACAGGATGTCGCCGATCTGCTTGGGGCTGCCCAGGTTGAACGGACGGCCGACGATCTCCTGGGCGCGGGCCTCGTACTCGGCCATGCGCATGGAGAAGTCGTTGGACAGTTTGCGCAGCGCCTCGGGATCGACCTTGATCCCGTGGTTCTCCATACGCGCCAGCACCGGCGGCAGGCCGCGCTCCAGCGTCTCATAGACGGTCAGCAGGCCCTCGCGCGCCAGGCGCGGCTTCAGGCGGTTGTAGAGGCGCAGGGTGACGTCGGCGTCCTCGGCCGCGTAGCGCGTGGCGGGCTTCAGCTCCACATGCTTGAAGCTGATCTCGCTCTTGCCCGTGCCGGCGACCTGCTTGAATGGGATCGGGCTGTGGCCCAGGTGCAGGCGCGACAGCTCGTCCATGCCGTGGCCGTGCAGGCCGGCCTCCAGCACGTACGAGATCAGCATGGTGTCCTCGATCGGGGACACGTCCACGCCATGCCGCGCCAGGACGGCGATGTCGTACTTGGCGTTCTGGGCGATCTTCAGGACCGCCGGATCCTCCAGCAGCGGCTTCAGGCGGTCGATGACCTCCTGCAGCGGGATCTGCTCCAGGTCGGCGGCGGCCTCGAGGGCCAGGCCTTCCTTTTCGCAGTGGCCCACGGGGATGTAGGCCGCCTCGCCGGGCGCGATGGCCAGGGAGACGCCGCAAAGGCCGGCGGTGGCCGACGATAGGGCGTCGGTCTCGGTGTCGAAGGCGACGATGCCCGCGGCGCGCGACTTGGCGATCCAGGCGTCCAGAGCGGCCAGGTCGCGGATGCAGACATAGGCGTCGTGGTCGATTGTGGACTCGGGCGGCGCCTCAACCGGCGCCTTGGCCGCGGCCGGCGCGCCAATCCCCGGCAGGGGCGTGCCCGCCCCGCCCTTGCCGATGCGCGTGGCCAGGGTGCGGAAGCCCATGTCTTCGAGGAACGCGCCCAACACGTCCTTGTCCGGCTCGCGCAGGACCAGATCGTCCAGGGGCTCGGGCAGGGGGGTGTCGCAGTCGAGTTTCACCAGGGCCCGCGACAGGCGGATCTGGTCAGCGAACGCGATCAGGGTCTCGCGGCGCTTCTGCTGCTTGATCTCGCCCGCGCGGGCCAGCAGCGTGTCGAGGTCGCCGTACTCGTTGATCAGGGCGCTGGCGGTCTTGATGCCGATGCCGGGGGCGCCGGGCACGTTGTCGACGCTGTCGCCGCACAGGGCCTGGACGTCCACCACCCGTTCCGGCGGGACGCCGAACTTCTCGATCACCTGTTCGCGGCCAAGGCGCACGTTCTTCATCGGATCGTACATCGACACGCTGTCGTCGATGAGTTGCATCAGGTCCTTGTCGGACGAGACGATGATCGCCTCGCCGCCGACGTTGCGGGCGGCGCAGCTATAGGCGGCGATCAGGTCGTCGGCCTCATAGCCGGCCAGCTCGATGCAAGGCACGCCGAAGGCGCGGGTCGCCTCGCGCACCAGGGCGAACTGCGGAACCAGGTCCTCGGGCGGCGGCGGGCGGTGCGCCTTGTACTGATCGTACAGGTCGTTTCGGAAGGTCTTCTCCGAATGGTCGAAGATCACCGCCAGATGGGTCGGAGCGTCGCCCTGCATGTCCCGCATCAGCTTGAACAGCATGTTGCAGAAGCCCGACACCGCGCCGACGGGCAGGCCGTCGCTCTTGCGGGTCAGGGGCGGCAGGGCGTGATAGGCGCGGAAAATGAAGGCCGAGCCGTCCACCAGGAACAGACGCACGGCGGGGCCGTCCTGGGTCAGCGGGCGGTCAGGAGCGGCGGCGGTCGGCTCGATCGTATCGGTCATGGCGCGGAAGATAGGCGCGCGAACGCTCCGGGTCAGCCCCGATCGACGACTGTCTTGCTCCTGTTGCGGAATAAGGGTTGTCTGCGAAAAATTCGTCCTGGGGTTGTTATGCTGCACACAATTCTTGCCGGACTTGTTTCGGCCTTGCTGGCTGCGGGAGCGGCCTGGTCCGCCGAGCCGGAGATTGCTGAACCCACCTGGCTTGCAAAGCCGTCCGGCAGGGATTTCGACAAGGCCTATCCCAAGCGCGCTCACGAAGAGAAGCTGAATGGTCAGGCGGTGTTGGATTGCGCCGTAATGCCGAACGGCGCGCTCACGGCCTGCACGGTGATCAGTGAAGACCCGGTGAACTACGACTTCGGGACCGCCGCTCTGGCGATTGCGCCCAAGTACCGTATGACCCCACAGGATGTCGCGCGATACGCCGGCACGAAGGTGCGCTTCGCGATAGCTTTCTTCGAGCCGGGTTTCGTCACCCGAACCGCCCGGGGCGAGGTGCGGCCGCCGGACTGGCGACGCAAGCCCAGCGCCGACGATCTGCGTGGCGTGTGGCCGGCGGCGGCGCTCAAGCGGGGAGTGGGTGGCAAGGCGACGATCTCGTGCCAGGTCAACACTGTCGGATTGCTTGAGCAGTGCAAGGTGGTGTCCGAGGAGCCCGCCGGTCTTGGCTTCGGCTCCGCCGCGCTCGCCTTGTCAGGCGCATTTGAAATGCAGCCCAAGACCGAAAATGGCAAGCCCGTCAAAGGGACGGCGAGGATTCCGATCGTATTCGGCGCTTCTGGCGGAGGCGGCGGAGGCGGCTGGGCCGTGGACGTCGGCAAGAGCTTCAAGATGCTTCAACGACCCTTATGGGACTCCGCCCCGACGGCCGCGGATGTGGCCGCGCTATGGCCGAGAGGGATTGGGACCGAGCTGGAGACCGCCCGCGTGACCCTGACCTGCTTCCCCAAAGCCGACGGGACTTTGCGGGGGTGCCGCGAAGTCCTGGTCTCTCCCGACAAGAGTGTGTTCAAGGATGCCGCGTACAAGCTTGTGCCGAAGTTCAAGCTGCGGCTGTCGGGACTTTCGCCTGATCTTCTGAAGGAGATCGGCGTGACCGTGCCGATACAATTCCTCAATCCTGCGATTTATACCGAGCCACGGGCGCTCAGTAATGCGCAATGGTCACGCTCCGCCGACTTCAGCCAGGTCCTGGCGGTATTCCCGGAGCAGGCTGTCGCCAAGGGCGTCAACAAGGGTCTCGGCGTCGCGCAATGCGTTGTTGCGGTTGGTGGCCGGCTTGTCGATTGCAAGCCGGTGCGCGCGGACCCCGCCGACCTGGGCTTCGCCGAGGCGGCCGTGGTGATCGCCAGTTCGATGCAGGTGAACGCCTGGGGCGAGGACGGTCTGGCGCCGGACGGCGCCACCGTTCGGCTGCCGATCCGCTTCAATCTGAGCGAACCAGCGCCGAAGGAAGGGTCCTGATCGTCAGAACTGCGTGATCGCGCTCAGGGCTAGGTAGCCGCTGTTCTCGCCGTTCTTGGGGGCGTTGGGCGCGTCCTGCAGGAAGCGACCCTTTGTCAGCAGCAGGGCGTTGGCTTCCAGGCGCAGGCGGTCCTTCACCGCCCAATAGCGGACGCGGCCTTCGATCTGGTGGCCGGCGAAATCGCCCGAGGCCCCGGTGGCGTCACGGACGCTGGTGGTCGTGAAGCTGTCGGTGTCCGAGGCCAGCCACATGGCGCGGTAGGAGGCGAAGGCGTCCAACCGCTTGTTCGGCGTCACCTCCAGGCGCACGCCCGGGGTGATGATGTTGGCGCGGCCGATGGCGGCGTAGATGCCCGAGGGGCCGAAGTCCGCGCGACGCATGCCCAACAGGGTGTCGAAGCGGCCATACTTGCCGCCCGGCTTGTCGCCGCTGGCATAGTCGAATTCCGCCGACAGGCGCGGCTTCCAGGCGGAGTTCTGCGTGTAGCCGACATCGGCGTGAACGAAGCCGGCCCGGACGTCCAGCGTCGGGTCGTTGGCGGCGACGCCGCGGCTGACCGTCCCGGTCTGGCCGATCGCTTCGACTTCATAGTCCCAGGCGGCCACGGCGGGATCGAGGATCACGCGCGCGCCGAAGGTGTCCAGGTTGCGGTCGCGGGTCGGCCCGTTGGGTCCATCGTGCTCTTCGAAGTGGAAGAACTCGCCCTCCAGCATCGCCTTGCCGATGGTCTTCGGACGAGAGGCCACGCCGCCCCAGACCACCAGGTCGTCGTTCTCGGTGTCGGGGTACTGGCGATTGTCGAGCAGGGATTCCATGTCGCCCGGGCGGCGGACCTGGGGCATCACATAGATCAAGGTGGTCTTTACCCCGGCCGGCGCCATGTCGACGCGCACGCCGGTATAGCCGTTGGTGGTGTTGCGGTAGTCGTCGGCCGCGACCAGGCGGCGCGAGCCGATGTTCAGCATGAAGCGGCCGGCCTGCAGGGTCACCGGGCCCAAGGCCTGGCCGTCCAGCTTCAGCGCCGCATAGGCCTGAACGAGTTCGGCGACGTTCACCTCATTGGTGCCGATGGGCGAGCGGCGGTCCGCGCCATAGACGCGGCTGTCGTACATTTCGGCGAACAAGGTCAGCGGCCCCTGACGACGCTCGGCGGCCAGGGTGGTACGGACACTCCAAAGGTCGTCCTGGGTGTTGAAATTGGGACGGACCTGGTCGTCGATGGTCTCGTAGCGGACGCGCAGAGTTCCGGAGAACTTCCACTGCGCTTCGGACTCCGCGGCGAAGGCCGCGCCGGTCGAAGCGAAGGCGAGGCAAGTCGTCGCCAGCGCCAGGCGTTTGAATTCTTTCATGGCAGGTCCCCCGAACCTGACCGCGACAGACAGGTCGCGGCGTTGTTTGGGGTTTTACGCAGACGGTTCCTAACGACCCTTAAGCCGCTGCCGGTCTGATCTTGAGGCGAATTGACGCGGCGCTAGTGGCCGCCGGCGCCTTCGTACACGCCCGGGGCCAGACGCTCATCCTCATGGCCGTCCGAACCATGGGCCAGGACGAAGCGGCGGTCGCAGTAGGGGCAGTCGATGTAACCCGCGGCGCCCATCTCCAGCCAGACGCGCGGATGGCCCAGCGCGCCGCCGACGCCGTCGCAGGCGATGCGGTGCGAGCGCACGTTCACCGTCTCCGGCGCCGGGCCCACGCCCAGGTCGGGAGCCGACATCGTCGCGGCGGTGTCGGGGATCGGCTTGGCCTTGCGCGCCATGGTCTGAGCTCTCTGTACGGCCCGCCTCGAAGAAAGTTTGGCGGGCGATTGGTCGATGCGGCCTTGGCTATGGGGCCGACGGGCCATACCTATGCGACGGGCCGCCGGGGCGTCAATTCGCCTTGCGACCGCAGATCCGTTCTCTCCAGACCGCCGCGGGCTTCATGGACCTTCCTGACTACGCCATCGAGGCCCAGGGCCTCTTCAAGACCTACGCGGCCACCAAGACCACGCCGGAGAAGCGGGCGCTCAACGGCATCGACCTGAAGATCCCCCGCGGTTCGATCTTCGGCCTGCTGGGACCCAACGGCGCCGGCAAGTCGACCTTCATCAACATCCTGGCCGGCCTGACCCGCAAGACCAGCGGCTCGGTGAAGATCTGGGGTCGCGATATCGACACCCATCCGCGCGACGCCCGCGCCGCCATCGGCGTGGTGCCGCAGGAGCTGGCCGCCGATGTCTTCTTCACGCCCAAGGAATCCCTGGACGTCCAGTCGGGCCTTTATGGCGTGCCCAAGAGCGAGCGCCGCACGGACGAGCTGCTGGCCGCCCTGGGCCTGTCCGACAAGGCCAACGCCTATGTCCGCCAGCTGTCTGGCGGCATGAAGCGCCGCCTGATGGTGGCCAAGGCCATGGTCCATCATCCGCCGGTTCTGGTGCTGGACGAGCCCACCGCCGGTGTCGACGTCGAGCTGCGCCGCCAGCTCTGGCAGTACGTGGTCGGCCTGAACCAGCAGGGTGTCACTATCGTCCTCACCACCCACTATCTGGAAGAGGCGCAGGAGCTCTGCGACCAGATCGCCATCGTCAATCGCGGCGAGGTGGTGGCCTGCGAGCCGACCTCGACCCTGTTGCGTCGCCTCGACACGCGCAATGTGGTGGTGACGCCGGAGGAGCCGGTGACGGTGGCCCCGGTCCTGCCAGGCTTCGAGACGAAGGTCCGCGCGGGCGGCGCCTTCGCCGTCAGCTACAAGACCGGCCAGTCCAGCGTGGAGCAGGTTCTGGCCGCCGTCCGCGGCGCCGGTCTGCACATCAAGGACATCGCTACCGAGGACCCGGATCTGGAGGACGTCTTCGTCTCCCTGACCTACGGCTCGGCCACGGCTGCCGATCCGGTCAAGGACTAGCGGGTCAGGCGGGCAAGGCGTTTGCGCGCATCCGCGCTTTCAGCTAGAACCCGCCTCCCGGAACGCACCCGTAGCTCAGCTGGATAGAGCGTTGCCCTCCGAAGGCAAAGGTCGCACGTTCGAATCGTGCCGGGTGCGCCAGGTTTCCTGAATTCTGAACTCGGCGCCGCCGCGCGGATGCGTTGGCGACCGATGCTATTCGGATCATCCCTCGCATCAATATCCGCATTGGACTCTCGCGTGCGTGTGCGCCGAGATCGCGTCCGCGCGCGCGAAGGGCTTTTCCTATGCGCGGTTTAGTGGTCTGATGATTTGTCAGTCCATTTAAGTGCCATTGGTCAGTCCAATGAAGCGGGCGACCCTTGGAGGCCGGGAGGAGGGCCAGAGCAGATGGACGATACGAGCCGACGTGCGTTGTTGATGGCCGCCGGGACCGCGGGTCTGGCGTCCCTGGCCGGGGGCGCCTTCGCCCAGCCGCCGACGCCCAAGCCCCTGCCGCCCACCGAGGAGGTGGCCGAGCCGGGCCTAGATCCGAACGAGAAACCCAAGCACACGATCCGCTTCGGCGTGATCGGCTGCGATCACAACCACATCTACAGCATGACCGCCGCCGTGAAGCGCGGCGGTGGACAGCTAGTGAAGTTCTATACGGCGGATCCCAAGCAGATCGCCGAGTTCCGCAAGCAGTTCGGCGACGTGCCGCTCGCCCGGAGTGAGGCGGAGATCATTGAGGACAACTCGATCCAGCTGGTGGTCGCCGCGCCTATCCCGGACCTGCGCACGCCGCTGGGTCTGAAGGTGATGGCGGCGGGGAAGGATTACCTGGCCGACAAGCCGGGCATCGTCACCCTGGAGCAACTGTCCCAGGTCCGCGCGGCGGTGAAGAAGACCGGCCGCAAATATGCGATCATGTATTCGGAGCGGTTGGAGGTGCCGTCGGCGGTCAAGGCCGGCGAACTGATCAAGGCCGGGGCCATCGGCAAGGTCATCCAGACCGTGAATTTGGCGCCCCATCGGGTGGGGATGGGCCGGGCCGACTGGTTCTGGGACAAGCGCCGCTACGGCGGCATCCTGACCGACATCGGCTCGCACCAGGCCGAGCAGTTCCTCTACTACACCGGCTCGACCAAGGCCCACGTCGTCGCTTCCCAGACAGGGAATTTGACGCATCCGGATCGGCCGCGGTTCGAGGATTTCGGGGATATGACGGTCACCGGGAACGGCGGCACGGGCTATCTGCGGGTCGACTGGTTCACGCCCAATGGGCTGGGCGTATGGGGCGACGGGCGGCTCTTCATCCTGGGGACCGAGGGCTACATCGAGCTGCGCAAGTACATCGATCCGATCGGCCGGCCGGGCAACAACCACATGCTGATCGTGGACCAGAAACGGGCCCGCTACATCGATTGCAGCAAGGTCGTCCTGCCGTTCGGGCGCCAGTTCGTCACCGACATCGTCGAGCGGACATCAGTCGCCCAAGACCAGGACCAGGCCCTGCTCGCCGCCGAACTCGTGCTTAAGGCGCAGAAGAACGCGACCCGGCCGATCACCACCTGACAACGGCGTCCACGACACGGAGATTTCGGTGACTGGAGAACAGCGACAACGGAGACTTCTGTTACAGGGCCTGGGCGCCGCGGCGCTCGGTTTTCCAGCCATCGTTCCGTCTACGGTGTTCGGCAAGAACGCCGCGTCCAACCGCATTAATGTCGGGGTGATCGGCGTCGGCCGCATCGCCCGCATCCACGACATGCCCGAGACCTGGAAGTACGACCACGCCCAGGTCATGGCGGTCTGCGATGTCGACTCCAAGCGCGTCGAGGCGGGCAAGGTCCTGGTCAACGAGACCTATTCCAAGAAGCTAGGCCGCCCCTGGAACGGGGCGCTCGGCTATGGCGACTATCGCGAGCTGCTGGCGTCCAAGGACATCGACGCGGTGATCATCGCCACGCCGGACCACCAGCACGCTATCCCCACCGTCCACGCGGTGCGGGCCGGTAAGGACGTCTATCTGCAGAAGCCCGCCGCCCTGACCATCGCCGAGGGGCGATACCTGTCCGACGCGGTGGCGGCCACCGACCGCATCGTCCAGATTGGCTCGCAGCAGCGCTCCCTGAACCCCTGGCCGCAGTTCCACCGGGCCTGCGAGCTGGTCCGCAACGGCCGGATCGGCGAGTTGAAGCATGTGGAGGTCGGGCTGCCGGGCGATCCGTCCGGCCCCGAGGCGCCGCAAATGCCGGTGCCGCCGAACCTGGACTACGACGCCTGGCTCGGCTCGACGCCGGAAGCCTATTACACCGAGATGCGGGTCCATCCGCAGACGTCGTTCGACCGTCCGGGCTGGCTGCGCTGCGAGCAGTTCGGAGCCGGCATGATCACCGGCTGGGGCGCGCACCACGTGGACACCGCCCACTGGGGCATGGACATGGAGCAATCCGGGCCGGTGGAGATCTGGGGCTCTGCCGAGTTTCCCAAGAGCGGCCTTTGGAACGTGCATGGCAAGTTCCTGACCCACGCCCGCTACGCCAACGGCGTGACCATGGACATCAGCGGCGACTTCCCCAACGGGGTGAAGTTCATCGGGACCAAGGGCTGGATCTTCGTCACGCGCGACGGCGGGGTCACGGCCAGCGACCCGGCGGCGGGCGCGGCCAAGGGCCTGACCGCCAGCGATCCGAAGATCCTGACCAGCGTCATCGGCTCGAACGAAGTGCGCCTCTATCGCAGCGAGGAGCAGCACGGGAACTGGCTGGACTCCATCCGCACCCGCAAGCCGCCGGCCGCGCCGGTGGAGATCGGACATCGCGCCTGCTCCGCCTGCCTGCTGCACCACGCGGCCATGAAGCTGAACCGGCCCCTGAAATGGGACCCCAAGGCCGAGCGCTTCATCGGCGACGACGAGGCGAACGCCCTGCTCAGCCGCCCGCAACGCAAGGGCCATAGCTTCTCGGAGGCCGCATGATCACGCACTTCAATATCAAGGGGCGCGACATCACCGTGGCGGTCATCGCCGCCGGCGTCAGCCTGGCCGCCGTGGCGGTCGCCCAGGCGCCCAATCCCGCGATCCTGGGCCCTGCCGTCTTCACCTGGGAGACGATGAAGCACGGGGGCACCGACGTCGGCGCCTACGCCCAGCTGACCCGGGCGCCGACCGCGACCCTGGACGAGCTGGAGATGCACGTGACCACCCTGCGTCCCGGGGCCAATTCCCACCCGCCGCACACTCATCCCAACGAGGAGCTGGTGATCATCAAGCAGGGGACGGTGGAGGTCCTGAATGGCGGCGAGTGGAAGCGCGTCGGCCCGGGCGGGGTGGTGTTCAACGCGTCCAACTCGCCCCATGCGCTGCGCAATGTGGGGGATGAGGCGGCGGTTTATCATGTGATCAACTGGAAGGTCGGGAAGTAGGGGCGTCAGAGGCCCTGTGTCCTTCGACGGGCTCAGGATGGCGAATTCAGCAGACGCACCCAGCATCGTCATGCTGAGCGCTCGCGCATCGGCCAGTCCAAGCACGCAACCACGCTCTAGGCGCAGCGAGCCCCGGCCGCTATAGCCCCCGCATCATCCTTCCGCCGCCGGAGCCCCGCCATGACCGCGATGACGCACAGCGACCTGAACCTGCCGCTGATCGCGCGGGGCAAGGTGCGGGACGTCTATGCGGTGGACGCCGACCGGCTGCTGCTGGTGGCGTCGGATCGGGTCAGCGCCTTCGACGTGGTCATGGCCGAGCCGGTGCCGTTCAAGGGCGTGGTCCTGACCCAGATCAGCGCCTGGTGGTTCGGTCAGCTGAAGGATGTGGTCGATCACCATCTGATCACCGCCGACGCCGACGAGATCATCGCCGCCGTCCCGGCCCTGGCCAGCCAGCGCGACCAGATCAACGGCCGCGCCATGCTGTGCAAGCGCACCTCGGTGGTGCCCTTCGAATGCGTGGTGCGCGGCTATATCTCCGGCTCCGCCTGGAAGGAGTATTCGGCCCAGGGCACCCTGGCCGGCGAGGCCCTGCCGGCCGGCCTGGTCGAGAGCGACCGCCTCGATCCGCCGATCTTCAGCCCCGCCACCAAGGCCGAGACCGGCCACGACGAGAACGTCACCATCGCCCAGATGGCCTCCGCCCTCGGCGTCGAGGAGACGGCGGAACTGGAGCGCCTGTCCCGCGCCGTCTATGGCCGGGTGCGCGACGTGGCCGCCGCGCGCGGCGTGATCATCGCAGACACCAAGTTCGAGTTCGGCAGGAACGCCGACGGCGAGATCATCCTGATCGACGAGGTGGCGACCCCGGACAGTTCGCGGTTCTGGCCGGCGGACGTCTACGCCCCCGGCGGCCCGCAGCCGAGCTTCGACAAGCAGCCCCTGCGCGACTACCTGGACGCTGAGCGCAAGGCCGGCCGCTGGGACGGCGAAGCCCCGGCCCCCGCCCTGCCGGAAGCGGTCATCCAGGCGATGAGCGCGCGCTATCTGGAGGCGTTCGAGCGGGTGACCGGGAAGCCGCTGGATACGGGGCGGTTTGGGTAACGGGTTAAAGAAATGGGGTAGTGGCTCAGTAAGCCTCTTACGGGAATACGCGATCCAATCAGGAGAGCTGACCCGCGGCCTTCGCCCGGCCCTCCAGTTGTGAAACAGGCTAAGTTAGTTGAGGCTGATCTCAGGAGCGCAGTGCTGCTGACCGACGGTGGGCTTGCCGACGCCTCACTCGCCTTCGCTAAATGGCCGGATGGCCGGTTGGAGGCGGCAGGTCCTTAGTCGTTGTCGAAAAGTCGTCAGCAGAACGCTTCTACGCACCCGCCATCCTTGTCCTCCCCTCAGTTCTTAAGCCGCCACCCCGTCCGGAACACCACGTAGATCACCGCCAGGCAAAGGGCCATGAAGCCCAAGGTGGCCATGAAGCTGATCTGGATGCCCACATCTGACACGCCGTAGAAGCTCCAGCGGAATCCGCTGACCAGATAGACGACGGGGTTGAACAGGGTGATGTTGCGCCAGACCTCGGGCAGCATGTTGATCGAGTAGAAGCTGCCGCCGAGGAAGGTCAGGGGCGTGACGATCAGCATGGGCACGATCTGCAGCTTCTCAAAGCCGTCGGCCCACAGGCCGATGATGAAGCCGAAGAGGCTGAAGGTCACCGCTGTCAGGACCAGGAAGCCGATCATCCAGAACGGGTGGGCGATCTCGAACGGCACGAACAGGCGGGCGGTGGCCAGAATGACCAAGCCCAGCATTATCGACTTGCTGGCCGCCGCGCCTACATAGCCGATTACCGTCTCGATCCACGAGACGGGGGCGGACAGCAGCTCGTAGATCGTACCGGCCCATTTGGGCATGTAGATGCCGAACGAGGCGTTGGAGATGCTTTCCGTCAGCAGGGACAGCATGATCAGGCCGGGCACGATAAAGGCGCCGTAGCTGATCCCGTCGATGGACTGCATGCGGCTGCCGATGGCCGAGCCGAAGACCACGAAGTAGAGCGAGGTGGAGATCACCGGCGACAGCAGGCTCTGGCCCAGGGTGCGGAACCAGCGCGCCATCTCGAAACGGTAGATGGCCTTGATGGCTTGGATGTTCATTGCTGGCCCCTCACCAGGCTGACAAAGATCTCCTCCAGGGAGCTTTCCTCGGTGCGCAGGTCCTTGAAGTCGATGCCGTGGCCGGCCAGGCGGCGAAGCAGGGCGGCGATGCCGGTGTCCTCGCCCTGGGCGTCGAAGGTGTACGTCAGGTCCAGGCCGTCCTCGGACAGAGACAGGTGGTGGTCGGCCAGGTCGGCGGGGATGGCGGCCAAGGGCGACTGCAGGTGCAGGGTCAGCTGTTTCTTGCCCAGCTTGCGCATCAGGACGTGCTTGTCCTCGACCAGAATGATCTCGCCCTTGCGGATCACTCCGATGCGGTCGGCCATCTCCTCGGCCTCCTCGATGTAGTGGGTGGTCAAGATGATGGTCACGCCGCTTTCGCGCAGGCCCCGCACCATTGCCCACATGTCCTGGCGCAGCTCCACGTCGACGCCGGCGGTGGGCTCGTCCAGGAATAGGATATCGGGCTCGTGGCTGAGGGCCTTGGCGATCATCACTCGGCGCTTCATGCCGCCGGACAAGGCCATGATCTTGCTGTCCTTCTTGTCCCACAGGGAGAGGTCGCGAAGGATCTTCTCGATTAGGGCGTCGTTGGCCGGTTTGCCGAACAGACCGCGGCTGAAGCGGACGGTGGCCCAGACGGTCTCGAAGGCGTCGGTGGTCAGCTCCTGCGGCACCAGGCCGATGGTCTTGCGGGCGGCGCGGTAGTCGCGCACCACGTCATGGCCGGCGGCGCGGATGGTCCCCTGGCTGGGGTTGACGATGCCGCAGATGGTGCTGATCAGCGTGGTCTTGCCGGCGCCGTTCGGCCCCAGCAGCGCGAAGATCTCGCCCTTGCGGATCTCAAGGTCGACGCCCTTCAGCGCAGAGTGTCCCGAGGCGTAGGTCTTCGACAAACCCGAAACGGAAATGATCGGTTCCAAACCGCCCCCTTTGATGCCAGCGCGCCCAGCGTGGCGGCAACATGGTGACGTCAGACGCGTTCGCCTAGCCCCGATCTTCGCTTTCGATCCTCGAGCCGGCCGCCGATACTCCGCATCGCCATGAAAGACCTCCGCAACGCCATCGCCGACCAGGTGCGCCAGCTGATGGGCACCGGCCCGGCCGCCGACCTGCAGGACCCCGGCGACGACGTAGGGCTGTTCGGGCCGGACTCGGTCTGCTGGCGGGTGCATGGGGACTTCACCAGTATGATGCTCGGCGGCATCTCGGCCCTGCTGCTGCAGATGCTGCATCCCGGGGCGCTGGCGGGGGTGTGGGACCACTCCAACTTCCGCCAGGACATGGCCGGCCGCCTGCGCCGCACGGCCCAGTTCGTAGCGGGGACCACCTACGGCTCCTCCGCGCGGGCCACGGGGCTGATCGACAAGGTGCGGTCGATCCACGACCGGGTGGCGGGTGAGGTTCCCGGCGGCGGGGTCTACAGCGCCAACGATCCCGACCTGCTGACCTGGGTGCATGTGGCGGAGGTGAGCAGCTTCCTGCGGGCCTATGTGCGCCATCGCGATCCGGGGCTATCGGGGGCGGAGCAGGACCGCTACTACACCGAGGTGGCGGTGCTCGCCGAACGGCTGGGCGCCACGGATGTGCCGCGTAGCCGGGCGGAGGTGGAGACCTATCTGCGGCGCCTGCGGCCGCAGCTGCGCGCCGACGCGCGGACGGCGGAGGTGGTACGGATCCTGCGCGACCACCCTGCGCCGAACGCCGCCGCCGCGTCGGTCGCCCGGCTGTTTTTCGAGGCGGCCGCCGACCTGCTGCCGGACTGGGCGGGGCGGCTGCACGGCCTGCGGGTCCCGCCGCACAGGCGGCCGGCCATCGGGCTCGCCGTGCGCGGTATGGGCGCGACCCTGCGCTGGGCCCTTCGCGACGGAGCCGAGGCGCGGGCCCGCCGCCGAGCGGCGGCCCTCTAGTCCTTGTTGGGCGCCGTCCGCGCCGAGACGCTGGTCAGGGGCGCGCCCTTGCCGCGGGCGGCGGCGACCAGGCCCTGGCAGTCGGCGTCCTTCTCCAGCCCCGGATCGACGAAGGGGAGCAGGGCGGCCAAAGGCGACAGCAGGGCGCCCAGGGCGGCGGCGACCCCGCCCTGCGCCACGGCGGCGCCCGCCTCCACCCCGACCTTGGGCTGCATCAGCGGGCCCTCGACGGTGATCGGCAGGAACAGGCGCACCAGGCGTGGCTTCTTGCTGTCGCCCTCGATGCGGAAGGCCATGCGTTCGGTCTCCAGGTCGACCGTGCCGGTTCCCTTGGCCAGGACCACGCCGGTGTCGAAGACGATGGTGTTGGCGCGTAGGACGCCGTCGGTGACCTTGAAGTCGGCCACGGCGCAGCGGACGTCGGTCTCCTTGTTGCTCTTGGACAGCAGTAGGAGCAGGCCCTTGCTGGCGTTGACCCCCAGCAGCTCGGCGAAGGCCTGGCGGATCTTGCCGCGCGGCACGACCATGGTGACAGAGCCGTTGGCGCTGCTGGCGGCGCGGTGCACCGAATTGCCGTAGCCGGTCAGCTTGGCGCGGGCGGCCATGGCCCCCTCGATGGCCGGCTGGCCGCCGGTCTGGATCGGGATGAAGTCCTGTAGGGCGGCGTTGGTCAGGCGCACGTCGGCGTCGGTGCGCGGGGTCTTGCCGGTGGCGTCCAGCTTGATCTGGCTGGTCAGCCGCCCGCGCGAGAAGTCGAAGGACAGCGGGTCCATGGTCAGGACCCCATCGTCCAGTGTCAGGTCCAGGGACACCCGGCGCAGGGGCAGGTTCGGGGCGTTCACCGCCAGGGCGCGGTAGCGGACCTTGGCGTCCATGGCGCGGATGCGCTCGACCTGCAGGGTGGAGTCCGGCAGCAGGCGGCGCTGGGCCTTGAGTTCGCCCGCGACCGCCTTCTGGGGGGCGGAGGCGGTTTCGCCGCCGCCGGTGGCCGGCGCGCCGCCCAGCAGGCTGCCCAGGTCGTCGAAGTCCAGGCGACGCGACCGCAGGTCGGCGGTCAGCAGCGGGCGCTCGCGGCCGGTCTCAACCGACAGCTGGCCGCCGATGTCGCTGTCGCCGATGCGGCCGTTCAGATCAGCCACGTCGTACAGCGTGCCTTTGCGCTCCAGCCGGCCGGAGACGCGGTAGGGCGGCGTATTCGGCAGGGCCAGGCCCGTCAGGTAGTAGAGGTTGTTCAGGTCCTGGCCGGAGATGGTCAGGTCGGCGCCGAGGCGGCCCAGGTCGAAGGGCTTGTTGATCGAGCCCTTGGCCAGGATGCGGGTCGTGCCGGCCCGCACGTCGGCGTCGAACGGATAGGGACGGTCAGGCGACACGTTCAGCAGCGCGCCGCCGGTGACCAGCGCCAGGAACGGCGCGCGGTTGAGCTCGCCCTTGCCTTCCAGGCGGAAACGCCCGCGCTCGGCGCCCGCGGCGTGCTCGTTGGAGCTGACAACGCCGCGGAAGCTGAGGCCCTTCTGGGCGTCGTCATAGCGCAGCTGGCCGTCGTCGATGATGAAGTGCTGGATGGCCGGCAGCTTCAGCGGCTTGCCCTTGGGCTTGTTGGGGTCGCCGAAGGTCCAGTTGGCGCGGCCCGACTGTTCGCGCAGCAGGATGACGTCCGGCTTCTCCACCGCCAGCAGGGGCAGGATCACGTCGCCCTTGAACAGAGGCAGGAGCTTAACCTGCACGGCGATCCGCTCGACCCGCGCCATGTGGCCGGACGGCGCCCAATTGGGCTGCCCGATGCGCAGGCCCTCGATGCTGGCGCGGGGCGACAGGGACCAGGGGTGGACGCGCAGGTTCCCCTCGATCCGCACGTCGCGCTGAAGCTGAGCGGAGGCGAACTTCGACACCGGCCCGCGCAGCCAGTTCCAGTCGAAGATGAACAGGAACACGATCACCGCGACCAGGATCGCCAGAGCCCCGCCGATACCCCAGCGGGCGGTCTTCGACAGGCCGCTAAGCGGGGCGAGCGCCCAACGCTTGCGGCGGTGTTGCGGCTGCGGTCTGTCGGGGGTCTGGTCCAAGGCGGCGCTCCGGTCGTTCCGTCAAGAACGCGCGGAGCGTGGTGAAGTGTTCCCGCCAAGCTTCAGTTTGCGGGCGGGCGACGTCGGGACGCGGCGTCGGCTATACTTCTGGGCCGTCCGTGGAGGTCTCATGTTTCTTCGTCTGCCGCTGCTTGTGGCTTTCGCCTTCGCTGTCCTGAGTGGGCCTGTCTTGGCCGCCGAGCCGGTGAAGGTGTTCGCCGCCGCCTCGCTTCGGGAATCCATGACCGCCGCCGGCGCCGCCTTCACCAGGAGCACGGGGACGCCGATGAACTTCAGCTTCGCCGGCTCCAACGCCATCGCCCGCCAGATCGAGCAGGGCGCACCCGCCGACGTGGTGGTCACGGCGGACGCTGAATGGATGGACTGGCTGGCCGAGCGCCGCCTGATCCAGGCGGCGACGCGCAAGACCCTGCTGGGCAACACCCTGGTGCTGATCGCGCCGGCTGGATCGACGACCAGGCTGACGATCCGCAAGGGCTTCCCCCTGGCCCAGACCCTGGGTTCGGGCCGCCTGGCCCTGGCCGATCCCGCCGTGCCGGCCGGCCGCTACAGCCGCGCCGCCCTGGGCTCCCTGGGCGTTTGGGACAGCGTCGCGGGCAAGACCGCGCCGGCGGCCGACGTCCGCGCGGCCCTGGCCTATGTGGCGCGGGGGAGGCGCCGCTGGGGATCGTCTACGCCACCGACGCCAAGGCCGAGCCGAAGGTGCGGACCGTGGCGGTGTTCCCCGCCTCCAGCCACGAGAAGATCGTCTATCCGGCGGCGGCCGTGACGGGGACGAAGAATCCGCAGGCGGCGGCGTTCCTGCGCTTTCTGCAGGGGGCGCAGGCCAAGGCGATCTTCCGTGACGCGGGTTTCAATCCGCTCTAGCGTCCCGCGCAAATCAGAAACGGACGGGAAGCGTATGGCGGTGAAGGCGGTGATCTTCGATTTTGGCGGGGTGATCACCTCGTCGCCGTTCGAGGCGTTCACGCGCTATGAGGCCGAGCGCGGCCTGCCCGCTGGCCTGCTGCGCCAGGTCAACGCCACCAATCCCGACGCCAACGCCTGGGCGCTGTTCGAGCGCAGCGAGATCGACGCCGCGGCCTTTGACGCCAAGTTCCTGGAGGAGTCGACGGCCCTGGGCCACCCGGTGCGCGGCGGCGACGTGCTGCCCCTGCTGTCCGGCGACGTGCGGGCCGGCATGGTCGCGGCGCTGAAGGCCTGCAAGGCGGCGTTCAAGGTCGGCTGCATCACCAACAACGTCATCACCGGCCATGGGGCGGGGATGTCGGGAACGACAGAGAAGGCGGCCAAGGTCGCCGGGATCATGGAGCTGTTCGACGCGGTGATCGAAAGCTCCAAGGTCGGCTTGCGAAAGCCGGACCCGCGCATCTACGAAATGATGTGCGAGCTGCTGCGCGTGGAGCCGGCGGCCTGCGTCTATCTCGACGACCTGGGGATCAACTGCAAACCGGCCGCGGCGCTCGGCATGACCGCCATCAAGGTGACGGGCGAGGCCCAGGCGCTCGCCGACCTGTCCGCCGCCACCGGCCTGAATTTCAAGGAAAGCTCATGACCAAGCGTATCGGGGCCCATGCGGCCCTCGCCCAACTGGAAGGCCACGGCTGGTCGGCGTCGGAACACCGCGACGCCATCGCCAAGACCTTCACCTTCAAGGATTTCGGCCAGGCCTTCGGCTTCATGGCCCGTATCGCCATCGCGGCGGAGAAGCTCGATCATCACCCCGAATGGTTCAATGTCTACAACCGGGTCGAGGTGATCCTGACCACCCACGACGTGGATGGGGTCAGCGAACGCGATGTCGTGCTCGCAAAGATCATGGACGCGGCCGCCTAGCTCATTCAAACTGTTGTTTGAAAATTAGGAGGAAGCCCCAATGACCCAGAAATCAGGGCGCGTCGCCGGCAAGAAGGCCTTCATCACCGGAGCCGCCCAGGGTCTGGGCGCCGCCGCCGCCCGCCGTTTGGCGGAGGAGGGGGCCAAGGTCTCCCTGGCCGACATCAACCTGGCCGGCGCGCAAAGCGTCGCGGACGAGATCAACGCCGCCCACGGCGCGGGAACCGCCTTCGCCTTCAAGCTGGACGTCACCCAAGAAGATCAGTGGATCTACGCCCTAGAAGAGGCCGACGCGGCCATGGGCGGCATTTCGGTGCTGGTCAATAACGCCGGGGTCAGCCGGGACCGCAATATCGAGGAGCTGTCCTACGACACCTGGAAGCAGGTGATGGCGATCAATGTCGACTCCGTCTTCCTCGGCGCCAAGCACGCCCTGAAGTACATGCGCCATAACCAGCCCGGCTCGATCGTGAACCTGTCGTCGATCGCCGGCCTGATCGCCAACCACAACGGCCCGTCCTACAACGCCTCCAAGGCGGCGGTCTGGCTGCTGTCCAAGAACATCGCCCTGCACTGCGCCAAGCAGAAGCTGGATATCCGGTCCAACTCGATCCACCCGACCTTCATCGACACCCCGATCCTCGACAACATCCGCCAGATGATCGGCAAGGAGGAGGCGGAGTCCAAGCTGGCCCGCCAGATCCCCCTGGGCCGCATCGGCGAGCCGAACGACATCGCTAACGCCGTACTCTACCTGGCGTCGGACGAGAGCAGGTTCATGACCGGGGCGGAGCTCAAGCTGGATGGCGGCATCTCGGCCATGTGATCCCTACTGGAGGATGACGCCGCCCAGCATCACCTGGGCGCCGTTTGCGCCCAGGATCTTGTCCGTGGCCTTCTGAAGCTGGCTGGCGATCAGGTCGAGGTTCGGGGGACGCTCCGAGCTGGAGCCATGCGCATAGCGGGCCAGCACGTCCGTATAGGCGGCGCGAAGGCGCGGGACCGAAAGCTGGGCCTTCTGGCGCAGGGCCTCGGCCGGGACGTTCAGGTCCGCTTCGATGGTCATCACCGCCCAGCGGCCGGTGGGCCGGCGGACGCTGATGGACACCGGGTCGATATCGACGATGGGGCTGTTTGAATTGCCCTTCTTCTCCTTGCCGCCGCCAGACGCCAGGGCGGCGCCGGGCAGGGCGAGGCTCAGCGCGAGCAGCAGGGAAAGCAGGCGGCGGTTCATCCCCGCAGGATGCCCTACGCGGGTTGACGCAGGGTTGATGCGCCGTGACAGCCGGCGGGACTCAGCCGAGACTCGCCGCAACGCCGTCTGTTCGCGGCTGTTTGGGGGTTGCCTTGGGTCGTTTCGCACCAGCTTCGCTTGATCTCGATGACAAGGTGATCCTGATCACCGGCGGCACGGGCTCGTTCGGCCGCCGCTTCGTGGAGGAGGTGCTGACCCGCGCCAAGCCCCGCAAGCTGATCGTCTATTCCCGCGACGAGCTGAAGCAGAGCGACATGCAGATGGAGCTGCGCGAGCGGTTCTCCGAGCAGGACGTCAAGCGCATGCGCTTCTTCCTGGGCGATGTGCGGGACCGCGAGCGCCTGACCCTGGCCCTGCGCGGGGTGGACATCGTCATCCACGCGGCCGCCCTCAAGCAGGTGCCGGCGGCGGAGTACAATCCGTCGGAATGCATCCACACCAACGTCATCGGCGCCGAGAACGTGGTGTGGGCCAGCCTGGCCAATGGGGTGAAGCAGGTGCTCGCCCTGTCCACCGACAAGGCCTGCAACCCGATCAACCTGTATGGCGCGACCAAGCTGGCGTCGGACAAGACCTTCGTGGCGGCCAACAACCTGTCGGGCGACATCGGCACGCGGTTCTCGGTGGTGCGCTACGGCAATGTGGTCGGCTCGCGCGGCAGCGTGGTGCCGCTTTACCGCCGGCTGCTGGCCCAGGGCGCGACCGCGCTGCCGATCACCGACGCGCGCATGACCCGCTTCTGGATCACCCTGCCGCAGGGCGTCGACTTCGTGCTGTCGTCGCTGCAGATGATGCGCGGGGGCGAGATCTTCGTGCCGAAGATCCCGTCCATGAAGATGACCGATCTGGCCGAGGCCATGGCGCCCGGCGCGGGGATCAAGGTCATCGGCATCCGGCCGGGCGAGAAGCTGCACGAGGTGATGATCAGCGCGGACGACGCCCGCAAGACCGTCGCCCTGCCCGACCGCTATGTCATCGAGCCCGAGTTCGACGAGTACACCCGCGCCGCTTTCACGAGCGCCGATGGGGCCAAGCCGGTGGAAGAAGGCTTTTACTACGCCAGCGACAACAATAATGACTGGCTGAGCCCCGAGGGCCTGCTGGCCATGCTGGAGGAGGGCGGGGCGTGAGCGCCCGGCCGTTCCTGCCCTACGGCCGCCAGACCATCGAGGACGACGACGTCCAGGCGGTCGCTGACGTCCTGCGCGGCGACTTCCTGACCACGGGGCCGACCGTGGCGGCGTTCGAAGCCGCCTTGGCTGAGAAGGTCGGCGCCGCCCACGCCGTCGCCGCGTCGAGCGGCACGGCCACCCTGCACATGGCGATGATGGCCCTGGGCGTCGGCGAGGGCGATGTCTGCATCGTCCCCTCCGTCACCTTCTTGGCGACCGCCAACTGCGCCCGTTACGTGGGGGCCGAGGTGGTGTTCGCAGACGTCGATCCCGACAGCGGCCTGATGGCGCCCGCCGCCCTGGCCGATGCGCTGAAGCGCGCCGAGGGGCGGAGGGTGCGGGCGGTGTTGCCGGTCCACCTTCGCGGAGATGTGGCGGACCTGCCGGCGCTCAAGGCCCTGGCCGACACGGTAGGCGCGGTGCTGGTGGAGGATGCGCCGCACGCGCTGGGCTCCAAGGCGGCGTTCGGCGATCAGGCGATGACCGTCGGCGACTGCCGGTGGTCGGCCATGGCCAGCTTCTCGTTCCATCCGGTGAAGACCATCGCCACCGGCGAGGGCGGCATGCTGACTACGAATGACGACGACCTGGCTGCGCGCCTGCGCGCCCTGCGCAGCCACGGCATGAGCCGTCCGGCGGGCGCCGAGCCGTGGATCTATGAGATGGCCGAGCCGGGGTTCAACTACCGCCTGCCGGACATCAACTGCGCCCTGGGCCTGTCGCAACTGGCCAAACTCGGTCGTTTCGCCGAGCGGCGGCGAACGCTGACGGCGCGCTATGAGGCGTTGCTCCCATCGCTGGCCCCGGTCGTGCGGCTGGCGTCGAGTCCGATCCATTCGCGGCCAGTGCTTCACTTGCTGACCGTGCTGATCGACTTCGCCGCGGCGGGCGTCACGCGGGCCGAGGTGGTCGCGCGTCTGGCCGAGCAGGGGATCGGGTCGCAGGTCCACTACATCCCGGTCCACACCCAGCCCTACTACCGCCAGCGCTATGGCGATCTGGACCTGCCCGGCGCCCAGGCCTGGTACGACGGCTGCCTGACCCTGCCGCTGTTCCCCACCATGACGGACGGCGATGTCGACCGGGTGGTCGAGGCATTGAAAGCCGCCCTGGGCTGATATCGCCCACAGAGCGGCGTTCTTAGAATTGCTGAGTCCGAAGCCAAGAAACCTGCCTTCTCGCATTCTCGATCAAGCCGATAGGAATAATCGAGATAGCAGGGGAGATTTCGATGAGGCTCAAGTCCACCTTTTTGGCGGGGACCGCGTTCCTGGCTTTCGGCGCACCCGTCGCCGCCTTCGCCCAAGCGCCTGAAGAGGCCGCCAACGCGGCGCGGGCCACCGCCAACACCGCGAGTATCGAAGGGGTCATCGTCACGGCTCGTCGCCGGGCGGAGGACGTTCAGGCCGTTCCGGTCGCCGTCTCGGTGGTCACGGCGGAGACGGTGAACAACACCGGCGCGTTCAACATCAGCCGGCTCACCCAGCTTCAGCCGACGCTGCAGTTCTATTCGCAGAACCCGCGCAACACCTCGGTCAACATCCGGGGCATCGGGGCGCCGCTGGGCCTGACCAATGACGGGATCGAGCAGGGCGTCGGCGTCTATATCGATCAGGTCTATTACAACCGGGTGGCCGCCGCGACGCTCGACTTCGTCGACATCGAGCAGATCGAGGTCCTGCGCGGGCCGCAGGGCACGCTCTACGGCAAGAACACCACGGCCGGCGCCATCAACATCACCACCCGTCCGCCCAGCTTCGACTTCGAGGCCACGGGGGAGGTGTCGCTCGGCAACTACAGCTTCAAGCAGGCCAAGGCGTCGGTTTCCGGCCCGCTGACCGACGACATCGCCCTACGGATCAGTCTGTCCAACACCGACCGGCGCGGCACGATCTACAACGTCGCCACCAACCAGTGGATTCAGGGGCAGGACAACCTGGGGATTCGCGGCGCGCTGCTGTGGAAGGCGAGCGAGGACCTGAACTTCACCCTATCGGGCGACTACAATCTGCAGGACCCGATCTGCTGCGCGCAGATCTATGTCCGCGTCGGCGCGACCCAGCGTCCGTTGAACCGCCAGTACGCGGCTCTGACCGCCGCGTTCGGCTATACGCCGGTCAGCACCAATCCCTTCGACCGGGTGACCGATGTCGATGCGCCGCTGAACGCCCGCAACGAGCATGGCGGCGCGTCGCTGCGCGGCGAGTGGGACGTGGGCGGCGGGACGGTGACCTCGGTGACCGCCTGGCGCTTCTGGGACTGGGGACCGAAGAACGACCGCGACTTCACCGGCCTGCCGATCACCACGGCGTCGAACAACCCGACCAAGCAGGACCAGTATACGCAGGAGCTTCGCTACGCCTACGACACCGAGCGCTATGACGTGGTGGTCGGGGCGTTCGGCTTCTACCAGAAGCTCCACACCACGGGCCTGGAGGCGCAGGGGCCGGCGGCCAGCCGTTGGACCCTCAATCCGGGCAACGTCGCGGCGGGATCGGCCGGCTGCGCCACGGCCACGACCCTGGCCTGCATTCCGGCGGTGCTGAACGGCCTCACCGCCAACAACGACATCCTGCTGAAGAACACCAGCCTGGCGGCCTTCACCAAGGTGAACTGGAGGCTTAACGATCGGCTGACGATCTCGCCCGGCGTGCGGGTGAACTACGACAAGAAGACGGGGCACTACGACTCCGTGATCACCGGCACGGCGTCGGACGGCACGCGGCAGCGGGTGCTGTTCACCGGGCCGTACTCCACCGACCCCTGGATCGTCGCGCAGCGCGGCGTGCGAGCGCCGCAGTACTACGAGCCGGACTTCAGCAAGTGGAACCTGTCCTACGACCTGAACCTGTCCTACCAGGTCACGCCGGACGTGCTGGCCTACGGCACCTATGCCAAGACCTTCAAAACCGGCGGCATCAACCTGAACGGCGTGCCGCTGGACGCCAACGGGGTGCCGATCTTGTCGGCGGGGTCGATCAAGCCCGAGAAGGTCGATCACTTCGAGCTGGGCCTGAAGTCGCAGTTCTGGGAGCGTCGGGCGACCTTCAACGTCACCGGCTTCTGGACCGAGATCCAGGACTACCAGGCCAACGTGAACAACGCCCAGCTGGGCCTGCTGCGCGGCTATCTGGCCAATGCCGACAAGGTGCGCGTGCGCGGGGTCGAGGCGGACCTCAACATCCGCCCGTCACAGCGTTTCAGCGCCTACGCCAGCGGGGCCTATACGGACCACGAGTACGTGAAATTCGTCGACGCGCCCTGCCCGCCGGAGCTGTCAGGCGGCGGCGCGGGGGCGGCGATCTCGGCTCCGGGCACGCCGGGCGGCAACAGTCCGGCCAACTGCGACATCTCCGGCCAGTGGCTGCCGGGCATCTCGAAGCTCGCGGCGTCGTGGGGGGCGGAGGCCAACAGGCCGCTGAACCTGTTGGGCAAGGCCGGCGAGGTCTATCTCGGCTACGACGCCAGCTATCGGTCGAAGTTCTCTTCCAACGCCTCGCGGTCGGTGGATCTGGATGTGGAGGGCTATGCGCTTCACAACTTCCGCCTCGGCTTCCGCGCGGACGACGGCTTCAACGTCTACGCCTGGGTACGCAACGCCTTCGACGAGGAGTACTTCGAGCAGCTGGCGACGACGCCGGGCAGCACGGGTCTGGTCGCCGGCCAGCCGGGCGATCCCCGCACCTGGGGCCTGACGATCCGCAACCAGTTCTAGGGGCGACCGAAGGCGGCCGGTCAGGCCGCCTTCTGGGTGCTTTCGACGAAGCTGCGCACCAGGGCGAGCACCTGGGGCGACTTGGCCAGGGCCTCGCGGGACTCCGGCGCGCGGACCAGGCGCAGGGCCTCGGTCTTGGCCTTGTCTGCGGACGGCCCGAGCGGACCGGTCTCGCCGGTGGCCAGGCGGATCAGCACGCTGAGCTTGAAGGTCAGGGGCGACGGCGCCTTGAGCAGGGTGTTGATCATGCGCGTCTCGCCTTCGATGCGCGCGCCCAACTGGCCGAAGTGATCCTGGATCGGCTTGTAGTCCTCCGGCGCCAGGCCTGAACGAGCCACGAGGCGTTGCAGGGTGGCCAGGGCCGCCAGCTTGGCGGCGGCGGCGTCGGGCCCCTGCTGGATCTCGCGTTCGAAGCGCAGGCCGGTGGCGTTGGCCAGCAGCCAGCGCGAGGCGGCGCGCTTGTTGGCGCCGCCCGTGACGTTCTCGGTCAGCTTGACGAGGACTTCGATCTCTTCGCGGGCCGAACGGTCGCGGCCGAGCAGGTTGGTCACGAACTCGCCGGTGAGCAGCATCTTCGAGCGCTCGGTGAAGGCGCTGTGGATGTCCTCGTGTTCCAGGATGCGGCCGGCGGCGGCGGTGAGCGCCATGGCGAGGGCGCGCAGATATTCGATCTCGGCCTCGGCGTCGCCAGGCTTCAGGCGCTTGGGGCTGATCAGCTCCTTCAGCACGCGCTGGGAGATGGCCTTGCGCACCTGCTCGAAGTGCTTGCCGCCCAGCCAGTTGGCGAGGCGGGCGGCGGGACCTTGCAGGGGCGGCATGACCGTGGCCACGCGCGGCTCAATGCCGATCAGCATCTCCACCTGCTCGGACCCGGCCAGGCGGGTCATGGCGGCCAGGGACGAGCCCAGGTCCATCTCGCCGCCCAGCAGGTCGTTGAGACCGGCGGCGGAGTTCAGGATTTCGCAAATCGGCTGCTCGATCACCGCCAGGGCCATGGCCCGGGCCTTGGGCTCCTGGGGCGCGGCGTCCGCCAGGTCGAGCAGGCGGGTGATCTTGTCGGCCCAGCCATGGGCCGGGGCGATGGAGGCGGCGACGCCCGCGCCCAGCAGGTAGGCGCGGTCGGGGTCGTCCACCAGGCGCTCGGCGGCCTGGGCGAAGCCTTCGCGGTCCACGTCGGGCAGCTTGCCCTTCTTGAAGTCCTTCAGCAGGCGGTCGATGGCGCGCTGGGCCAGGCCCTGGAAGGTCTTCATCACGTCGTGGACCTTCAGCCCGCGGGCCTCGGCCTCGGGGATGGAGATCTTCTGGATGGCGTGCTGCAGCTCGACCGAGGCTTCGAGGTTCTCGACCAGGTCGGGACGGTGCAGAAGTTCAAACGGCGTGGCCTTGTGGCGGGACAGATAGCCGTCCAGCAGGCGGCCGATCCGTTCGCGGGCGTGAGCGCTGTAGAGGTCGGCGGGGCTGACGCACAGCGGCGCGCGATCCTCGTCCTTCTTCTTCTTTTCCGGCCCCATGACGGCGCCCTTGCTCATGATGGTGACGGTCTGGAACTCGCGAGTTTCCTCGTCGAGGGTTTCCTTGGTCACGCGAACGGCCGCGGCCCGACCTTCGGTCAGGCAGTCTTCCGCCGCTTGAAGGGCGCGCGCACGGTCTTCGGACGCCAGGTCAAGGACCCAGGGCGCGCCAGGCTTGCGCCGCACGTATAGCTCGTAATGGACTTGCCGGCTCATCTTGCCGCGAACATTGAGCCTGCAGACCTTAAGACCTAGTTGAGATGCGCCGCATTGACGCCATGCTGTCGTCGCATTGAGCTTCACCTTTATGGAAGCCTTGCGCCGCTCTGTGCGTTGAAGCGGTTCAAGCTGGGCGGTAGAGATCGGTGGTTCGCCCCCGCCGTTGTTCGGAGAACCCTTCCCCGATGGCCGACATCACCCTCGTCGACGACGACGAGAACATCGTCGCTTCCGTGTCCCTGGCCCTTGAAAGCCATGGCCATACGGTCAAGGCCTATTACGACGGGGCTTCCGGCCTCGCGGCCCTTGAGAGCGATCCGCCGGACCTGGCCATTCTCGATGTGAAGATGCCGCGCATGGACGGCATGGAAGTTCTGCGCCGCCTGCGCCAGACCTCGGACCTGCCGGTGATCATCCTGACGTCCAAGGACGAGGAGATCGACGAGATCCTCGGCTTCAACCTCGGCGCCGACGACTACATGCACAAGCCTTTCAGCCAGCGCCTGCTGCTGGAGCGGGTGAAGGCCGTGCTGCGCCGGGCGCGCGCGGACGAGGAGGAAGGTCCTGCTTCCACCGCCGCCGTCGATCCCAACGCCAAGGCCATCAAGCGCGGCCGACTGACGCTGGATTCCGCGCGTCACGACTGCCTGTGGGATGGTCGCCCGGTGCGTCTGACGGTGACCGAGTTCCTGCTGCTGCAGTCCCTGGCCCAGCGTCCGGGCTTCGTGAAGAGCCGCGACAACCTGATGGACGCGGCCTACGACGATCAGGTCTATGTGGACGACCGCACGATCGACAGCCACATCAAGCGCATGCGCAAGAAGTTCCGGCAGGTCGACCGCGAGTTCGACGCCATCGAAACCCTCTATGGCGTCGGCTACCGATACCGCGAATCCTGAGGCACGCCCCCGCCGGCGCGCCATGCCCTTCAGCGTGCGGTCGACGGGCCGCCGCTGGTTCGCGGGGTCGCGCCTGGGCCGGGTCATTCTGGCCCTCAATCTGCTGGGCCTGGCGATCCTCATCGGCGGCGCCCTGGTGCTCAACGAGCTGCGGCGGGGCCTGATCGAGGCCCGCATCGACAGCCTGACCACCCAGGGTCAGTTCATCGCCAAGATCCTGGACCAGACGGCCACGGTCGGCGATCCGGAACCGGCCCTGCAGGCCGCCGAGGCCAGCGCCTTCCTCCAGTTGCTGTTCATCCCGACCAACCAGCGGGCGCGCCTGTTCGACTCCCAGGGCCGGCTGCTGGCCGATTCCTATGTCGTGGCCGACCGGGTGGAGTGGAAGCTGCTGCCGCCGGCCCGTCCGGCCGACGACCGGGGCCTGTCCTTCACGCGTCAGGACGCCGACGCCAAGCCGCAGACCATCGAGCGCGCCCGCACCGCTCTGGCTGACGAAGTAGCCCGCGCCATGAAGGGCGAGCAGCAGGCCGGCCTGCGGGTGGCGGAGAACGGCCAGCGGGTCGTCTCCGTCTCGATTCCGGTCCAGCACGTGCGGGCGGTGCTCGGCGTCCTGACCCTGGAAGCTGGCGACGTGGACGAGATCATCGCCGCCGAGCGCAAGGCGCTGATCCCGTTCATCCTCGTCGCCATCGGGGTGACGCTCGGCTCGTCGCTGTTGCTGCATCTGCTGGTGGCGACGCCGATCATGCGTCTGTCGAGGGCCGCCGACCGGGTGCGCCTGTTCGGGGTGAAGGCCATCGTCCTGCCGGACCTGGCCAAGCGCCGGGACGAGGTCGGGGACCTGACCCGCTCGCTGGAAGACATGACCGAGGCGCTGTCCGAGCGGATGCAGGCGATCGAGCGCTTCGCCGCTGACGTGGCGCACGAGATCAAGAACCCGCTGACCTCGATCCGCTCGGCGGTCGAGACCCTGGACATCGTCACCGACGACAAGGCGCGCGAGCGCCTGCTGGGCATTCTCAAGCAGGACAGCGGCCGCCTGGACCGCCTGGTCACCGACATCTCCAACGCCTCGAGATTGGACGCAGAGCTGGCGCGCGAGCCGCTGGCGACGGTGGATATCGGCCGCCTGCTGGCCGAGGTGGCCGGGCTGTATGGGGCTCGCGAACGGGTCGGGGCCGCGCCGAACAGCGTGCATGTGACGTTCATCGAGCCGAACCTGCTCGACCCCATTCGGGTGCAGGGGCGCGAAATCCCCTTGGGCCAGGTGTTCCGCAACCTGGTGGACAACGCCCGCTCCTTCAGCCCCGCCGACGGGGAGGTGCGCATCACCCTGGCCCGCGCCGGCAAGGGCAAGGTGGCCGCCGCGGTGGAGGATGACGGCCCAGGCATTCCGCCCGAGAACCTGGAGACGGTGTTCGAGCGGTTCTACACCTCGCGGCCCAAGGGCAGCGCCTTTGGCGGCAATTCGGGCCTTGGCCTGTCCATCGCCCGCCAGATCATCGAGGCGCACGACGGCGAAATCCACGCCGAGAATCGCACGGACGCCGACGGCAAGGTGCTGGGCGCGCGGTTTGTGGTGACCCTGAAGGAAGTGCGGGCGTGATCCTGCACGCGGGTCTGGTCGCCCTGTGGAGCGGCGGCGGCTGGCGCGGCCTGCTGATCGAGGGGGCGTCGGGTTCAGGCAAGAGCGACCTGGCGCTTCGCAGCCTCGAACACGGGTTCCGCTTGGTGGCCGATGACCGGGTCGTGGCCTGGAACTGCGAGGACCGGCTGTTCGGGCGGGCGCCGGACACCCTGTCCGGACTGATGGAGACCCGAGGCCTTGGCGTTCTTCCACAGGACAGTTTACGGCTCTGCGAGATCGACCTTTGCGTCCGCTGCGTCGCCGCCGACGTCGTCGAACGCCTGCCGGACCTTGCGTCAACTCAGATCGAGGGCGTGTCGATCCCCCGCCTGGACGTGTGGCCGTTCGACACGGCGGCGCCGTTAAAGCTCGTTCGTGCGATGCAGCATCTTGGAGCCGGGCTCCGATGAGCGTATCAAGGCGCCCTTGTGGCGGCCCTCGGGCCGTGGACGGGCAGGGGATCCCGTTGAGAGATCAAGCATGATCGGCCTCGTGATCGTTACACACGGGCGCCTGGCGGAAGAGTTCGTCTTCGCCATGGAACACGTGGTCGGCCCGCAATCGGCGGTGAAGGCCATCTGCATCGGCCCGGAAGACGACATGGAGCGTCGCCGGACCGATATCCTGAAAGCCTGCGCGGAGGTCGACTCCGGACGCGGGGTGATCCTGCTCACCGACATGTTCGGCGGCACGCCGTCCAACCTGGCCATCTCGGTCATGGAGCAGACCCGCGCCGAGGTGATCGCCGGGCTGAACCTGCCCATGCTGATCAAGCTGGCCAGCGTGCGCACTCGCGACAGCCTGGAAGCCTGCGTGGCGCATGCCCAGGAAGCGGGCCGCAAGTACATCTCAGTCGCCTCCTACGTGCTCGCGGGCGACAAGTGACGCATCGGGCGACGGTCGAAATCATCAACGAACGCGGCCTGCATGCCCGGGCCTCGGCCAAGTTCGTCAAGCTGGCCTCCAGCTTCGACGCCGAGGTGAAGGTCAGCCGGGAGGGCCACACGGTCGACGCCCGCTCGATCATGGGCCTGATGATGTTGGCCGCCGGCATCGGCTCCACCATCGACATCGAGGCCGAGGGCGACGAGGGCAAGGAAGCCCTGGACGCCCTGGTCGAACTGGTCGGCAACCGCTTCGACGAGGAGCGCTAGGCCCTGGCCAAGCCGCTGTTCCGGTCTTTGGAGAGCCAGGCCGCTGTCGCCGTCGGCGCCATGGCTGGCATCATCCTTATCGGGGTCGCCGCGCGCCTGCTGATGGGCGAGGGCCTGTCCTATTCGCCGCTGCTGGCCCTACCCATCGGGGCCTCGGCGGTTCTGGTCTTCGCCGTCTCAGCCAGCCCGCTGGCGCAGCCGCGAGGCGTGATCGGCGGAAACCTGGTTTCGGCGCTTATCGGGGTGGCCTGCGGCTTTCTGATTCCTCTGCCGCTGCTGTCGGCCGGGGTCGCGGTCGGCCTGGCGATCTGGGTGATGATGCGGCTCCGATGCCTGCACCCGCCGGGCGGGGCCATGGCGCTGGGCGGCGCGCTGCTGGCGCGGCACGACCTGGCCTCGTCGCTGCACTATGTGGCGCTGACCTTCATCTGCTCGGTGCTGATGGTTCTGTGCGGCTGGCTGTGGGTCAACCGGACGGGCAAGACCTATCCCCACCGCGCGCCGCCGCCCGCACCGGTCAGCGGCTTCAGCATGATCGATATCGACCGGGCCCTGTCGCGCTATGGCGAGCTGCTGGACGTCAGCGCTGAGGACCTGGCGGTGCTGTTCGCCGACGTGGAGCGCCGCGCCCATGACCGCCTGCACGGCCGCCTGACCTGCGGCGAGGTGATGAATTCGGCCGCCGAGGCGACGCAGGGCGCGATCCTGGTCGAGGAAGCCACCCCTGTGGAGACCCTGCTGCCGATCCTGTCTGGCGGCGAGGGGCGCGAGGCGGCTGTCACCACCAGCGATGGCGAGGTGGTCGGCCGGATCACCCAGACCGACCTGCTGCGGGTCCTCTATCGCGCCCATCTGGTCGAGACCCTGGACGCGAAGCGCTAAGGGCCTATTCGGCCGCCGCGGCGGCCTTGGTCATGGTCATCGGGCGCACGCCCAGGTCGGCGAACAGGGCCTGGTCGGCGTCCATTTCCGGCAGCGGCGTGGTCAGCAGCTTGCCGCCCACGAAGATCGAGTTGGCGCCGGCCATCAGGCACAGGGTCTGAAGCTCGCGGCTCATGCCTTCGCGGCCGGCCGACAGGCGGACCATGGATTTCGGGCAGACGATGCGGGCCACGGCGATGGTGCGCACGAACTCCAGCCCGTCGATCTCGCCCTTCTTCAGGATGCGCTCGCCCAGGGGCGTGCCGGTCACGGGCACCAGGCCGTTGATGGGCAGGCTGTCGGGGTGCATCGGCAGGGTGGCGAGCTGGTGCAGGAAGCTGGCGCGGTCGCGGCGGGTCTCGCCCATGCCGACGATGCCGCCGCAGCAGGTGCTCATGCCCGCGTCACGCACGTGGCTGAGAGTGTCCAGGCGGTCCTGATAGGTGCGGGTGGTGACCACCTCGCCGTAGTACTCGGGCGAGGTGTCGAGGTTGTGGTTGTAATAGTCCAGGCCGGCGGCCTTCAGCGTCTTGGCCTGGTCGGCGGTCAGCATGCCCAGGGTGGCGCAGGTCTCCATGCCGAGCGCCTTCACCCCGCCGATCATGGCGGCCAGCTTGGGCACGTCGCGATCCTTCAGCTCCCGCCAGGCGGCGCCCATGCAAAAGCGCTGGGCTCCGCCGTCGCGGGCGGCCTTGGCGGCGGCGATGACGTCGTCGGCCTCCATCAGCTTGGACGCCTTCAGGCCGGTGTCGAAGGAAGAAGACTGGCTGCAGTAGCCGCAGTTCTCGGCGCAGCCGCCGGTCTTGATCGACAGCAGCTGCGACAGCTGCACCTCGCTCGGGTCGAACCAGCGGCGGTGGATGGTGGCGGCCTCGAAGACCAGCTCCATGAACGGGCGCTCGAACAGGGCCTCCACCTCGGCGACGGTCCAGTCGTGGCGGGGCATGGCGAGGTCGTGCGTGGCGGTCATGGGGAACTCTCGAAAATCGGTCGCCTTGATCGCGCGGACAGGCGGCGGACTCAAGGACTGATCGACATTCAAACGGCCGCAATTGATGACAGCGTTGTCAATTATCCTTGCGGCGCGGCGTCCAAGCCGCCTTACTGCGCACCACAAAAAGACGCCGCCCAAGGCGTCGACCTGGGAGGTCACCATGCGTCTTCGTTCCGCCCTAGCGGCCCTGCTGTGCTGCGCGTCTTTCGCTACCGGGGCTTCGGCCGCCGGCTTCCTGCGCGCCGAGGGCAAGCGGATCGTCGATGAGACGGGACGACCGATCATCCTTCGCGGCATGGGCCTGGGCGGCTGGATGCTGCAGGAAGGCTACATGCTGCAGATGGGCGACGTGGGGCGCGGCCAGCAGCACGTCATCCGCGGCAAGATCGCCGAGCTGATCGGCGAGGAGAAGACCGCCAGTTTCTACAAAGCCTGGCTCGACAACCACACGACCAAGGCGGACATCGACTACATGGCGGCGTCGGGGTTCAACTCCGTCCGCCTGCCCATGCATTACGACCTGCTGACCCTGCCGGCGGAGAAGGAGCCGAAGGCCGGCGCCGACACCTGGCACGAAGATGGCTTTCGCCGCATCGACGAGTTGCTGGCCTGGAGCAAGGCCAACGGCCTGTACCTGATCCTCGACCTGCACGCCGCGCCGGGCGGGCAGGGGAACGACCTGCCGATCGCCGACCGCGATCCGTCCAAGCCCTCCTTGTGGGACAGCGCGGAGAACCGCCGCAAGACGGTGGCGATCTGGCGAAAACTGGCCGAGCGCTACAAGGACGAGCCCTGGATCGGCGCCTACGACATCATCAACGAGCCCAATTGGGACTTCGAGGGTGATGGCGGCGGCCATGGCTGCAAGGAGAAGAAGAACGCGCCTCTGCGGTCGCTGATGATGGAGATCACCGCCGCCATCCGCGAGGTCGACAAGCGGCACATGGTGATCATCGAAGGCAACTGCTGGGGCAATAACTACAAGGGCGTCATGCCGCCCTGGGACGACAACCTGGCGGTCAGCTTCCACAAGTACTGGAACGTCAACGACCGGGCGTCGATCGAGCCGCTGCTGAAGCTGCGCGACGAGCATGGTGTCCCGCTGTGGCTGGGCGAGTTGGGCGAGAACTCCAACGTCTGGTTCCGCGACGCCATCGCCCTGGTGGAGGGTGAAGGGATCGGCTGGGCCTATTGGCCGCTGAAGAAGATCGGCTTCAACCAGCCGCTGGAGATCCGCTCCAACCCTGACTACGCCAGGATCGTCGCCTACCTGACCGGCAAGGGTCCAAAGCCCACGGCGGCGGAGGCCGAGCGCGGCCTGATGAAGCTGGCCGATGATCTGCGCTTCGAGAACAACATCGCCCACCCGGACGTCATCGACGCGATGATCCGCCTGCCGCACTCGGACGAGACGAAGCCCTTCAAGACGCATCTCGTCGGCAAGGCGGGCGGGACGATCCAGACGGTGGACTACGACCTGGGTCCGATCGGCCGAGCCTATTTCGACACCGACGCCGCGAACTACCACATCTCGACCGGCAAGGAGCGGTCGCTGTGGAACAACGGCCGCACCTATCGCAATGACGGCGTGGACATCGCCGTCAGCACCAGCGGCGCGCTGCATGTCAGCGACTTCAAGACCGGCGAGTGGATGCAGTACAGCCTGCAGGCCGAAGCCGCCGGGACCTATGCGGTCGAACTGAAGGTGGTGGCCAAGGCGGGGGGCAGCCTGGCGCTGTCGGCGAACCATGGGGCTGACCAAGCCATGGTGCTTCCGGCCGGTCCCGAATGGCGGCTCGTGCGCGGGCCGACGGTTTCGCTTCAGGCGGGCGGCAACAGGATCTCGGTTCGGGCGGTCGACTGCGATTGCGCGATCGCCTCGGTTCGGCTGACGCCGGTCAGGCGCTGACCGTCCGCGGCGTCGCGCGGGCGCCGGCGGCTTCCTGGCGGGCCTTGTCGGCCTGGCTGAGCAGCAGGCCGAGCACCGGCATGGACGACGAGGCCACGGCCGCCCCGATGGTCAGGGTCGCTCGCCGCGCGCCGCCGGTCTTGCCGGCCAGGGTCTCGAAGGCGCTGCGCAGATGACGGCTGGTTTGCTCGGCGTCGGATTGGTCCGCGTCCGGCAGGAGCAGGACGAAGTGCTGCGTTCCCATGCGCGCCAGGATCTGCCCCGGGCGGCCGTGCCGCGCGGCCACCGCCGCCAGAAGCCGCAGCAGGCGCTCGGCCGTGGCCGGACCCTTGGCGTCGGCTGTGTGGTCGAGACCCTCCAGCTGGATCGATAGGGCGGAAAGGCGCGTGCGCATATGGACCGGGCCGTTGCGCCAGCGCTCGAAGGCGACCTTGAGACCGGCGGCGTTCAGCGCCCCGGTCAGGGCGTCGCGGAAGGCCACGCGCTCCCAGGCCTTGTGCGCCCGCTCCACCGCCATCAGCAGCATCACCAGGCCGCGCAGGACGACGATGGCCGACGCCGTCGCCGCCAGGGCGGACTGGGCGGGCGGGGCGTCCTGGAACATGCCGGGCGATGTCCAGCCGATAGCCGTCAGTACGGCGCGGCCGCTGAAGATCACCGCTGTCAGGCCAAACAGCGCCATCAGGATTTTCGCCGACGAAAGGCCTTCGTCACGGACCAGGCGGCGCGCCTCGATGCAAACGGCGATGTCGCAGCAGGCGCAGAGCAGCGAGACCAGGGCCACACGCTCGGCGAACGCGGACGGATCGCCCCAGACGCCGAACAGAAGCGGCGATACCGCCGCGCCGATCGCAGCATAGGCGATCCAGTGCGGACGCCGTCCGGCGAAGAGGCGGATGCTGCCCAGGGCCAGGAAATAGCCGCCGACCGTGGCCAGGTTCGCCGCATGCACCGACAGCAGCGGCGGGATCATGTCGCGCAGGCCGGTCATCATCAGGCCCGCGCCAAGCAGCAGGCTGCTCAGGCCCCAGAACAGGACCCAGCGGTCGAAACGACGCGTCGCGAACGCCGCGATCTGGACCGAGCCAAGGCACAGGTAGATGCAGGCGGTGACGAAATAGAGTGTTCTGAGGTCGAGCATGTCTGGCGATTTCGCCGGCTCGACTAGCGGCATTGCGAAGCCAAGTAACGTGAAAATCGTATACCGTTGGTATCTGTCCCAATCTTTACCATTGATATACTTGGTTAATTCTCGCTAGGCATGACAACGCTCGCGCAAGTGTCGAAAGCTTGAGTGTTCCAATGACACCGTTGCCATCCGAGACGCGGGCGAGGAGAAACCCTTCTGGGATAGAAGGAATTTCGAAGCCCGGCCCCTTTCGGGGGCGGATTGCATTTCGGTGGTTTGCAGGAAGCGGAGAGCCGAACTCTGAACGGATGTGGGCGAAGGGTGCGACACCGGGCCGCGCCCTTGCTACACAAGGGATTGCGATGACGGAGTGGGGCATGCCCGAGCAGGAGATCGAGCTGAAGTTCGAGGTGGACCGCATCGCGTTCGACATCGTCAGGGCGGCCTTTCCGGATGTCGATTTCAGCGAGAAGCAACTGACCTCCACCTACTTCGACACCCATGACCAGGCCTTGCGGCGCGCGGGCCTCACCTTGCGGGTCCGCACGGGCGACGGCGGGAGCAAGCAGACCCTCAAGGGACCGGGAAGCGGGGGCTCGGTCTTCGCGCGGGACGAATGGGAAGCCGCCTCGGGCGATGCGCCCGATGACGCCTTCCTGATGGACACGCCGGCCCCCGGCGTCCTGCGTGGCAAGCCGATCCTGCCGTTGTTCCGGATCGAGAACCGGCGCGTGATGGGCCTGGTGGAGCTGCCCCAGGGAACCGTCGAGATCGCCATGGACGACGCCGAGGCCGTGGCCGGCGACCGGCGTCAGCCTTTCATCGAACTGGAGCTGGAGCTCAAGTCGGGCTCCGAAGCCGCCTTGGAGACGGTCGCCCTCCGCCTGCGTCGGCTGGTTGAGATGCATCCCTCCCAGCTGGGCAAGGGCGAGCGGGGCTATCGGCTTCTTGCGTAGCGCATAAAGAAATCCTTATGCGTTCGTTGCGAGGGTGAAGCCGAACGGCTATACCCGCCGGTAAAGCCGATACGCCAAAGGAGCCTCCCGTGGCCGACTACATCATCCGTGACATCTCCCTCGCCCCGTGGGGCCGCAAGGAGATCGACATCGCCGAGACCGAAATGCCCGGCCTGATGTCTACCCGCGCCGAGTACGGCAAGGCTCAGCCGCTGAAGGGCGCCCGCATCGCCGGCTCCCTGCACATGACCATCCAGACGGCCGTGCTGATCGAGACCCTGCAAGCCCTCGGCGCCGAAGTCCGCTGGGCCTCGTGCAACATCTTCTCGACCCAGGACCACGCCGCCGCCGCCATCGCGGCCACCGGCACCCCGGTGTTCGCGACCAAGGGCGAGACCCTGGTGGAGTACTGGGAGTACGCCCACAAGATCTTCGAATGGCATGACGGCGGCTATCCGAACCTGATCCTCGACGACGGCGGCGACGCCACCCTGCTGTGCGTGCTCGGCCCGAAGGCCGAGAAGGACCCGTCGGTCCTGAACAACCCGCAGAACGAAGAAGAAGAAGCCCTCTACGCCGTGATGAAGAAGTACCTGGCCGAAAAGCCTGGCTTCTATTCGGCCATCCGCGACGCCTGCACCGGCGTGTCGGAAGAGACCACCACGGGCGTCCACCGCCTGTACCAGATGGCCGCCAAGGGCGAGCTGCCGTTCCCGGCCATCAACGTCAACGACAGCGTCACCAAGTCGAAGTTCGACAACCTGTACGGCTGCCGTGAAAGCCTGGTGGACGCCATCCGCCGCGGCACCGACGTGATGCTGGCCGGCAAGGTCGCCGTGGTCTGCGGCTATGGCGACGTGGGCAAGGGCTCGGCGGCTTCGCTGCGCAACGGCGGCGCCCGCGTGATCGTCACCGAGATCGATCCGATCTGCGCCCTGCAGGCGGCGATGGAAGGTTATGAGGTCTTGACCATCGAGGACGCCCTGCCCGTGGCCGACATCTACGTCACCGCCACCGGCAACAAGGACGTCATCACCGTCGATCACATGCGGGCGATGAAGAACAACGCCATCGTCTGCAACATCGGCCACTTCGACAGCGAAATTCAGATCGCCGGCCTGCGCAACTTCAAGTGGGACGAGATCAAGCCGCAGGTCCACCACGTGGAATTCCCGGGCGGCAACAAGATCATCGTGCTGTCGGAAGGCCGCCTGGTGAACCTGGGCAACGCCACGGGCCACCCGTCCTTCGTGATGTCGGCCTCGTTCACCAACCAGACCCTGGCCCAGATCGAACTGTGGACCAACCGCGCGGCCTACAAGAACGACGTCTACACCCTGCCGAAGGTGCTGGATGAGAAGGTCGCCAAGCTGCACCTGGAGAAGCTGGGCGTGAAGCTCACGACCCCGACCAAGGAGCAGGCCGACTACATCAACGTGCCGGTCGAAGGCCCGTTCAAGCCGGAGCACTACCGCTACTAAGCGGCGGCTTCAGCGACAGATCGACAGCGGCGGGCGTCCCCAGGGCGCCCGCCGTTTTCGTTTTTGGCCCTTGCCTCGCGGGCCTCGAGTCCGCACTTGAGCCGGATGACCGAATTCGCCGCCGACGGCCATTGCGCCGACCGCTTCTCGCCCGTGCGCGAGGCCTTCGAAGCCAACTTCGCCGAGGGCAGGGAGCTGGGCGCCCGCTTCACCCTGGTGGTGGACGGCGAGACGGTGGTCGACCTGTGGGGCGGCCATATGGATCGAGCCAAGTCGAAGGCTTTCACAGCCGACACCCTCAGCCCGATCTTCTCGTCCACCAAGGCGGTGGCCAGCCTGATGATCGCGCGGCTGGTGGAGCAGGGGCGGCTAGCCTACGACCAGACCGTCGCCAGCGTCTGGCCGGAGTTCGCGCAAGCCGGCAAGGACGCGGTCACCATCGAACAGCTGCTGTCGCACCAGGCCGGCCTGTCGGGTTTCCCGGAGCAGATGGACCCGACCCTCTGGTACGACCCGCCGGCTATCGCCGCCAAGCTGGCCGCCATGGCGCCGATCTGGGAGCCGGGGACGGCCAGCGGCTATCACCCCACGACCATCGGCTACATGACCGGCGAGATCTTCCGCCGGGTGGATGGCCGCAGCATGGGGACCGCCCTGCGCGAGGATATAGCCGGCCCCCTGGGCCTCGACCTCTGGTTGGGCCTGCCCGACGCCGAGCATGATCGCGTCGCCGACCTGCAGCGCCCCAGCGCCCTGCCCAAGTTCGGGGAGCTGAACGACGCGGTGAAAGCCGCCTTCCTGACCCCTTGGGCCACCGCCAGCGGCAAGAGCGCGGCGGACTGGCGGCGGATCGAGATCCCTTCGGCCAACATGCACGCCACCGCCGAGGGGCTGGCGCAATTGATGAGCGCCCTGGCCGGAGACGGGACCCTGGGCGACCGCGCCATCCTGTCGCCGCGCGGCGTAGCCGAGGCGACCCGACAGCGCATTCGCGGCCGTGACCTGGTCCTGCCGTTCGAGATCAGCTGGGGCGCGGGCTTCATGCGCAATGAGCCGAACTTCTTCTACGGCCCGACCGACGACGCGTTCGGCCACAGCGGCTGGGGCGGCTCCTGCGTGTGGGCCGACCCGCAGCGCGGCGTGGCAGGCGCCTATGTCATGAACAAGCAGGGCGCGGACCTGATCGGCGACCCGCGCCCCGTGCGCCTGATCGAGGCGGCCTACGCCGCGCTCTGAGCCAGGCGCGCGCGGCGTCCGGCCTTCCAGGCCCCATAGGCGAACACCGCCACCCCGGCCCAGATGAAGCCGAAGGACAGGGCGCGCAGGGGCGTGAACGCCTCGCCCAGCGCCACGCCGATCAGGAACTGGATGGTCGGCGCCAGGAACTGCAGGAAGCCCATGGTCGACAGCGGCATGCGCCGCGCCGCCCAGGCGAACAGGGCCAGGGGCGCGACCGTGGCCGGACCGGCCGCCATCAGCAGCAGGGCGACGTTCACGCCGCTGGTGAAATGGCCGACACCGGTCTTCTGCAGCCACAGAACGTAGAGCAGGCCGGGCAGGGCGAGATAGGCGCACTCGAAGAACAGGCCGGTCTGGGCGTCCACCGCCACCCGCTTGCGGATCACCGCATAGGCGCAGAAGGACAGGGCCAGGCCCAGAGACACGATCGGCAAGTGGCCGATGGCCACGGCCTGGACCACTACGCCGACGGCGGCCAGGGCGATGGCGATCTTGCCCGCGCCGCTCATTCGTTCGCGGAACAGCAGGGCGCCGGCCGCCATGTTCATCAGCGGGTTGATGTAATAGCCGAGGCTGGCCTCGATCACGTGGCCGGCGTTCACCGCCAGGACATAGACCGTCCAGTTGATGAAGATCGCCGCCGTCGACGCCGCCAGCCAGGCCATGATCTTCAGGTCGCCCAGGACCCGCTTCACCTCGCCGGCCTGACGGGCCAGCAAGACCAGGCCGCCGGCCCAGATCACGGACCAGACGGTGCGGTGGGCGATCATCTCGAAAGAGCTGACGCCGAACAGGCTGACCACATGGAAGTAAAGGGGCAGGAAGCCCCACAGCAGGTAGCAGACGACGCCCGCCGTGATCGCGGAGCGTTGGTTCTGGTCAGCGGCCATTCGGATCCCCAGGAAAAGGCCATGAAAAAAGCGGGCGGCGATCAGATCGCCACCCGCTTCTTGTGAAGGTCGGTCACGAAGACCGGGTGACATCGATCCTAGGCGAGCGCCTTCTGCTTCAGCCAGCCGCGCTCGTGCAGAAGCTGTGCGATCTGGATGGCGTTCAGGGCGGCGCCCTTGCGCAGGTTGTCGGACACGCACCACAGATTGATGGTGTTCGGCTGCGTCGGGTCGTTGCGGATACGCGAGATGTAGACCGGGAATTCGCCCTGGCTTTCCTTCGGCGTGATGTAGCCGCCGTCCTCGCGCTTATCGACGACGATGACGCCGTCGGCTTCACGCAGGATGTCGCGGGCCTCGTCCTCGTCCAGCGGGCTTTCGAACTCGATGTTCACGGCCTCGGAGTGGCCGACGAACACCGGCACGCGCACGCAGGTCGCGGTCAGCTGAATGGCCGGATCCAGAATCTTCTGGGTCTCGACGGCCATTTTCCACTCTTCCTTGGTCTGCCCGTCGTCCATGAAGACGTCGATGTGCGGGATGACGTTGAAGGCGATCTGCTTGGTGAACTTCTTAGGCTCGGACGCGCCCAGGACGAAGACCTGCTTGGTCTGCTCCCAAAGCTCGTCCATGCCTTCCTTGCCCGCGCCGGAAACCGACTGGTAGGTCGACACCACGACGCGCTTGATCTTGGCGCGGTCGTGCAGGGGCTTCAGGGCCACCACCAGCTGCGCGGTCGAGCAGTTGGGGTTGGCGATGATGTTCTTGGGCGTGTCGGCGGCCGCGTCGGGGTTCACTTCCGGCACCACCAGCGGAACCTTCGGGTCCATGCGGAAGTGGCTGGAGTTGTCGATCACGATCGGACCGGCGGCGCCGATCTTCTCGCCCCAGGCCTTGGATACGGAGCCGCCGGCGCTCATCAGCACCAGGTCGACCTTGGTGAAGTCGAACTGCTCGACGTCCTCGCAGGCGACCACGCCGTCTTTCCAGCCGACTTCGACGCCAATGGATTTTCGCGAGGCCAGCGCATGCAGCTTGTCCACGGGGAAGTTCACTTCCTCGAGGATGTTCAACATTTCGCGGCCCACATTGCCCGTGGCGCCGACGACGGCGACCCGGTAACCCATGGCGATCTCCTTCGACAAAATACCCCCAGTTCGGGGAGCGATCCCGTTACGCCTCATGCAGCAAGGGCGCAAGGCGAGGCTTTCTTACAGGCGCCTCAGGAAAGGGCGGGCGCGAGGTTGATCCAGCGCAATGCGCCGCCAGCCTTCGCGGGCGAAATTGATCTCAGCCAGAAGTAACGCCGTGCGACGAAGCCATGTTTCGCCGTCGCAGAGCGACTCCATGACGCTTGTAGGGACTTTGCGGCGCCTGACGCCTTGGCAAGGCTGGACGATACGCGTATGCACCCGCCAAGGCGACAAGGGGGCCACGCGTTCATGACGCGCACCTTATCGACGCCTGAAGATGAGTTGCCGACCGCGGAGTGACCCGAAAACGGGCGCTTCGGGCGGCGAAACGGGCCGTGAGGGACATGAAGGCGCAACTTTTGGGTATGCGGCGGATGATGGCGGGTCTGGCCGCGTTCGCAGCAACGGCGACGTTCGGCGCTCAGGCGCTGGCCGAACAACTGATGGGGCAGCCGACCCCGAAAGGCATCGCGCTGCAGCCGGCGGCTTCGCCGCTGAAGCACCATGCGCACTTCTTCCACGACGCGATCCTGCTGCCGATCATCACGATCATCACCCTGTTCGTGCTGGGCCTGCTGATCTGGATCGTGGTGCGCTACAACAAGCGCGCCAATCCGGTGCCGGCCAAGTTCAGCCACAACACGGCCATCGAGATCGTCTGGACCGTCGTTCCGGTCCTGATCCTGATGTTCATCGCGATCTTCTCGTTCCGGCTGCTGTTCGACTACCACAACATGCCGAAGCCCTACATGACCGTGAAGGCCGTCGGCTATCAGTGGTACTGGGGCTACGAGTATCCCGATCAGGAGATCGGCGAAATCACCTCGACCATGCTGCCGGAAGCCGAAGCCAAGGCGCGCGGCGTTCCGTTCCGCCTGGCGGCGACCGAGCCGATGGTGGTTCCGGTCAATCAGGTCGTGCGCGTCCAGGTGACCGCCGCCGACGTGATCCACGCCTTCGCCCTGCCGGCCTTTGGTCTGAAGACCGACGCCATCCCGGGCCGCCTGAACGAAACCTGGTTCAAGGCTGAGAAGACCGGCACCTTCTACGGCCAATGCTCGGAGCTGTGCGGCGTCGACCACGCCTTCATGCCGATCGAGATCAAGGTCGTCAGCCAAGCCGAATTCGACGCCTGGGTCGCCCAAAAGGCGCCTCCGGCTCCGGCGGCTGCTCCCGCCGTCGCCGCTCCGGCCGCCGCAGACGCTGCGACGCCGGCCGCCGAAACCACTCCCGCTCCGGCCGCGGCTCCCGCCGCGCCGGCGGCCTAAGCTCGTAGGATAGAGTCCGATGGCTCACGCCGCAGACCACGCACACGATCACGACGCCGATCACAAGCCGGGCTTCATCGCCCGCTGGTTCTTCTCCACGAACCACAAGGACATCGGCACCCTCTACATCCTGTTCGCCATCATGGCGGGCCTCGTCGGCGGCGCCCTTTCGGGCCTGATCCGCTGGGAACTGGCCGAGCCGGGCATCCAGGTGTTCTCGGACAACGGGATGCTGGCCCAGCTGGGCGTCTTCAAGGGCAAGCACGGCTATAACGCCGTCGTCACCGCCCACGCCCTGATCATGATCTTCTTCATGGTCATGCCGGCGATGATCGGCGGGTTCGGCAACTGGTTCATTCCGATCATGATCGGTGCGCCGGATATGGCCTTCCCGCGGATGAACAACATCTCGTTCTGGCTGCTGGTCGCCGCGTGGGTGCTGCTCTGCACCTCGATGTTCGTCGACGGCGGTCCTGGCCACGGCTTCGGCGGCGGCTGGACGATCTATCCGCCGCTGTCCACGACCGGCCACACCGGCCCGGCCATGGATCTGGCGATCTTCTCGCTCCACCTGGCGGGCATCAGCTCGATCCTGGGCGCGATCAACTTCATCACCACCATCTTCAACATGCGCGCGCCGGGCATGACCCTGCACCGCATGCCGCTGTTCGCCTGGTCGGTGCTGATCACCGCCTTCCTGCTGCTGCTGTCGCTGCCGGTTCTGGGCGGCGCCATCACCATGCTGCTGACGGACCGTAACTTCGGCACCCACTTCTTCGACCCGACCGCGGGCGGCGACCCGGTCATGTTCCAGCACCTGTTCTGGTTCTTCGGTCACCCGGAAGTGTACATCCTGATCCTGCCCGGGTTCGGGATCATCAGCCACATCGTGTCGACCTTCAGCCGCAAGCCGGTCTTCGGTTACCTCGCCATGGCCTACGCCATGGTGGCCATCGGCTTCGTCGGCTTCATCGTGTGGGCTCACCACATGTACACCGTCGGCATGAGCATCAACCTGCGCGCCTACTTCGTGGCCGCCACGATGATCATCGCCGTTCCGACGGGCGTGAAGATCTTCTCCTGGATCGCCACCATGTGGGGCGGCTCCATCAGCTTCAAGACGCCCATGCTGTGGGCGATCGGCTTCATCTTCCTGTTCACGGTCGGCGGCGTCACCGGCGTGGTCCTGTCCAACGCGGGCATCGATTACAGCCTGCACGACACCTATTACGTGGTGGCGCACTTCCACTACGTGCTGTCGCTGGGCGCCGTGTTCGCTATCTTCGCAGGCTTCTACTACTGGTTCGAGAAGATGTGGGGCGTGAAGTACAACGAGTTCCTCGGCGCCTTGCACTTCTGGGTCATGTTCGTCGGCGTGAACCTCGTCTTCTTCCCGCAGCACTTCCTGGGTCTGCAAGGCATGCCGCGTCGTTACGTCGACTATCCGGAAGCCTTCACCTACTGGAACTGGGTCTCGTCGGTCGGCTACGTGATCACGATCGCCGCCGTCGGCATCTTCCTGGTGGTCCTGCTGGAGGCAGCCATCCGTCGTCGCAAGGCCGAAGCCAACCCGTGGGGCGAAGGCGCCACGACGCTGGAGTGGACCCTGTCCTCGCCGCCGCCGTTCCACCAGTTCAACGAACCGCCGGTGATCAAGGCCGACAGCCACCACTGATCGCCAGGTTCTGAGTAAAAATCGGGGGGCGCGGATCGGACGCAGGTCCGGCCGCGCCCTTCGGCCTATAAGACGCATGATGAGCAAGCCCGCCGCCATAGAGACCGCCGAGGTCACGCCCGCCAGCTGGCGGGACTACCTGCAGCTGATGAAGCCGCGGGTGATGAGCCTGGTCGTGTTCACCGCCCTGACCGGCGTGGTCGCGGCGCGCAGCCACCTGCACCCCGTGCTGATGGCCGTGGCGGTGCTGTGCATCGCCGTGGGAGCCGGCGCGTCCGGCGCCCTCAACATGTGGTTCGACGCCGACATCGACGCCAAGATGCGCCGCACCCGCGCCCGCCCCGTGCCGGCCGGCAAGGTGGCGGGGGCCGAAGCCGCGTCCCTGGGCGTAGTGCTGAGCCTGCTGTCGGTCATGCTGATGGGCATGGCGCTGAACTGGCTGGCCGCCGGCCTGCTGGCCTTCACCATCCTGTTCTACGCCGTGGTCTACACCATGTGGCTGAAGCGCTGGACCGTGCAGAACATCGTCATCGGCGGACTGGCGGGGGCGCTGCCGCCGGCCATCGGCTGGGCCGCCGCCACGGGCGAGGCGCCGCTGAACGCCTGGCTGATGGTGCTGATCATCTTCCTGTGGACCCCGCCGCACTTCTGGGCTCTGGCGCTCTACACCAAGCAGGACTACGCCAAGGCCGGCGTGCCGATGCTGCCGGTGGTGAAGGGGGCCAAGAGCACCCGTCTGCAGATCTTGATCTACAGCCTGGTCCTGATCCCGGTCTGCGTGGCCCCGGCCTTCACGGGCCTCGGCGGCATGCTCTATCTGTCGGTCTCGGTGATCGGCGGGCTGGTGTTCCTGATCCTGGCCGGGCGGCTGTTCGCCAGCCGCGCCGGCGACGAGGCGGACGACCGCACGGGCGAGAACGGCGACCTGCTCTATGCGGTGCGCGCCGGCTCCAAGGACGCGCGCAACATGTTCGCCTTTTCGATCCTGTATCTCTTCCTGCTGTTCGCGGCCCTGTTGGTCGAGGCGGCGGCTGGCCTTTCTCCCATGCACTGGGTAATCAAGCTGTCATGACCGAGCCGCAGAAAACTCCGGACCGGGCCGCCGCCGACAAGGCGCGCCGCGGACGCAACGTCGCCCTGGCTCTTGGCCTCGTGGCCTTCGTGGTCCTGGTGTTCGTGGTGACCCTCGTCAGGCTGGGAGGCAATATTGCCGACCGACCGCTCTGAGGCCACGCCGCAGCAGAAGATGAACCGCCGGGTCGCGCTGATCTGCGCGACGGTGTTCTTCGGCATGGTGGGCGCTGCCTATGCGGCCGTCCCGCTTTACAAGATGTTCTGCCAGGTGACCGGCTTCGGCGGCACGGTGAGCAAGGCCTCGGCCGCGCCGACCAAGATTCTGGACCAGAAGATCACCGTCCGCTTCGACGCCAATGTGCGCTCCCTGCCGTGGGATTTCAGCACCGAGCAGGTGAGCCAGCAGATCAACATCGGCGCGACGGGACTGGCCTTTTTCAAGGTCACCAACAACGGCGACAAGCCGATGACCGGCCGCGCTTCGTACAACGTCGTGCCGGAGCTGGCCGGTCCGTATTTCCAGAAGCTGGAGTGCTTCTGCTTCAATGATCAGACCATCCAGCCCGGCCAGACGGTCGAGTTCCCGGTGGTCTATTTCGTAGACCCCCGCTACGCCGATGACTTCGAGACGAAGGGCAAGGAGGAGATCACACTCTCCTACACGTTCTTCCCATCGACGAAGGTTGCGGAAAGCGGCGCTTCGGCCACTGGCGGAAGCTGACGACGGGCGTTATAGCACGAACGATTTTCAAGGCTGGGCTCGCCCGGCCGGGGGACAAAAGGGTTTAGGCGAACATGGCATCTGGCGCCGTAAAACACGACTATCACATTCTTCCGCCCAGCCCGTGGCCGCTGGTCAGCTCGGTTGCGCTGGTCCTGCTCACCATGGGAACCGTCATCTGGATGAAGGGCGGTCTCTTCGGTCTCGAGAAGGGCACCTGGTGGGTGGCCGCTCTGGGCCTGCTCGGTCTGATCTATTCCGTGGTCGGCTGGTGGGGCGACGTCATCAAGGAAGCCAACGCCGGCGACCATACGCCGGTCGTCTCGATCGGCCTGCGCTACGGCATGATCCTGTTTATCGCCTCGGAAGTGATGTTCTTCGTGGCGTGGTTCTGGATGTTTTTCGAGATGGTGCTCTTCCATGAGCACCGGACCCTGTCCGCCTACGAGGAAGTGAAGACGGCCTGGGCCCAGTGGCCGCCGGCCGGCGTCGAGACCGTCTCGGCCTGGCGTCTGCCGCTGGTCAACACCCTGACACTGCTGCTGTCGGGCACGACCGTGACCTGGGCTCACCACGCGATCATCAAGAACGACCGCGAAGGCGCCAAGCTGGCCCTGATCCTGACCGTGGCCCTGGGCCTGCTGTTCAGCGGCATCCAGTTCTACGAGTACTACCACATCAACCACGAGCACCTGTTCTATTCGGAAGCCGCGGCGAACTCGGGCCTGTACGGTTCGACCTTCTTCCTGGCGACGGGTTTCCACGGCGCTCACGTGATCATCGGTACGCTCTTCCTGATCGTCTGCCTGATCCGACTGATGCGCGGCGCCTTCACGCCGGAACGTCACTTCGGCTTCGAAGCCGCCGCCTGGTACTGGCACTTCGTCGACGTGGTGTGGCTGTTCCTGTTCGCATTCGTCTACGTCGTCTTCGGCTAAATGGCAGGGCCGGCGAACCCCTACTTGTCGGGGCTCGCCGGCCGCTGTCCGAACTGCGGCGAGGGAATGCTCTTCGAGGGCTTCCTTCGCATCAGCCCGGCCTGCGAGGCCTGTGGCTATGATCTCTCCAAGGCCGACAGCGGCGACGGGCCCGCGGTCTTCATCATCCTCATCGCCGGCTTCCTGGTCTGCTTCGCGGCTTTGTTCGTGGAGTTCACCTTCCACCCGCCGATCTGGCTGCACCTCATTCTCTGGCTTCCGCTGATCACCTTCGTGTCGGTCGGCCTGCTGCGCCCCATGAAGGGGCTGATGGTCGCCGCCCAGGTGGCCAACAAGGCGTCCGAGGCCGGACGCCGCGACGTCTGAGCCCATGTCATCCGGAACCGCCCGCCGCTTTCCCATCGGCCTGACCATCGCCACCGCGATCAGCCTGGTGATCCTGTGCTGCCTCGGCGCCTGGCAGGTGCAACGCCTGAGCTGGAAGAACGATCTTTTGACCCGCATCGCCGCCCTGCAAGGCGCGGCGGCGACGCCCTGGACGCCGGGGTCGAGCGAGTTCACCCGCGTCAGCCTGACCTGTCCCGGCCTGGCCAAGGCGCCGTTCGTCGAGCTCTACGCCATCCGTGACGGCAAGGCGGGGGAGCGGATCATCTCCGCCTGCCCGACGCCGCAGGGCGTGGTCCTGGTTGATCGCGGCTTTGTCGCCGACACGGTCTCGGCCCGCCCGCCGGTCGACGCGACGGATCGTACGCCCGTCTCCGTCACTGGCGTGCTGCGGGCCGGGGACGCGCGCAGCTTCGTCACCCCGCCGGACCAGCCGGACAAGCGCCAGTACTTCGCCCGTGACGCCGCCGCCGTCGGCGCCGGCCTGGGCGCCGCGAACGCCGCGCCGCTGTTCCTGATGGCCGAGACCCCCACCAATCCGGACTGGGCCGCGCTGGAGCCGGCGCCGCTTCCGGCGGAAATTTCCAACCGGCATCTGGAATATGCGCTGACCTGGTTCGGCCTTGCCGCGACCCTGGCCTGCGTCTATGCCGCCATGCTCTGGCGCAGGCGAAAAGACTGATGAAGTACATCTCCACCCGGGGAGAAGCCCCCGCGATCGGTTTCCTGGATGCGGTCCTGTCCGGCCTCGCGCCCGACGGCGGCCTGTACGTCCCGGAAAGCTGGCCCAGCTTCACCGCTGACGAGATCGCCGCCTTCGCCGGCAAGCCGTATCACGAGGTCGCCACCGAGGTGCTGGCCCGCTTCGCCGGCGACGAGATCGCCCGCGAGGACCTGGCCGCCATCTGCCAGGAGGCCTATGCCAGCTTCGCCCACCCGGCGACGACACCGCTAAAGCAGCTGGCCCCCGGCCTGTTCCTGCTGGAGCTGTTCCACGGCCCGACCCTGGCGTTCAAGGACGTGGCCATGCAGCTGCTGGGGCGGCTGTACGACCACATTCTGTCGACCCGGAACCGCAATCTCACCATCGTCTGCGCCACGTCGGGCGACACCGGCGGCGCGGCGGTCGAGGCCTTCCGCGGCCGGACCAATGTGAAGATCGTCGCCATGTTCCCGGACGGCCGGATCAGCGAGGTCCAGCGGCGCTTCATGACCACGGTCGAGGACGCCAACGTCCAGTGCCTGTCGGTCGGCGGCACCTTCGACGACTGCCAGGCGATCCTCAAGGGCATGTTCGCCGACGGCCAGTTCGCGCAGGCCGTGGACCTGTCGGCGGTCAACTCCATCAACTGGGCCCGGGTCGCGGCGCAAAGCGTCTATTACTTCACCGCCGCCGTCGCCCTGGGCGCGCCGCTGCGTGAAGTGGCCTTCGCCATCCCGACCGGCAACTTCGGCGACGCCTATGCGGGCTATGTGGCCAGCAAGCTGGGCCTGCCGATCCGCAGCCTGACGGCGGCGACCAACGCCAACGACATTGTCGCCCGCGCCATCGAGGACGGCCGCTATGTGCGCGGTGACGTGGCCGAGACCTCGTCGCCGGCCATGGACATCCAGGTCTCGTCGAACTTCGAGCGCCTGTATTTCGAAGCCGTCGGCCGTGACGGCGTCGAGACCGGCCGCGCCTTCCGCACCTTCGCCGAGGCGGGCGCCCTGGACATCCCGCCGTCGGCCCTGGCCGCGATCCGCGAGCTGTTCCGCGGCCGCGCCGTGAGCGAGGCGGAGACCGCCCGCACCATGGTCGCCACCCTCAACGAGACCGGCGAGATGATCGACCCGCACACGGCGGTGGCCGTCACCGCCGCCCAGGCCGCCCTGACGGCCGGCGGCGTCGACGCGCCGCTGGTGGTGCTGTCCACCGCCCATCCGGCCAAGTTCCCCGAAGCCGTCCTGGCCGCCTGCGGCGTCGACGCTCCGGCCCCGCGCGGCGCCGGTGACCTGTTCCAGCGTCCGGAACGCTTCGACAGCGTGGACGCCGACGCCGAGGCGGTGAAGGCCCGCGTGCGCGCCTTCGCGAGAGCCGAGTGACGACGCCCAAGGTTCACACCCTCGCCAACGGCGTGCGGGTCGTCTGCGACCCCATGCCGGGCCTGGAGACGGTCGCCCTGTCGGTCGTGGCCGGCCGGGGCGCGCGGTTCGAGGACAAGGCCCGCTCGGGCTGGTCGCACCTGCTGGAGCACATGGTGTTCAAGGGCGCGGGCGCGCGCTCGGCCCGCGACATCGTCGAGGTCATCGAGAACGAGGGCGGCAACCTCAACGCCGCCACCGGCTATGAGCGCACCAGCTTCCAGGTCCGCGCCCTGAAGGGCGGCATGGATCTGGGCATGGCGGTCGTGGCCGACCTGCTGCTGCGCCCGACCCTCGATGGCGAGGACCTGGAAAAGGAAAAGCAGGTCATCGGCCAGGAGATCGCCGAGGCGGCGGACACTCCTGACGATCTGGTCTTCGACCTGGTGCAGGGCGCGGCCTGGGGCGACACCGGCCTTGGCCGGCCGATCCTGGGCACGGACGCCTCACTGGCCCCGGCCACCCCCGCCGCCGTTAGCGAATGGCGCGCGGCCCTCTACGCCGCCGACGCTCTGGTGGTCAGCGCCGCCGGCGCGGCGGGCGAGGACGAGCTGCTGGCCCTGGCCGAGCGTGAGTTCGGCGCCATGTCCAACACGGCCGGCGCGCCGATCACGCCGACCCCGGCCTTCCAGGGCGGCCATGTCGAGAATCCCAAGCGCCTTGAGCAGGCGCATCTGGTGATGCTGCTGCCGGCATTCGGCGCGCGTGATCCGGACTATTTCGTGCTGCGCCTGTTCGCCGAGGCGCTGGGGGGCGGCATGTCCTCGCGCCTGTTCCAGGAAGTCCGCGAGAACCGGGGCCTCGCCTACGCCATCGACGCCTATGCCGACACCTATTCGGACGTCGGCGTCCTGGGCGTCTATGCCGGCTGCGCGGCCAAGGACGCGTCCGAGGCGGCCAAGGTGACGGCCGAGCAGATCGCCGCCCTGTCGCAGCGGATCGAGCCGATCGAACTGTCGCGCGCCAAGGCCCAGCTGAAGGCGTCGATGTTCATGGGTCGCGAGCAGCCCCTGTCCCGCGCCGAGCAGGCGGCAGGCCAGACCCTGCTGTTCGGCAAGACCCTGAGCGCGGCCGAGATCGGCGCGGCCATCGACGCGGTCGAGGCCGGCGACATCGCCCGGGTCGGCGCGCGTCTGCTGGGCTCCGGCAAGTGCGCCACGGCGGTGCTGGGGGCCAAGGGCGCCATGAAGGCGGGCCGCGCCTTCGAGGCCGGGCTGTTCGCCTGATCGAAGCAAGCTAGGGTCGCGCGCATGGGCATGCTCGACTGGCTTTCACCGAGGAATGAGATCGTCCTGCAGGGCGAGAGCGTGACCCTGCGCAGCCCTCGCATGGCCGACCATGCCGAATGGGCGAAGGTGCGCGAAGCGTCCCGCGCCTTCCTGCAGCCCTGGGAGCCGACCTGGCCGCAGGACGACCTGACCCGCGCCGCCTTCAGCCGGCGCATCGAGGCCTATGACCGCGAACTGACCGAAGGCCTGGGCGTGGCCCTGGCGATCCGCGAGACGCGTGAGAACCGGCTGGTCGGCCTGATCCGCATGCACAACATCCGCCGGGGCGTCGCTGAGACCGCCTCTCTCGGCTACTGGATCGGCGAGCCCTTCGCTCGGCGGGGGTACGGCCTGGCGGCGGTCAACGCGGTCAGCGCCTTCGCGTTCGGGCCGTTCCGCCTGTCGCGGCTGGAGGCGCAATGCCTGCCCGACAACGAGCCTTCCCGCCGCTTATTGCTCAAGGCCGGGTTTTCGGAAGAGGGTTACGCCCGCGCTTATCTGAAAATTAACGGCGAATGGCGAGACCATAGGTTGTTCGGACTGGTCTCGCGCGTGCGTGCGTTGGAAAGCCCGGACAGTGCCGGGGCCTAGAATGGGTCTTCGGCGGGGCTGTGCATGGCGCTGAAGCAAAACCTGAAGCGGGGCTGGGAGGCCCCGGCCATGCTGGAGGCCCTGGGCGCTGCTGATGTGGCGCTGTGGGTGTGGGAGCCCGAAGCCGACCGTCTTCGCGTCAACGGACCCGCCCGCGCCCTTGGCCTTGGCCCGCTGGCGCCCGAGTGCGCCTCCGCCGCCATTCTGGCCCTCGCCATTCCCCAGGACCGCGCCCAGGTGGAGCGCATGCTGCGCACCCAGCCGCCCGGTTCCGAAGTCGTCGCCCGCGTGCGCATGCGCGGGGCCGAAAGCTGCCTGTGGCGCGGCGTCTGGCTGGAAGAGGGCGTCCGCGCCGCCGGCGTCGTCGCGCCGGAAACGAAGTACGCCGCCTCGCAGCACGACAGCCTCACCGGCCTTCTGGACCGGACAAGCTTCATCGCCCGCGCCCGCGAGCGTCTGCAGAGCGCGGGCGAGTACGAACTGGTGGTCGCCGACCTCGACCGCCTGCGCCGCCTGAACGAGGCCCTGGGCCACGAGCGCGCCGATCTGGTGCTGGCGGCTCTTGGCTCGCGCATGGCCGCCGCCTTCCCGGCCGAGGCCGTCATCGGCCGCATCGGCGAGGACGAGTTCGCCGTGCTGATCGAGGCCGTCAGCGGCCGTGAACCGGCCGAGATGCTGCGCCAGGCGGTCGAACAGCCCCTGCGCGTCGTCGGCTTCGACATCTTCCCGACCCTGTCCCTGGGCGCCGTCTCGGCCGAGGGCGGCGAGCACGCGCCCGAAGCCACTGAACTGCTGCGCCGCGCCGAACTGGCGGTCGAGGCGGCTCGCGTCGGCGGCCGCGGCGGCGCCGCCGCCTATGGCCGCGCCATGGAAAGCGACGGCCTTTCCCAGCTGGCGCTGGAGGCCGACCTGCGCGGCGCCCTGGGCCGTGGCGAGATCATCCCCTTCTTCCAGCCGGTCGTCCGCCTGTCGGACGGGGCCCTGGCTGGTTTCGAGGCACTGGCCCGCTGGCGGCATCCGCGCCGCGGCTTCCTGCCGCCGGACGACTTCCTGCCGCTGGTCGAGGAAATGGGCCTGATGAGCGAGCTGGGCGCGCACATGATGCGCGCCGCCGCCGCCCAGCTGGCCGCCTGGCGCCGGACGCACAAGCAGGTCGAGGGCATGACCGTCAGCGTCAATCTTTCGACCGGCGAGATCGACCGCGCCAGCCTGATCGCCGAGGTCGCCTCGATCATCAAGGAAAACGACCTGCCGCCGCAGGCCTTGAAGCTGGAGATCACCGAGAGCGAAGTCATGCGCGATCCCAAGCGCGCCGCCTCGGTCCTGAAGGCCCTGCGCGACACCGGCGTGGGCCTGGCGCTGGACGACTTCGGCACCGGGTTCTCGTCGCTGTCCTACCTGTCGCAGCTGCCGGCCGACACGCTGAAGATCGACCGCTATTTCGTGCGGACCATGGCCGGCAACGAAGGCTCGGCCAAGATCGTCCGCTCCATCGTCCAGCTCGGCCGCGACCTCAATCTGGAAGTGGTGGGCGAGGGGGTGGAGAACGCCGCCATGGCCGCCCGCCTTCTGGAGCTGGGCTGCAACTACGGTCAGGGCTTCGGCTATGCGCCCGCCCTGGCGCCGACCGAGGCCGAGGTCTACCTCAACGAGGCCTATCTGGACGGCGTGGCTCCGCTGCGGGCCTGGGGTTAGGCCCGCCCCGCCTGACCGGAAAGCTGGTCGGCGCTGATCCCGAGTTTCGCCAGGGCCTGTGACCACTTGTGCTCATGGTCGGAGCCGAACAGCAGCTGTTCATCCGGATCACAGATCAGCCACACGTTCTCGCGCAGCTCCTGTTCCAGCTGGCCGCCGTCCCAGCCGGCGTAGCCGAGGGCCAGGATCGCGCGGCGCGGCTTGGTGCGATAGTCGGTCATGGCCTCCAGCACCGTGCGCGTCGTGGTCAGGCTCAGGCCCTCGGTGATCGCCACGCTGGCGCCTTCGGCTTCATAGTCGGCGGTATGCAGGACAAAGCCCCGCTCGCGCTGGACCGGCCCGCCCATCAGCACGAGGTCGGCGGGGCCGTCCTCCGCTTGCGGCACGCCCAGCTTTTCCAGCAGATCGCTGACCATCAGGCCGTCCACCGGGCGGTTCACGGCCAGGCCCATGGCGGCGTCCGCATCGTGCGAGCAGACGAAGACCACGGCCCGCTCGAAGCGCGGATCGTCGATGCCGGGCATCGCGACCAGCAGTCGACCGGTGAGAAATTCGCTTTCAGCCATGGTCAGAGGATCGGAACTGAAAGCGGCGGTTTCAAGCCCGGACGATCAGATGCAACTTGCGTCGTGATGAAGCGTCTCTATGTGCTCAGCTTCCAACCTATCCAGACCGGAGATCGGCCATGACCATCAAAGTCGGCGACAGCCTGCCCGCCGCCACCTTCATGACCACCTCGCCCGAGGGCCCCAAGCCGATCACCGGCGATGAGCTGTTCAAGGGCAAGACCGTCGCCCTGTTCGCCGTGCCCGGCGCCTTCACCCCGACCTGCTCGGCCAAGCACCTGCCGGGCTTCAAGGAGAAGGCCGCCGACCTGAAGGCCAAGGGCGTCGACGCCATCGCCTGCGTCTCGGTCAACGACGTCTTCGTGATGAAGGCCTGGGCCAAGGACCAGGAGGTCGGTGAGGACATCGTGATGCTGGCCGACGGCAACGGCGACTTCACCCGCACTATCGGCCTGGACTTCGACGGCTCGAAGTTCGGCATGGGCCCGCGTTCGCAGCGCTATTCCATGATCGTCAAGGACGGCGTGGTGCAGCAGCTGAACGTGGAAGAGGGCGGTGAATTCCGCGTCTCCTCCGCCGACTACATGCTCGGCCAGCTCTAAGAACTACGGGGTGCGTGGATGGGCCCTCAGCCCGTCCACGCCTCCAGCAGCGCGGCGCCTTGCGTGACCGCCGCGACCAGGCCGGGCGTGCCGGCCAGAACCTGATCGGCGTAGAGCCGTGCGAGCGGAGCATCCGCGCCCTTGGCCAGCATCCAGCCGCCGGTCGTCTCCCCCATCAGCTGCAGGAACGCCGTCGCGCCCGCTAGGGCGTCGGGCGTGCCCTTGCGCGCCGCCAGCCAGACGCCGGCCTCCCTGGCCGCGGCCACGGCGGCGGTCAGGCGCGGACCGATCGGCCCCTCGGCGGAAGCGGCGGTCGCCTCGATCTCGGCCAGCAGCTCCTCCAGCGCCAGGCCGCCCGCCATGGACAGCTTGCGGCCGGCAAGGTCCATGGCCTGGATGCCGTTGGTGCCTTCGTAGATCGGCAGGATGCGGGCGTCGCGATAGTGCTGGGCTGCGCCGGTCTCCTCGATGAAGCCCATGCCGCCGTGGATCTGCAGGCCTTCGGAGGCCGCCCACACGCCGATGTCGGTGGACCAGCCCTTGGCGATGGGGGTCAGCAGTTCCTCGCGGCGCTTGGCCTTGTCGCGGGCTTCCGGGGTGTCGGCCAGGCGCGACAGATCGGCGGCCACGGCGGTGGACAGGCAGACGCCGCGCGCGGCGACCGTCTTGGCCTTGATCAGCATCAGGGTGCGGCGGACATCCGGGTGGTCGAAGATCGGCGCCTTCTGCTCGCCGGTCCAGGCGCTGCGGCCCTGGCGGCGCTCCTGCGAGAAGGCGAGCGCCTGCTGATAGGCGCGCTCGGCGATGGCGACGCCCTGGGTCCCGACCTGAAGGCGGGCGGCGTTCATCATCGTGAACATGTGGGCCAGGCCCTGGCCTTCCTCGCCGACCAGCTCGGCCTTGGCCCCCTCGAACAGCATCACGCAGGTGGGCGAGGCGTGGATGCCCAGCTTGTGCTCGATGCCGCCGGCGCGCACGTCGTTCAGGCCGCCAAGGGCGCCGTCGTCGGCGACCAGCACCTTGGGGGCCAGGAACAGGCTGATGCCCTTCACGCCTTCGGGCGCGTTGGGCGTGCGGGCCAGGACCAGGTGGACGATGTTGTCGGTGGCGTCGTGGTCGCCCCAGGTGATGAAGATCTTCTGGCCGTGCAGCAGCCAGCCGCCCTGCCCGTCCGGCTCGGCGCGGGTGGCGACCTGGGCCAGGTCCGAACCGGCCTGCGGCTCGGTCAGGTTCATGGTGCCGGTCCATTCACCGCTGATCAGCTTTGGCAGATAGAGCTGCTGCTGCCGCTCGGTGCCGTGGGCGTGCAGCGCCTCGATGGCGCCTTGGGTCAGCATCGGGCACAGGCCGAAGGCCAGGCTGGCGGCCTGGATCATCTCGAAGACCGCGATCTCCAGCGCCTTGGGCAGGCCCTGCCCGCCAAACTCCGGATCAGCCGACAGGCTGTTCCAGCCGTCGGCGGCGAATCGCCGATAGGCGTCGGCATAGCCAGGCGCGGCCGTGACCTTGCCGTTGGCGTAGGTGGCGCCGGCCAGGTCGCCCGGCCGGTTCAGGGGCGCGATCACCTCGCCCGCGAAGGCTCCAGCAGCCTCCAGGATCGCCGCGGCGGTCTCTTCATCCACCTCCGGGAAGAGGGCGGCCAGCTGTTCGAAGCCGGCGGCGCGGAGGGAGGCGATGAGGTCCGATACGGGGGCGATGTAAGTCATACGGGCGTTTTAAAGCTCAGCCTCGGAAACGTCCATCACGCGTTCGTGAATTTGGCGGCTCTTCCATTGCGGAGCTTGGGAACTAGGTCTCCGCAGAACTGCAATCGCAACTGATGCAGATATCGGAGTTATCCATGCGCCGCTCTCTCGCCTACGCCGCTTTCGCCTTCGCCCTGGCCGCGTCTCCCATGGCCTTCGCGGCCTCCAACAATCCGGCCGAGATGCCGGCCGGGACCTACGCCCTGGACAAGACCCACGCGAGCATCACCGCCCAGATCGATCACTTCGGTTTCAGCGGCTACACCTTCCGCTTCGAGAAGTTCGACGCCAGCTACACCTATGATCCGGCCAAGCCGGAAGCCTCGGTGATCAAGGTCACGGTCGACGTCAACTCGCTCAGCACCGGCTACGACAAGGCGGACGCAGCCTTCCCGGCCGAGTTCCTGGGCGCCGACAAGCATCCGACCGCCACCTTCGTCTCCAAGGCGATCACCCGCAGCGGCGGGAACAAGGGCGTCGTCGCCGGCGATCTGACCCTGGCGGGCGTCACCAAGCCGGTGAACCTGGACGTCACCTTCAACAACGCCGGCAAGGACATGTTCGGCGCCATCCGCTCGGGCTTCGCGGCCTCGACGGTGATCAAGCGCGGTGAATTCGGCTCCACCAAGTACGCCCCGGCTCTGGGCGACGAGGTGAAGCTGATGATCGACGTCGAGTTCACCAAGCAATAATCCCAGCCTAAGCTTCCGCCCCGCGCGCCCGCGCCGGGGCGGAGTTCTTTTCAGGAGACCGGCATGGCCGAGAGCCGCAACCGCTACACGACCGTCGCCGTCGTCCTGCACTGGCTGATCGCCGCGGCGATCATCTTCCAGATCATCCTGGGCTGGCGGGCCGGCGACGCGCCCAAGGGGCCGTCGGCCTTCGCCATGATCCAGCTGCACAAGTCGATCGGCATCACGATCCTGCTGCTCAGCCTGGCGCGCCTGGTCTGGCGGTTGACGCACAGGCCGCCGCCCCACGCGGCCGATCAGCCCCGCTGGCAGACCATCGCCTCCAACGCCGTGCATTGGGGCTTCTACGTCATCATGATCGGCCTGCCGCTGACCGGCTGGATCATGGTCTCGGCCAGCCGGCTGAACATCCCGACCGTGCTCTACGGGACGATCCCGTGGCCGCACCTGCCCCTCCTGCCGGAGTTGCCGGCGGAGACGAAGGCGCTGTGGCGGACGGTCGGGGACACCGGCCACGGCGTGCTGGTCAAACTGACCTACGTCCTGCTGCTGCTGCATCTTGGCGCGGTGGCCAAGCACCAGATCCTCGACCGCGACGAAACCTTCGGCCACATGGCGCCGGGCGCCCGGCCGGGCTGGAAGGAGCCCCGGGCCTGGCTGGCGGCCATCGGGCTGCTGGCCGTGGTCGGCGGCGCCTATGCCTGGTCGCCCAAGGTCAAGCCGGCGGCGACCCCCGCCGTCCAAAAAGAGGTCGCCGAACTGGCCGAGCCCGAGGCCCCCGCGTCGCCCGCCGTTTCGCAATCCGCCGAGACAGCCGCGCCCGTCGAGGCGGCTTCGGCCGCGGAAGCGCCCGCGCCCCTGCCGCCAGTCGCCTGGACGGTGAGCAAGGCCTCGACCCTCGGCTTCTCCACCAGCTGGGGCGGCGAGGCGGTGGAAGGCCGCTTCTCTCGCTGGACCGCCGACATCCTGTTCTCGCCCAACGCGCTGGACGCCTCGAAGGTGAGCGTGAAGATCGACCTGGCCTCGGTCGCAACCGGCGACGGTCAGCGTGACGAGTCCCTGGTGGGCTCGGATTTCTTCGACACCGGCTCGCATCCGACAGCCACATTCACCGCCACGAAGTTCCGCAAGACGGCCGAGGGACGCTTTGTCGCCGACGGGACACTGGACCTGCGCGGCGTGAAACGGTCGGTCAGCCTGCCCTTCAGCCTGAAGATCGACGGCGACACGGCACGCATGCGCGGTGTAACCAGCCTCGACCGTACGGCTTTCGGAGTTGGACAGGGCGAATGGACGGCGACGGACGAGATTCCGGCCAAGGTGAGCATCAGGGTCGATCTGACCGCGACCAAGCGGTAGCCGCCCTGCGCGCGGGCGGGCTCGTCATCCTGCCCACCGAGACGGTCTACGGGCTCGCCGCCGACGCGGCGAATCCCATGGCCGTGGCCGCCATCTTCGAGGCCAAGGGCCGTCCGCGCTTCAACCCCCTGATCGCCCATGTCGCCGACCTGGCGACGGCGGAGACGATCGCCGTCTTCGACAACCGCGCCCGCAAGCTGGCCCAGGCCTTCTGGCCGGGACCCATGACCCTGGTCCTGCCGGTGCGCGACGCGGCGGCGGTTAGCGACTTGGCCCGCGCCGGGCTGGAGACGGTGGCGATCCGCGTGCCCGGCCATCCGCAGGCCCGCGCGCTTCTGGCGGCCTTCGGCGGCCCGGTGGTCGCGCCCAGCGCCAACCGCTCCGGCCGGCCCAGCCCGACGACCTATGAGGACGCGGTCAGCGAGACGGGGGCTTCGGCCGCCGCCGCGCTGGACGGCGGGCCCTGTCAGGTCGGGCTGGAATCCACCGTGGTCTCCGTGCTGGACGGTGCGCCGCGACTGCTGCGCCCGGGCGCGGTGACCCGTTCCCAGATCGAGGCGCTGATCGGCCCGCTGGCGGAAGCGGCTGACGACGCCAAGCGATCGCCAGGGCGTCTGGCCGTCCACTACGCCCCCGACGCGCCCGTCCGGATCAACGCCGAAGCGGCGGAGGAGGGCGAGGCCTATCTCGCCTTCGGTCCCCATGCGGCGTGCGAGCGGGTGTTCAATCTCAGCTCATCGGGCGATCTAGCGGAGGCGGCGGCCAATCTGTTCGCCTTCCTGCGCGCCGCTGACCGGACCAGGCCCTCGGCCATCGCCGTCGCGCCGATCCCGGACGAGGGCCTGGGCGAGGCGATCAATGACCGCCTGCGCCGCGCCGCCGGGTTCGTCGGATGACCGCGTCCGCTGAAGTCATCGACCGCCTGAAGGCGGCCTTGGGCGAGGGCGGCTGGAGCCAGGACCCCGACCGCTTGGCGCCCAAGCTGACTGAATGGCGCCGCCGCTGGTCCGGGACCACGCCGCTGCTGGCCCTTCCCGACACGACGGAGAAGGCCTCGGCCGTCGTGCGCATCTGCGCCGAGGCCGGCGTGGCGATCACGCCCCAGGGCGGCAACACCGGCCTGGTCGGCGGCCAGATTCCCCAGGGCGAGATCCTGCTGTCCACCGAGCGCCTGCGGGCCGTGCGCGACGCTGACGCCTTCGACGACGCCCTGATCGTCGAGGCGGGGCTGACCCTGGCCGAGGCGCATGCAGCGGCGGCCAAGGTCGGGCGGCGCTTTCCGCTCAGCCTCGCCTCCGAGGGCACGGCCACCATCGGCGGCCTGATCAGCACCAACGCCGGCGGGGTGCAGGTCCTGCGCTACGGGACCATGCGCGACCTGGTTCTGGGCGTCGAGACGGTGCTGCCCAACGGCGAGGTCTGGAACGGGCTGAAGCGCCTGCGCAAGGACAACACCGGCTATGACCTGAAGCACCTGCTGATCGGGGCGGAGGGGACCTTGGGCGTCATCACCGCCGCCAGCCTGAAGCTGTTCCCCATCCTGCCGTCGCGGGCCGTGGCCGTGATCGGCCTCGCCAGCCCGGCCGACGCCATCGCCCTGCTGGCCCGCGCCAAGGACGAGACGGGCGGGGCGCTGGAAGCGTTCGAACTGATGGGCCGCACCGGCGTGGCCCTGGCGGTCAAACACCTGCCCGCCGTGCGCGAGCCGCTGGCGCAGGCGCATCCCTGGTACGTGCTGATCGAGGCGGCCAGCGGCGAGCCTGGCGCGGCGGAGGCGGCGCTGGAGCGCCTGCTGGCGCGCGCCCTGGACGACGGCCTGATCGCCGACGCGGCCCTGGCCCAGAACGAGGCCCAGGCGGGCGCCTTCTGGAACCTGCGCGAAGGCCAGTCCGCCGCCCAGAACCCGGAAGGGGCGTGCTGGAAGCACGACGTCTCAGTCCCCGTCTCCCAGATCGCCGCCTTCATGGCCGAGGCCGACGCGGCGGTTCAACAGGTGGCGCCGCGCGCGCGGGTGGTGGCGTTCGGCCACGTGGGCGACGGCAATGTCCACTACAACGTTCTGCGTCCCGTGGACGGGACCGACGCCGAGCACGACCAACTGCGCGGAGCCGGGGCGCTGGCGGTCCACGACATCGTCGCCCGCTATGACGGCTCCATCAGCGCCGAGCACGGCCTGGGCGTGATGAAGGTCGAAGAGGCCCTGCGCTACAAGTCCACGACGGAGGTCGCCGCCCAGCGCGCCGTGCGCGCGGCCCTGGATCCCCACAGGATCATGAACCCCCGGGTGTTGTTCTGACCCCGGCTAGAGCTTAAGTCCCGCCCCATGCTGATGGTCATCTCTCCCGCCAAGGCGCTGGATTTCACGCCTCCCGCGCAAACCCTGCCGCTCACCACCCCTGAGCTGAAGGGCGACATCGCCGAGCTGGCCAAGATCACCGCCAAGCTGACGGCGGCGGACCTGCGCCGGCTGATGCACATCTCCGAGAACCTGGCCAAGCTGAACCACGAGCGGTTCCAGGCCTTCGACCCGGCGGTCGAGGACGGCCTGCAGGCGGCCTTCGCCTTCAACGGCGACGTCTATTCGGGGCTGGAGGCGCGCAACCTGGACAAGGCGGGCCTGACCTGGGCCCAGGAGCACCTGCGCATCCTGTCGGGCCTATACGGCGTGCTGCGTCCGCTCGACGCGATCCAGCCCTACCGCCTGGAGATGGGCACGCGGCTGAAGACCAAGCGCGGCGCCAGCCTCTACGACTTCTGGGGCGACCACATCGCCAACGCCCTGAACGCCGTGCTTGAAGGCCACAAGGACAAGACCCTGGTGAACCTTGCCAGCCAGGAATATTTCGGCGCCGTCGACGCCAAGGCCCTGAAAGCTCCGGTGGTGACCTGCCACTTCAAAGAGGAGAAGGAGGGGACGCTGCGCATCCTCAGCTTCTACGCCAAGAAGGCGCGCGGCCGGATGGCCCGCTACGTTATCGACAACCGCATCGACCAGGTCGAGGGCCTGAAGGCGTTCGACCTGGACGGCTATGCCTTCCGCCGCGACCTGTCGACCGACGCCGACTGGATTTTCGCTCGCCCGCAGCCTTAAATTCATCTAGCGGTGAATTAAAGCGGACTCGCCGCTGGCGTGCGGCTGGCCTATGCTGCGCTGCAACAAAAAGATTGTGGAGCGTAGGGGATGAGCGTGGATTTCGGTCTGAAGGGCCAGGCGGCCCTCATCACGGGCTCGACCAGCGGCATCGGCCACGCCATGGCCGAGGCGCTCGCCGCCCAGGGCGTGGACGTGGTGCTCAACGGCCTGGGTGACCCGGTCGCCATCGAGACCACCCGATCCAAGCTCGAGGACCAGTACGGCGTTCGCGTCGTCTATCACGGCGCCGACATGACCAAGCCCGGCGAGATCGCCGAGATGGTCGCCTTCGCCAAGGCCGAGTTCGGCCGCTTGGACATCCTGGTCAACAACGCCGGCATCCAGCACGTGGCCCCGGTCGACGAGTTCCCGCTGGAGAAGTGGGACCAGATCATCGCCATCAACCTGTCCTCAGCCTTCCACGGCACGCGCGCCGCCCTGCCGATCATGAAGGCCCAGGGTCGTGGCCGCATCGTCAACCTGGCCAGCGCCCACGCCCTGGTCGCCTCGCCGTTCAAGTCGGCCTATGTGGCCGCCAAGCACGGGGTGCTGGGCCTGACCAAGACCGTGGCTCTGGAAGTCGCCCAGGCGAACATCACCTGCAACGCCATCTGCCCCGGCTATGTGAAGACCCCCATCGTCGAGGGGCAGATCAAGGACCAGGCAAAGGCCCGCGGCATCAGCGAGGAAGAGGTCCTGAAGAACGTCATCCTCGCCGCCCAGCCGACCAAGCGCTTCGTGACGGTCGAGGAGATTTCGGGCCTGCTGCTCTATCTGGTGTCCGACGCCGGGGCGTCGGTGAACGGCACGGCCCTGACGGTCGACGGCGGCTGGACCGCGCAATAGGAGAAGAGGACATGCTGGGCGTCCGCAAGAAGTCGGGGCCCAAGCCCATCAGTCTCGCCCTCCAGGGCGGCGGCTCCCACGGCGCCTTCGCCTGGGGCGTCATCGACCGCCTGCTGGAGGAGGAGGGCCTGGAGATCCAGGCCGTGACCGCCGCCTCCGCCGGGGCCATGAACGCGGTGGCTATGACCGCCGGCCTGATCGAGAACGGCCGCGAGGGGGCGAAGGCCAAGCTGGCCGATTTCTGGAGAAAGGTGAACCAGGCGGGCGGCCGCAACGTCTTCGGCAACTCCAGCGTCTGGAACGCGGCGCTCAGCCCCGACTGGATCAAGAACACTCCGGGCTGGCGGCTGGCCGAGACCTTCGCTCTGTCGCTCAGCCCCTACGACTTCAATCCCTTCAACCTGAACCCGCTGCACGACGCGCTGGAGCGGGTGGTGGACTTCGAAGTCCTGCGCGAGCGCTCGCCCGTGGCGCTGTACATCTCGGCGACCGAAGTGCGGACCAGCCAGGCGAAAATCTTCCGCGAGCACGAGCTGTCGGTGAAGCACGTCATGGCCTCGGCCTGCCTGCCGCATCTGTTCCACGCGGTGGAGATCGACGGCGAGCCCTACTGGGACGGCGGCTATCTGGCCAATCCGGGCCTGTGGCCGCTGTTTTACGACAAGACGCCGGACGACGTGCTGGTGGTCACCCTCAATCCCTTCGTCCGCAAGGAGGCGCCGCGCACGCCGGGGGATATCGTCGACCGCCTGAACGAGATCACCTTCAACGCCTCGCTCGCCGCCGAACTGCGCGCCATCGGCATGCTGCAGAAGCTGCTGGAAGAGGGCTTGCTGAAGGACGCCGCCAAAGGGCGTTATAGGCGCATGCTGCTTCACTCCATCGCCGCCGACGGCCACCTGGACGACCTGTCCCTGTCGACCAAGTTCAACACTGAGTGGGGCTTCCTCACCGACCTGAAAGAGCGCGGGCGCAAGGCCGCCGAGGAATGGCTGGGATCGTGCCTTGGCCATGTGGGCGAGCGCGCGACCCTCGACATCGCCTCGGTGGCGGCGTGAGCGGTCCCGTCTCCACGGCTGGCGTGGTCTGCTTTCGCGGCGACGAGGTGCTGCTGATCAAGCGCGGCAAGCCGCCCCGCCTGGGCCAATGGAGCATCCCCGGCGGCCGCATCGAATGGGGCGAGGCCGCCATCGCCGCCGCCCGCCGTGAGCTGATGGAAGAGACCAGCGTCGAGGCCGAAATCCTGGCCCTGGTCGATGTAGTGGACGGTGTCTTCGTCGGCGACGACGGCCAGGTCGAGCGCCACTACGTGATGATCGACTACGCCGCGCGCTGGGTCTCGGGCGAGCCCGCAGCTGGCGATGACGCCGCCGACGCGCGGTTCGTGCCGATGGCCCAGGTGGACGCCATGGTCGAGTGGCCGGAGACCCGCCGGGTGATCCATGAAGCCTGGGCGCGTTTCGGCGACGCTTGACCGCCTCCGCGTCAACTGGGTCTGCTGTCCTCAACGAGAAAACGAGGAGCGACCCATGGCCTACAAACCCTTCGACCTGAGCGGCAAGGTCGCCCTGGTGACCGGCGGCAATCGCGGCATCGGCTTTGGCATGGCGCAGGCCCTCGCCCAGGCCGGCGCGGACATCATCATCTGGGGCTCCAACGCCGAGCGTAACCTGGAGGCCGAGGGCAAGCTGAACACCCTGGGCGTTCGGGTACTGGCGCAGAAGGTGGACGTCTCGGACGAGGCGCAGGTGAAGGCCGCCATGGCCGAGGCGGCGGCCAGCATGGGCCGCATCGACAGCGTCTTCGCCAACGCCGGGGTCGGCTATGGCGCGCCGTCCTTCGTGGACATGACCACCGAGACCTATCGCAAGGTGCTGGCCGTCAATCTGGACGGCGTGTTCTTCACCTTCCGCGAGGCGTGCCGCCACATGGTCGAGCGGGCCAAGGCCGGCGACCCGGGCGGCTCCATCGTCGGCATCGCCTCCCTCGCCGCCATCGAGGGCGCGGCGCGAAACGAGGCCTACGCCGCCACCAAGGGGGCGGTGATCTCGATGATGAAGTCGGTGGCGGTGGAGCACGCCCGCTGGGGCGTCCGCGCCAACGCCATCCTGCCCGGCTGGATCGCCACGGACATGACCGCCGGCGCCCAGGCGGCCCCCGCCTTCGCCGAGAAGGTCATCCCCCGCGTTCCCGCCCGCCGCTGGGGCGAGCCGGCTGACTTCGGCGGCATAGCGGTCTATCTGGCCTCGGACGCCAGCGCCTATCACTCCGGCGACACCCTGGTGATCGACGGCGGTTACTCGATCTTCTGAGGCGCTTGCCGGAACGCCGTTCTCGTGAGACGCTTTTGTGATGCGACCCTGCCCGTCAGAGGCGGGGCGCTGGAGGAACGAACGGAATGCCGCCGCAGGATATCGCGGGCGTTGCGGGATCGCGCAGCTTCTGGGCTGCGCTCCTGATGGGGCTGACGGCCCTCACCGCCTGCTTCTGGACGCCCGAACAGCGCTGAGCTGACGTCGGGTCACCATTGCGGGGCCGCCGCCGGCGGCCTCATGCTCCCGGAAAACACCGGGAGGACGGCTCATGACCCTGCGCACGCCGCTTTGCGATCTTCTTCAGATCGAGCATCCGATCCTGCTCGCCGGCATGGGCGGCGTCTCCTATGCGGAACTGGCGGCGGCGGTCTCCAACGCCGGCGGCTACGGCGTGCTGGGCATGGCCGGGACCTCGCCCGACTTCATCGCCGGCCAGATGCGCCGGGTGCGCGAGCTGACCGACAAGCCGTTCGGCGTCGATCTGCTGGCCGCCACGCCCGACGCCCTGACCGCCAGCGTCGAGGTCATCATCGCCGGCGGCGCGTCCAGCTTCGTCGCCGGGCTCGGCGTGCCGGCATCGATCATCGCCCGCCTCAAGGACGCGGGCCTGAAGGTCATGGTCGTCTGCGGGGCCGTGAAGCACGCGGTGAAGGCCCAGGCCGCCGGCTGCGACGCCGTCATCTGCCAGGGCGGGGAGGGCGGTGGTCACACCGGCTTGGTTGGCACGCTGCCGCTGGTCGCCCAGGCCGTGGAGGCGGTCGACATTCCGGTGATCGCGGCGGGCGGTCTTTATGATGGGCGCGGGCTGGCGGCATCCTTGGCTCTCGGCGCCCAGGGCGTCTGGATGGGGACCCGCTTCATCGCCTCGGACGAGGCGCATTCGGGTGCGGTCTATCGCCAGGCGATCGTCGATGCGGCGGACGAGGACACGGTCCGCACGCGCAGCTATTCGGGCAAGCCGATGCGGGTGCTGAAGAACCCCTATGTCGAGGATTGGGAGCAGCGCCCCGCCGACATCCAGCCCTTTCCCCAGCAGGCCATCCACTCCATCCAGAACGGCGTCATGGGCGGCATCGGCGGCCAGATCGACGGGCTCGATCTCGACCGTTCCTGTCTGGCCATGGGGCAGTCCGCCGGCGGCGTTCGCAAGGTCCTCCCGGCCGGCGAGATCGTCCGCAACCTGATGGCCGAGGCCGTCGTCGCCATCGACCGGGTCGCCGCCTTGCGGGCCGATGGTCAAGCTTCTACCAAAGTCGGATGAGCTTCGATCCGAACCTGACCCTGGAAACCGAACGCCTCATCCTGCGTCTGCCGCGGGCGGAGGATCTGGACCCCTGGTCGGCCATGATGGCGGACGAGGAGACGGCGCGCTTCATCGGCGGCGCCATGGGACGGGAACAGACCTGGCGCGTCATGGCGGTGGTCTCCGGGTCGTGGATGCTGCAGGGCTTCTCCATGTTCTCGGTGATCGAGAAATCGACGGGCCGCTGGGTCGGCCGGATTGGGCCATGGCGCCCAGAGGGGTGGCCGGGTCTCGAGATCGGCTGGGGCCTGTCGCGTCGTTCGTGGGGCAAAGGTTATGCCGTGGAGGCCGCGGCCGCCTGCATGGATTTCGCGGTGGATGTGCTCGGCTGGACCGACATCATCCACACCATTGATCCCGAAAATGTCGGCTCGCAGAAGGTGGCGCAGCGCTTGGGCTCCGCCAATCGGGGCGCGACACGGCTGCCGCCGCCGCTGGACGGCTATAACGTGGAGGCCTGGGGCCAGACCGCCGATGAATGGCGGGCGCGCCGCGAGGGCTAGAACCAGCCGGCTTCACGCAGCGCCTTGGCGTAGGCCCGGCTGACCGGAACCTTGGCGCCGGACTTCAGGGTCAGGGTCGCGCGGCCGTCGCCGCGCCGCACGTCCGCCAGCGCCTCGCGCGCCACCCACCAGGAGCGATGGGTTTGCGCGCCCTCGATCCCCGCCAACTCCGCCACGGCGTCCGACAGCCGCATCAGGATCAGCTCCTGCCCGCGATCCGTATGCACGCGCAGATAGTGGTCCTCGGCCTCGACCGCGTAGAGCGCCGCGCCCCGCAGCTTCAGCGGCAGGCGCTCCAGGAAGCGCGGCGGTTCGGTTTGCGCGGACGCGGCGGGGGTCACGGAATTCTGCGGACGGGTGATGAAGTAGCTCAGCGCCGTCATCGCCACCGTCATGACGAGGACCGAGACGAAGAAGCCCGGAATGTTCCTCAGCGCGATGGGATGATCGAAGGCCGCCGCCGCGCCGAGCCAGACGAGGATGGTTCCCGGCAGCGTCAGGACCGCGACGACCATCGCGCCGGCTAGCCAGGGGCGGTTGTCGAACAGGCCACGCGCCGCGATGGTTCGCGCGGTCAGATTTCCGGCCAGTCCGCCGGCCACTGAGACGCCGACCCAGAACAGTAGACGCGGCGACAGCGGCGCGCCGCCCGTGCCGAAAGCGCCGATGAAAGCCAGGAACAGGCCGGCGATCGCGGAAAACACGACCCCGCGCCAGACGTTCGGCCCGTCCGTTCGCGCTTCGCGAACGGCGGCGCCTGTCCGGCCGCGAATTTCAGACGCCGCTTCACGCACCTTGGAATGCACCCCGTCCAGGCCCCGTCTAGCTCTCGTCCGGCAAGCGGCCAGCGCCGCCGAACGGAGATCGAAGATGTCGCAGCATTCGCCGCAAACCGGAACCATCAACCTGGGCGGGGTCCGAAACCTGATCAGGACGGCGGCTATCGCCATCGGCGTCACCGTGGCGGTGACCTGGCTGGCCATGGGCGATCGGGCGGGCCTGTTCCTAAGCCACCTTTCGCAGCTGAACTGGGCGCCGCATCTGCCCGACCTGTCCCTGCTGGCGGGGGCGTCGCTGGCCATCCAGCTTCACGTGGCCTCGGTGACCGTGGCCTTGGTTATCGGCGGCGTGCTGCTGACCGGGATCAAGGGCGACATGAAGCATCGCGTCCTGGGCTGGACCTGGGTGATCGCCATGGCGGCGGCGGCGATCTCGTCCCTGTTCATCCACTCGATCCGGCCCGGCCACTTCAGCTTCCTGCATCTGTTCGCCGGCTGGACCCTTGTCGCCCTGCCGTTCGGCGTCGCCATGGCCCGCAAGCACAAGGTGCGGATCCACGGCCGGACCATGACCGGACTGTTCGTCGGCGGCCTGGTGATCGCCGGGATCACCGCCTTCCTGCCGGGTCGGCTGATGTGGGCGATGCTGTTCGGCTAACTTGCCAAGATCGCGGCGGCGGGCCTACGAACGGGACCATGAACGCTGCTACGCCGAAGAAGCCCCGCGCCAGCGGCCGGGGCCGTCCGTCGAAACATGCCGGGCTGGACCTGAAGGAAACCATCCTCGACGCGGCCGAGCAGCTGTTCGCGCGCCATGGCTTCTATGGCGTGACCACCCGCCAGGTGGCCGCCGAGGCCGGCGTCGACACCGCCCTGATCCACTACTACTTCGGCGCCAAGCGCGAGCTGTTCGATGCGGTGTTCCTGCGCCGGGCCGAGATCCTCAATCGCGAGCGCGTCGCCTCGATGGACGCCTACGAAAAGGCGGCCGGCGGCATCTTGACCAGCGAAGGGGTGATCGAGGCGTTCATCGACCCCCTGCTGCGCATCTCCGAAACCGGCGGGCCGGGCTGGAAGAGCTACTTCGCCCTGGTCGCCCAGGTGAACAACACGCCGGGCTGGGGCGGCGACACCATGCACCGCTTCTTCGATCCGGTGGTGCGCCGGCTGGTCGACGCCCTGGGGCGGGCCATGCCGAACGCCAGCCGGGCCGACCTGTTCTGGTGCTACGAGTTCCTGACCGGCTCGATGATGCTGGCCCTGTCGGAGACGGGCCGCATCGACGCCTTGTCCGACGGCCTGTGCCGGTCCAGCGACCTGGCCGCCATCCGCGCCCGCCTGTTCGCCTATTGCGCCGCCGGGTTCGAGGCCGTGGCCGCCCGCAGCAAGAGCTGAAGCCTGACCTGACCACCGCCCGTCTCGGTGTGGCGCCAATTCATCAACTGATGAAAAATATTCGTGCTGCGTTCGGTCGCACTTTCCCGGCGAACGAACTTCCGCAAAAACTTCCCCTAATTCGCACTTCGATGAATTTGCAAATCAACAAGGCGACCGACGAACGGCGCTAGGGAGGATGAGGATTATGAAATCCATTCTGAAAGTCGCGCTGCTTGCAGGCGCGGCGCAAGTCGCGTTCGCCTCGGGAGCCGTCGCCCAGAGCGCCGCGCCCGCCACCGAAACCAGCTTCGACATCGAACAGGTGGTCGTCACGGCCCGCCGCCGTGAAGAGTCCCTGAAGGACGTCCCGGTCTCCGTCTCGGCCCTGGGCGCCGAGCGCCTGGAAGCCATGGGCGCCGCCGACATCACCACCCTGCAGCAGCAGACCCCGAACGCGACCGTTCAGGTGGCCCGCGGCTCCAACTCGACCCTGATCTCCTTCATCCGCGGCGTCGGCCAGCAGGATCCGCTGTGGGGCTTCGAGCCCGGCGTCGGCCTCTATGTGGACGACGTCTATGTCGCCCGCCCGCAGGGCGCGGTGCTCGACATCTTCGACATCGAGCGCATCGAAGTGCTGCGCGGCCCGCAAGGCACCCTGTACGGCCGCAACACCATCGGCGGCGCGATCAAGTACGTCACCAAGAAGCTCGACCTGACCCGTCCGCAGTTCAGCGCACGCGGCTCGCTGGGCTCCTACGACCAGCGCGACATCGTGGTCACCGGCTCGGTGCCGCTGACCGACAAGCTGGCCATCGGCGGTTCGGTCGCCTCCTATGACCGCGACGGTTTCGGCAAGAACCTGAACACCGGTGAAGAGCACTACGACAAGGACGTCTTCGCCTATCGCGCCAGCGCCGAATATGCGCCGACCGACGATCTGTTCTTCCGCTTCGCCTACGACAAGGTCGAGGACAACTCGAACCCGCGTCACGGCCACCGCGAGACCGCCGGCGTCGGCGCCGACGCCGCGGTCCTGGGCGATGTCTATGACACCCGCGCGGGCATCACCGGCAAGAACAAGGTCGACACCGAAGGCTGGTCGCTGACCGGCCAGTGGAACGTCAACGACGTAATCACCCTAAAGTCGATCACCGCCGGCCGCGAAAGCTACACCGACACCATCATCGACTTCGACAACACCCCGGCCCCGACGCTCGACATCCCGGCCTTCTACGCCGACGAGCAGTTCAGCCAGGAGTTCCAGGTCCAGTTCGCCACCGACCGCGTTCAGGGCGTGGCCGGCGTCTACTACATGAACGGCTACGCCAAGGGCGCCTTCGACACCGTCGCCGGCAACCTGGGCCTGTCGATCAACTCGTCGGGCAAGGTGTCCACCACCTCGCTGGCCGCTTTCGCCGATGTCAGCTTCGACATCACCGACCGCCTGAAGGCTTCGGTGGGCGGCCGCTGGACCCAGGACAGCAAGAACGCCAACGTGTTCCGCGCCTTCTACCTGGGGGCCACGCGCAGCCCGGTGCTGGGCGGTCCGGCCCGCGCCATCCTGCAGACCCGCACCAACTATACCGCCGAGAAGGACTTCGAGGAGTTCACGCCGCGTATCAGCGTCTCGTACGAACTGAGCGACGACCTGACCGCCTACGCCTCGTACAGCGACGGCTTCAAGTCCGGCGGCTGGGACATGCGCGGCGACGCTTTCCTGACCCCGCAGACGGTCAACGGCTACGAGCCGGAAACGGTGAAGGCCTATGAAATCGGCCTGAAGGGCTCGCTCTTCGATCGCCGCCTGCAGTTCAGCTCGGCCTGGTTCTATTCGGACTACAAGGACCAGCAGATCACGACCCAGCAGGTCGCGACCGCGCCGCAGGTGGGCATCGCCTCCATCGTCGACAACGCCGGCGCCTCGACGATCTGGGGCCTGGAATTCGAAGGCGCGGCCTATCTGAGCCGCAGCCTGACCGCCAACTTCGCGGTCGGCTACCTGAACGCCGAGTTCGACGAATTCATCACCAACATCACCGGCACACCGGTGGACATCTCCAACACCCGCGAGTTCCAGAACTCGCCGGAGCTGTCGGGCTTCCTGGGCGTCACCTACAAGACGGCCCTGGCCGGCGGCACGCTGCGGGTGACCCCGTCGCTGTCCTACCGCGACGACTACCACCTGTTCGACGTGGCCGACCCGATCCTCGACCAGAAGGCCTACACCCTGGTCGATCTGGGCGTGGTCTGGGATGCGCCGGGCGACCAGTGGCAGGTCGGCGTGTACGGCAAGAATCTGACCGACAAGGAATACCGCGTCGGCGGCTACAGCTTCCCGGGCGCGACCTACAACAACTCGATCATCGGCTTCTACGGCCCGCCGCGGACCTGGACCGCGACGATCCAGTACAAGTTCTAGGACGGCTTGCGCGGGCGGCGGTTTCGAAAGGAGCCGCCGCCCTTTCCTTGCCCGCCGACAGTCTGCAAGAGTGCCGGCCAAGCTTCATGATGATGGACCGCTTATGACCACCCCGACAACTCCGGCGCCGAGCCCGCGCTACCGCGCCTATGTCCTGTTCATCCTGGTGGTGGTCTACACCTTCAACTTCCTGGACCGGCAAATTCTCGGAATCCTGAAGGAGCCGATCAAGGCCGACCTGGGCCTCACCGACACCCAGCTGGGCCTGATGGGCGGCGTGGCCTTCGCCGCGCTCTACACCACCCTGGCCGTGCCGATCGCCTGGATGGCCGACCGGTTCAGCCGCGCCTGGATCATGACCGGCGCCCTGACCGTGTGGAGCGGGTTCACCGCCCTGTGCGGCCTGGCCGGCGGGTTCTGGTCGCTGTTTCTGGCCCGCATGGGCGTCGGGGTGGGCGAGGCGGGCGGCGTGGCCCCGGCCTACTCCATGATCGCCGACTACTTCCCCAAGGCGCAGCGCGCTCGGGCCCTGGCGGTCTATTCCTTCGGCATTCCGGTGGGCACCGCCATGGGCGTCCTGTTCGGCGGCCTGATCGCGGCGGCCGTCGACTGGCGCATGGCCTTCATCGTCGTCGGCCTGGCGGGCGTGGTGATCGCGCCGATCTTCCGCCTGACGGTCAAGGACCCGCGCCGCGGCGGATATGAGGACCTGCCGGTGGTCGAGGCTCCCCCCGCCAAGGCGCCCAGCCTGATGGAGGTGGTGCGCACCGTCGCGCCCAAGCCCAGCTTCTGGCTGCTGTCGTTCGGCGCGGCGTGCTCGTCGGTCTGCGGCTACGGCGTGGCCTTCTGGCTGCCGTCCTTCTTCATGCGCAGCCTGGGTCTGAGCCTGGTGGAGACGTCTTGGTTCTACAGCGGCGTCGCGCTGTTCGGCGGCGTGGCCGGCATCTGGCTGGGCGGCTGGCTCGGCGACCGCTTCGGCGGCAAGACCAAGGGCGCCTACGCCCTGGTGCCGGCGATCTGCTTTCTGATCGCTCTGCCGTGCTTCCTGCTGGCGATGAACGTCAAGTCGATGGTGCTGTCGTTCCTGATCTTCCTGATCCCCACCGGCCTGAACCTGGCCTGGGCCGGGCCGGTCATCACCGCCGCCCAGCACATGGCCCCGGCGACCATGCGCTCGACGGCCTCGGCGCTGTTCCTGCTGATCAACAACCTGTTCGGCATCGCCGTTGGACTGTGGTTCTTCGGTTACGCGTCGGACCTTCTGGCCCCGCGGTTCGGCGCCGAATCCATGCGCTACGCAATCTATTTCGGGCTCGGATTCTACGTCCTCAGCGCTACGCTGCTGATCCTTGCCTCCCGTCGTCTTCGCAAGGATTGGGTCGACTAGAAGTGGCGGTCTCGGAGACCGCCGTTTTGGGCAAATTCTTCCAAACTGCGCCGTTTTGCCCCTGACAGCGCTGTCATCTCAGCCGTGGTTGCGCCTGCGAAATGAGCCTCCTATAAGGCCCGCACCTTCCCGCAGCGCATTTGCGACCGGAACCTCATGAACATCCACGAACATCAAGCCAAGGCCGTCCTCGCAGAGTTCGGCTGTCCTGTTCCGCGCGGCTTCGCCGCTTTCACCGCGGCTGAAGCCGAGGAAGCCGCCAAGAAGCTCGGCGGCCCGGTCTTCGTCGTGAAGAGCCAGATCCACGCCGGCGGCCGCGGCAAGGGCAAGTTCGAGGGCCTCGCCCCCGACGCCAAGGGCGGCGTCCGCGTCGTCAAGTCGGTCGAAGAAGTCCGCACCAACGCCGAGGAAATGCTCGGCCGCGTGCTGGTGACCCACCAGACCGGCGCCAAGGGCAAGCAGGTCAACCGCCTCTACATCGAAGAAGGCGCGGCGATCGCCAAGGAATTCTACCTGTCGCTGCTGGTCGACCGTGAGACCAGCTTCGTGTCGGTGGTCTGCTCCACCGAAGGCGGCATGGACATCGAGGACGTGGCCCACGCCACGCCGGAAAAGATCCACACCTTCTCGATCGACCCCGCCACCGGCGTGTGGCCGACGCACCAGCGCGCGCTGGCCAAGGCCCTGGGCCTGACCGGCGGCCTGGCCAAGGAAGCCGCCACGCTGCTGACGCAGCTCTATACGGCGTTCCTGGCCAAGGACATGGCCATGCTGGAGATCAACCCGCTGATCGTCACCGCTGACGACCACCTGCGGGTCCTGGACGCCAAGCTGTCCTTCGACGGCAACGCCCTGTTCCGTCACCCGGACATCCGCGAGCTGCGCGATACCTCGGAAGAAGACCCGAAGGAAATCGAAGCCAGCAAGTTCGACCTTGCCTACATCGCCCTCGACGGCGAAATCGGCTGCATGGTCAACGGCGCGGGCCTGGCCATGGCCACCATGGACATCATCAAGCTGTACGGCGCCGAGCCGGCCAACTTCCTCGATGTCGGCGGCGGCGCCAGCAAGGAGAAGGTCACCGCGGCCTTCAAGATCATCACCGCTGACCCGGCCGTCAAAGGCATCCTGGTCAACATCTTCGGCGGCATCATGCGCTGCGACATCATCGCCGAGGGCGTCATCGCCGCGGTGAAGGAAGTCGGCCTGGCGGTTCCGCTGGTCGTCCGTCTCGAAGGCACGAACGTCGAGCTGGGCAAGAAAATCATCTCCGAAAGCGGCCTGAACGTCATCGCCGCCAACGATCTGTCCGACGGCGCCGAGAAGATCGTCGCCGCCGTGAAGGGTGCGAAATAATGTCGGTTCTCGTCACCTCCGCCACGAAGGTCATCTGCCAAGGCGTCACCGGCGCCCAGGGCACCTTCCACACCGAGCAGGCCATCGCCTACGGCACCAAGATGGTCGGCGGCGTCACCCCGGGCAAAGGCGGCCAGACGCACGTCGGCCTGCCGGTGTTCGACACCGTGGCCGAAGCCAAGGAAGCCACCGGCGCTGATGCGTCCGTGATCTACGTCCCGCCGCCCTTCGCGGCCGACTCGATCCTGGAAGCCATCGATGCGGAAATCCCGCTGATCGTCTGCATCACCGAGGGCATCCCGGTGCTGGACATGGTCAAGGTGAAGAAGGCCCTGGCCGGCTCCAAGTCGCGCCTGCTGGGTCCGAACTGCCCGGGCGTACTGACGCCGGGCGAGTGCAAGATCGGCATCATGCCGGGCTCGATCTTCTCCAAGGGTTCGGTCGGCGTCGTGTCCCGCTCGGGCACCCTGACCTATGAAGCCGTGTTCCAGACCACGAACGCCGGCCTCGGCCAGACCACGGCCGTCGGCATCGGCGGCGACCCGGTCAAGGGCACCGAGTTCATCGACGTGCTGGAAATGTTCCTGGCTGACGACGCGACCCAGTCGATCGTCATGATCGGTGAAATCGGCGGTTCGGCCGAAGAAGAAGCTGCTCAGTTCCTGAAGGACGAAGCCAAGCGTGGCCGCAAGAAGCCGATGGTCGGCTTCATCGCCGGCCGCACGGCTCCTCCCGGACGCCACATGGGCCACGCCGGCGCGATCATCTCGGGCGGCAAGGGCGGCGCCGAGGACAAGATCGCCGCGATGGAGTCCGCGGGCATCCGCGTTTCGCCGTCGCCGGCGAAGCTGGGTGAAACCCTTCTGGAAGTCCTGAAGGGCTGAACTATCTAACCTAATACCTATCCCCGCTTCGGCGGGGACCCAGGCTTTTTGCGACCGCCGGTCTGACGATCCGAAAAAATCACCTGGGTTCCCGCGAAAATCGGGGATGGGCCGGTGATTTGAGAGACTATCTTTACGGGGACAGGGTTAAGCCCTGTCCCCGTTAGCGGATCGAAGGCGAGCCAGATGGCGGACGACGCAGGGCTGATCAACCAGGTTTTGACCGAAACCTCCTTCCTCTACGGGGCCAATGCGGCCTTCGTGGAAGACCTTTACGCCCGGTGGGCGGCCGATCCCGGATCGGTGGAGGCCTCGTGGGCCGCCTTCTTCGCTTCCCTGAAAGATCAGGCGTCCGACGCCCAGCGCGCCGCGCAGGACCCGTCCTGGACCCCGCGCCAGGTTCCGACCGCGCGTCCTGACTGGCTTTCGGCCCTGGACGGCCAATGGCCGACCGTCGCCCCGGCCGTCGAAGCCAAGGTCGCCAAGGCGATCGAGGCCAAGGCCCCCGGCGCTTCCTCGGAAGCCGTCCGCGCCGCGACACTCGACAGCCTGCGCGCCATCATGATGATCCGCGCCTATCGCATGCGCGGTCACCTGGCGGCCAACCTCGACCCGCTGGGCCTGGACCCCAAGCAGGACGCCAGCGAACTGGATCCGGCGACCTACGGCTTCGCCGAGTCCGACTACGACCGTCCGATCTTCCTGGATTTCGTCCTGGGCCTGGAGACCGCCTCGGTCCGCCAGATCCTCGAGATCCTGCAGCGCACCTACTGCGGCAATGTCGGCGTGCAGTACATGCACATCTCCAACATCGAGGAGAAGGCCTGGCTGCAGGAGCGCATCGAGGGCCGCGACAAGGAGATCACCTTCACCAATGAAGGCAAGATCGCCATCCTCAAGAAGCTGATCGAGGCTGAGGGCTTCGAACGCTTCCTGCACAAGCGTTTCCCCGGCACCAAGCGCTTCGGCCTCGACGGCGGCGAAGCCATGGTCCCGGCCATGGAGCAGATCATCAAGCGCGGCGGCGCGCTGGGCGTGAAGGACATCGTCCTGGGCATGCCGCACCGCGGCCGCCTGAACGTGCTGGCCGCCGTGATGGGCAAGCCGTACCACGTGATCTTCCACGAGTTCCAAGGCGGCTCGTCGGTCCCCTCGGACATCGAGGGTTCGGGCGACGTGAAGTACCACATGGGCGCTTCGTCGGACCGCGAGTTCGACGACAACAAGGTCCACTTGTCGCTCACCGCCAACCCCTCGCACCTGGAAATCGTCAACCCGGTCGTCATCGGCAAGGCCCGCGCCAAGCAGGCGTTCACCCTGCGCGAACAGCCGGACTCGGGGCGCGGCCACGTCCTGCCGCTGCTGCTGCACGGCGACGCGGCCTTCGCCGGCCAGGGCGTGGTGGCCGAGTGCTTCACCTTGTCGGGCCTGAAGGGCTACCGCACGGGCGGCACCATCCACTTCATCGTCAACAACCAGATCGGCTTCACCACCAGCCCGCGCTACTCGCGCTCGTCGCCGTATCCGAGCGATGTGGCCCTGATGGTCGAGGCCCCGATCTTCCACGTGAACGGCGATGACCCCGAAGCGGTCGTCTTCGCCGCCAAGGTGGCCACGGAGTACCGCCAGCAGTTCGGCAAGGACGTGGTCATCGACATGTTCTGCTATCGCCGCTTCGGTCACAACGAAGGCGACGATCCGACCATGACGTCGCCCTTGATGTACGCCAAGATCAAGGACCACCCGTCGACCCGCGAACTCTACAGCCAGCGCCTGGCGGGCGAGGGCGTCGTCACTGACGCGCAGGTCGATCAGTGGCTGGGCGAGTTTGAGGCCTTCCTCGACGCCGAGTTCGACGCCGGCAAGAACTACAAGGCCAACAAGGCCGACTGGCTGGACGGCAAGTGGGCCGGCCTCAGCGGTCCGGGCGACGAAGACCGTCGCGGCAAGACCGAAGTGCCGCTCGCCAAGCTGAAGGACCTGGGCAAGGCGATCACCACGATCCCGTCGGGCATCGACGCCCACAAGACCGTCAAGCGCGTCATCGACGGCCGCCGCGAGGCGATCGAAAAGGGCGAGGGTCTCGACTGGGGCACCGCCGAGCATCTGGCCTTCGCCAGCCTGCTCGACGAGGGCGTGCCGGTCCGCCTGTCGGGCCAGGACTCGGTCCGCGGCACCTTCACCCAGCGCCATTCGGACGTCATCGACCAGACGACCGAAGAGCACTACACGCCGCTCAACAACATCCGCGCCGGTCAGGCCCACTACGAAGTCATCGACTCGGCCCTCTCGGAAGAGGCGGTGCTGGGCTTCGAGTACGGCTTCTCGCTGGCCGACCCGAACACCCTGACCCTGTGGGAAGGCCAGTTCGGCGACTTCGTGAACGGCGCCCAGGTGGTCATCGACCAGTTCATCAGCTCGGGCGAGCGCAAGTGGCTGCGCATGAGCGGCCTCGTGATGCTTCTTCCGCACGGCTATGAAGGCCAGGGCCCCGAGCACAGCTCGGCGCGCCTCGAGCGCTTCCTGCAGCAGTGCGCCGAAGACAACATGCAGGTCGCCAACTGCACGACGCCGGCCAACTACTTCCACATCCTGCGTCGCCAGATGCACCGGGAGTTCCGCAAGCCGCTGATCCTGATGACGCCGAAGTCGCTGCTGCGCCACAAGAAGGCGATCTCGTCGCTGGCCGACCTGGCGGAGGGCTCGGCCTTCCACCGCGTCCTGCAGGACGACGCCCAGTGGGGCCGCAACACCACCATCAAGCTCAAGTCCGACGACAAGATCCGCAAGGTCGTGATCTGCTCGGGCAAGGTCTATTACGACCTGCTGGACGAGCGCGAGAAGCGTGGCGTCGATGACGTCTACATCCTGCGCCTCGAGCAGTTCTATCCGTGGCCGATGAAGTCGATGATGACCGAGCTGGCCCGCTTCAAAAACGCCGACCTGGTCTGGTGCCAGGAAGAGCCGAAGAACATGGGCGGCTGGACCTTCGTCGATCCGTGGCTCGAACTGACGCTCGACAAGATGAAGATCAAGGCCAAGCGCGCCCGCTATGTGGGCCGCCCCGCTTCCGCCTCGACGGCTGCGGGTTTGATGAGCCGTCACGTCAAGGAACTACAAGCCTTCCTCGAAGAGGCGTTCGCCTAATCGGCGCCAACCGCACGCAGACAAGAACGAGAAATCGGAAGACCAATGGCCGACATCCTGACCCCCGCCCTGGGCGAATCCGTTAGCGAAGCCACCGTGGCGCGCTGGACCAAGAAGCCCGGCGAGGCGGTGAAGAAGGACGAGCTTCTCGTCGAGCTGGAGACCGACAAGGTCAGCCTCGAAGTCGTGGCTCCGGCCGACGGCGTGCTGGAAAGCGTCTCCGCCGGTGAAGGCGACACGGTCGTTCCGGGCACGGTTCTGGGCGTCGTGGCGGAAGGCGGCAAGGCGAGCGCCACGCCCGCTAAGCCGGCCCAATCGGCCGCCGCTCCGGCTGGCGAAGCCCAGCCCGAACCGCAAAAGGGCAAGGCCCCGCCGTCGTCCGGCCCGGTGCCGGACACCTCGGCTCCGTCGACCGGCGGCGTCGAAGTCACCACCCCCGCCATGGGCGAGAGCGTGGCCGAGGGCGTGGTCGGCAAGTGGTCCAAGAAGGCCGGCGACGCCGTGAAGAAGGACGAGGTCCTGGTCGAGATCGAGACCGACAAGGTCGCGGTCGAGGTCGCGGCTCCGTCTGACGGCGTGCTCTCCGAAATCCTCGCCGCCGAAGGCGCGGCCGTGACGCCGGGTCAGGTCCTGGCCCGCATCGCCGGCGGCGCCGCTGGCGCGGCCGCCGCGCCGAAGGCCGCTCCGGCCGCTGCTCCGGCTCCGGCCGCCGCCGCTGCTCCGTCGGCCATGCCGCTGGCTCCGTCGGTGGCGCGCATCGCCGCCGAGACCGGCCTGGACACGTCGAAGGTGACGGGCACCGGCAAGGACGGCCGCATCACCAAGGGCGACGCCCTGGCCGCCCTGGAAACCCGCGCCGCCGCCCCGGCTCCGGCCGCCGCTCCGTCGGCGCCGCGCGCCCTGCACGAGCGCGAGGAGCGGGTGAAGATGACGCGCCTGCGTCAGACCATCGCCCGTCGCCTGAAGGAAGCCCAGAACACGGCCGCCATGCTGACGACCTTCAACGAGGTCGACATGACGGCGGTCATGGCCCTGCGCGGCCAGTACAAGGACGTCTTCGAAAAGCGCCACGGCGTGAAGCTCGGCTTCATGAGCTTCTTCACCAAGGCCGTCGTCGCCGCCCTGAAGGACATTCCGGACGTCAACGCCGAGATCGACGGTCAGGACGTCATCTACAAGAACCACTACGACATCGGCGTCGCCGTCGGCACCGACAAGGGTCTGGTGGTTCCGGTCGTCCGTGACGCGGACGCCAAGAACCTGGCCGAGATCGAAAAGACCATCGGCGATCTGGGCAAGCGCGCTCGTTCGGGCCAGCTCGGCATCGACGACATGCAGGGCGGCACCTTCACGATCACCAACGGCGGCATCTACGGCTCGCTGATGTCCACGCCGATCCTCAACGCGCCGCAGTCGGGCATCCTCGGCATGCACGCGATCAAGGAGCGTGCGATGGTCATCAACGGCAAGATCGAGATCCGCCCGATGATGTACCTGGCCCTGTCCTACGATCACCGCATCGTGGACGGCGCCGGCGCCGTGACCTTCCTGGTCAAGGTGAAGGAAGCCATCGAAGACCCGCAGCGCCTGCTGCTGGAGCTCTAAGGGCCGATGGCCAGGGATACCCTCTATCTGCTGAAGGCCGGTTTCGAGGACATGGGGCAACCCTGGTTCTGCCCGGACTGCGCGACGATGGAGGGCTACCTGGCCTACTACCCGCAACTGCGCGAGGCGCTGGACGTGGTCTATGTGGACTACCCCCGGCCCCGCGCGGACATCGCCCAGCGCATCGGCGAGGCGAACCAGGGCTGTCCGGTCCTGATCCTCGCCCAGCCGGCGCAGGGCGACGAAATCCAGCAGTCGAACGGCGCCAGCTTCCTGTCGGACGCCCGCCCGATCACTCGCTATCTCGCGGCCAAGCACGACCTGTCGCCGCCGCATCCCTGACCTGAAGAAGACAAGGCAAGACCCATGGCCCAGTACGACGTCGTCATCATCGGGGGTGGTCCCGGCGGCTACAACGCCGGCATCCGCGCCGGACAACTGGGCCTGAAGGCCGCCGTCGTCGAAGGCCGCGGCAAGCTGGGCGGCACCTGCCTGAACGTCGGCTGCATGCCGTCCAAGGCCCTGCTGCACGCCTCGGAGCTCTATGAGGCTGCCGCCGGCGGCGAGTTCGCCACCCTGGGCATCGAAGTGAAGCCGAAGCTGAACCTCGACCAGATGATGAAGCAGAAGGCCGACAGCGTCGAAGGCCTGACCAAGGGCATCGAGTTCCTCTTCAAGAAGAACAAGGTCGAGTGGATCAGGGGCTGGGGCCGCATCGACGGTCCCGGCAAAGTGGTCGTGAAGGGCGAAGACGGCGCCGAGACCACGCTTGAGACCAAGCACATCGTCATCGCTACCGGCTCCGAGCCAACCCCGCTGCCGGGCGTCGAGATCGACCAGAAGCGCATCGTCGATTCCACCGGCGCCCTGAGCCTGCCGGAAGTGCCCAAGAGCCTGGTCGTCATCGGCGCCGGCGTCATCGGCCTGGAGCTGGGTTCGGTGTGGCGTCGGCTGGGCGCGGAAGTGACCGTGGTCGAATTCCTCGACCGCATCCTGCCGGGCACCGACGAAGAGACCGCCAAGACCTTCCAGCGTTCGCTGCAGAAGCAGGGCTTCGGCTTCAAGCTGGGCGCCAAGGTCACTGGCGCGAAGAACACCGGCAAGGGCGTCGAGCTGTCCGTCGAGCCCGTCGCCGGCGGCGCGGCCGAGACTATCAAGGCCGACTATGTCCTGGTCGCCATCGGCCGCCGTCCCTACACCAAGGGCCTGGGTCTGGAGACGGTCGGCGTCCAGACCGACAAGCGCGGCGTCATCGCCAACGATCACTACAAGACCGGCGCCCAGAACGTGTGGGTGGTCGGCGACGTGACCACCGGCCCGATGCTCGCCCACAAGGCCGAGGACGAGGCCGTGGCCTGCATCGAGCTGATCGCCGGCAAGGCCGGCCACATGAACTACGACATCATTCCGGGCGTGATCTACACGAAACCGGAAGTGGCCACGGTCGGCAAGACCGAGGAAGACCTGAAGGCCGCGGGCGTCGCCTACAAGGTCGGCAAGTTCCCCTTCGCCGCCAACAGCCGCGCCAAGATCAACCATGAGAACGAGGGCTTCGTGAAGGTTCTGGCCGACGCCAAGACCGACCGCATCCTCGGCGTCCACATGGTCGGCCCGAACGTCGGGGACATGATCGCCGAATACTGCGTGGCCATGGAGTTCTCGGCGGCGTCTGAAGACGTGGCCCGCACCTGCCACCCGCACCCGACCCGCTCCGAAGCCCTGCGCCAGGCGGCCATGGGCGTCGAAGGCTGGACGATGCAGGCCTGATGAGCCAAGAGCGACCGCCCGAGGAAGCCCCGGTCATCCGGGTGGTCGCCATGCCCGCCGACGCCAATCCGGCGGGCGATATCTTCGGCGGCTGGCTGATGAGCTGGATGGACTTGGCCGCCGGCACCGTGGCGGCCCGCCGATCTCGCGGCCGGGCGGCGACCATCGCCGTCGACTCCATGACCTTCCTGCGGCCCGTGATCGTCGGCGACGAGGTCAGCTTCTACGCCGACCTGGTCGCCAGCGGCCGCACGTCCATGAAGATCCACGTGGAAGCCTGGCGCCGTCATCGCGAGGGCGAGGAGACCCACAAGGTCACCGAGGCGACCTTCACCTTCGTGGCCCTGGGCGCGGACCGCAAGCCGCGCGAACTGCCTGAGGCTTAAGCCGCTTTCCCGTTCAAGTTCTGGTGGTATCGTGCCTCGTCCGAGGGAGACCGCCATGCTGACTATCGCCCTACTCGCCGCTGTCGCGGGCCAGCCGGCCTATCAGCCCGCCGAAAACAATCGCCCTGTTCCGGCCTGCATCGCCCGCCAAGTTATCCCTGCGGTGCAGAAGACCCCAGACCAACGCCTTCGGGCATCGCGTCTCGGCGAACTGCCCAACGGTGTGATGGAATTGACCGTTGATCGTCGCGTCGATGGCTGCCCGGCCCCGGTGATTGTCCGCAACGACGCGGAACGGAACCTCCGCACGCGCCGCTAGGCGCGCGGATGCGCCTTGCCGTAGGCCGCCAGCAGGCCCGCGGCGTCCACTTGTGTGTAGCGCTGCGTCGTCGACAGCGAGGCGTGGCCCAGCAGTTCCTGGATGACCCGCAGGTCCGCCCCCGCCCCCAGCAGATGGGTGGCGAAGCTATGACGCAGGGCGTGCGGTGTGGCGCTGTCGGGCAGGCCCAGCCGCCCGCGCAGCTTCTGCATCAGCGCCTGCACGTGGCGCGGGCTCAGCGGCCCGCCGCGCTTGGCGCGGAACAGCGGCTCGTCCGGTGAAAGGCTGTAGGGCAGGGCGGCGACATAGGCGTCCACCGCTTCCCGCACCTGGGGCAGTACCGGCGACAGGCGGGTCTTGCCGCCCTTGCCCGTGATGCGCAGACTGGACGGCAGTGGCGCGTCCCGCCGCAGCAGTGACAGCCCCTCCGAAATCCGCAGGCCGCACCCCCACAGCAGGGTCAGCACCGCCTCGTCGCGCAGCGTCTCCCAATCCTCTCGATCGGGATCGAGCGAGGCCTCGACGATCAGGCCGCGCGCGGCGTCCTCTGAGACCGGGCGTGGCGCGCCGGGAACCACCTTCGGCCCCTTCACCAGGGCGATGGCGGCGTTGGGCGTCTCCAGCCGCCGGTCGAGGAAGCCGTGGAAGGTGCGAATGGACGACAGGGCCTGGGACAGCGATCGCGGCGACAGGGCCTGCTCCCCCTGCCGGCGATGGGCCAGATAGGCGCGGATGTCCCCCGCGCTCAGCTTGCCCAGATCGGCCAGCGACACTGCGCCGCCCTGATGCCGCTCCAGGAAGTTCAAATAGGCCAGGATGTTGTCGCCATAGGCCCGCACGGTGCGGGGCGAGGCGCGCTTCTCGTGCGTCAGGTGCTCCAGCCAGGCGGCCAGAGCCTCCCGCGCATTCACAGATCACCTATGCTCAAAGAACGGGCCACCGCTCCGCCGTGCGCATGGTCACTTCGGCGAGGAACGCGACCAGCTCCGCGCCCATGTCAGGGGTGAAGCCGTCTTCCTCGGGCGAGCCGAAGGCCAGGATCGCCTGGCGGGTGTCGCCCCACAGGCCCATGCGGACCATGGCCATGCTGCGCACCTGCTCGGCCTTGTCGCCGAACAGGGCCAGGGCCGGGAAGTGGAAGCCCATGCGCCAGCCGCGGCCGTCCAGGATCATGTCCACCTGGCTCTCAACCAGCGGGAACCAGCCGGCGGGCACGCGCTCGGGGCCCTCCAGGGCGATGGCGCCGGCCGACAGGCCGAAGCGGCCCACGGCCAGGTCGTCGATGCGGACGGCGAGGTCCGAATGATTGCGGGCCTCTAAGATGTCGATCACCGCCGCGTGGGTCTGGGCCTGGGCGGCGAAGTTGGCGCGAGCCGTGGCCTCCAGCTGGCGGCGGGCGGTGGTCTCGCGCTTGTGGGCGGCGTTGACGCGCGCCAGGGCGGCGGGACCGAAGTCGACCAGATTGGCCGCGTCCAGGCGCAGGCCCAAGTCCTTCAGCAGGTCGAAATCGTCGCGCACGAAGCCGGGTTCGGCGCGGAGGAAATCGCGCACCATCTCTGCTTCGAGGTCCGGAAGGGCATAGGCCCGCGTCGCGTCGCTCATCTGCGCCTCACTGGAATACAACCGCACCATGTAGCGCCCATTGCGGTTAACACGCGCTTGACGATGAACGAGACGGCCTCGACGGCGAGGGATTTATCCCCCATGTGAGGGCCGACCATGCCGCGCGTCGCCTCCATCCTCCTGCCCATGCCGCTGCCCGAGGCGTTCGATTATTTCGAGCCCGAGGGCATGGATCTGGCCGTCGGCGATCACGTCGCCGCGCCCCTGGGACCGCGCCTGATGCACGGGGTCGTCACAGAGCTGCGCGACGGCGCGGGGATGAACCGGCCGCTGAAAAGCGTGGCCGAAAAGCTGGAAGGTCCGCCCCTGCCGCCGGGCACCCTGGCCTTCGTGCAATGGGCGGCGCGCTATTCCGTCGACGCCCCCGGCTGGCCGCTGGCCATCGCGCTGCGCGGGCTGCGGGCCGCGCCGCCGAAACCCGAACGCCTGATCGTCGCCACCGGCAAGTCGCCGGCCCGCTCCACTCCCGCCCGCACCAAGGTGATCGAGACCCTCGGCGACCGCCAAATGCAGGGCGCGGCCCTGGCCGCCGAGGCCGGCGTCTCGGCCGGGGTGGTCAAGGGGCTGGTGGACGAGGGCGTGCTGGATGTGCGGCTGATCGAGACCCACCTCAACCCGCCGCCGCCCGACCTGAGCCTGCCGGCCTCCCAGCTCAATCCCAGCCAGGCCGCCTCGGCCAAGGCCCTGGGCGACCTGTTCGGCGCGGGCGGCTTCCAGTCCGCCCTGCTCGACGGGGTCACCGGCTCGGGCAAGACCGAGGTCTATCTGGAGGCGGTCGCCAAGGCGCTGGAGGAAGACCCCGACGCCCAGATCCTGATCCTGCTGCCCGAGATCGCCCTGACCCAGGCGGTCATCGCCCGCTTCGAGGCCCGCTTCGGCGCGCCGCCCTGCGAGTGGCACAGCGCCGTGACACCGCCCCGCCGTCGGCGGACCTGGGAGGCGGTGGCCGCCGGCTCCGCCCGCATCGTCATCGGCGCCCGCTCGGCCCTGTTCCTGCCGTTCAAGAAACTGCGGATGATCGTGGTCGATGAGGAGCACGACGGCTCCTACAAGCAGGACGAGGGCTTCATCTACCAGGCCCGCGACCTGGCCGTGGCGCGCGCCAAGCTGGAAGGGGCGCTGGTCGTCCTGGCCTCGGCCACCCCGTCCATGGAGACCCTGTGGAACGCCCAGGCGGGGCGTTACCGCTGGCTGCGCCTGTCCGAACGCCACGGCGCGGCCCGCCTGCCGGACGTGTCCCTTATCGACCTGCGCCAGACCCCGCCGGAGCGGGACCGCTGGCTGTCGCCGCCCCTGATCCGGGCCATGGGCGAGACCCTGGCCCGAAGCGAGCAGTCCCTGCTGTTCCTCAATCGCCGGGGCTATGCGCCCCTGGTCCTGTGCCGCGCTTGCGGCGAGCGAATGACCGCGCCCGACACCGATAGCTGGTTGGTGGAGCACCGCTATACCGGCCGCCTGGTCTGCCACCTGACCGGCTTCTCCATGAAGAAGCCTGACGCCTGCCCGCATTGCGGCGCCAAGGACAGCCTGGTCTCCATCGGCCCCGGCGTGGAGCGGGTGCAGGAGGAGGCGCAGAGCCTGTTCCCCGACGCCCGCGTGGCGGTGTTCTCGTCCGACACGGTGTTCGACGCCGCAGGCGCCCGGGCGCTGGTGGAGAGCATGGCCCAGGGCGAGATCGACATCCTGGTCGCCACCCAGGCGGCGGCCAAGGGCCACAACTTCCCCAACCTGACGCTGGTGGGGGTGGTGGACGCCGACCTCGGCCTGCGCGGCGGAGACCTGCGGGCGGGGGAGCGGACCTTCCAGCTCCTGGCCCAGGCGGCGGGGCGGGCGGGGCGTCACGACAAGCCCGGCCGCGCCATGCTGCAGACCTACGCGCCGGAGCACCCGGTGATGCAGGCCTTGGCCGCCCAGGATCGCGAGGCCTTCATCGACGCCGAGATGGCGGCGCGGGAGATCGCCGGCCTGCCGCCCTACGGCCGTCTGGCGGCCATCGTCCTGTCCAGCGAAAACGCTCAGGCGCTGGAGGCCTACGCCCGCGCCCTGGCCGCGGCCGCGCCCAACGCCGAGGGGGTGGAGGTGTTCGGTCCGGCCGATGCGCCGCTCAGCCTGATCCGAGGGCGGCGGCGCAAGCGGCTGCTGGTCCGGGCCGACCGCAACATCGACCTGCAGGGCTATCTGTCGACCTGGAAGGCGCGGGCCAAGCCGCCCAACGCGGTGCGCCTGACCATCGACGTCGATCCCTACAGCTTCCTGTAGGCGCAACGGAAAAGGGCGGACCTCGCGGCCCGCCCTTCAAGTCCGTCAATGCTGCGTCAGTGTTTTTGCGCGGGCTTTCGCCGGGCCAGCATGTTTAGGGCCTCGACCCCGGCCGAGAAGGCCATGGCCGCGTAGATGTAACCCTTGGGCACGTGATAGCCGAAGCCGTCGGCGATCAGCACCATCCCGATCATCAGCAGGAAGCCGAGGGCCAGCATCACCACGGTCGGGTTCTTGTTGATGAAGTTGGCCAGCGGGTCGGCGGCCAGAAGCATCACCACCACCGCGACGATCACGGCGATCATCATCACCGGCAGGTGCTCGGTCATGCCGACGGCGGTCAGGATGGAGTCGATCGAGAATACGATGTCCAGCAGGATGATCTGCACGATGGCCGAGCCGACATTGGTCACGGCGGCCGTCGCGGGCGTCTTGTCTAGGATCGCGTCGGAAGGGGCGGGGTCCACGCTGTGGTGGATTTCCTTGGTCGCCTTCCACACCAGGAACAGGCCGCCGGCGATCAGGATGATGTCGCGCCAGCTGAACTCATTGCCGAAGAGAGCGAAGGCCGGCGCGGTCAGGCCGACGATCCAGGCGATCGCCGACAGCAGGCCCAGGCGCATCACCAGCGCCAGGCCGATGCCCAGGCGGCGAACCTTCTGGCGGTTGGCTTCCGGCAGCTTGTTGGAGAGGATCGAGATGAAGATGAGGTTGTCGATGCCCAGGACCACCTCCATCACGATGAGGGTCACAAGGGCGGCCCATACGGCCGGATCAGCGGCGAGGGCGAGAAGGTCGGTCATCAGGGATCGGCCTATTCTGAAGGCGTGAGAGTGGAAGCTATCTAAGCTTGTCTATTGGAAGAGCCCAAGAGGGCGGGAAGAGAATCGCGATTTTTGCGGTGAAGCTCCCCATGGTTTCCACAGGGTTAATCGGCTGCGACCGTAAACCCTCTTTTCATAAGTTCGTGAGACGGTTACCCCTTAACCCGAGTATCGCGGGGGAGTACCCGAACATGCGTCAACGGACGAGAGCCGGTATCGGCTCCCTGGCCGCCGCTTTGTTTTTGAGCCTCGTGCCGTTCTCCGGCGCCGTGGCCGACGGCTACTGGCAGTGCGTACCGTTCGCACGCCTGATCTCCGGCATTCAGATTTTCGGCGACGCGCGCACTTGGTGGGGCCAGGCGCGCGGCCGCTACGAGACCGGCTATACCCCCAAGGCCGGTTCGGTCCTTTGCTTCCAGCCCACGGGCCGCATGCGCCTGGGCCACGTCGCCGTCGTCAGCCAGGTGCTGACCGACCGCGTCATCCAGATCACCCACGCCAACTGGTCCGTCATCGAGGGCACGCGCGGCAAGGTGGAGAAGGACGTCACCGTCGTCGACGTCTCCCCGCAGGGTGACTGGTCCGCTGTGAAGGTCTGGTACGACCCGGCCCGCGACCTGGGCTCGACCGTCTATCCGACCCACGGCTTCATCTATCAGAACGCCCAGGCCATCGCCGTCGCTTCGGCCAGCGAGAAGGTCGGCAAGGCCGGCTCCGCGGCCATGGCCATGGCCCAGTCGGCCGTGGGCACGGTCAGCGCCGCTGTCCGTCCGGGCGCCTCGCCGTTCGGCCTGATCACCCAGGCCGCCGACGCCACCGACCGCATCGCCGCCCTGATCGCCGCCGCGACGACCCAGGGTCCGCCGAGCGCCGACGAACGCGACGGCCCGCGTTGACGTTGTCTCCAGGCTCGGGCGATAGCCGGAGCCTGGGAGGCCGTTCATGCTGAAACTCCTTCGCCGTAGCGACGCCGGGCTGGAATGTCCGCTGCTGACCGATGACTGGACACTGCCCAGCGACGCGGTCTGGATCGACCTGATCGAGCCCAAGCGCGACGAGGAGCTGGCGGTCGAGAAGGCGCTCGGCCTCCTGCTGCCGACCCGCGAGGACATGGCCGAGATCGAGGCCTCGTCCCGCATTTATCAGGAGCAGGGCGCGACCTTCCTGACGGCCTCGATCCTGGTCAACAGCGACGCCGACCTGCCCAGCATCGCCCCGATCACCTTCGTCCTGGCGGGCGAGCGTCTGATCACCATCCGCTATGGCGAGCCGAGGGCCTTCGCCATCTACGCCGCCCAGGCCGAGCTGCAGCAGCCGCCCCATCCGGACGGCGCGGCGATCATGGTCGCCATCCTCGACGCCGTGGTCGACCGCATCGCCGACATCCTGGAACGCACCGCCGCCGAGGTGGAGGACGTCTCCGCCACCATCTTCCGCGCGACCAAGGCCGCCAACTTCCAGCCGATCATCAATCGCCTTGGCAAGGCGCAGATGACCGGGGCCAAGGCTCGCGAAAGCCTGGTCAGCCTGTCGCGTCTTGTCAGCTATGCGACCATCACCGGCCAGATGGAGATGGACGCCGACCTGCTGGACCGGGTGAAGACCCTGCAGCGGGACATCCAGTCCCTGACGGACCATGCCGGCTACCTGGCGGGCAACGTCACTTTCTTGCTGGATGCGGCGTTGGGGCTGATCAACATCGAGCAGAACTCGATCATCAAGATGTTCTCGATCTTCACGGTGGCCCTGCTGCCGCCAACCCTGATCGGAGCGATCTACGGGATGAACTTCGAGCACATGCCGGAACTACGCTGGATGGGCGGCTATCCTTTGGCGCTGGGGCTGATGCTGATCTCGGCCGTGCTGCCGCTGGTCTGGTTTCGCCGAAAAGGCTGGTTTTAGAGCGACTTGCGCAATATGGGTTGGCCGCGACGGTAGATCGTCGTTCGGGGAACCATCGGTCGATTTGTGATGCGAGGCGCGCCCAGCCTTCTGCACAGGATGGACGTCGGCGCCGTACGGGCGGCGATCGAGGCGCATGAGCGCTATCTGACGGGCCGCCGCAACGGCCGCCGCGCCTGCCTGGCCTATGTCGATCTTTCCGCCTTCGACCTCAGCGGCGCGAACCTGACCGAGGCCGACCTGACCGGCGCGGTGCTGGAAGGGGCTGACCTCAGCGGCGCCCAGCTGGAGCGGGCCAGCCTCTATGGCGCGGACTTGCGCGACGCTGATCTTCGTCACTGTGACCTCAGCCGCTCCGACCTGCGCGGCGCCTGCCTGCGGGGGCGAACCTGTCCGGCGCCGACCTGCGGGGCTGCGACTTGCGCGAGGGGCGCACGGCCCTGCACGACGCCCGCCAGGGACTGAAGTTGCTGAAACACGGCAAGCGGCCGGGGGAGCTGGACTACGCCGTCCTGCACGGCGCCGACCTCTCGGGCGCGCGCATGGCCGGGACCTCGGCCCGGGCGGCGGACTTCACTGACGCCTGCCTGGCCGGCGCATCCCTGCGCGGCGCCAAGTTGGGCAAGGCGGTGCTGGATGGGGCGGACCTGTCCAAGGCCGACATCGCCCAGGCCGATCTCAGCGGCGCGTCGCTCAAGCGCGCCAACCTGGCCGAGGCGGAGCTGACCGGCGCGCGCCTGACCGACGCCGACCTCAGCGACGTCCTGCGCGAGCCGCCGACCGTGGTCTATATCGACGACGAGCCGCTGGAGGACATCCTCGCGCAGCATGAGCGCTGGCGCCTGACCGACGGGCGCGAAGGGCGTCCGGCGCGCCTGCCGCCAGTGGACTTCCGCGTGGTTCGCCAACTGAATGGGCGCAAGCTGACCGCCCTGGTGGCGCCACAGGCGGTGATGTTCGGGATCAATCTCGAAGGAGCGGAGCTGCAGGGCTGCGACCTGTCCGGGGCCGACCTGCGCGGCGCCCGGCTCAAGGACGCAGACCTGCGCGGCGCGCGGCTGACCGGCGCCCGCATGACCCGCGCGGACCTGCGCGGGGCCAATCTGGGGCCCCTGTGCATCGCGGAGGGCCGCTTCATCCGCGCCGACCTGATCCGCGCCGTCCTGCGCCACGCCGACCTGCGGGGCGCGGTGGCGCATCGCGCGCGCTTCCTGGAAGCCGACACCGCCCACGCCCGCTTCGATGGCGCGGACCTCAGGGACGCCGAGTTCGACGTCCCTTCCGGATCCTAGAGCTCCTTGGTCAGGGGCAGCAGGTCCGGATAGACCGGCTCACGGTTCTCCTGCTTGGCCTTGAAGGACTCCGCCATGTGCGCGCCGGCGAACATGCCGGTCTGCCAGGTGGCGATATAGTCCAGGCTGTCATTGATGGAATGGTCGCGGGCGTAGTTGATCATCACCTTCGACCCAGCCACGGCCAGGGGCGACTTCGAAGCGATCTCCCGCGCCGTCTCCAGGGCGTGGGCGACCAGGTCGTCGTGAGTGTCGAACACCTCGTTGACCAGGCCGATCTCCTTGGCCTTCTGAGCCGGCAGGCGGCGGCCGGTATAGGCCAGCTCCCGAACCCAACCCTCGGGGATCAGCTTGCACAGGCGCGGGAAGGTGCCCACGTCGGCGGTCATGCCGATGTTGATCTCCTGGATCACGAAGAAGGCGTCGGCGCTGGCGTAGCGGATGTCGCAGGCGCTGGTCATGTCCACCGCGCCGCCGATACAGCCTCCCTGGATGGCGACGATCACCGGCATGCGGGCCTTGTCCAGGCAGCTGAAGGTGTCCTGCAGAGCGTGAACCTTGCGCCGGAACGCCTCGCCGGAAACGTGGCGGTCCGCGCCGCCGCTGTTTCCGATGCCGTCGAACACCGACAGATCCATGCCTGCGGAGAAGTGTTTGCCGGTGGACGAGATGACGATGCAGCGCGCCTTGGCGTTGCAGTCTATGTCCTCGATGATCGCCGGCAGCTGATGCCAGAACGCACGGTTCATGGCGTTCATGGCCTTGGGCCTGGCCAGCTGGATGTGCGCCACGCCGTCGGCGATCTCGACCTTGAAGCAACTGGGCTCGGACAAGTGTTCCCCCATCTTGTTGACGCCTCCCATCGTTATGTTTGTTGGACGAGAGCCTATCCGGCGGTTTCAGAGATCGACAACCTCGCATTTCAGTTGCGCCCGCAGCTTGTCGGCGAGAATGGCGCGATGGCAGTCGCAGGCACGGTCCTCGTAGCAGAGCAGGGCGCTGGGCTTGTCGACCGCCAGTTCCTCCGCCTTCTTCAGCGCCAGCTGGGCTTCCGGCTCCTGCATGTGGCGCTCGAAGATGTCGCGCATCTCGTCCGTTCGGCCCGCCCGAGCGGCGTCGCGACCAGCCTTGGGCGTGCCCAGGGGGCGCAGGTGGACGTACTCGATCCCGGCCTCGTTCAGGCTGGCGGCCAGCAGGCTCTTGGAGAACCCGGCCTTGCGGGACGAGGCGATGGCGCGCACGTCGATCACCCGTTTGACGCCGCCGGCCTTCAGGCGGTCGATCATGCCGGCTTGGGTGTCGGTCTCGTAGCCCACGGTGAAGATGGGGTGCATCGGGCCTCCCGTGCGGTGTAAGAGCGCGTTTCGATTGGAGACTGCACCCATGGGCGAAGCCGCCGCAAGCGACACCGGATTCCAGCGGCGGACCTTCACCGTGCCCGGCGGGACGATGACGGGCCTGGAATTCGGGCCGGCGGATCGGCCCATCGACGTGGTCTTCCTGAACGCCAACGGCTTCAACGCCATGACCTACCGGTCGATCCTGGCTCCGCTGAAGACCCTGCGGATTCTGGCGGTGGACCAGCGCGGCCATGGCCACACCAACCTGCCGCTGAAGCAAACTCCGCGCCCGTCGTGGAACGACCTTCGCGACGATCTGCTGGCGCTGCTGGACGTCATCGGCGGCACTACGCCGGTGCTGGCTGGGCATTCGATGGGCGGCACGGCCAGTCTGCTGGCGGCGGCGAAGCGCCCAGGCGCGGCGCGGGGCCTGGTCCTGCTCGATCCGGTGGTGACGCCCCGGGCGGCCTGGTGGGCGGCGCAGCTCCCATGGGCGGCCTCCGCGGCCCTGAAAGGGTTTCCCCTGGCCAAGGCCGCCGTGCGCCGCCGGGACCGCTTTCCTGACCGCGACACGGCCTTCGCCGGCTATCACGGTCGCGGGGCCTTCAAGACCTGGTCGGACGAGATGCTGCGCGACTATCTGGAGGACGGCCTGATCCCCACCGGCGAGGGCGACCTGAAACTGGCCTGCCCGCCAGCGTGGGAAGCGTCCAACTACGCCGCCCAGGGCCATGACAGCTGGGGCGCGCTGCGCCGGATCACCGTCCCGACCCGCATCCTGCGGGCGGAGCGTCATTCGACCTGCAGCCTGACCGAAGGCTCGCCCCTGCTGGCGCGCAAGCCGAACATTTCGCTTAGCACCATCGCCGGCACAGGCCACTTCATCGCCATGGAGCGCCCGGATCTGGTGCGCGAGGCGCTGACCGCCGCCGCAGCCGCCTAGCGGCTCAGGCCAGGGATCGACAGCACCGCGACCGCCTCGCGGGCGGCGTCGGTGACGGCCACCAGTTTGCGGGCGTCCAGGTCGAAGGCGGCCACCACGGCCAGGGCCGAGCCAAGGGGCGCGCCGGTGTCCGGGTCCAGCAGCCAGTGAATGACCTCGAAGGTGCGGGTCTGCGCGCCCAGCACGCCCGAGCGCAGTTCGAACCGCTGGCCGGCGCGGGGCCAGCTGGTGAAGGTCTGGTGCAGCTCCAGCACCGCCCCGCCGACGCGGGCCGGTTGCTGCTCGGCATGCTCGATGATGGCGGCGCGCGGCGCGCCGACGACAAAGGCCGCGCCGTCCGAGACGCGGCCGATATAGACCTCAGGCCGCATGCGCCCGAACACGTCGCAGTCCTGCGGTCCGATCACGCCCAGGCCGATGCGGCCAAGGCCCAGCTCGTCCGCCTTGACCAGGCTGGCCTGGCTTTTGAACGGGGCGATGTCGATGCTGCGGGGACGGGCGGCCTCCGGGATCTGGACGCGCAGGCCCTCGACCTTGGCCAGGGCCGCGGCCGGCCACGGGAAGGCCTCCCCCAGGCGGGTGGCGTGGACCACGCTGATCTGGAAGGTGGCGGCCGGCGCGCCGTCCCTATGCCGCATGATCAGCACCAGCCGCGCCTGGGTCTCGTCCAGTTCGGCGACGCCGCCCTCGATGGTCAGCAGGGTTCCGGCATGCGCCTCGCGCAGGAAGCGGACGTGGATGTCGCGGACGATCAGGGTGGCGTTGGCGTTGGCCGTGAAGGCGGCGGGCATGCCCATGGCGGCGGCCAGACCGGCGACGCCCTCCATGGCCTTGGCGACGTAGAAGCGCACGTTCATGTGCCCCATCTCGTCGCATTCCCAGGTGTTGACGCCGCCGCGCCAGACCTCGATCCCCGTCTGCTCGCTCACGGTCGTCCCCCAGACTTGAAGTCGTTGTTCGCGCTAGGCGCGGCAGGCCGCGCACATGCCGTGCGCCTCGATGGTCACCGACCCGATGCTGTAACCGGCGGCGGCGCCGGCCGCCTCGATGGCGCTGCCCACGGCCGGGTCGACCTCCTGGGTCACGCCGCAGCAGTCGCAGATCAGGAAGGCCGCCGCGTGGACCGCCTCGCCATGCTTGCAGGCGACGTAGGCGTTCAGGCTTTCGATGCGGTGGGCGAAGCCCAGCTTTTCCAGGAATTCCAGGGCGCGATAGACGGTCGGCGGCTTGGCGGCCTGACCGTCGGTCCCGAAGGCGCCGATCAGGTCATAGGCCTTCACCGGCTGACCGGCCTCCAGCAGCAGCTCCAGAACCCGCCGCCGGGGCGGCGTCAGGCGTTGGTCGGCCCGGCCGCAGCGTGCCTCGGCGGCCGACAGCTCCGCCGCCAGTGATCGACCCGACAGGCCGGGGTGTTCGTGCTCGTGAGCGCATCCCATGCCCATCAGGTAGAACGCAGGGCGCCCCCGCGCAAGCGACGCTAGCGACGCTTACCTTCCGCCGGGTCGCTGTCAGGACCCCGGAAGCTGCGGTTTTCGGTAATTTCCGTGGCGTCTCCGCCATCGGGGCCCGCGGTCTTCTGCTCGTGCTCACCGATCTGTTTGGTCTTCTTGTCTGAGACGAGGCCCGAGCGTTCGCCCAAGGGCTGGGCGGCGTTCTGCGCGCGGCCTTCGCTTTGCAGCTTGTCAGACATGGATGCCTCCTTCGTGTGAAGGGACAAGGCCTCGCGCGGCCCGACGGTTCCGTCAGAAGGGCGGCTTGGCGATCAACTCGGCTTCGGCCGCGCAGGCGGCGGGGGCGGGCGTCGGCGCCGTCGCGCGGGCCTTGGCGACCTCGGCGCGGGCGGCGTCCATGTCCTTGCGGAACTGCGCCTCGCCATGCAGGCGCGCGACCAGGGCGCTGCCGGTGATGCGGGCCGCCTCGATGGCGCTGGCGTTGTGGACGCCGCAGACGATGCGGCTTTCGCCGAAGGACCGGCCGCGCTGCAGGATCTGGCTGGCCCGCTCCGGCGCGGCCTCGGCCAGGATCAGGCTGGCGGTCCAGCCCAGGGTGGCGTGGCCGGACGGATAGTCGGGGCTCTTGCGCAGGGCGTCACTCTTGGCCAGGCAGATCTCCCCCTCGTCGATCATGAAGGGCCGCTGGCGCTGATACAGCGTCTTGGCCGCGCGCACGGCGGCGTCCATGTCCGGCTCCAGCCGGTGCATGATCTTCACCAGGGCCGGGGTGGACTTCTCGTCCGGCGTGAAGCCGACGGCGCAGGCGAAGGCGCCCATCAGGCCGGCATAGTTGTCGTCCTTCAGGGCCAGCGCCCAGCGCGGACTGTCCTTCAGCGACCGGGTCGACAGGAAGATGGTGCGGTCGGCCTCGTACCGCGTCGTGCCGGCGACAGGGGCGGGGGGCACGATGATCGTGGTGTCGAGCGCCCCGGCCGGCAGGTAGCCCTTGGGCGCCTCCTTGGCGGGCGCGGCCAGCGCTGTGCTTGCGGCGAGGGTGAAGGCGACGACGAGCGCGGAGCGCATAACAAAAATCCCCCGGAACGGTGCTCCGAGGGACCTTTGTCACAAATGCTTCGCGGATCAATCCTTGCCGAACAGCTTGGCCCAGCGCGGCTTGGTGCGGGCCTTCCAGGCGCCGCGGTGATAGGCGTCCGAACCGATCAGCGGCACGACCGTCGTGGCTTCGGCGAAGACCATCTGTTCGTAGGTGGTCGACACCTTGCCCCAGGAAGCGGCTTCCTTGAGCGTCGAGGACGAGCAGGCGCCGTCGCGCACGTCGGCCACGGTGATTTGGACGGCGTACTTGTGCATGTCGGCTTCGACGCCGAGGATTTCGGCGCAGACCACGGTGTCCTGGGCGAAGTTCTTCGGCACGCCGCCGCCGACCATGAACAGGCCGGTGGTGCCGGCCGCGATCTTGATGTCGGTCAGTTCGCGGAAGTCCGCCACGGCGTCGATCATCAGGTACGGCTTGCCTTCGGCGATGCGTTCCTTCTGGTGCTTCACCAGACCGAAGCCGGCCGAGCTGTCGACGAAGGCCGGGCAGAAGATCGGCACGCCTTCTTCATAGGCGGTCTGGATCAGCGAGCCCGGCTTCTTGGCGTTGCCTTCCGACAGCCACTTGCCCATCTCCCAGATGAACTCGCGCGAGGAATAGCCGCGCGGCTCCAGGCGGTTGCAGATCTCCAGGATCGTGTGATCGCAGGCCTGCAGCTCTTCTTCGTCGATGTAGGTGTCGTAGATGCGGTCGATGTAGTTGTCGCGCAGGACGTTGTCGTCCACCGGACCGGCCGCTTGGTAGTGCTTGAAGCCGAGGGCTTCGAAGAAGTCCATGTCGACGATCGAGGCGCCGGTGGCGACGATCGCGTCGATCATGCCGAACTTCACCATGTCACGGTAGACGTGCATGCAGCCGCCAGCCGAGGTGGAGCCGGCCAGGATCAGCCACGGCGAGCAGTCCTTGTCTTCCAGCGCCATGTTGAAGATGTCGGCCGCGCGGGCGGTGTCGCGCGACGAGAACGACATCTTGCGCATGGAGTTGATGATCGGACGGGCGTCGAAGGACGTCATGTCGACGTGCTCGACGGTCTTTTGCAGCAGTTCAGCCTTGGAGTTCGGAACGGGAGCGTTCATGGCCAGAGGATCCTCTGAAAGTGAGCGCCCGTCGTGACCCGCTGACACGCCGGGACGGAGCGACCGGCGAGGGGTGTTCTATAGGGCGGGCTATATAGACGGTTTGCGATATTTTTTAAGCGCTTCCGTCCAACGCCCGAAAAGCAAAAAGGGCGAAGCTCTCACTTCGCCCTTCCGCAACTGGTCAGGTCAGGCGTCTCAGCGCTTGCGGCGCTGCTTGCGGCCGCCCTTGGGGCGGGAGAGGCGGACCACGTTGGTCTCCGACTTGGCGGCCGGGGTCGGGATCGACCGACGGGCCAGGCCGAACATCGAGGCCATCGGCGCATCCTCGACGATCGCGCTGTCGCTGTCGCCGTAGCCGTTGAACCGGGTCGCCATGGCGACGCCATAGGCGCCGAGCATGCCGATCTCGATGTAGTCGCCCTCGTTAACGCTCTCGGGCAGGTAGAACGGCCCGGGCATGTGGTCGATGGAGTCGCAGGTCGGGCCGTAGAAGCGGAACGGCTTCAGCTCGCCTTCCGGCTCGCCCGAACCGTCAGCCTGATACGACTTGACCGGGAACGGCCACTTGAAGTGGGCCGCGTCGAACATCGAGCCGTACGAGCCGTCGTTCAGATAGAGCGCGTCGCCCTTCTTCAGCTCGACCTTGACCAGCAGCGACGAGGCTTCGGCCACCAGAGCGCGGCCGGGCTCGCACCACAGTTCAGTGGTCTCGTGAACCATCATCTCGGCGAAGCCGCGATCGATGGAGGCCAGGTACTCGCTCATGTCCGGCGGAACCATGCCCGGATAGACCGAGGGGAAGCCGCCGCCCACGTCGACCACGTCGGCGAACACGCCGGCGCGAACCAGGGCGCGCGAGGCCTGGGCCATCGCAGCCTGATAGGCCGTCGGCCGCATGCACTGCGAACCCACGTGGAAGGACACGCCCATCAGGTCCTGCGTCGCCTGCCGCGCGGCCAGGAGCAAGGCGGGAGCCTGATGCAGGTCGACGCCGAACTTGCCCGACAACGAGTAGGACGCGCCCTCGGCCGACACGCCGAGGCGGACGATGAGGTTCAGGTCCTTGGCGCCGCCCGTGGCCTCGAGAATCTTCTCGAGCTCCTCGTGCGTGTCGAGCGAGAAGGTCCGCACGCCGTGATCATGATACGCGGCCGCGATGGCGCGCCGGCTCTTGACCGGGTGCATGAAGGCCATGCGCGAACCCGGGGCGTGCTCGGCCACCAACTCGATCTCGGGGACCGAGGCCACGTCAAAGGAATGGACGCCGGCGGCCGCGAGCTCGCGGATCACCCACGGCGAAGGGTTGGCCTTCACCGCGTAAAAGACGTCGCCTTTAAAATTCTGCTGGAACCAGTGCGCCGCTACAGCCACCGCGCCCGGTCGCGCCAAGGCGACAGGACGTTCCGGAGACCGCTCACGGACCAGGTCCAGGGGCTTATGGTACGTGTGCAATTCACGTAACCCCCATTGATTGTTGAACCCAGACCGGCGTTAGCAGCGCTTGTTAGGACTTCGGGTCCGCCGGAGCGGTGCGAAATAGGGTCATTTAATCGGGATGTAAAGAACGGATTCTCAGACAGGGTTAGCGGCGCCTTCGTCACAAATCCCGCTAGCGCCCGACACCAAGCCACGACAGGGTTTTTGAGGGCGTTTCCAGAAGATCCCAGCCAGGCTTCGGAAGGGCCGTTTTGAGCGTCCGCGAAGGGGCGGAAAATGTGTCGCAGGGCTGAATTATCGTAAAAGTTTGGCTCACCCCTTCCTATCCCTCGTGGAGTTCGTGCTAACGGGGTTCGAACCAGGGAGTGTTGAATTGTCGGACGCGGTTCTTTCAATCCGCCAGGTCGCCAAGACTTTCGGCGCGCGCAAAGCCCTCGGCGGGGTTTCGCTCGACGTCGCCAAAGGCGAGATGATCGCCCTGATCGGACCGTCCGGCTCGGGCAAGTCGACCCTGCTGCGGTCGATCAGCGGCCTGCAGACCATCGACGGCGGCGAAGGCCGCATCGAGGCGTTCGGCGCCAAGATCCAGGCCAAGGGCAAGGTCGCCGACGACGTGCGGCACACGCGCATCCGCATCGGCTTCATCTTCCAGCAGTTCAACCTGGTGGGCCGGCTCAGCCTGTTCACCAACGTCGCGCTCGGCTCGCTGGGCCGGATCGGCTTCTGGCGCGGTCTGATGGGCCGCTGGCCGGCGGAGACGCAGAGCGCCGCCATGGCCGCCCTGGCCCGGGTCGGCGTCGCCGACTACGCCGCCCAGCGCGCCAACACCCTGTCTGGCGGCCAGCAGCAGCGCGGCGCCATCGCCCGCGCCCTGGTCCAGAAGGCCAAGATCATCCTGGCCGACGAGCCGGTCGCCTCGCTCGACCCCGTTTCGGCCCGCAAGGTCATGGAGCTGCTCCGCGACCTCAACAAGACTGACGGCCTAACGGTCGTCGTCACCCTGCACCAGGTCGACTACGCCCTGCGCTACTGCGACCGCGTGGTCGCCCTCAAGGCTGGACAGAAGGTCTATGACGGACCGGCGTCCGGCCTCGACCGCAAGACCCTCATCGATATCTACGGCCCGGAATTCGAAGACGTGTTCTGGGAAGGAGCTCCGCAATGATCCGCCGCAGCATCCTCGCTGGCGTCGCCGCCCTCGCCCTGTTCGGCCTCGCCGGCTGCGGCAAGCCCGATCCGGGCGCCGGCGGCCCCACCACGGTCAACTTCTCGATCCTGGCGGTCGAGAACGCCCAAGGCCTGCAGACCGAGTGGGGGCCGATCCTGGCCGACATGGAGAAGGCCACCGGCTACAAGATCAAGCCGTTCTTCCAGTCGAACTACACCTCGCTGATCGAGGCCATGCGCTTCAAGCAGACCGACGTCGCCTGGTTCTCCAACCAGTCGGGCCTGGAAGCGGTGCGCCGCTCCAACGGCGAGGTCTTCGCCCGCACCTTCGATCCGTCGGGCGCCGACGGCTACAAGTCGGTCCTGATCGTTCCGGCTTCCAGCAAGACCACGCTGGAAGACGTGCTGAAGTGCGACAAGAGCCTGGACTTCGGCATCGGCGACGCCAAGTCCACCTCAGGCACCCTGGCCCCGATGACCTACCTGTTCTCGCCCAAGGGGATCAAGCCGGAGCGCTGCTTCAAGACCGTGCGCGCCGCCAATCACCAAGCCAACCTGTTCGCGGTGGGCAAGGGCGTGCTGGACGTGGCCACCAACAACTCCACCTCGATCCGCCTGAACCGCGAGCGCGGCGAAAGCGCCGCAAAGCAGATCCGCATCATCTGGGAGTCGCCCAAGCTGCCGGAAGACCCGATCGTCTGGCGCAAGGACCTCGACCCGGCGGTGAAGGAAAAGGTGCGCCAGTTCATGCTGACCTACGGCAAGGGCGCCGGCCCGGACGCCGAGCGTCAGCGCGCCAACCTCGCCAAGCTGTCGATCGGCGGTTTCCTGCCGGCCGACAACACGCACCTGATCCCCGTGCGCGAGATGGAGGCCACGGGCGCCCTGGCGGCGGCGGAGAACGACAAGGACGCGGCCAAGATCGCCGAGGCCAGGAAGGCCCTCGACACCGTGCGCGCCGAGCGCGCCGCGCTCGAAGCCAAGACCGGCAAGCCGGCGGAATAAGCGAATGAGCGCCGTCGACACCGCCAGCCTGAAGCCGCCCGTCCGCGCCTTCTCCGACCGCATCTTCGACTATCTGGTCTGGGGCGGGATCCTGGCCCTGCTGATCATCAGCTTCGGCCCGGCCGAGATGAAGAAGCTGCCGCTGCTGTTCTCGAACTCGGACAACATGCGCCAGTTCGGGTCGGAGTTCCTGAACCCCGACTTCACCCAGTGGAAGCTCTACGTCGCCCAGATGTGGCTGACGATCCAGATCGCCCTGTGGGGCACCGGGATCGCGGTCATCGTGGCCGTGCCGCTGGGCTTGGCCGGGGCGCGCAACATCTCGCCGCCGTGGATCCGCCATCCGGTCCGCCGCCTGATGGACGTCCTGCGCTCGGTGCCGGACCTGGTCATCGGCACGGTGTTCATCGTCGCCGTGGGCCTTGGCCCGTTCGCCGGGGTCATGGCCCTGGCGCTCAACACCGGCGGCGTCCTGGGCAAGCTGTTCTCGGAAGCCGTCGAGTCCATCGACAAGGGGCCGGTCGAGGGCGTGCGCGCCACCGGCGCCGCGCCGCTGCAGGAAATCGTCTGGGGCGTGATCCCGCAGGTGGCCCCGTTGTGGACCTCCTACGCCCTCTACCGCTTTGAATCGAACAGCCGCGCGGCCACCGTGCTGGGCCTGATCGGCGCCGGCGGCATCGGCCAGGTGCTGTTCGACAACCTGAACAGCTTTTCCTACTCGAACGTCGCCGCCATCGCGCTGGTGATCGTCATCGCGGTGTCGCTGATCGACCTGCTTTCGCAAGCGATCCGCGGTCGCCTGCTGTAACGCCTTCAATAATTGCCGGCCTTGCGCTTATAGTAGCGCAAGGCCCGCCCGCGCCCTGAAAACAAGCCGGGTCCGTCCGCCGCTCCTGGCCGGATGTCGCTCAGCCTTCAGAGGCCATGACCTTACTCGCTATCGCGATCGTCCTTTTCCTCGTTCTGTTGAACGGGGTCTTCGCCATGTCCGAACTCGCGGTCGTTTCCGCCCGCCGCGCCCGCCTTCAGACCCTGGCCGACCGCGGCGACAAGGGGGCCAAGCTGGCCCTGGCCATGGCCGAGAACCCCACCCGGTTCCTGTCAGCCGTGCAGGTGGGCATCACCCTGATCGGCATCCTGGCCGGCGCCTACGGCCAGGCGACCATCGCCGGGGCCTTCGACGTCTGGCTTGAGCAGTTCCCGCTGCTGCGCCCCTATTCCGAAATCATCGCCACCGGCATGGTCGTCGTGGCCATCACCTATGTCTCGCTGATCTTCGGCGAACTGGTGCCCAAGCGCCTGGCCCTGATCCATCCCGAGCCCATCGCCCGCCGCATGGCGCCGTCCCTGGCGGTCATGGCCTCGGTGCTGCGCCCGTTCGTGACCCTGCTGACCTCGTCGACGGCGGGCGTGCTGCGCCTGCTGGGCGTGCGCGATGAGCGGACCAACAACATCACCTCCGAGGAGGTGGAGACCGTCCTGGCCGAAGGCGCCGACGCTGGCCTGATCGAGCCCGAGGAGCGCTCCATGATCCAGGAGGTCCTGCGCCTGGGCGACCGTCCGGTGCGCGTGGCCATGACCCCGCGCCGCGAAATCTTCTGGGTCTCCCTGGCCGATGCGCCGGAAGAGACCCTGGCCGAGATCCGCCAGTGCCGTTACTCCCGCATCGTCGTCGCCCATGGCTCCGACCTGGACGGCGAAGTGGGCGTGGTCCTGAAGAAGGATCTCGCCGACGCCCTGCTCAGCGGCGCGCCGCTGGACCTGCCGTCGCTGATCCAGCAGCCGGTGGCGATCCCCGAGAGCATGTCCCTGCTGCGCGCCATGGCGGTGTTCAAGAGCACCCAGCTGCACATGGCCCTGGTGGTGGACGAGTTCGGCTCCCTGCAGGGGGTGATCACCGCCCTCGACCTGCTGGAGATGATCGCCGGCGACTTCCCCGAGGCGCATGACGAAGAAGACGGCCGCATGATCCGCCGCGAGGACGGCTCATGGCTGGTGGACGGCCGCCTGAGCCTGGAAGAGCTGAATGAAGCCCTGGGCGAGCAGTTCGAGGTCGAGGGCGACTACCACACCGTCGCCGGCCTGGTGCTCGACCGCCTGGGCCGCATCCCTCAGGAGGGTGAAGTCCTGGAACTGGGCGCCTTCGATGTGGAGGTCGTCGACATGGATGGTTCGCGGATCGACAAGCTGATCCTGAAGACCACCAAGTCCGTCAGCTAAGCCGCCTTGCCGGCGGTTCCGCGGCGCAGCCGCGCGAGCCGCCGCAGCCGGCGCCAGAACCGGGTCTTCTCCGGCTCCGGATAGGGCTGCAGGTTCTGCAGGAACTCCTCGGCGCAGGCGCGCCAGGAGTATTTCTCGGCAAACGTGCGGACCGCCTTGCGGTCCAGCTCCAGGCAGTCGAGGCAGGCCTGGCGCAGGTCGCCGTCGAAGCCTTCGGCCAGCACGCCCGCGCCCGAACCCGGAATGATGTCGATGGGGCCGGGGGCCGAGAAGGCGGCCACGGGCACGCCCGCCGCCATGGCTTCCAGGATCACCAGACCGAAGGTGTCGGTCAGGGACGGGAAGACGAAGACATCGGCGCAGGCGAAGGCCTGGGCCAGCTCGTCGCCGAACTTGGCGCCGGTGAACACCACGTCCGGATACTGTTCGGCCAGCTCCTCGCGCAGGGGGCCGTCGCCGACAATCACCTTGGTGCCGGGCAGGTCCAGGGCCGCGAAGGCCTCGATGTTCTTTTCCACCGCCACGCGGCCGACGTTCAGGAAGATCGGCCGGGCCAGGCCCTCGAACACGTCCGGCTCGCCCTTCTTGCGCGGGCGGAAGACATCGACGTCGACGCCGCGCGACCAGGGCGAGATGTTGCGGAAGCCGTGGGTGATCAGCTCGTCGCGCATGGTCGGCGTGGCCACCATCAGGCGGCCCGACGGCTTGTGGAACCAGCGCATGTACGCATAGCCGGCGCCCAGGGCCAGCGGCTGCGGCAGGGGCAGGCGGGCCGAAACGTATTCGGGGAAGCGGGTGTGATAGCTGGTGGTGAAGGGCAGCCGCCATTCCAGGCAGATGCGCCGCGCCGCCAAGCCGATCGGCCCTTCGGTAGCGATGTGGATCGCCTCCGGCTCGAACGACTTGAACTTCTCCTGCACCGGCTCGTACGCGCCCAGAGCCAGCTTGATCTCCGGATAGGTGGGCATCGGCACGGTGGGAAACTGGTCGGGGCTCACCACCTCGACCTCGTGACCCATGGCCTTCAACTCGGTCATGACGCGGGTCAGGGTACGGACGACGCCGTTGACCTGCGGCTCCCAGGCGTCGGTGGCGAGCAGTATTCTCATCAGGCCGCGATTGTCTCCGGGATCGGCGACACGGTCGAGCGGGGAGTTCTTGCGGTCGATCATCGACCACGAGCGTTCCTTGGCCCACTCCAGGATCTCCATGCGGCCGTCCGCGTGCTCTACGAGCGCGGTGCAGCTTTCGACCCAGTCGCCGTCATTGATGTATTGGATGCCGTCGATCTCGCGCATCTCGGCCTTGTGAATGTGACCACAGATCACGCCATCGACCCCGCGCCGCCGGGCTTCCTCGGCGACGGCGGCTTCGAAGTTCTCGATGAACTGCAGCGCGTTCTTCACCTTGACCTTCAGGTAGGCCGACAAGCTCCAATAGCCGAGCCCCATCCGCCTTCTGAGGCGATTTGCGACGGTGTTCAGCATCAAAATGGTCCTATATGACCAATCTCCGACAAAGGCGAGCCATCTGGCGTGCTGCACGACGCCGTCGAACTCGTCGCCATGCACCACCAAGAAGCGTTTTCCGTCCGCCGCCTCGTGGATGACCTCGCGTTCGACCACCACGCCGCCGAAGTGCACGCCGCAGAAATCGCGCACCCCTTCATCGTGGTTGCCCGGCACATAGATCACCTCGCAGCCCTTGCGGGCCATGCGCAGGATCTTCTGCACCACATCGTTGTGGGACTGCGGCCAGTGCCAGCCGCTGCGCAACTTCCACCCGTCGACGATGTCGCCGACCAGATAGAGTTTCTCGCACTCGATGTGCCTGATGAAATCCAGCAGCAGCTCGGCCTGACAGCCGCGCGTGCCCAGGTGGATGTCGGAGATGAATACGCTACGGTACTGACGGACTTGCTCGACACTCATGGCCCAAAGCCCCCATCCGGAGAAATGGGACGGCGATTAGGCTGATTGCATGTCGCATCCGTGACAGCCGCCTGTTGTGCGGGCAGCTGCGGCCTTGCGCCACAAGGCCTGTTGCAGCGCGAAAGGTGGACCTCTATGGCAGGGAATCATGGACGCTGATCAAGTCGCGCTTCGTCCCGCCAAGGACACGCCCAAGTCGCTCAAGACGCGGGCGCGCATCCTCGACCGTGCGATGAACCTCATCGCCGAGATCGGCTATCATGCCGCCACCAACGCCGCCATCGCCGAGGCGTCGGGTCTGACGCGCGGCGCGATGCTCTACCACTTCCCCACGCGGGAGGCCCTGGTGGAGGCGGCGGTGATCCATATCCACACCGAGCGCACCCGACTGTTCGAGGCGGCCAGCCGCACGTTGCCGACCGGCGGCGACGTCACCGAGCACGCCATCGACACCTATTGGGAGCTGCTGCACACCAAACCCTTCATCGCCTTCCAGGAGATGGAGGCCGCCGGCCGCACCGAGCCGCCCGTGGCTGAACTGGTGGCCAAGGCCCAGGCGGAGTTCGACCGCGCCCAGGCCGGCGACCACTTCATGAAGATGCTGCACGCCGGCGCCGGCCCCCGCTTCCAGGCAAGCCGCGACCTCGCGCGCTTCATGCTGGAAGGCCTGGCCCGCGCCAAGCTGACCTATGACGGCGACGCCCGGGTCGAGCGTCTGCTGAAGGTGATCAAGCGCGCCACGCACATGCTGAACCGCAAGGGCGGCGTGCAAGACCTCTGGGTGGACTGACACTTCGGTTCGCCATTCCTATATGGCGAGGATGATCCCGTTCTCGGTCCTCGACCTCTCCCCCATTGTCGAAGGCGGCGACGCCGCACAATCCTTCCGCAACAGCCTCGACCTGGCCCGTCACGCCGAGGCGTGGGGCTATGAGCGCTTCTGGCTGGCGGAGCACCACTCCATGCCTGGCGTGGCCAGCGCGGCGACCGCGGTGGTCATCGGCCACGTGGCGGCGGGCACCAAGACGATCCGGGTGGGGGCGGGCGGCATCATGCTGCCCAATCACGCGCCCCTGGTGATCGCCGAGCAGTTCGGCACCCTGGCCTCGCTGTTTCCGGGCCGCATCGACCTGGGCCTCGGCCGCGCGCCGGGTTCGGACCAGACCACGGCGCGGGCTCTGCGCCGCACCCTGGTCGGCGACATCGACTCCTTTCCCAACGACGTGCTGGAGCTGATCAACTACTTCCGCCCCGCCCAGGAGGGGCAGCCGGTGATCGCCGTGCCGGGCGAGGGGCTGGATGTGCCGGTCTGGATGCTGGGCTCCAGCACCTATGGCGCGCAGCTGGCGGCCATGCTGGGCCTGCCCTACGCCTTCGCCTCGCACTTCGCGCCGGCGGAGCTGATGCACGCCATCGATCTCTATCGCCGCAACTTCCGGCCCTCGGCGCAACTCGACGCGCCGTACGTGATGGCGGGGGTGAACATCTTCGCCGCCGAGAGCGACACGGAGGCGCGATTCCTGGCCAGTTCGATGCAGCAGGCCTTCGTGAACCTGCGCCGCGGCCGGCCCGGCAAGTTCCAGCCGCCGATCGACGGCTACGAGGAAAGCCTGACCGAGATGGAGCGCGCCACCCTGCGCCAGATCACCACCTGCTCCTTCGTGGGCGCCAAGGAGACCGTGAAGGAGGGGCTGTCCGGCTTCCTGCAGCGCACCGGCGTCGACGAGATCATCGTCGCCTGCCAGATGTTCGACCACGCCGCCCGCCTGCGCTCCTACGAGATCGCCGCCGAGGTGCGCAAGGAACTTGGCTAGGCCACATGCACCGGCAGGGCGGTGGTGAACTTGATCTGCTCCATGGCGAAGGACGATGACACGTCCGACAGCGGGGCGGTGCTGATCAGCCGCTTGTAGAAGCGGTCATAGGCGGCGATGTCCGTGACGATCACCTTCATCAGGTAGTCGACCTCGCCGCTCATCCGGTAGAGCTCGACCACCTCCGGCAGGCCACGCGCGCCGGTGGCGAAGGCCTCCAGCCATTCCTCGTCATGCCGGTTGGTGCGGATCGCCACGAAGACGGTCAGGCCCAGACCCAGGGCGTCGCGATCCAGCAGGGCGACGCGCTTGGTGATGACGCGGGCGTCCTGCAGCCGCTTCACCCGTTTCCAGCACGGGGTCTGCGACAGGCCCACCCGTTCGGCCAGCTCGGCGATCGGCGTGGTGGCGTCATCCTGGAGAATGGCCATCAGGCGTCGGTCGATGTTGTCGAAGTCCATTTTCTTCGATTCCGTGCATATGGAGAATTATGTTCTCCAAATTAACCAGCGCGAAACCTTATCGGCAATGCGTTTTCTCCGAATCCGCGCGACGCTTCCCAAGCTTTCAGGGAGCCGGAGCGATGATCGAGCCCTTCACCCGCCATCCCGCCCAGGTGGGCGAGACCTATGGCGGCCACATGAAGACCGCCTTCGGATTCGGCTTCGCCATGATCGGCGCGGGCGTGGCCTGCGTGCTGCACGGTCTGTTCCCGTTCATGTTCACCACCACGGGCAGCCGCTGCGTCGAGCGCCTTCACACCCGCATGAGCCGTCGCAACGCCAAGGCCCATTCCCATGGCGCGGCGCCGATGAAGGCCGTCGCGGACGCCGAACGTTGAGCCTGCCCAGCCTGGCGGACAGGTCGTCGCCGACCGCCTGGTTCGGGCCCGGCCTGATCGCCGCCGGCCTTATCGCCTTCATCGCCCAGGCCGCCGCGCCCCTGACCCACCTGCCGGCCCCGCTGCTGGCGGTAGCGCTCGGCCTGTCGCTGGGCGCGGCCAATCTCGGTCCCATGCTGGCGCCGGGGCTGAGCCTGTGGTCGAAGCCCGGCCTGCGCCTGGGCGTCGCCCTGATGGGCGCCCAGATCACTTTCGCCGAAATGGCGGCGCTCGGCGCCCCCGCCCTGATCGCGGGGGGAGCCATCGTTCTTGCCGGCGTCGCGGCGGGTTCCGGCCTGGGCGTCCTGCTCGGCCTGCCCCTGGCGGAGGCCGCCATCGCCGCCTGCGCGGTGTCGATCTGCGGCGCGTCGGCCGCTCTCGCGGCGGCGCAGGCCGCGCCCTCCACGCCGCAGATCCAGCGGACCACGGCCTTTGTGGTGGTCGGGGTGAACATCCTGTCGACCGCAGCCATGCTGCTCTACCCGCTGCTGGCCCAGGGCCTGGGCTTCAGCGCGCATCAGGCCGGCGTGTTCTTCGGCCTCTCCATTCATGACGTGGCCCAGGTGGCCGGGGCGGGACAGTCCGTCTCGCCCGAGGCGGCCGACGCCGCCGCCCTGTCGAAGCTGGCCCGCATCCTGTGGCTGGGCCCGGCGGTGGTGCTGGTCGGCGTCTTCCTGGCCCGCTTCGCCGACGCTCCGGCGGGCGAGCGTCCTGCCCTGAAGACGCCGCCGCTGTTCGTCTGGGGATTCGCCGCCCTGGTCCTGGCGCGGGGTCTTCACCTCCTGCCGCAACCGCTGGTCGAAGCCATGGCGTCGGTCTCGAAGATCCTGCTGCTGGGCGGGGTGGCCGCGATCTCGGCCCAGATCGGACCGAAGGCCCTGCTCGGCGTCCAGCCTCGGCTGGCGGCGGCGCTGGCGGGGACGACGGCCTTGGTCGGCATGGCCGCGCTGCTCGCCGCCGCCTTCCTCGTCGCCTGAGCGGATTTGCGCAGCGCCTCCGCGCAAGGAGGCTTTGCCATTTGCGCCCGAGCGCGCCATGGTCCGCCGCAAAGTAAGGGGGACACACCCAAAAATGAGCTTCATCACACGCCGCAAATCCATCGACGCGCTCGCCGCGGTGGACGCGCAACATCGTCTGACCCCGACGCTGAGCTGGCCGCACCTGGTGGCCCTGGGCGTCGGCGCCATCGTCGGCACGGGCATCTACACCCTGACCGGCATCGGCGCCGGCCTCGCCGGGCCGGCGGTCATCCTGTCCTTCGCCATCGCCGGCGCGATCTGCGCCTGCGCGGCGCTTTGCTACGCTGAAATGGCGACCCTGATCCCGGCCTCGGGCAGCGCCTACACCTACAGCTACTCGGTCATGGGCGAGCTTGTCGCCTGGGTCGTCGGCTGGAGCTTGATCCTGGAATACACGGTCGTCTGCTCGGCCGTGGCGGTGGGCTGGTCGGCCCACGTGCAGCCCTTCCTGTCGGGGATCGGCTTCCCCGCCGAACTGATGGCCGGCCCCCATGCGGGAGGCGTCATCAACCTGCCGGCGGTGTTCATCTGCTTCGTGGTGGCGGGCGTCCTGTCGGCCGGCACCAAGGAAAGCGCCGTGATCAACATGGTGCTGGTGGCGATCAAGATCGTCGCCCTGGCGGCCTTCGTGGCCATCACCCTGCCGACCTTCGACGCCAGCCACTTCACCCCGTTCATGCCGAACGGCTTCTCGGGCCAGACCAACGGGTCCGAGAAGATCGGCGTCATGGCCGCCGCGGCCCTGATCTTCTTCGCCTTCTACGGCTTCGACGCGGTGTCCACCGCCGCCGAGGAGACCAAGAACCCCAAGCGCGACCTGACCATCGGCATCGTCGGTTCGATGCTGGCCTGCACGGCGATCTACATGCTGGTCGCCGCCGTCGCCATCGGCGCCAGCCGCGCCGAGGTGTTCTCGGCCAGCGAGGCTCCGCTTGTCTTCATCCTCGAGGCCCTGGGCCAGCCGGGCGTCGCCAAGGTCGTGGCCGCCGCTGCGGTCATCGCCCTGCCTACCGTGATCATGGCCTTCATGTACGGCCAGAGCCGCATCTTCTTCGTCATGGCGCGCGACGGCCTGCTGCCGCGTGGCCTGGCCAGCGTGAACAAGAAGACCGGCACTCCGATCGTCATGACCATGCTGACCGGCGGCATCGCCGCGGCCATCGCCGGCTTCTTCCCGCTGAAGGAAATCGCCGAACTGGCCAACGCCGGCACCCTGGCCGCCTTCATCGCGGTGGCCCTGTCGGTGATCATCCTGCGCCGTCGCGAGCCGAACCGTCCGCGGATCTTCAAGACCCCGCTGTGGTTCATCACCGCGCCCCTGGCGATCCTGGGCTGCCTCTACCTGTTCTGGAGCCTGCCCTCGTCCACCCAGGTTCGTTTTCTGATCTGGAACGTGATCGGGGTTGCCGTCTACCTGCTCTACAGCCGACGCGCGAGCCTGCTCGCCAAAGCCTGATCCAGGCGGCCCTCCTTCCTTTGGGGGAGGAGGGCCGATCCCTGACAAACCAACGCTTTGCGAATATGGTTAAGGCCTGGGTAAGCATTTCATTTGAGTGTCCGGATGACTCAAATCAAATGCCAAGGACCTGCCGTGGCCGACGCCCAAGCCATCGCCGAACGCACCCAATTCGTCGGACTTGATCCGAAAGCGCGTTCAGCTCTGCGCACCCTGGGCCCGGTCATCCGCGACGAGATCCAGACCGCCCTCGAACAATTCTACGACAAGGTGCGGCAGGAGCCGCAGGTCCGCTCGTTCTTCCGCGACGACGCCCACATCAACGGCGCCATGCGTCTGCAGATGGCGCACTGGTCCAAGATCGCCGACGCCGAATTCGACGACGTCTTCGTCAAGGAAGCGACCCGCGTCGGCCAGACCCACGCCCGCATCGGCCTGGAGCCCCGCTGGTACGTCGGCGGCTATTCGCTGATCGCCGAACATCTGCTGCGCGCCGCCATCAAGGACCGCTGGCCCAAGGGTCTGTTCGCCGGCAAGGCGGGCCAGGCGGACGCCACGGCCGAGGCGGTCGCCGCCCTCGTCAAAGCCGTGATGCTTGACATGGAGCTGGGCGTCTCCACCTACCTGACCGCGATCAACGAGGAGCGCCGCCGCCACGAGGAAGCGCGCCTGAAGGCCGAGCAGGATCAGGCCGTGGTGGTCGAGGCCCTGGGCCAGGCCCTGGCGCTGCTGGCCTCGGGTGATCTGGTGGGCCGCCTGTCCTCGGACTTCTCGCCGGAATTCCAGAAGCTGAAGGACGACTACAACAACGCCGTCGGCTCGCTGGGCGAGGCCATGGGCGGTGTGGGGCGGTCGGCCCAGGGCATCCGCTCGGGCGTCGACCAGATCGCCCAGGCGCTCGAAGATCTGTCCCGCCGCACCGAAAGCCAGGCCGCCAGCCTGGAGGAAACGGCCGCCGCCCTCGAGCAGGTGACCGCCACGGTCAAGCGCAGCGCCGCCGCCGCTCACGAAGCCGCCGAGGTCGTCGACGCCACCAAGGGCGAGGCCCAACGCTCCGGCGACGTGGTCGAACACGCCGTCGCGGCAATGGGCGAGATCGAGAACTCCTCGCGCCAGATCGGCAACATCATCGGGGTGATCGACGAGATCGCCTTCCAGACCAATCTGCTGGCCCTGAACGCCGGCGTCGAAGCCGCCCGCGCTGGTGAAGCCGGCAAGGGCTTCGCGGTCGTCGCCTCGGAGGTGCGGGCCCTGGCCCAGCGCTCGGCCGACGCCGCCAAGGAGATCAAGACCCTGATCTCCTCCAGCACCCAGCAGGTCGCGGCCGGGGTGGACCTGGTCGGCCAGACCGGGGAGGCGCTGCAACGCATCGTCAGCCGCGTGGGCGAGATCGACAATCTGGTGGGCGAGATCGCCTCGTCGGCCAAGGAGCAGTCGTCCGGCCTGACCCAGGTCAACATCGCCGTGGGCCAGATGGATCAGGTCACCCAGCAGAACGCCGCCATGGTCGAGCGCTCCACCGTCTCCAGCCGTTCGCTGCGCAGCGAAGCGGCGGACCTGACGGCTCTGATCGGGAAGTTCAGCCTGTCCGGCGTCGCCCATCGTCCGACGGTCGCCGATCCGGCGGTTCATGCGCCGGCCCGCAACGCCGTCGCCGAGCAGCGGGCGCGTTTGGCGGCCTTCGCTCGTCCCGGGCGCTGAGCCGCGAGTTCTAAAGACCGCCAAGTAAACTTAAGAAGAGCGGTTAACGCGAACAGCCGCCCACGATGTGTGGGCGGCTGCTGGCCGTCCTGTTGAAGGACGGCGTCACCAAATCAGGTGCTTACGCTTAAGCGGTAAGGCTTACGCGCCGCCCGGGAAGCGGAACGGAACCTTCACGGCGCCGGTCTTGCCAGCCATCGGAAGCTTTTCAGCGATGCACACGGCGGCCTTGTCGAAACCCTTGCCAGCCATGCTGTCGGAAACGACCTTGCAGGCCGACAGCTTGCCGCCGTCAGCGGTGCATTCCAGCATGACCTGCGCGGCGTCACGCGTGTTGGCGTGCTTGGCCAGGCAGGCGCCCATGGCTTCTTCAAAGCCGCCGGCGGCGAGGGTCGACTGAGCGACAAAGAGGCTCGCAGCCAGTCCGGCGGCGATAGCGATCGGATACTTCATCCCGCTTGCTCCTGATGTGGGGGAAAGAACTAAACCAGAAGGCCGTTCTAGGAGGGGTGGGTTAAAAGTTCCTGAGTCGGGTCGGCAAGAATTGCCTCTTCCTGCATTTTTTGCCGAGAGGCAGGCCGAAGAGCTTTTGATGACTTTATACAGGCGCAAAAACCTTTGAAAAAACAGGTGCGGCAAGTGAGCATCTGTTAACGATATCTGCCGATTATCCCTCACCATGCTGTAGGGCGCGAAAGAACTGTCGCGTCGTTGAGGGGATCTACCGATGAAGCGTTTCCGGCTCGTCGACTTGCCTTTGATCATCAAGATGGGTTTCGCGCCCGCTTTCGCTCTTCTCATGCTGGCCGTCCTCGCGACGGGGTCCATCGTGGTTCAGCGCCAGCAATCGGCGGCGCTGAAGCAGGTCGTTGCTGTTGATATGCGGGACAACCTGCGCATCCAGCAGCTGTCCAAGCGGATCGAGGGGGTTCACGGCGAGCTCTACCTCGCCCTGACCCACGCGGCCGGCCAGATCGAGGTCGAGAACGTCGCCGGTCGGATGACCCACTCCCTGAACGAGATGGACGCGATCAAGAAGGAGCTCGTCGCGCTCCAGAAGAACGCGGACCCCGCCCAGAAGGGTGACTACGACAAGCTGATCAAGGCCATCGACGAATGCCGCAGCGCCATCGACGTGGTGAGCGGCATGATCGGCGTGGACTTCGGCACCGCCGTCGGCTTCGTGGCTCCCTTCGAGGAAGAGTACAAGAAGATGACCGCGATGCTGGACAAGGTCGTCCAGCAGGAGAACGCGCAGACCGCCGCCCGCGCCGAAGCCGCGGAAAAGGAAGCGGCCGCCGCCCAGACCGCCAGCATCATCGGCAGCATCATCACGGTCCTGGCCGTGGCTGGTCTGGCCCTGGTCTCGGTCCTGGCAACCCGGCGCGCCATCAACGACATCGCCCGCGCCACCGAGACCCTGGCCAAGGGTGACAACAGCATCGACATCGACCGCCTCGCCCGTAAGGACGAACTGGGCGCGATCGTCGGCTCGCTGGGCATCTTCAAGCAGAACCAGCTGAACCTCGAGCAGATGCGCGCCGAGCAGGAAGCGGCCCGCGCCCTCACCGACGAGGAACGCGCCGCCAACGAACGCTCGGCCGCTGAAGCGGCCAAGGTCGCCGCCACCGTCGTGTCGGAACTGGCCTCGGGCCTCGAGAAGCTGGCCACGGGCGACCTGACCTACCGCGTCACCGCCGAGTTCCCGGGCGACTACCGCAAGCTGAAGGACGACTTCAACGGCGCCATCACCCAGATGCAGGAAACCATGAAGGTCATCGCGGCCTCCACGGACGGCCTGCGCACCGGCGCCGACGAAATCGCCCACGCCTCCGACGACCTGTCGCGCCGCACCGAGCAGCAAGCCGCCTCTCTGGAAGAGACGGCCGCCGCCCTCGACGAGCTGACCGCCACCGTCAAGCGCACCGCCTCGGGCGCCAAGCAAGCCTCGGACGTGGTCTCCACGGCCCGCGGCGAAGCCCAGCACTCGGGCGAGGTCGTCCGCCAGGCCGTCTCGGCCATGGGCGAGATCGAGAACTCCTCGCGCCAGATCGGCAACATCATCGGCGTGATCGACGAGATCGCCTTCCAGACGAACCTGCTGGCCCTGAACGCCGGCGTCGAAGCCGCCCGCGCTGGTGAAGCCGGCAAGGGCTTCGCGGTCGTCGCCTCCGAAGTGCGGGCCCTGGCCCAGCGCTCCGCCGAAGCGGCCAAGGAGATCAAGGCCCTGATCTCCTCCTCGTCGCAGCAGGTCGGCTCGGGCGTGAGCCTGGTCGGCCAGACCGGCGAGGCCCTGCAGCGTATCGTCGCCAAGGTCGGCGAGATCGACGCCCTGGTCACCGAAATCGCGGCCTCGGCCGAAGAGCAGGCCACCGGCCTGCAAGAGGTGAACACGGCCGTCAATCAGATGGACCAAGTGACGCAGCAGAACGCGGCCATGGTGGAAGAGTCCACCGCCGCCACCCACTCGCTGAAGGGCGAGACGGGCGAGCTGGTGCGCCTGATGAGCCGCTTCCGCGTCGGCGAGGGCGCTCCCGCCGCCGCCGCGCGTCCGACCATGGCCGACCCGGCCACGCATGCTCCGGCCCGCAACCCGGTCGCCGAGCAACGCGCCAAGCTCAACTCCTTCGCCCGTCCTGGCGTGTCTGGGGCCAACGCCCTGGCCGCCGCGCCGGCTGAGGACGGCTGGGAAGAGTTCTAAGCCCTATGGCTGAGATGACCCTCCCCGAGACCATGGACCTCAAGGCTGCGGCCGGATTGAAGGCTTCAATCCTGGCCCAGCGGGGCTCGCCTCTGGAACTGGACGCCTCCGGCGTGCGGCGCCTGGGCGGGCTCTGCTTGCAGGTGCTCCTGGCGGCTGCGTCAACCTGGCGCACCGATGGACAGAGCTTTTCATTAACCAACCCCTCTGAATCTTTCGCCGAAGCCATTCGCCTGTTCGGCGCCGACGCGGCGCTCGGAACGGCCACTCATGGAGCCTAAGACGTGACCACGCGTACGATCCTGACGGTTGATGACTCCCGCACCATGCGGGACATGCTGCGGATGGCGCTCGCCAGCGCGGGCTTCAACGTGGTCGAAGCCGTCGACGGCGAACACGGTCTTGAGGTTCTGTCGGCCCACAAGCCGGACGTGATCATCACCGACATCAACATGCCCAAGCTCGATGGCTTCGGCTTCATCGAGGCCGTGCGGGTGGACGACAGCCACCGCGCCACCCCGATCCTGGTGCTGACCACCGAGAGCGACCCCGCCAAGAAGGAGCGCGCTCGTGCGGCCGGCGCCACCGGCTGGATCGTGAAGCCCTTCAACCCCGACAAGCTCGTCGAAGCCATCCGCCGGGTCGCGGCTTAAGCAAACAAAGCGCGGGGGCGTCGGGATGGACGAACTAGAGGCCATCAAGGTCACCTTCTTCCAGGAGTGCGAGGAGCTGCTCGCCGATCTGGAAGGCGGACTCCTGGCCATGCAGGACGGCACGAGCGACGGTGAGACCGTCAACGCCGTGTTCCGGGCCGTGCATTCGATCAAGGGCGGCGCTGGGGCGTTCGGCCTGGATCCGCTCGTTCGTTTCGCGCACGTCTTCGAGACCCTGCTGGACAGCGTCCGCAGCGGCGACGTCGAGGCCTCCCACGACCTGGTGGCGCTGCTGCTGCGCGCCTCGGACGTCCTGGCCGACCACGTCAGCGCCGCGCGCGGCATGGGCGACGTGGACGAGGCTCTTTCGCACGCCATGGCCGCCGAGCTCGAAGCCTGGGACGGCCAGGGCCGCGCGGCCGCACCCGCGACTCCGGCCGCCGGCGGCGATGATGATTTCGATCTCGGCTCCGGCGTCGCCGCCGAGCTGGACGACATGGATTTCGGCTTCACGCCGATGACCATCTCGGTCGAGGAGCAGGCTGGCGCGGGCGAAGAAGCCGCCGCCGGCTGGCTGGTGGTCATCCAGCCCAAGTCCGACCTCTACCGCAAGGCCAACGAGAGCCTGCTGCTGCTCCGCGAACTGGAGCGCCTGGGTCCGATCGAGACGATCCTGGACGACGCCGCCCTGCCGGACCTGGCCGACATGGATCCGGAAGCCTCTTACCTGACCTTCAAGGTCAAGGTGACGACCGACAAGAGCGAAGCCGACGTCCGCGAAGTGTTCGAATTCGTCGACGGCGACTGCGATCTGACCATCACGCCGCTGTCGGCTGGCGATGCGCCGGCCGCCTTCGAAGCCGCCGCGCCCGAGCCGGTCGCGACCGCCGAGCCGGAGGTCGATGTCGCCGCCCTGATCAGCGCCGCCACGGCCGCGCCGGCTCCCGAGCCGGTCGCCGCCCCGGCCCCGGTCGCCGCGGCACCCGCCGCTTCCGCCCCGGCTCCGGTCGCCATGACCCCGGCCGCCGCCGCGGCCGTCGCCGCCAAACCCGCCGCCGCCGCGCCCGCCAAGGCGCCGCTGGAAGCCCCTGGCCCCGGGCAGTCGGTCATCCGCGTCGACCCCGAGCGTATCGACCGCCTGATCGACCTGGTGTCGGAGCTGGTCATCAACCAGGCCATGATCGCCCAGCGCGTCGCCGAGCATGGCATCGCGCAGTCCTCCAACCTCGCCATCGGCCTCGACGAACTCGAGCAGCTGACCCGCGAGATCCAGGACAGCGTCATGGCCATCCGCGCCCAGCCGGTGAAGTCAGTGTTCCAGCGCATGCCGCGCCTGGTCCGCGAAGTCGCCTCGATGGTCGGCAAGCAGGTTCGCCTCGTCATGGAGGGCGAGGGCACCGAAGTCGACAAGACCGTGATCGAGCGTCTGTCCGACCCGATCACGCACATGCTGCGCAACGCCATCGACCACGGGCTCGAGAACCCGGACGAGCGTCGCGAAGTCGGCAAGCCGGTCGAAGGCGTCATCAAGCTGCAGGCCCTGCATCGCGGCGGCCGCATCGTGATCGAAGTCACTGACGACGGCCGCGGCATCAACCGTCCGCGCGTGCAGAAGATCGCGGTCGACAAGGGCCTGATCGCGCCTGACCTGACCCTGACCGACGAAGAGATCGACAACCTGATCTTCCTTCCCGGCTTCTCCACCGCCGACAAGGTGTCGGACGTGTCGGGCCGCGGGGTCGGCATGGACGTGGTGCGCCGGTCGGTGCAGGCCCTGGGCGGCCGCATCTCGATCAGCTCGCGTCCGGGCCATGGCTCGACCTTCACCCTCAGCCTGCCGCTGACCCTGGCCGTCCTTGACGGCATGGTGGTCGAGGTCGCCGGCCAGACCCTGGTCGTGCCGCTGGCCGCCATTGTCGAGAGCCTGCGTCCCAAGCCGGAGGAAGTCCGCGCCCTCGGGCCGACGGGCGCCGTCCTGGCCGTGCGCGACAGCTTCGTGCCGCTGGTCGATATCGGCAGCACCATGGGCTACCGCGCCAACGCCCCGGACCCGACCGACGGCGTCGTCCTGCTGGTCGAAGGCGAGGACGGCGGCAAGGCCGCGCTCGTGGCCGACAACATCCAGGGCCAGCGCCAGGTCGTCATCAAGTCGCTGGAAGCCAACTACCAGCAGGTGGAAGGCGTCGCCGCCGCCACCATCCTGGGCGACGGCCGCGTGGCCCTCATCCTCGACGTCGATGCGGTGATCAACCTGCGTCGCCGCGAGGCGCCCGCCCCCAAGCCTACTGAACCCATGATCGCAGCGGAATAGACATCATGATCGACCAAACCACCGCCGTCGGCGAGCGTCGCGAACTGATCTCCTTCCGGGTCGGCCAGCAGGAGTACTGCGTGGACATCATGGCCGTCCGCGAGATCCGGGGCTGGAGCCCCGCCACCTCGCTGCCCCAGTCGCCCAATTACATGCGCGGCGTCATCAACCTGCGTGGCGCCGTCCTGCCCATCATGGACCTGTCCTCGCGCCTGGGCCTGGGCTCGGCCGAGCCGACCGTCCGCCACGTGATCATCGTGGTGAAGGTGCAGGAGCGGATGATGGGCCTGCTGGTCGACGCCGTTTCCGACATCCTGTCGATCACCGACGATCTGGTTCAGCCGACGCCGGACGTGGCCTGCGACCGCGTCCGCAGCTTCGTGCGCGGCATCATCTCGCTGGAAGGGCGGATGATCAGCGAGATCTCGCTCGACCGTCTGCTGCCCGAACGGGAGGCGCTCGCCGCATGACGATGGCCCCGGCTGTCCGATCAAAGGCCGCCCTCGTCGAGGGCGAGTTCCACTTCACGGCGGACGATTTCCGACAGATCGCCCAGATCATGTACGACCAGGCTGGCATCAGCCTGGCCGACAGCAAGGCCACGCTCGTGTATTCGCGCCTGGCCAAGCGTCTGCGCATCCTCGGCATGGACAGCTTCAAGGCCTACTGCGCCCTGGTCCTGCAGGACCGGGAAGAGGCGCAGAACATGCTTCGCGCCCTGACCACCAACGTCACCCGCTTCTTCCGCGAGCCGCACCACTTCGACGACCTGCGCGACCATGTGCTGGTGCCGATGGCGGACGAAGTGCGTCGCGGCGGCCGCCTGCGCCTGTGGTCCGCCGCCTGCTCCAGCGGGCAGGAGCCGTACTCCATGGCCCTGACCGTGCTGTCGGTGTTCCCGAACGCGGCCGATCTCGACATCAAGATCCTGGCCACCGACATCAACTCCAACGTCGTGGCGACCGGCAAGGCCGCCGTTTACGACGAGTCCCAGATCGAGCCGGTCCCAGGTCCCGTCCGCAATCAATTCTTCGAGCGCGACCCCAGCGCCAAGGGCATGTGGCGCGTCGGCGCTGCGGCCCGCGGCATGGTCAGCTTCAAGGAACTCAACCTGATCGGCGACTGGCCGATGAAAGGACCGTTTCACGCCGTGTTTTGCCGCAACGTCGTCATCTATTTCGACGAACCGACCCAGGAGCGGATCTGGACGCGCTTCGCGCCCCTCATCGCCGATGGCGGCCGCCTGTACATCGGCCACTCCGAACGTGTTCCCGCCACCAACACCTCCTTCGAGAGCAACGGTCTGACCTCGTACCGCAAGGTGGGAGGCCGCTAATGACCATCAAGGTTCTCGTCGTCGACGACTCCCCGACCATGCGGGGCCTGATCACGGCCGCCCTGCGCCGCGATCCCGAGATCGAAGTCGTGGGTTCGGCCGGCGACCCGTTCGAAGCCCGCGGCGCCATCAAGGCGCTCAATCCCGACGTCGTCACCCTCGACATCGAGATGCCCAACATGAACGGCCTCGAATTCCTCGAGAAGATCATGCGCCTGCGGCCGATGCCGGTGGTCATGGTGTCCAGCCTGACCCAGGCCGGCGCCGACGTGACCCTGCGCGCGCTGGAGATCGGCGCCGTCGACTGCGTGGGCAAGCCCACCGGCAACGTCACCGCCGGCGAAGGCCTGGCCGAGATCGCCTCGAAGGTGAAGAACGCCGCCCGGGCCACCGTGCGCGCCACCATGAGCGCCGCCGCCAAGGCCCCGGCCAAGCCGGTTCGCGCCAAGGAATTCACGCCCTCGGGCGACCTGGTGGCCATCGGTTCATCCACGGGCGGGGTCGAAGCCCTGCTGACCGTGCTGAACAACTATCCGGCCAACTGCCCGCCGACCGTGATCACCCAGCACATGCCCGCGGCCTTCACGGCCAGCTTCGCGGCGCGCCTGGGCCGGGCCTGCAACGCCAAGGTCTATGAGGCCCGCGACGGTGACGTGCTGGAGCCGGGCAAGGTCTATGTGGCTCCGGGCGGGGCGACCCACCTGGAGATCAGCCGGTCCGCCGGCCTACGCTGCCGCCTGACGGACGGCGACCCGGTCAGCGGGCACCGTCCCTCGGTGGACGTGATGTTCAAGTCCGTCGCCTCCGTCATGGGCGACAAGGCTGTGGGCGTCATCCTGACCGGCATGGGCCGCGACGGCGCGCAGGGGCTTCTTGCCATGCGCCAGGCCGGAGCCCGCACGATCGGTCAGGACGAGTCCACCTGCGTCGTCTACGGAATGCCGCGCGCCGCCTATGAAATGGGGGCTGTCGAAAAGCAGCTGTCCCTCTCGGCGATCGGCTCCACCATCCTCGATCTCTCTTCTGCGAAACGTTGAAACATGCCCGCCGCATCCTCCATCTCCGTTCTGGTCGTCGATGATCAGCTCACCATGCGGGCCCTGGTCCGCAACGGTCTGCAGCAGATCGGTTTTCGCGATGTCCGCGAGGCCGCCGACGGCGAAGAAGCCCTGAAGAACGTCGTCGCCAAGCCGGTCAACCTGATCATCTCGGACTTCAACATGCCGAAGATGGACGGGCTGGCGCTGCTGCGCGCCGTGCGTGCCCACCCGCCGATCAGCAAGACCGCCTTCGTCATGCTCACCGGCCGGGCCGACCGCGAACTGGTCCAGCGCGCCGTGCAGTTCGGGGTCAACAACTACCTCGTCAAACCCTTCACCGTGCAGGTCCTGCGCGAGAAGATCGAACAGGTCTTCGGACAGCTCACATGACCCCTGGCCGGCCCGAGCCGACAACTCCGGAATACACGCGCAAGGTCCATGTGACCCAGGGCGAGCAACACGTCACCAACGACCCGGGTGTCGTGATGACGACCGTGCTCGGCTCGTGCATCGCCGCGTGCATCCGCGACCCGCAGGCCGGGATCGGCGGCATGAATCACTTCCTGCTGCCCGACGACGGCGGCGGTCGCGGGGGCGACTCCGTGCGGTTCGGCGCGTACGCCATGGAATTGCTGATCAACGACCTCCTCAAGCAGGGCGCGCGTCGCGACCGCCTGGAGGCCAAGATCTTCGGCGGCGGCAAGCTGTTCGACGGCCTGTCCGACGTGGGCGCCAGCAACGCTGACTTCGCAGAGCGTTTCCTGCGCGACGAAGGCATTCCGATCGTCTCGTCCAGCACCGGCGGCCCCTCGGCCCGCCGCGTGGAGTTCTGGCCCGTCAGCGGCCGGGTGCGTCAGCGCCTGGTGGCGGTGGACCAGACCCCGCAGGAGGTCCGTCGTCCCGCCGCTCCGCCGCCGGCTTCGACGTCCGGCGATCTGGAACTGTTCTGAGGCGCGGCCATGTCGAGCTCGACCCGTCCTCTGCCCCTGCTCACGCCCGAAGAAGCCGGCAACCTGCCGCTGGGCGAGCTGTCGCGCCGCCTGGCCGCCGAGCTTTCGGCGGCTGCCGCGATCTGCCGCGAGTGCGAGGTTCTGGCCGGCGACCTGGCCAAGGACGGGATGACCGCCGCCAGCATGACCCGCCTGCAGGCGCTGGATGAACTGACCCAGCGGCTGGCCGGCCTGTCCTGCGTGCTGGAACGGATCAGCGAGCACGCCAACGGCGAGTGGAGCCTGCAACTGGAGCCTCTGCTGAAGGGACTTGGCCTGTCGGACCTGGTGGGGCGTCTGAGCACGGCCGACGGCGAACCGGAGTGGGACCGCCAGGCCGGCGAACCGGACATCTGGTAGGCGGATGTCCCTCGCCTCCGCCCTTCAATCCGCCACGCGAATCCAGCTCGACCAGGCCTCGGTCCTGGTCCTCGACGACAATGGCCAGTCGCTCGATATCCTCTGCCAGGTCGTCTATGGCTTTGGCGTGCGCAACGTGCACCGGGCCGAGACCGTCGAGCAGGCCAAGGAGCACGTCGCCAGCCAGACCCTGGACCTGATCCTGTCGGACGTTCAGATGCCCGAGCCGGACGGCTACGACTTCGTCCACTGGCTGCGGCGCGAGGCCAAGGAGCCGAACCGGTTCGCGCCGGCCATCCTGATCACCGGTCACACCCGCCAGTCGCAGGTTCTGAAGGCCCGCGACAGCGGCGCCACGTTCACCGTCGCGAAACCGCTGACCCCCAAGGTGCTTCTTGAGCGGATCATCTGGATCGCGCGCGAGGACCGCATGTTCATCGAGTGCGACTCCTATATGGGCCCCGATCGGCGCTTCAAGTTCGAAGGCCCGCCGGCCGGGACCGAAGGCCGCCGCCACGACGACCTGCCGCCCGAGGTCAGCAGCGTCATGGGCGAGAACCTGTCGCAGGACGAAATCAACGGCTTCATGAAGCCCGCAAAGGTCTCGATATGAGTGTCGCGCGTACCTTCCACGTGCCCAACCGGCTTGGCGCGGTCATGCGTCGTTCCGGAGGGATCCGCGCGAGCGAGGCGATCGAGCGCGCCGAGGCGGGCGTCGAGCAGTTCCGCGACGAGTGCCTGAAGACCATCGGACAGGTGATGACCGAGCTGGACGAACGTTTCGGCCCGACTGCCGAGCGCGAGGGCGCTGATTTCGAGGCGCTCTACACCCTCGTTCTGAAGATGATCGACGTCAGCGGCTTTGTGTCCCACACCGGCCTCGACCGCGCGGCCGTGTCCATGTGCACCCTCGTCGACACCATGTCCGAGCGTGGCCGCTGGCGCTGGCCGGCGGTGGACGTGCATCTGGACGCCATGCGCCTGCTGTGGACCCAGGGCGACACCCTGGCCGAGGGCGAGCGCGAGGCCGTGATCGACGGCCTCTACAAGGTCAGCAAGCACAAGCCCGCATCGGAATAGGGGAAAGGGCCGCGCCGCCGTTGGTCGGCGGGGGCCGCCCGGATCAGCCCTTGTCGGCCAGTCGGCCGAACAGGGTCTTCAGTTGCGTCTCGCCATGGGGCGCTGGCGTCGGCGCCGGAGCCGGAGCTGCGGCCGGCGTCGGGGCGTAGCGGCGCAACAGGCCGCCGCCCATCGGGGCCGCCGGCTTGGCCGGGAACAGGGGCACGGGCGCAGCAGCCGCGACGATGGCGGGCGCAGCCAAGACTTCCGCCTGAGCGGTGATCACCGGCGCGCTCTCCGTGACTGGAGCGGCTTCCACCTTCGCCTCGTTCAACGGTGCGAGCACGAGCTCTTCCTTGGCGTTCTCGGCGACCGGAATCGAGAAGCCCTGGAAGACGCGCTGACGGATGCTGGCGATCACCTTGCGGGCGCCATAGGCCCGCTCGGGCTCGGGTTCCGGCTCGACCTCGATCGGTTCGAACTCTTCTTCGATCTGGGTGGCGATCACGGGAAGGGGCGCCAGGACGTCCAGCTGGGATTCGTCCACGGCTTCGACGTCTCCGAGGTTGTCGAAGACCTGATAGGGCAGATCAACTTGGTTGATCTTCAGGAAGAGTCCGCGGACGTCGTTGACCATCGTCAAGGCCTTAGCTTAGCCGTGAGAAAGCTAATACCAGACCTTATGCCACAAGGGACTGCGGCGCAGTGTCATAGGCCGATGCGACGCCTTCCCATGTCCTTGCGCGACGCCGCCGCCAGCAACTGCAGGACCGACGAATAGTAGTTGGGGTCCTCGGCCTTCCACTTGCCGACCCCGTTGTCGGCCATGACCACGGCAGCCACCGCCGCGCCGCCGTTTGACAGGGTGTAAGGGGCGGTCTCGCCCGTCATCACGTCCACCCAGGCGGGGGGGCGTTTGTCGTCCTTGAAGCCCTTGCGCCAGAAGTCGCTGATCGTGCGGACCTGCCGGCGCTTCTTCTCGCCGCCCCACACCAGATAGAAGGGCGCGCGGATGGCGTCGAAGCTGAAGCGCGGCTGGCGGCCGGCGGCGGGCGCCAGTCGGCCGTCGACGCCGATGAACACCCAGTCCGACGGCAGGGCGCTTTCTCCGAACAGGGCGAGATCCGCCAACTCGAGCCCGCCGGCGATCACCGCGTGCCAGGGGCCCTGCGGATCGCGGTCGGCGAACAGCTTCAGGGCGGGCAGGACGAAGTAGGAGGGGTTGTAGATCACACCCTCGGCGCTGGCGAAGCCCTCCAGCCCCGGCAGCAGCACTGAGCGGCCCGCGATCTGCGCCACCAGTCCGCGTCCGATGGCCCCGCGGATGTCGGCGCTGGCCCGGGCGTAGTCCTCGTTGCGCCAGCGGTCGGCGGCGCGCAGCAGGGCCCAGGCTATGAAGATGTCGCCATCGGTGGCGTTGTTGGGATCGGTGACGGGCGGCTGGGCGGCGGGATCATAACGCCAGCTGAACAGCCGCACGTCCGATCGAGCCAGGTTGGTGTTGGTCCAGGCCCACACGCGGTCGAAGGTCTCGCGATCCTCGTGCGCCTCGGCCAGCAACATGGCCCAGCCCTGGCCTTCGGTATGGCTGATGCCCCCATTTCCGTTGTCCACCACGCGGCCGTCCGGCTGCAGGTAGCGGGTCTTGAAACCGTCCCAGGTCTCGCCTTCCTCGGCGCAGGCGCTCGCGGGCAGGATCATGGCGAGGCTCGCGGCCGCCACGAAGGCGCGTCGATCTGGGTGAACACGGGTCTTCATGAGGCCTTCGATGACATCTTGTGCTGGCCGGCGCTAGACGCCGTGGAACAGCTCCAGCGGCTCGGCGCTGTCGCTGACCCTCAGGGTCTTGTCGATGGGGCTGCCCTGGGCCTGGAGCCAGACCGTGTAGACGCCTTCCAGGACCGAGGCCCAGGCCGACTGCCAGATCTTGTCGTCCGCGCCGCTGGCCACGTCGGGATAGGCGCCGTGCAGGATGCGCACGCCGTCGGCGACGGCGTTCAGCCGCACCCAGCCCCAGTCCATCTCGGCCCATACCCGGTTCATGGCGGCTTCCAGCTCTTCCAGGGTCTCGACCTTGGTCAGGGGCGTGGCCTGGGCCATGCGGCGGCCCACCTGGCGCATGAAGTTGCGCACCTCTTCCGGATCGGCGCCGCTATGCAGTTCGCCCAGCAGGGCCGACAGGAAGCCGCGCCACTGCGGGCTGCGCTGGCGCTGGGTCCGGCGATAGTAGGTCAGGTCGGCGGACTGTACGTCCTTGTCGTTCATCCACGGAGTGGGGGTCTTCATCGTGGGCCTCCGATCGCCTGGCGGATGTAGAGCCCGACCTTGGTCTCACTGTACTCGCCGAAATTGTCGAAACTCAAAGCCCCGCCGAAGGTTGTCGTCGGGGTGAATTTATAGTCGATGGCCGCGCGGCCGTTGATGCCGAAGCCGCTGCGGCTGCTGCCCGAGAAGCCGCGCCGAACGTCCTGGTCCTGGGCCGAGATGGCGTTCTGCGCCCCTTGCAGGGTCGGATCGGTGGGGAAGTAGTCGCGCGAGGACTGGCTATAGGTCTGATAGCCAGGCGTGGCGCGCAGCTCGCCGCCCCAGCGGTCGCCCTGCACCTTCCAGCTCATGGGGAAGGCGATGGCGGTGAACTGCTGCGGGCTGAAATAGCCGCCGTTGCCGTACGAGAAGACGTTCTGGTTGTTGTCGTAGCTCTGCAGGTTCAGGTTCGCGCCTAGCTGCACCACCTGGCGCGTGCTGACATACGGGCGGATATAGCCGCCGACGTTGAACTGCAGGCTCTCGTTCTCTTCGACCAGACGGCCGTCGTACTTGCTGGCCGAGGCGTCGGCGTAGAAGCCCATCTTGCCGCGCTCATAGGCGACGCCCACACCGGCGGTGTTGCGCATCACCTGGCCCCAGCGGCGGCCGGTCAGCGGATCACGCGAGCTGGCGTAGGAGGTGACGCTGTCGGTCACCGGCCGGCGCTCGATCCACACGCGCGGACGCAGGCCACCGATGTTGGGCTCCACGCTCAGGCCGCCGGTCATTTCCGGCGGCTTGGCGAAGCCGACCGGAGTGACCCCGATATCCACCTTCAGCCCGTCGACCTCGTAGGCGACCTCGGCGGCGACGCCGGCGGCCGTATGCGGGTTCGGGCGACGAAGAACCGGCGGGGTGACGCCGGAGATCGTGTCGCGCGCCACCGACAGCGGATTGCTGCCGAACCGCTGCAAGCTCTCGTCGGTCGGCGTGCCGGCGTCCAGCGACACCGGGTTCAAGGTGGCGCTCAGGCGGCCGCGGCCGAAGGGCGAGATCGATCCTCCGACCTTGGCCGACAGCTCGTTCAGTTGGCTGAGGCCCGCCTCGCCGCTGCGGGCGCGGAAGTCGACGCTGGCGTCAACGCGCGGGGCGATGGTCTCGGACAGGTCGGCGATCTGGCGGTCGATGGACTGCAGCACGCCGTCCCGCGCCGGGGCGCGCGGCAGCAGCGGATTCACCGGCGTCGGCAGGGCGCCGTAGCCGCCGACCGGCGGGGTGTTCTGATAGACCTGCGGCTGCACCGGATAGGAGGGCAGGTTCGTCGACGGATAGACGTAAGGCGGCGTGTAGACCGGGGCCGTGAAGTTCGGCGCTGGCGGGGCCGGAGCCAGCATCGACGGCACGGTGGGATAGTACGGCGCCGACAGGGCCGGGGCCTGGTACGTCGGATAGGTCGGTGCGGTGTAGGTCTGCTGCGGCGCGACCGGGGCCGGATAGGTCCGCGCCGGCGCCGCCCTGCGGACGGGCGCGGTTGTGCGGGCCTTGGGCTTGGCGGCGGTGGTCGTGCGCGGCCTGGCCGGCGTGGTCGTCCGCGCGGGCGCCGGCTGCTGCGGCGCCTGATAGGTCGGGGCCTGGTAAGTCTGATAGGCAGGCGGCGCATAGACCGTCGGCGCCTGATAGGCGGGCGCGGCCTGATAGGTCTGCGGCGGATAGATCGGCGCGGGATAGGTGGGGGCCGGCTGGATCAGCGGCGCCTGGGTCGGATAGCTCGGGCCATAGGTCGGCGTGGCCGGCGTCGCATAGGTCGGCGCGGCGTAGGTCGGAGCCGTATAGGCCGGGGCCTGTTGGTAGACCTGCCCCTGATAGGCGGGCGCCTGCTGATAAGTCGGCGCCTGATAGCCCGGGGCCGCGTAGTACGGCGCGGTCTGCATCGGCGCGTCGGCGCGCGGGGCGGCCTGCTGCGTGGTCGGATAAAGCGGCGTATTGCGCGCCGGCTGCTGCTGCTGGATCGGCGGCAGATAGGTCTGCGCCTGATAGCCGGGCTGCGGCGCGGGCGAGGGGTAGCTGGGGTTGGCGTAGGTCGGGGCGGCCGCCGGGGCCTGATAGCCGGTCGACGGATAGCTCTGGGCCTGCGGATAGATCGGGCTCTGGCCGGACGGGTTCAGGGCCGCGGGGGTCTGGGCCTGGGCCAGCAGGAACGGCTCGGCGAAGGCCGGCGTCTCCATGAAGTTGGCGTTGACCGCGTATTCCTGCGACGCCGGCGCCGACGGCTCGGGGCTCCAGGCGACCTGGGTCACAACGGGCGTGTCGTTGAACGCGGTCTGCACGGCCGGCTGCGCGAAGCTGGCGGGCAGCATGTAGCCCGGGATGTAGGGCTGCACGGCCTGGGTCGGCGGCTGCATCAACGGCACAGGCTGGGTCGGGACCGGCTGATACGGCGTGAACACGGCGGGCGAGCCGCTGCGGAACGGGTTCGAGCCCAGGGCGCCGCTCGGCGTTTGGTACGGCGAGGCCGGCACCGGCGCGACGCCGGTATAGAGCGACGGGCCGATCGGCACGCCCTGGCGCTCGCGCAGCACGCGGGCCGTCTCCAGCGCCTTGATGGCGGCGCTCTTGTCGCCGCTCGACTGCTCGATGCGGGCGGCGATCAGATACAGGTTCGGATCACCCGGCGTGCGCTGCATGGCGACGCGCAGCATTTCCTTGGCGCGCGAGGTGTCGCCCCGCGCCACCGCCGCCTCGAGCACCCCGTTGAAGGCCTCGGGGTCGTTCGGGTTCATGCGCAGCAGGGTGTCGTAGACCTGTCCCGCCTGGGCGGTCATGCCGCCGGACTGGTAAAGCCGCGCCAGGCCCGACAGCAGGCGCGTGTCGTTCGGAGCCGAGGCGAAGGCGTTGGACAGCACGTCGAACGCCTGGGCGTAGTCGCCGGCCAGGCGCAGGCGGTCCGATCGCTCATAGCCCAGGGTCGCCACCAAACCGGACATGCCTTGACGGCCAGAGGGCGTGTTTGCCGCCGGCGTCGCGCCGATCTGGCGGATCAGGGCGGCGGCCTCGGCGTCGCGGCCAGACCGCGCCAGCACCGAGACGAAGCCGCCATAGGCCGCCGGGTCCGCGCCGACGGCGCCGGAGGTCAGGATGCGCTGAGCCAGGTTGATCGCCTGGGGCTTGTCGCCCAGGTCGTACAGGGCGTCGGCGATGGAGCCCTGGACGCCGACCGGCATGTTCGGCCTCGCCAGCAGCTCGCGCAGCAGGGTCAGCGCCTCGGCGTTGCGGCCGCTGGTCCGCAGGTCCTTGGCCTGCTGGATGGCGGTGTCGAGATAGAGCTGGCCCGCCAGCTCGTTCAGGGCCGGGGTGCGCGCCTGCGGATGGATGCGCGACAGCAGGGCGTAGGCCTCGGCCGAACGGCCCTGCTGCTGGGCGAACAGAGCGGCGGCGTTCAGCCCCTCGACCGTCGTGCTCTGGGCCAGCATGGCCATCAGGCCCTCGGCCGCCGGCCCCTGACCCTGGCTGACCAGGAAGCGGGCGAAGTCGTAGCGGATCCACGGATCGGTCGGGTCCGCCGCCAGCGCCGCCTCGAAGCTGGCGTAGGCCGAGGAATAGTCGCCGCCGGCCAGGAACTGCTGGGCCTTGGCGTGCTCGATCCGGGCGCGGGTGTCGTTCAGCGGGCCGGGCGTGCGGTCCACCGTGGCGCGGGCCAACTGCTCGGCCTCGGCGAAGCGGTTCAGGCGCAGCAGCGCCTCGATCAGGCCGGCCTGGGCGTCGGTGCTGTTGCGGTTGGCGGCCAGCACCTGGCGATAGGCCTGCTCGGCCTCGGCGTTGCGGCCGGAGCGCAGGAAGATGTCGGCCAGCAGTTGCTGGGCCAGGGCACGGTCCTTGAACGAACCGGAGGCGAGCGGACGCGCCAGGCGCTCGGCCTGGGCCACATCGCCGCGCGCCGCGGCCGCCTGCGCGGCGCGCAGGTCGCCGAAGAAGGTCGCCGTCCCCAGCGCTTCGGTCCAGCGGCCGCGGTTGGCCGGCGCGGCGCGGATGGCGCGCTGCAGGAAGGTCTTGGCCTCGGTGAAGTTCTCCCGGCGCAGGCGCACCAGGCCGACGCCGCCTAGGGCGTCGGAGTTGCCGGCGCGGATGCGCAGGGCCGACTGGAAGTTCGCCTCTGCGGTCTGCAGATCGCCACGCTCAAGCGCCGCGAAGCCCTGGGTGCGGTAGGGCGCGCCACGGTCGACCGGGGCGGCGGGCGTCGCCGCGCGCTGCTGTGCGGCGTTGCGCGCGGCCGTCTCGCGAGCGGCGGTCTCGCGGGCGGTGTTGTTGTTGATCTGCGCGACCTTGGCGCTGACTTCCGCGTCGGCGCCCGTGCGCAGGAAGTCTTCGTAGAGCGGCAGGTCGGCGGGCCGGCTGCCCATCCACAGCAGGGCCTGGCGCCACGAGGCGCGGGCCTGGCCGGCCACGGCCCCGCCGTCGCGCGACAGGCGCGACAGCTGCGAGATCCCCTCGCGGCGGGTGGATTCCTGATAGGTCAGGGCCTGGCCCAAGGCCAGGGCCACGGCCTTGTCGTTGGGCCGCTCGCGCAGCAGGGCTTCCAGCCCGCGCCGACCCTCGGCCGCGCTCTCCGAAACCCCCGACAGAGTTCGATAGTACTCGAGGCGATAGGCGGCCTGCGGTTTGCCGTCCGGGAACGCCTTGCGATAGGCGCGCACCGCTCCGGTGGTGTCGCCGGCCCGCGCCAGGCGGCGGGCTTCGGCCACTTCCGGGGTCGCTCCGCCGCGCGCCGCGTTGGCGGTGGCCACCGTGCCGCTGCCGGCCCGGACCTGCGACAGGGAGGCCAGGCGCGAATCGTTCGGCGCGACGCTGCGCAGGCGGTCGGTCCAGCGCTTGGCCGCGTCCTGATTGCCGTCTTCAGCGGCGTAGCGCGCCAGGGCGGCCAGGGTGTCGGCGCTGCGCGGATTGGCGGTCAGGGCGCGGTTCAGCGCTTGCTCGGCAAGGTCCTTGCGGCCCCGTTCACGCCAGAACGTCGCCTGTTTCAGCAGGGCGTCGACGGCCTGGGTCGTGCTCTGCGCCTCGACGGCGCTGGGCATGATCAGGGCGGCCGCCGTCGCGGCGGCCACGGCGCCGGCGGTCAGGGTCGCCGCGGGACCTAGCTTGGACGAGCGCCGGGTCATGGCGCCTCCGTCCGGGCGGCTCGCCGCTGTTCCATCAGCTTGTAGGCCAGGAAGATCGGGGCCGACATGATGATCGCCGCGCCCACCAGCGCCAGCGCCAGCATCCACGGGTTACGGGTCAGCCACCACAGCAGGCGCAGCAGATAGGGCAGGTCCCCGGTCCAGAAGATCGGACCGATGCGGAAGGACGACAGTCCCTGCTCGGTGTCGGCGGTCAGGTCGCCCTGAACCTTGAAGTTCTCGGTCGGATCCGAAAGCTTGGCGACCAGGCTGGGCAGGCTTTCGCGCTGGTCCGACAGCAGGGCGACCACGACCTTGTCCTTGCCGTAGGGCGAGGCGAAGCTGACCACGCCGGTGAAGCCGCTCTGGCTGACCAGCACTTCGTCGGCCTTCTTGCGCTCGCCGCCTTCGAGGTTGGCGTTGAACACGGAGAAGGCGCGGGCGATCACCGAGCTCACCCGCAGGCGCAGGCGCGAGCCCTCGGTCACGAACGGGGCGTTCTCGAACAGCTCCGGATTGGAGGCGGCGATCGACACCGGGCCGACGATCAGGACGTCCTTGCCCTGCAGCACGCCGCGGTCGGCGTTGCGGCTGATGTTCAGCTTGGTGGTCGGCGCGCCGGTCATGTCGGCGAAGCGGCCGATCAGCGACATCACCGCTTCCAGTTCTTGGGCGGTCGGCTGGGCGCTGAGCAGCAGCACGGTTTCCGACAGGTCGGCCATGCGCGTGAACGGGAAGCCCGAATTCACGAAGTAGGCCAGGTTCGGCATGCTGGTGAAGTGGTGGCCGCCGGTCAGGTCGATGGTGCTGTCCGGATCGATGCCGCTGCGCACGTTGGTCGGCAGCTCGCCCTTGCACTCGCCCAGCTTGTTGGACTTCAGGTCGAAGAAGAAGCCCATCTGGCCAGGGCCCGACAGCAGGTAGGGCGGCAGGGCCAGGGACTGCTCCTTCTGGGTGAAGAAGCCCGGGATGCGATCCAGGAAGTGGGCGCCGGCGCCGCGGCCGTCGGTGTGCAGCGAGCGCAGGTACTGGCCGTTCAGCGACACGTCGAGGCGCGAGTTGCGAAGGTCGATCCACGAGCCTTCCGGGAAGCGGTAGCGCAGGCGCAGGGGCGCGCCGCCGGTCGGCCACAGGAACAGGTCGGGGGCGACGCGGAAGTCCACCTGCAGCGGGGCCGGGGTCAGACCCAGGGCCTGCAGCTTCTGCTGGTCGACCATCTCGCCGAACCGCACCGGACGGTCCATGCGCACCCAGCGCGGAGCGTCGTATGGCGCGCGGTCACGCAGGCGCGGCGCGCCGACCTGGGCGTAGGCGCCCTTCAGGCCGACCGAGCCGACGGCCAGGTTCTGGCCCGCCTGGCGCAGTTCGGCGTCATTGCGGCCCATGACCAGCAGCAGCGAGCTGGTGGGATCGTTCGGATTGGGGACCACGGCCAGGGTCGGGCCGTTGATGGCCGGCAGGAACAGGCCGGGGATCTGCTGGCCCGAGGTGGCGAAGATCACGCCCTCGCCGCTCGGCAAGCCGCCGATCTGCACGGGGAAGCGGAAGCCGCGATAGCCGGCCGCCAGGCCGAAGTAAGAGGCCGCGCCCGCCGCCGCCTGGATCGCGCCGTCGCCCGGATTGCCGGCGAACACGAAGGGCAGGGTCAGGCCGCCGACGCCCGCCTCGTAGAAGGGCGAGGGCAGGCGCGCCAGGTCCGGCTGGGCCGGCAGGCGTTGGAAGGTCACCGCCAGGGTGGTGCGCACATTGCTGATGTTGGCCCACAGCGACGAGTGCAGCGGATCCTCGCATCCGCGGGTGTAGTGGCCGGCGAAGCGCAGGTTCAGGCGGTTCTTCGGCAGGAACAGGGCCGGGTTCACCGGCATCTGGACGGTCAGGTTGTTGGCCGTCTCGCGCGGCAGGACGACCGAGCCGATGACCTCGTCATTGATGGCCACGGTCAGCTGCGACAGGTCGGGCAGCATCACCGGGGAATAGGCGAAGTTGATGGTCAGGGTGGCGGACACCGCCACCTCGTCCGTGCGCAGGTCGAACGGGATGCCGGCCTGGCCGTCGGTGCCGCGCAGGCGCAGCGGCTGGGCCACGCCCATGTCCTGCAGGGTGTAGACCACCTGGCGCAGGCCGCCGGTCGAGGTCGGGGCGGCGGGCGCTTCGGCGATGGCGGCGTCGGTGGCCAGAGCGGCGGAGGTCGGGGCGGCCGGCGTCTGGGCCTTGGCCGAGGGAGCAAAGGTGGTCGCCGCCAGAACCGCCGCGGCGGCGATGACGCCCGTGCGGATCGAGCGTTCGACCAGGACACGACCACGCACGCGGGCCTCCAGATCTTTCAGGCGCCACCAGAACAGCAGGCTGGCGCTGGCGCGGCACAGGTCCGCGAACGAGGCGAAGGGGTTGGCCGACGGGGTGGAGCCGTGCGGCTGCCAGGCGTCGGCGCGGCCCATCACGGCGGTGACCAGGGCGCGGCGCTTGCCCAGCGGCATGGCCTGGAACTGCACGCGGATGGCGTCCTCGCCGCTGATGATGGCGGCCGGGAAGGAGACCATGCGGGCGCCGCACAGCAGGTCCACGCCGGTCAGTTCGCGGCCGGCGATGTCGAGACCGGCTGGCCACTTCACCGACAGGCCGCCCATGGACACGTCGGTGGTCTCGCTTTCGACCGCCAAGCCGTCGGCGAAACGCAGAATGACCGGCAGAACCGCGTCCACCCGGACGAAATTGCGCACCTGACGCGTCTCCCGGCCCACCGCCAGGGCGGTCAGCAGGATCAGGACGCTGAACATCGACCAGGCGGTGTTCAGCAGCAGGGTGCCGAGCTGCACGTCGAAGCGCTCAGGCCAGAAAAGGCGTGCGAAACCGCTGGAAACACCAGCCACGAGCAGGAAAACGACCGCGATGTGGGGCCACATCAGGCGGTAGTCGAAGTAGCCGTGCTCGAGCAGGCCGCCCTTTTCAGTCACGTTGAACTTGCCCTTCTTCGGGTCGAAAATCGTCAGCACGGTCGGGGCAAGCAAATGGAAGGCCAACAGGGTTTCATAGACCTCGCCCCAGAACGCCCGGCGGTCTTCGCCCTGAATCCGGTTGTTGGTCATGATCGAGTGAATGAGGTGAGGCGCCGCATAGACGGCGATCATCGCGGCTGACGCGTAGATGATGTTCGCGCCGAACAGCAGGTAGGCCAGCGGCGAGGTCAAGAACACGATGCGCGGCAGCGGAAACTGGAAGTGCATCATCGCATTCAGGTAGCAGAGCCGCTGACCCCAGGTGAGGCCGGGCCCCAGCAGCGGGTTGTCGATGCGGAAGATCTGCGTCATGCCGCGCGCCCAGCGGGCCCGCTGGCCGACGTGCAGGGCCAGGCGCTCGGTGGCCAGGCCCGAGGCCAGGCGGATGTCCAGATAGGCCGTCGACCAGCCCATGCGCTGCAGCTTCAGGGCGGTGTGGGCGTCCTCGGTGACGGTCTCGCCGGCGAAGCCGTTGGTGATCATCAGCGCCTCGCGCCGGATCACCGCGCAGGACCCGCAGAAGAAGGCCGCGTTCCAGAAGTCGTTGCCCGGCTGAACCGAGCCGTAGAACAGCGCGCCCTCGTCCGGCACTTCCTTGACGGTCAGCAGGTTCCGCTGGACCGGGTCAGGCGAATAGAAGTGGTGCGGCGTCTGCAGCAGGCACAGCTTGGGGTCCTTCTGGAACCAGCCGACGGTCATCTGCAGGAAGGCGCGGGTCGGGATGTGGTCCGCGTCGAACACCAGGATCAGCTCACCATCGGTCTTGGTGAGCGCGTGGTTCATGTTGCCGGCCTTGGCGTGCTTGTTGTCGGGCCGGGTCATGTAGATGGCGCCCGCCGCCTCGGCGAAGGCGCGGAATTCAGGGCGCCGACCGTCGTCCAGCAGATAGACGCGGAACCGGTCGCGCGGATAGTCCATGTTCAGGGCGGCCAGGACGGTGTCCTGAACGATCTGCAGGCTCTCGTTGTAGGTCGGGACATAGACGTCCACGGTCGGCCAGGTGGACGGTTCGCCCTTCATCGGCTCCACCGGGCGGTGCAGCGGCCAGGTCGTCTGGATGTAGCCCAGCACCAGGATCAGCCACGCGTACAGCTCGGCCAGGAACAGGCCGGTGCCCAGCAGGGTCTCGGTGATGGTGGCGAAGTGCAGGGTCTCGGTGATCCGCCAGTAGATGTAGCGGGTCGAGGCGATCAGCGAGAGGATGCAGAGCGCGATCGTCACCTGACGCGACTTGTTGCGGCCCAGGATGGCGGCGGCGACCACGGTGGCGAGAGCGAACAGACCCTGCGCCCGCAGGTCCAGCGGCACGGTCACGGCAAGCAGGCAGGCCACGAGGGCCAGCGCGCCGAGGAACAGTTTCAACACCCGCATCACGTCCGGGGCCCAAATCCTTCAACGGGCGGTCGCCCCGAAGCGCGACCTTACGATTGGCCGGTAACTATAGGCGTTCGAGTTTGACTAACCATTACTCCTGAAGGGATCAGCCGCCTTAACGTGCGACGGATTGTCCCTTTTCGGGATTAGAGCCTTGTTCGCGTCATCGCGCCAGCCGTCATGCCCACTTGAGGTTGCAGCGGGCGGAAAGGCGCGCCTAAGCAGGGGTTGTCGATCGTACGGCGGCGAAGGCGTCGTGGACCCCGCGCGCCAGCGCGTCGACGTCGAAGGGCTTGCTCAGCACCACGATGTCGCCCGGCGGATCGCGCAGGTCGGGATGGCCGCTGACCAGCATGATCGGCAGGTTGGGACGGATGCGGCGCGCCGCCTCCACGAAATCCAGTCCCGTCATGCCGGGCATGGCGAAATCGACGATCGCCATGTCGATGGCGCGGTCCTGCTGCAGCATCGCCACCGCTGCTTCTGCGCCGTGGGCCTCCACGGCCTGATCGCCCAGCTGGCGGACGAACTCGCTGGTCACCGTGCGGACGCTGGCGTCGTCGTCGATGACCAGGACACGCGCGACCGGACGCGGCGGGGCCAGGGGCGCGGCGCTTTCGGTGCGCGCGGCGGCGGCGGTCGCGGCGCGGGGCAGCAGCAGGCTGATCGCCGTCCCATGGCCGGGCGCGCTGTCCACGTTCACCGCGCCATGCGAGCGCTGGACGAAGCCATAGACCATCGACAGGCCCAGGCCGGTGCCCTTGCCCACGTCCTTGGTGGTGAAGAACGGCTCGAAGATGCGGGCCGCGATCTCCGGATCGATGCCGGCGCCGGTGTCGGCCACCGTCACCCGCACATAGTCGCCCGCCGGCAGGCCGTCGGGGCCGTCCTCGGCGAAGGTCTCGGACTTGGTGGACAGGGTGACCACGCCGGTCTCGCCCATGGCGTCACGGGCGTTGACGCACAGGTTCAGGATGGCCAGCTCGAACTGGTCAGGCTCCACATGCGCCGCCCAGACCCCTTGCTCCAGCTTCCAGTCGATCTGCACCGCCCCGCCCATGCTGCGGGCCAGCAGGTCGCCCATGGCCTGCAGCAGCTCGTTGACGTCGACGCTTTCCGACCGCGGCTCGCGCTGGCGGCTGAAGCCCAGCAGGCGCTGGGTCAGGGCCGCGCCCTTCTTGGCCGCCAGGCTGGCGTTGTCGATGTAGCGACGCAGGCGGGGATCGTCCGGCAGGCGCCGTCCGGCCAGGTCCAGGCTGCCCAGGATGGCGGTCAGCAGGTTGTTGAAGTCGTGCGCCACGCCCCCGGCCAGGGTGCCCAGCGCCTGCAGCTTGTCGGCCTGGCGCAGGCGGGCCTCGGCCATGCGCTGGTCGGTGACGTCGCGGTCGAACTCTACCAGATGCTCGACCCCGGCGTCCCCGACGAGCGGGATGTGGCTGGTCTCGATCCATCGCGCGCCGCCCTCGCCGAAGCGTTCCTCCAGCGTCTGGGCCGGCTCGATCTTGGCGACCACCTTGCGCTCTATGGCGGCCATGGCGGCCCTGGCGTCGGGCGACAGCAGCTCACGCTCGATCTTGCCCAGGGCCTCGTCGCGCGACACGCCCAGCATCTGCGCCTTCAGGGCGTTCAGGCGGACGATGCGGCCGTCCGGGTCCTTGAAGGTCACCGCCGCCGGCAGGTTGTCCATCAGCGCCTGCAAAAGCCGCTGCTCGACCCGCAGCTCATGCGCCAGGCGGCTTCGCTCCACCGCGCTGGCGACCATGGCGCGCAGGGCCTGCGGCTCCCACGGCTTGGCCGCGTAGCCGCCGATGCCGCCGCTGTTGATCGCCGACACTACGGCCGACAGGTCGGCATAGCCGGTCAGCAGGATCGACGGGGCGGGGCTGATCTCCCGCGCCGCCGCCAGGAAGGCGTCGCCGGTCATGCCCGGCATGCGCTGGTCGGAGATGATCACCTCGAAGCCCGGCTCGCGCGCCAGCATCTCCAGGGCCTCGCGCGGCGAGGTGGAGGTGCGCAGGTCGTAGCGGTCCTCGAGCAGGTCCTCCAGGGCGATCAGGATGTCGGGCTCGTCATCGACGGCCAGGATCAGCGGACGTTCGGGCAGGCGGTGGCTCACGGCTCGCGACCCTCCGTCTCGGGGCTGATGGGGATGGTGATGACGAAACAGGCTCCCCCCAGGGAGCTGTCCTCGACGCTGATCGAACCCTTATGCGCCTCCACCACCGAATAGGCGATGGCGAGGCCGAGCCCTGTTCCAGAACCCACGGGCTTGGTGGTGAAGAACGGCTCGAAGATGCGGTCGCGCAGATCGGCCGGCACGCCGGGGCCGGAATCGGCCACGCTGATGCGATAGCGGCCGTTGATCTCGCTGGTGGCGATCTCGATGGCGCCCTGTCCGTCCACGGCGTCGGCGGCGTTGCTGACCATGTTCATCACCACCTGGTTTAGCAGGGCGGGAGAGCCTTCAAGGGTGCGGCCGGCCTCGAACTTGCGGCGCACCTCGATGCCGGGACCAAGCTTGTGCGCCAGCAGGGCCAGGACCGTCTCGATCGCTTCCGGCACGTCCAGGGTCTGAACGGCGCTTTCGTCCATGCGCGAGAAGCGGCGCAGGTTCAGCACCAGGTCCTGGATGCGCTTGAGGCCCAGCTGCATGGCGGTGAGCCGGTCGCGCGCCTTGCCCACGGCGGGATCGTCGCCGCCGATCTGGTTGACCAGCCGCTCCACCGTCGCGTGGTGGCCGAGGATGAAGGCCAGGGGGTTGTTGATCTCGTGGGCGATGCCGGCCACCAGCTCGCCCAGGGACGCCATCTTGGCGGCCTGGACCAGCTTGGCCTGGGCTTCCTTCAACTGGGAATTGGCTCCGGCGAGTTCGGCGTTGGCGCTCTCCAGCGCCTCGACCATGGCGGCGCGCGCATCGGACGCGGCCATCACCAGGGCGCGGTCGCGCTGTTCGGTCTCCTCGCGGCGGGTCTCTTCGGCCAGTTGCTTGCGTCGGATCAGGGCCCGGACGCGGACGGCCAGCACGTCGTCGCTGGCGTCGGCCGGCGCCACGTCGTCCGCCCCCGCCAGGAAGGCGGCGTCCAGCAGGCCGCGCCCGCCAAGCCCGATGATGCGCGGCGGGTCGCCGCCCTCGTCGCGCATGTGCTCCGACAGGCGGCCGCAGATCTCCAGCCCGTCGAAGGCGTGGGCCGACAGATTGATCAGGACGCAGTCCGCCGGCTCGACCAGCGCCGCGTTCAGCCCCGCCTCGTCGGCGACGGCTTCGACCGAATAGCCTTCCTGGGTCAGGATCTCCTTCATGTGCAGACGGGCGGTCGCGCCGTCATGCAGGATCACCACCCGCCCCCGCTTGAAGGGCGAGAAGGCCGCCGCCTTGGGCGCGTTCGGGGCGATGTCCGACGCTCGCCGCAGCAGGGCCTTGAGGCGCAGGCGGATCAGGTCGGGATCGGCGGATTTCGACAGATAGGCGTCGGCGCCGCTTTCCAGTCCCTGGCGCTCCAGGTCCTCGTCGCGGGCCCCGGTCAGCATCAGCACCGGGATCGCCCGGGTGCGGCCGTTCAGGCGGATCTGGCGCGACAGCTCCCGCCCATCCATCCCGGGCAGGTGGACGTCGGCGATCACCAGGTCGGGGATGTGGTTGTTGAGGCTCTCCAACGCCGCCTCGGCGGTGGCGGCGCGCTCGACGCGATAGCCCTCGGTCTCCAGCAGGGCCCGCAACTGCAGGGCCTGGGTCTCCGAATCCTCGACCAGCAGGATCTCGACGCCGGAGACGCTCACGCCTTCTCCTCCGCCATCTGCACCAGCTTGGGCCCGATCATGTCGAGAGGCAGGCTGGCGCTGGAAGCGCCCATCCGCACCGCGGCTCCGGGCATGCCGTAGACGACGGTGGTGTTCTCATGCTCGGTGATGGTGCAGCCGCCGGCCTGGCGCAGTTCCAGAAGGCCGCGCGCGCCGTCCTCGCCCATGCCGGTCAGCAGCACGCCCACCGCGCGCGAGCCGACGGTCTTGGCCATGGATTGGAACAGCACGTTGGCGGACGGTCTCTGCCCGCCGACCGGCGCGGCGTCGGTGACCATCAAGGCGCCGCCGGCTCGCAGCGCCAGGTGCCGGTCGCCCGGCGCCACATAGACGCGGCCAGGCTCGGCCAGCTCGCCGGCGCGGGCGATGGACACCGGCATCGACACCAGGCTCCCCAGCCAGGCGGCGAAGCCCTCCATGAACGGCGCGCCCATGTGCTGGACCACAAGCACCGGCGCGGGGAAGTTGGCGGGCAGGGCGCCGATCACCTTGGCCAGGGCGGGCGGTCCGCCGGTGGAGGCGGCGAGGCCCAGCACGCTCATCTTCTGGAAGGCCGGGATGTCCAGCCGCGCGGGCGGCGGCTTGGCGGGCGCCAGGGACGCGCCGATGGCGCGGCGGCGGATCACCGGCACGCTGCTCATGATGAACAGCTGGGTGCGGATGTCGTCGGCCAAGGCGTCATAGGCCTGGCTGGCGAGGCCCGCCGGCTTCTCCACCACCGTCAGCGCCCCGGCGCGCAGGGCGTTCAGCGAGATCTTCAGCGAGTTCCTCGACCGAATCCGCGATCACCACGATAGGCGTGGGATGCTCGGCCATGATCCGGCGGGTGGCCTCCAGCCCGTCCATGCCCGGCAGGCGGATGTCCATGGAGATGACGTCGGGCTTGACCTCCTCCAGCACCTCCAGCGCCTCCTCCGCAGAAGCGACGGCCAGGGCCACGGTCAGGCGCGGATCAGCGTCTATGATGTGCGTCAGGAGGGTCCGCACCACGGCGGAATCCTCGACGATCATAACCCGCACGGGCTTTTTCGGACGAGCGGTCACAGCAGTTGGCCGATGGTCGCCAAGAGTTCGCGCTGATCGAACTTCTGCTTGGTGATGTAGGCGCCGGCGCCCAGGGTCAGGCCGCGGCGCACATCCTCGGGATCCTGGCGCGAGGTCATCAGGATCACCGGCAGGACCGACAGGGCGGCGTCGGCCTTGATCGCCTGCAACAGCGAGAAGCCGTCCATGCGGGGCATCTCGACGTCCGCCACCACCAGGTCGAACACCTCGCCGCCCGAGCGCAGCTTTTCCAGGGCGTCCAGGCCGTCGACGCTGAGCACGACGCGATAGCCCTGGGCCTCCAGGATGCTCTTCTCAAGCGTGCGGGTGGTGATGGAATCGTCGACCACCAGGATGGTCCGCACGGCGGCGGCCTCATCGCGGACCTCTGCGGCGGCAGCCGCGCGGCCGCCCTCCGTCCAGCGCCGGATCAAGGCTTCGGGATCGAGGACCAGCGCCGGCGTCTCGTCCTCCAGCTGGACGCCGCCCGTGACCAGCGACGGGTCCAGCAGCAGGCCGGGCGTCTCGTTGACCAGCATGGAGCGTACGTCGCGCAGGCCGTCCACGGCCACCGCGAGCCGCCGGCCGCCGCTGTTGATCAGCAGCGCCTTCACGGCGTCGGCCTCGATGGGCAGGGGAGCGGCGGTCAAATCGATGAGGGCGGAAAGCGGGACAAGCGGGACGACAACGTCCTCGCCCCCGATAACGATCCGCACCGTCGGGCGGCCATCGAGCATTTCAACGTCACCGCGCCCCAGCCGCAGCAGCCGCTCCACGCCGGTTGCCGGGACCGCGTAGACGGCGTCGGCGCTGTCGACCAGCGCCACCGTCTGGCGCGAGGCCGAGAACGGCAGGGACAGGGTGACGACCGCGCCCCAGGGATCGCCCGCCTGCATCTGCACCGAGCCATGCAGGCGGCGTGCGGCGTCGGCGACGACCGACAGGCCCGCGCCGCGGCCGGACAGGCGATCCACCGTCTCGGCGGTGGTGAAGCCCTGCTCGAAGACCAGGGCCAGAAGCTGCTCGGGCGTGTGCGGCCCCGGGCCGATCAGGCCGCGCTCTACGGCGGCGACGGCGATCCTCTCCAGGTCCGGGCCGGGACCGTCGTCGCGGACGGACAGCTCCAGTTGGTCGCCGCGCGCCGCGATGCTCAGGGTGATGGCGGCGACCGGCGGCTTGCCCTTGGCCTTGCGGGTCTTGGCCGTCTCCACGCCATGGCTGACCGCGTTGCGCAACAGGTGCATCGCGGGGTCCTTCAGGGCCTGCAACAGGCCCCGGTCGGCGCGCACGTCCAGACCCTCGACCACCACCTCGACCTTCAGGCCGTCCTCGCGCGCCAGCTCGCGGGTCATGGCCGCCAGGCCGCCGAACACCTCCTCGGCCGGGGTCAGGGCCAGGCGTTCGGCGTGATCACGCACCTCGCGCGCCTGCTGGTCCAGGGCCCAGTCAGCGCGGGCCTTGCGTTGGGTGAAGGCGCCCAGGTCGCGCAGCAGCCGACGCAGGGCGATATCGAATTCCAGAGCGGGGGCCGCGCCGCCGCTGCGCGCCCGGTCCCAAAGACGGCCCAGGTCGCGCGCCTCGCCATGGATCTGGCGCAGGGTGGCGCGCAGGCTGGCGTGGCTTTGCAGTTCCGCCGACAGGGCCAGGGCGGCGGCCGACAGAGCCTCGACCTCGCCCGCCTCGACCCGCAGATAGGTGACCGCGTCGTTGTCTTCCTCTGCCGGCGCCGCGGCCGCCGCGGCCGGCGCGGCCTGCGCCGGCGCTTCGGCTTTCAGCGTCAGGCCCAGCCGCTCGCCCAGGCTGTTCAACGCCGCCGTGGCCGAAGGCGCCTGGCGGCCCAGCTTCAGGGCGGCGGCCTGGCCCTCGACCGCGTCGAGGCCGAACTCGATGGCGGTCAGGGTCTCGCGGTCGAACTGTCCGTCGCCGTCCATGGCCCGCTGGAAGATCGCCTCCAGACGGTGAGACAGTTCCTCGATCACCGGCATGTCCACGGCGCGGGCGGCGCCCTTCAGGCTGTGCACCCGGCGGAAAGCCTCCTTCAGATCGCCGCCAGCCGCCAGCAGGCGACGGATCGCCTCGATGTGCTCACGGTGCTCGACCTCGAAGGCGGCGAGCAGTTGCTGACGGATGTCGGACACGCGGAACCCGGCGCTAGACGCGATAGCGTTCCACCAGCCCGAGCAGCTGGCGCGACAGGTTCGACAGGTTGGCCGCGGCCTCGTCTAGCTGGCGGGTGCCGGCGGCGGTCTGCTGGCTGGCCTGGCGGATGTTCTGCAGCGCGCCCATCACCTGCTCGATGCCCAACTGCTGCTGGTTGGTCGAGGCGACGATCTGCTGGAATGTCTGGACACTTTCCTGCACCCGGCCGGTGATCTCGGTGATCGTGCGCTGGGTGGTGTCGGTGCGCTCCTTGCCGGCGGCCACGCGCTTGACCGCTTCCTCGGTCAGCATGACCGACGAATTGATGCCGCGCTGGATGTCGCCCAGGATCGAGCGGACTTGAACCGTGGCGTCCTTTGCCTGGTCGGCCAGCAGCTTCATCTCCGACGCCACCACCGCGAAGGCGCGGCCGTTCTCGCCGGCCGACGCCGCTTCCAGCGCCGCGTTCAGGGCCAGCAGGTGCGTACGTTCGGAGATGTCGTTCACCGTGGCGATGATATCGCCCACAGCCTGGGTCTTTTCGCTGAGGGCGACGATGTTCTCGGCCACGGCCTCGGCTTGGTCGCGGATGGCGTCCATGGCCTTGGCGGTCTCATCGACGGCCCGCAGGCCCTCGTTGCTGGTGTGGGCCGTGGCCTGGGCGGTGGCGATCACCTCCTGGGCGCGACGGCCGATCTGGGCGCCGGAGTGGGTGATCTCGTCGACGGTGGCGGCCGTCTCCTGGACGGCGGCCAACTGCTCCTCGACGCTGGCGGCCTGCTCCTGGGTGGAGGCGCGGATCTCGGCGGTGGCGGCGTTCAGGTTCTCGGTGGCCTCGCGGCTCTGCTTGGCCAGATGGCTCAGCCCCTCGACCATCTCGTTGAGGTTGCCGCCCAGCTTGCCGATCTCGTCGTAGCCGACGGCGGCCTTGCCGGTCAGGTCGCCCTGGCCGACCTTGCCCACGAAGGTCATGAACGCGCCCAGCGGCCCGACGATGGAGCGGCGGATCAGATAGGTGATGACCACGGCGATGGCCGCCGCCGCGATCAGGAACGCGAAGATCCAGATGCGGCTGTTGTCGTAGGTTTCGTTCACCCGGCGCTGTCCGGACAGGATCGCCTCGTCCAGAACGGTCTCCGCTGTCTGCATGCCTCGGCCGAATTCGGCTCGGCGCTGGACCAGCGCGGTCTGGGCCGCCGCCACGCCCTGGGCGTCGCCGGTGCGCACGGCGGTGAACAGGGCTTCGGTATCCGCGCGGCCTTGGCGCGATGCGACCGCGGTGGCCGACAGGGCCTGCTCGATCCGACCCCAGGCCTCCTCCCGATCGGAAGAAAGCGAGGTCGCCCGGAATTCACGAGCCTTGGCCACGGCCGCCGCCAGGGTGGCGTCCATGTCCAGGCCCTTTTGCCGCCAGACGGCGATCGGGTCGGAGTCGTCGCCGCCCAGCCCGCCGGCCGAGCGCGACAGATAGCTGGTGATGACCGCGTCGCTGGCGGCGCGCATCTCGTTGGCGATGTTCCGCACGCCGGAGACTTCGCGCATCATCGCCATGTCGCGGGTCACGACCGTCTCGGTGGTGTCCTTGACCACCCCGACCTGGCTCAATCCAAAGATGCCGATGCCCAGCATCAGCGTAATCACGAAGGCGAAGCCGAGAAGGATTCTGTTGGCGATCGTCACGAGGTCAGGCTCCGGGAAGGGCTGGTCTGCAGCGCGCGGTTCAGCGCGTCGGAATTGAGGAGGGCGGCGGTGCGGTCGGCGTGGTCGCGCAGGCCCGCGCGCACGGCGGCTACGGGGTGGGTGTTGTCGCCCTTGTCGGCCAGGGGCTCCACCTCGGCCACGCCCAGAACGAAGTCGACCCGCAGGGCGGTCGGATGCGGCGCGTTGGCCAGCACAAGAAGCTGGCCGCTGGTGGCCGGCGTCGTCGCCGAACCGAGCAGCACGGCCAGGTCCATCGCCGCATGCAGCTTGCCCGCATGGGACAGCACGCCGATCACGGCGGGGTGGCTGCGGGGGGCGGAGGCGATCCGCGATATGGCCGTCACCTGGCTGACCAGGTTCAGCGGCAGGCCGACCAGTCCGCCGGCGGTCTCGCACAGCAGGACGGGAAGGGTGGGGGCGGAGACGGTCTCGACACCGCGCACGGCCAGCCGCTCGGTGCGCGCCGCCGTGATGCGCCGCGCCCGCGCCGGCGAAATCTCGCCGGTCGACAGCTTGGTTTTCCTGGTGCGACCTGTGGCCATCACCCCCCCGTAACAAACTCAAGCTGCGCGCGCGCAGCCTTACGCAGCGCGCCCGCGGTGAGCCCCGACCCGGCCGTCAAACGCGCGTCCGCAGACAAGGTTCCCGCAATTTTCGCCGCCGTCGCCAGGGCGCGTCGCCCGCTCGGCTTGCGCCCGGTCGCCGCCAGCAAAAGGCCCAGGTGATAGTGCGCCAGCGCGAACTCGCGGTTCAGGTACAGGGCCCGACGGAACGCCGCCTCGGCGTCGGCGGTCCGATCGACGGCCTGCAGGATCACGCCCTCGATGAAGTGCAGCTCCGCCGCCTCGGGCCGCTCGCCGATCGCCTTGCGGCACTGGGCCAGGGCGTCGTCATATCGCCCGGCGTCGGCGGCGGCCTGGATGGCGGCGAAGGTCTGCTCCAGCGGCGGCGAGGCGGCCGGCGCGGGAGCGGGAGCGAGGGCAGGGGGCGGAGCTTTCGGGATGAAGCGAGGCGTCGGGGCTGGTTCCGGCGGATCGATCAGCACCGCCGGCGGTTCGAAGACGATGGTCCCGGGCAGGGCCGGCGGCTCATAGGTCTCCCCCTCCGCCGGCTTGCGATAAGCCGCCGTCCCTGGCAGCGAGATCGGCTCCAGCGCGCGGGCGAAGTTAGGATTGGGCTCGGCATGGCCGACCAGCAGCCAGCCGCCCCCGGACATCCGCTCGCCCATGGCCTCGACCAGGGCGTCCACCGTCGTCGTATGGAAATAGATCAGCACGTTGCGGCACAGGATCAGGTCGAACTCCGACCATTCCAGCGGCGCGTCGCCCGTCAGCAGGGTCAGCAGATTGGCCCGCTCGAACCGCACCAGCGACCGGTAGGCTCCTTTCAGCCGCCAGCGCCCCTTGTCCTCCGCCTCGAACCAGCGCGCCTGATCCTCCGGCTTCAGCGCCCGCAGCGCCCAGCGCCCGAACACCCCGGCCTTGGCGCTGTCCAGCGAGGCTTGGTTGATGTCGGTCCCCAGGATCGAGATGCGCCAGTCGGGCAGCTTCTCGCCCAGCATCTGCGACAGCAGGATCGCCACCGAATAGGGCTCGGAACCGTTGGCGCAGCCGGCGCTCCAGATGCGCAGCCGCTTGCTCTGCCGCCGCCGCTCCAGCAGCTCCGGCAGGATCGTTTCGCGCAAGGCCGTGAACTGTTCGGCGTAGCGGAAGAAGAAAGTCTCCCCCACCGTGATCTCGGCTTCCAGCGCCGCCCACTCGCGCTCACCGTCGATGCCGTCCAGCCGTTCCGCATAGGCGGCGGCGTCGGCCGCGCGCACCGCGGTCATGCGGCGGCGGATCCGCTCCCAGAGCAGGTCGTCCTTGTCGTCGTAGTAGAAGTGGCCGGTGCGTTCGATGATCCGCCGCTTGAGGCCCTGGAAGGGGTGCGACGGGTCGAGGATCTGGGCGTCGTTGGCGCGCCGCGGGATCAAGCCGCTGACGGGCTCCACTCATCGATCCGCGCCTGGGCGGCCTCGGCGATGTCGGCCAGGCGGGCCTTCTCCTCGGCCAGCAGCAGGCGCTCGACGGACAGCACCGGGATCAGCACGCCGTCGCTCGACAGCTGGGCGCTGACGCAGCCGTTCAGGCTGTCGCCTTCCTCGGCGGGGCGCAGGGCGTCGGGACCAGCCTCGACCACGTCCAGGATGCGGTCGACCAGCAGGGCGACGCGGCGCTCGCCCGAGCGGACGATGACCAGATGGCTGTAGAGGCTGGGCTCTTCCGAGGCGGCGCCGAACAGCGCGGCCAGCGACACGGCCGGAACGGCCTCGCCGCCCAGGTTGAACACCCCGGCCAGGGCGCGGGGCGCCGCCGGAGGGCGGGCCAGGTCGGGAACGGGCAGGAACTCGACGACCGCCTCGCGCGGCAGGGCCGCGATGGTGGCGCCGAACTGGAAGGTGGCGAAGATGTCGCGCGGCGAGCTCATGCCCGCCATTAGCCACACGAGCCCCGGCGGCGGCAATGGCCGCCAGCGTGTTCTGGGCTGAACGCCGCCCTTAGGCGGCGCTTTCCTCGTATTCGTCGGTCATCGAGGTGACTAGCTGGACCACCCGGCGACGCACGGCGTTGCTGGTGATCTTGGGGAAGGCGCGAGCGATCTCGAGGCCTTCCGGGGTCAGCAGGAATTCCTGGACCGCTTGTTGGTCGTCGAGGGCCGTGACGTCCGCCGGGGTCTCGGCGGTCGGGTCCGGCAGGCCGTCGAAGAAGTAGCTGATCGGCACGCCCATGGTGCGGGCCATGTCGTACAGCTTCGAGGCCGACACGCGGTTCACGCCGCGCTCGTACTTCTGAACCTGCTGGAAGGTCAGGCCCAGGCCCTCGGCCAGTTGCGTCTGGCTGATGCCCAGATGCTTGCGGCGAAGCCGGATGCGGGCGCCGACGTGGATGTCGGTCGGGTTCGGAGCGGATTCGAGCTTGTCTTGGGCGTTCATGTTTTCCCGCTACACCCTCAAGCTGTACCGCGCAACGAGGAGCGACGATTCGCCTCAAGAAGCGTGCCGGCGACGATGGCCCCCAGCAGCAGATAGCTGGAGATGAAAAGTCCGGTCAGATAGGCCCGCGTGACGATCTGCGGATCGACCATGGCCCCCAGGTGCATCACCGTGCCCAGGGCGTGGAAACCCGCCGCCCACAAGGGCCAGAAGCGCGCCGACCGCAAGGCCAGGGCGACCAGGAACGCCAGCAGGACCGCGTCGATCGCCAGGATCCCGAGCTGCGGTCCCAGGTGCACGTTCAGGTTCTGGGTGAAGGGCGTGATGATCCAGCAGACCAGCACGACGGTGGCGCCCGCCGCCTCGGTCCGTCCGCCACGCCAGAAGGCCAGCACGGCGGTGGCGACCACGGCCGCCATCCCGATCTGCTGAGTCGGCGTGTGCAGGTGCAGTTGACGCAGGACGTCCGAAAGCAAAATGGGGCCTCCTTCCGGAGACCCCATATAAACTGCGCCATGAACCGGCGGCAATTCGTCAGGCGGCTTGCGTCTCGACGGCGCGCAGGTCGCGGCCGGCCAGGCGGGCGCTCGGCGGCTTCTCGGGGCCGGTGCCGACCATCACCGCGCCCAGGCCGATGTCGTGCTGGGCGACGGTCAGCTCCTTGTGGGTCTCGACGATGGAGCGGCGGGCCAGGCCCAGGGCGCTCACGGTCTCGATGGCCTTCTCGATGGCGCTTTGACCGATCAGCGCCGACAGGTTGGCGTCGCTGCGGATGGCCGGCATCAGGCCCGCCAGCTTGGCGGTCGCGGCCAGGGCCGCGTCGATGGCGGCTTCGGATTCGTACAGGCTTTCAGCCACCTTCTCGGCGACCATGCGGCGTTGCTTGAGCATGAGTGGTCCCTCCGCGCCGGACGTGCCCCGGCGAGTTGTTGGATTGCTGCTTCCGATAGACGCCGCGGGACCTTGCGGCGCCGCAGCGGTTACATGAGTTCCTTCAGGGCGTGGAGGCCGGCTAGAATGCCCCCGAAGCCCACGGCCGCACCGATGGCGATCGCCGCGATCCAGCCGAGTCTCGCGAAGAGACCTAGGTCGTTTCGCTCTCCCCAAGCCGGGGCTGGAACCCATCGTCCAGCACCGTCGAGGCGAGGCACAAAATCTCCCGCAGGACCATTTCTGGAGGCTTCCAGCGGGCCAGTTTGCGCGTGGCTGAAACCATCCCCGCGATGAAGTCCGCCTTCTCCCCGCCAGCCAGGTCGTTCAGCTGGCGTTCGAGTTGCTCCCAGGTGAAACCCGGCAGCGCGGTCTGCATCGAGGGCTGTTCCACCCACCTGCTCTCGAACGAGCGGACCTCGTTCCTCAGCCAGAGCGCGTCCATGATGACCTGCGCCGAGCCCGTGCTCTGGGTGTTGATCGAACCGTCGTCCATGAGTGTCGCCTCCATGTCCCCCAGAAGGCGGGACGCTCGGCGGCGGCGACAGTCGGGCCGATTCCCATGGGGGATTTTCCCCACCCCCGGGAAGGACCTCGGCGACGTCGGAAGACGTGAAGGCGAGCATGCGGACGGCGTCGCGACGGCTGCTGGCGCCCAGGCGCTTGCAGGCCTTCTCCACATGGGTGTCGACGGTCTTGGCGCTGATGCCCAGCTGCCGACCGATCTCCTTGGAGTTCATGTATTGCGCGGCCAACTGCAGGCACTCGCGCTCGCGCGGCGTCAGTCGCTCCATACCGTCGGGTTCCAGCTCGTTCATGCGCGTATGAGTAAACGTCCAAAGACTCGCTACGCCAAGTAGAATTGCTGGCGGCGGAATCAAGCGATCTCGGGATTTTCTCGCGTGCGGCGGGGTGGGGTCAGGCCCCATCTCCCTTTGGGGCGTTGCCCCATATCACCAGGTTGGTGACAACATTTTGCAGGCTGGCGCCCTCGACGGCGGCGCCCGTGAAGTCAGCGCCGCGCAGGTCGGCGTCGTCCAGAATGGCGGCGGTGAAGTCCGCGCCCAGGGCGTCCAGATAGCGCGCGCGGACCTCCGACAGGTCCGCCGCCGCGTTTCGGTCGCGCAGGTTCAACGGGCCCAGCGTGGCGTCTCTCAGCACCGCCTTGCTCAGGTTCGCCCCGCGCAGGCGCACGCCCCGCAGGTCGGCCCCGCGTAGATCGGCGGCCCGCAGGTCGGCGCCGTCCAGCCTGGCGCCCTGCATCTCGGCCCCGGCCAGCTTCACCCCGACCATGCAGGCGCGGCGGGCGGAGATCGCCGTCAGCTTCAGCCCGCTCAGCGCGTCGCCCAGGGGGCGCAGATCCTCGCCGTCGATGATGGCCGGCGCGCCTTCGCGGCCGTCGCTGCGGCACCAGCGGTCATGTTCGACCAGCGCCGCGTGAACGACGCGTGCGCGCTCGATGGTCTCCCGCGTCGGGTCGGTCAGGCAGCCGCCCATCTTGGTGGCCACGGTCTTGGCCCCGGTCAGGTTGACGTTCATCAGCACCGCGCCGTCGAAATCGGCCCGGTCCAGATCGGCGTTGGTGAAGTCGGCGTTGACCAGGATCGCCCCGGAGAACTTGGCGCCACGCAAGGTCGCTCCCTGCAGCGTCACGCCGCGCAGGGCCGCGTCGGTGAAGTCGGCCGAGATCGCCGAGACGTCGGAGAACTGCGCGTCGTTCAGCACCGCGCCGCCGAAATCGGCGTCCTCGGCGTCGGCGGGTTTCAGTTGGTCCTCGCCGGAACGGTTGCGGCTGGCGCCGGGGGCGGTGACGACCGCCGGGCGCAGGTCCGCGCGGGTCAGGTTGACGGAGCTGAGGGTCGCGCCGCGCAGGACCACCCCGCGCATGTCGGCGTCCACCAGGCTGGCGCCGCGCATGTCGGCCCGCCGCAAGTCGCAGCCGAACAGGTTGGCCCCGTCCAGCTTGGAGCCCTGCATCTTGCAGCCCTCCAGAACCGAGGCGGAAAGGTCGACGCCCGACAGGTCGCGCCGGGAAAGATCGAGGCCGCTGAGATGGGTGAACCGCAGGATCGCGCGCCGGCCGCCGGCCTGGCGCCCCACGAGGCGTTCGTGAGCGGTCAGGATCATGTCGAGTTCCGGCTGCGTCAGACGCCGGCGGCCCGAAAGCTCCATGTCAGCCCGCAAACCCTTGCCCTCCCCAGGAAGCTGCGCCTTGTGCGTGCCTTCTAAACACGCTCAATCGCCGCGACGCCAGACCCGCCGCCGCGATTCTGCGTCGCAGGTGCGGACTGCTCGGCCTTGCGGCGTCGGGTTCAGATTATCAGGGAAGTGGCGGAGAGGGTGGGATTCGAACCCACGATACCCTTGCAGGTATGCCGCATTTCGAGTGCGGTGCATTCGACCACTCTGCCACCTCTCCTAAGCCGGGTGTGGAGCCCCTTTAAGGGCCCCCGTGATCGAGGCGCGGAAACTAGCGGCGAGGTCCCGCTTTCGCAAGCCCGTCTTACAGGACTTTTTCAACCCGGGTTTTTGGGGTGCAGAACCATTTGGGTGCAGCGGAACAGGGCGATGGTCCTGCCGGTCACCTCGTGGGTGACGACGGCGTCCCACACCTGGGTCATACGGCCCCCGTGGGCGAGCCTGGCCTCCACCGCCACCGCGCCGTCGCGGGCGGTGCCCAGGAAGTTGGATTTCAGCTCGATGGTGGTGAAGCTGGCCGCGCCCTCGGGCAGGGACACCATGCAGCCATAGCCGCAGGCGCTGTCGGCCAGGGCGATGACGCTGGCGGCGTGCAGGAAGCCGTTGGGCGCCATGTGGTGCGGCTGCACCTCGAAGCGGCCCTTCACCAGGCCAGGCTGCGCCTCCAGCCATTGAAGGCCGAGCAGGGCGGGCAGGGAGCCAGCCTGGGCCTGGGTCAGCTGTTGCGAAAAATCTATATCGGACATGCTTTTCGATCCTCAGGCGGCGACGCGTTCAGCGGTCACCACCGCCATGGTGGCCAGTCCCACGGCGACCAGCCGCTCGGTCCCATTGTCGCCGACGGCGTAGACCTTGGCCTCCACCGGTATCAGCGAACGGCCTGGCTTGACCACCGTGGCCCGGCAGACCAGCCGGCCGCGACGGGCGGGGGCGACGATGTTGAGCTTGTACTCGGCGGTCAGCACCGTGCTGCCCGGCTGGCGCAGGGCCGAGCCCCCGGCCGCCGCGCAGGCCACATCGACCAGAAAGCCGACGGCCCCGCCGTGAAAGAAGCCGTTGTGCTGCGCCACCTCGTCCCGATAGGCGAGGGCGACGACCGCGTTCCCGCGGCTCAGCTCCACGATCTCCGCGCCCATGTGGCGAAACAGGCCCTGGTCGTTCAGCGCCTTTCGGATCAGCGCGTCGACGGGGGCGAAGTCGGAATCAGGCTCGCTCATGCAAACTCCTTCGTATGCGAAGAAGCTAGTCAGGCGACGTTGCGGCAGGCAAGACGTTTCGTGTGTGAAATTACTCGGGCGCCAGATTACTTGGGCGCCAGGCGCCCGGCGCTGAGATTGACCTTCAGCGCGAATTTCTGGACCGGGCTGAGGGTCATGGGGGCCAGGCCGCGAATGGCGGCGAAGGCGGTCTCGTTCAACTCGTCGCCCACGTCCGCATTGTTCTTGCGGTGATCGGCGATGGTGGTCTCGTGGACCAGCGTCCCGTCCGCGGCCCGCACGGCCTGGCTGTGATACAGCCTTGTGCCTTCCGGCAGCTTGGTCAGCAGGCGGCGCAGCGACTGGTGCAGTTGGGCGGGATTGGCGGTCGGCAGATCGGTCGAGCCCGCGCTCTTGGCGTCCGCGCTCAGGGCCGTGCCCACAAACACCGCGTTGCCGACGCGATAGGCCACGGCCTCGGGCGTGCGGCCGGGGATCGGCAGGGCGTACAGCTTCAGCGAGCCCATCGGCATGGGATCGCCGCCGCGGGCCAGCTTGTCGAAGTCGTAGCCCATGGAGTCGACGCCCGAGACGCTGACCTCGATGCCCGCCAGGGGGCACAGGGCGGCGATGGTCTTGGGGACTTCGGCGCCGATGCAGGTGGAGCCGCCCGTCAGGTACTTGATGCGCCCCGCGGCGGTGATGCGGTCGCCCTCGATGCCGGTCTGCAGGACCCAGGTGGGACCCATGTCGCGTTCACGGATCTTGGCGACGATTCCCTCGACGAAGGCGCTGGAGACCTTCTTGGCGACGGGGTCGATGTCCAGCGTCGGGTCCACGAACGCACACAGCCCGGTGGACGGGTCGACGATCAGATACGTGACGGCGAGGCTGTCCGGATTTACGAACGCCTGGATTTCCGGCTGCATGCGGTTCCCGCCGCTTCCCCAACTAACAAACGTCAAAGTGACGCAAGCGTCTTAAAGCAATACGAACAAGAAGCGCTTTTGCAGCAAGGGCCTCAGCTTCTCCATTTCAGGATCGCCGGCTCGACCGGATTGCGGAAGGCCCGTCCTTCCGTGCGGCTGGCGGTCCATTCGCGCTTAAGCTGCTGATACCACTTGGCTTGGCGGTCGGCGTCGTCCAGCCAGATCAGGGCCGGATCGTAGCGCAGCCCCTCGTTCTGCAGGTTCACCATTGCGGCGTCTTGACGCAGGAATATGCGCGCGGCCTTACGGATCAAGGGCCGCAGCAGCACGAACGCCGGGTGATCGGACCACATGATCTGGGTGATCCGGGTGCGCTTTTCGTCGATTGGCGTCAGGCAGGTCAGGGACAGCACCTGCCGCTGGCCCACCGTCACATGCTCCCAGCGCAGGCCCGGCAGGCGGAAGGTGATCTCGGTCAGCGGCTCGCCGCCCAAGATGGCGTAGGCGCGGCTGTTCTTGGACGGCTCGTGCCGGACCATGGCGAAGCCGGCCTCGCGGGGCTCGAACTTCTTGGCCTTCTCGTGCTGGCTCTTGGCCGAGCGCCACCACCACTGCTGATGCACATAGGGGCCGTGGGCCGGGTCCATCAGCCCGACCACCGCGTGGTCGATGTGGCTGTCGAAATCCATGCGGTCGACCAGCTTGGGCCCGCCGCCGACCACGCCCGGGAACACCGGCGGCGGCTCCGGCGGCTCGCCGGTGAAGCGCGGGTCGGACGAGATCCAGACGAACACCATCCCCTGGCTCTCGGCGGCGGGATAGCGCCGCACCCGGATGCGCTCCACTTCCGTGGCCTGGTTGTCCACCAGCGACGGGACGGTGGTGCAGATCCCCTCGTCGGTGGAGAAGCGCCAGCCGTGATAGGGGCACTCGACGCTCTCGCGCCCGTCGCACTCGCGCTTCAGCTTGCCCGCCGACAGCGGCGCGGCCCGGTGCGGGCAGATGTCCTTCAGCGCATAGACGCCGCCGTCCCGCTGGCGGCCCAGCAGAACGGGCTCGCCCAGCAGCTCATAGCGCTGCAGCTTGCCGCGCTTCAGGTCGCCCGACAGGGCGGCGAAGTACCAGCAGTCGAGCAGGAAGCCCTGTCCGAACTTCTGCACGGGAGCCTTGCGGGTGGGAGCGTCGCCTTCAGCCATGAGCCCCTTTAGCTTTTCAGCGCGCCGCCGTCTCCACCAGCCGCATGTAGAAACGCGCCATCTTGCCCACGTCCGCGATGGCGATGTGTTCGTTGGTGCCGTGGATCATGGCCAGGTCCTTCTGACCCAGAGTGATCGGCTGGAAGCGATAGGTCGCGTCCGACACGGGGGTCATGTAGCGGCTGTCGGTGCCGGCCACGACCAGGCTGGGGGCCACCGGCGCGCCGGTCTCGGCCGCCGCGACGCCGGCGATGGTCTTCCAGGCTTCGGAGTCCGTGGCGGCGACGCCCGAAGGCTCCACCGGCGTGTTGATCCACGACAACGCCACCGGCAGGTCGCCCACCGCCGCCTTGGCCCGCGCCATGACCGAGGCCGAGGTGTCCCCCGGCGCGATGCGGTAGTTGATCCACGCCGTGGCGTCCTGCGGCAGGACGTTCTCCTTGGGCGAGCCCTTCAGCATGGTCGGGGCGATGGTGGTGTGCAGCATGGCCGCCCCCGCCGGGGTCTTGGCCGTCTCGCTGACCAACAGTGGCGAGAACAGCCAGGTGTTGGCCGCCGCCACCTTCACGATGGGCGAGGCCAGCGGCGCCAGCGCCTTCAGCATGTCCGCCCCCGGGCCGACGAAGCGAAGGGGGAAAGGATCGCTAGTGATCGCCAGCACCGCCTTGGACAGGGTCTCGACCCCCGTCTCCTTGGGCGGGGTGGACGAGTGGCCGCCCGGCGCCTTGGCCGTCACCGTCAGGGTGGCGTAACCCTTTTCCGCCGTGCCGATCAGGGCGACCGGACCGCCGGTCACCGGATGGTCGGTGATCACCGCCATGCCCTCGTCCAGGACGAAGTGCGCCTGCACGCCACGGGCCTTCAGCAGCGCCGCCGCCGCCTTGGCGCCCGATCCGCCGGCCTCCTCGTCATGGCCGCTGACCAAGATCACCGTGCGCCGGGGCTGGTAGCCGCCGGCCGCCAGGGTCTCCATCGCCTCGAACAGCGCGACCAGCGAGCCCTTGTCGTCGATCGCGCCCCGGCCCCACACCGCGCCGTCGGCGATCAGGCCGTCGAACGGCGCATGCTTCCAGTCGCTTTCGGTCCCGGCGGTGACCGGCACCACGTCCTGGTGCGCCATCAGGATCGCCGGCCGCAGGCTCGGATCGCTGCCCCGCCAGGTGTAGATCAGGGCATGGCCGGCCACCGTCTCGCGAGTCATCACCGCATGGGCGGCGGGATAGGTGGTCTGCAGCCAGGCGTGCAGCTTGTCCCATTCGGCCGGCTGGTTCTCCGCCGGGTTCTGGTGGCTGACGGTCTGGAAGCGGATGGCCTGGGCCAGGTGCTCGGCCGCGCGGGCGGCGTCCACATCGTGCGCCGCGGGCAGGTTCAGCGACGCCGGATCGACCGCCGCCGGCGGCTTGAAGGTCACGGTCCTCAACGCCACGACGGCGCCGACAACCACCACCACGCCCAGACCCGCCAAGGCCGTATTGCGAACCCAACCCATGCGCCGCTCCCCGTGTTTTGCCCGAGCTTGGCTCATCGCGCGGCGACCGGCTAGGGCGCCCTAGGGTAAGCTAGCGCTTCAGTGCAGACGCAGGATGACTGCCGCATAGGCGCCCAGCCGCCAGGAGCCGGCCTCCGTCGTGACCTCCCCGCTCGTCGCCAACGCCTCGCCGGACAGGTCCGCGGCCCAGTCGATCGCCTCGGTCCCCAGGTTGAAGACGCAGGCGATCCGTTCGTCGTCCTCGCGCCGCTCATAGGCCAGGATCGGCGCCGGCGCGTCGATAAAGCTCAGCGTCCCCAACCGCAGGGCGGGGGAGGCGCTTCGCAGCTTCATCAGATGGCGCGCGAAGTTCAGGGTGGAGGCCTCATCGCCCTCCTGCTCCGCCACCGTCAGGCCCACATGCTCCTTGGCCGCCGGCAGCCACGGCGCGCCGGTGGTGAAGCCGAAATGCGGCTCCGTGGTCCAGGGCATCGGCGTGCGGCAGCCGTCCCGCCCCTTGGCCACGGGGTAGTAGAGATCGCCCATAGGATCGCGCAGCTGGTCGCGGGTCAGGTCGGCTTCGGGCAAGCCCAGCTCCTCCCCCTGGTACAGCAGGATCGTGCCGCGCAGGCTCAGCAGCAGCGCCAGCATCAGCCGCGCCAGTTCCGGCCCCGCGTCCGGCCCCCCGAACCGGGTCACGGTCCGCAGGATGTCGTGGTTGGAGAACGCCACGCAGGGCCAGTGGTCGGCATGCTGCGACAGCAGCTGGTAGTGCTGGGTCAGGAAGGTCCGCTCCAGCTCCGAGGCGATCAGCAGCGGAAAGCTGTAGCCGGAATGCAGGCCGGCATCGGGCGCCGCCAGTCCGCCGGACAGGGCCGCCTCCTCGAAGAACTCGCCGAAGACGAAGCGGTCGGGATGACGCTCCACCGTCCGGCGCACCGCATCCATTGCGGTGATGTTGTCTGGCCGGTTGCTGTCGTGCAGGTGCCGCTGAAGATTGGGCGCGTGGCCCCAGTGCCAGGGCGTCCGCGACTCCGCCGGCTCGGCCGGATTGTCGGTCAGCTCCGGGTCGTGGAGGTAGCAGTTGGTGGTGTCCAGGCGAAAACCGTCCGCCCCGCGCTTCAGCCAGAAATCCAGCACATCCAGGGCCGCCTGCCGGGCGTCGGTATTGTGCCAGTTCAGCTTCGGCTGCTGGCGCAGGAAGCGGTGGTGGAAATGCTGCCGCCGCGCCGGCTGATAGGACCAGGCCGCCCCGCCGAACGCCGCCAGCCAGTTGTTCGGCGGCGTGCCGTCGGCCTTGGGCTCGGCCCAGACGTACCAGTCGGACTTCGGGTTATCCCGGCTGCGCAGGCTTTCCTGGAACCAGGGGTGCTCGTCGCTGGTGTGCGCCAGCACCTCGTCCAGCAGCACCTTGATCCCCCGCCCGTGCGCCGCCTCCAGCAGGGCGTCGAAGTCGGCCAGGGTCCCGTAGTCGGGATGGACCTCCTCATAGTCGCTGACGTCATAGCCCCAGTCGCGGTTGGGAGAGGGATGGATCGGCGACAGCCAGATCGCATCGACCCCCAGGCTCTTGATGTAGTCCAGCTTGCCGATCAGCCCCGGCAGGTCGCCGTGCCCATCCCCGTCGCTGTCGAAGAAGCTGCGCACATAGACCTGATAGACCACCGCGCCACGCCACCAGGGGGTATTCGCCATGTCATCCTCCATGCGTGCTTCGAGACGCGCCTGCGGCGCTCCTCAGCATGACGGATTCAGTATGCCCCGACCTTCGTCATCCTGAGGAGCCGGCGCGGCCGGCGTCTCGAAGGACGCACGACGCTCCAGCTCGGCTGACTAGCGATTGAGAAGCCCAGGCGTTCCCGCGAACGCGAGTGTCACCGCTTCATCCCGCCCAGCCGCCATCCGGCCAGCCAGCCGATCAGCGACAGCGGGATCAGCGCCCCGAATAGCCATGAGCCCACGGCGGTCGCCGTGGCCGGCTCGATCCCGTGGGCGAAGCCCAGCGCGTTGGCCGCCGCGCCGACCCCGGCCGCGCCCGCGGCGCCGCCGATCATCTGGGCGGTGGGGATGGAGGACGAGCCCATGGCCGTCTCGTCGCTGGGCAGGGCGCTGATGATCCGCTTGGCCGCCGGCCCCCAGGTCAGGCCGAAGCCGCAACCGACCAGCAGCAGCGACAGGAAGATCTCCGCTGTCGACCGATGCGGCAGGGTCCAGGCGCTCCACACAGTGCCGACCATCACGCAGGTCGCGCCCAGGCGGATCATCACGCTGTCCAGGCGCTGCGGCACGACCGCCGCCAGCAGGGCGGTGACCGTCCAGCCGCCGGCGATGGCGCTGACCACATAGCCCGCGAACAGGGGCGAGGCGTCGTGCTGCCGCTGGATGAAGGCCGGGCCATAGACCGATAGGCCGATGGCCGCCGCCTCCAGGGCGAAGATCATCAGATAGCCCGCGCCCGCCGCCCGCCGCAGGTCCCCCGCCGAGCGGGGCAGCAGCGGCGTCCGCGCTACGGCGTTCACCCGCAGCAGGCTGGCCATGACCAGCACCCCGAACAGGGCCAGCACCCCGCCCATCACCGGCGAGGCGACGATCCCGGCCGAGGCGATCATCACCACCGCCACGGTCAGCACCAGAAGCTGCGGGACCGGCACGCCGCCCGACCGCTCCGACCGCTCACCCTTCTCCATCAGCAGGACCGAGGCGGCGACGAACACCATCCCCTGGACGACGAACATCCAGAACGCGCCGCGCCAGAAGTCCAGCTCGGCGAACACCCCGCCGACCAGCGGGCCCAGCACCGTGGCCACGCCCCACACCGCGCTGATCGCGCCGAAAACCTTGCCCCACAGGCGCTGGGGGAACATCACCGCGATGGCTACGTAGCACAGGGCCACGATCCCGCCCGCGCCAAGCCCCTGCACCAGACGGCCCAGGACGAAGGTCAGGAAATCCGGCGCGACCGCGCTGGCCAGGCAGCCGATCACATAGGCCGCGCCCGCCACCAGCGTCGCCTGCCGCAGGCCCAGCACCATGGACAGCCGGCCCGCCGCCGCCCCGGCGATGATCGAGCCCAGCAGATACGCCGCCACGGCCCAGCCGAAATACTGATACCCGCCCAGGTCCTCGCCCACGCTGGGCATGATGGTCACGGTCACCAGCGTGTCGGCGGCGTTCAGCCAGATGCCCAGGCACAGCAGGCCAAAGCGCAGGGCCAGCCCCGGCGCCATCAGGTCGCGCCAACTGGCGGGAGTCTCGGTGCTCATGCGCGCGGTCTAGCCCGGTCGGCGGTGAAAGCCCACCCGTGAACCCCGGGGACGTCTGCGCCGTTGCCCTCTGTGTGAAGCCCGCTTCTCCCGAAACCCTAGCCCTCGCCGGCCTTGGCGCGGCCCTCCTCGATTTCGCCCTCGTGGCGATCGTCGTGTTCGCGGGCGTGGACCGCTATGCGCCGCCGCAGGATCTGCCGTGGAAGCCGTTCAGCCTGGCGCAGCCTATCGGCATGGCGACCGCGACCAAGCTCGCGCGCCTCACGGACGACCCTGCAGCCTGCCGCGCGGCCCTGACCGAAGGCGGCCTGACCTTCCGCGACGCCGAGGTGCGAGAGGAGGGCTTTTGCTCCACCGCCGACACGCTTCGACTGTCCTCCGGCGCCAGCCTGGCGCCGACCGGCCCGCTGATGACCTGCGGCCTCGCCCTGACCTACGCCTTGTGGGAGCGGCAGGTGGCCGCCCCCGCCGCCCAGATCGCCTTCGGCCAGCCGCTGGGTCGTGTCGAGCATCTGGGGACCTATGCCTGCCGCACCGTCTATGGCCGCGAGGGCGGCCGCCCCAGCAACCATGCCACCGCCAACGCCCTGGACGTCTCCGGTTTCCGCCTACCGGACGGTCGCCGTGTCACCATCGCCGCCGATTTCCGCGAAGAGAGCGCAGAGGGCCGTTTCCTGCGCGCCGTCCGCGACGGGGCCTGCAAGCTGTTCGGCTCCACCCTCAGCCCCGACTATAACGCCGCCCACGCCGACCACCTGCACCTGGACCGAAGCCGGTATCGGATTTGTCGGTAGAGCCTCTAGAAAACAGCCGAAAGCCAGAAGCTCCCCCTCTCCCTCGGCGGGAGAGGGCAAGGGTGAGGGGGCGCTGAGGGTCAGCGGGCAAGGCGCCGCAAGTCAAAGCTCGATCTCTCTCTCATCGAGGGAGAAAGGGGATTTGCGAAGACTTATCCGCCCCCTCTGCACCTCCCGTAAGCTCCTGACCGTCCCCATCACGGGAAGGGCGCGCGGCCAGCGCTGTGTCGTGGGGGATGCGGTCGAGCGGGTAGCGCGACCGTCGGTGGTGAGAACGAGGGGCTTCGGCCCTGTCTGGACACTGCTCTTGCCCCAAAGCGGCAAGAATGACCGTGCGGAGCGGAAAGACCTTCGTCGAACCCGGGGCCCCAAAACTCACCTCGCCTGACGCAGGTCAGGGCGCTCCGCCGCCCTTCCAACCTTTCGGGAGTTTCCCGTGGGGTGATTTCGCGCGCCGCTTGACCCAGCGTCCATCTCCGCTCAACTTCACGCTCAAATCAAACAAACGTTTAAGGGAGCGCGTCATGGCCCACCTCTTTGATCTGACCGGCAAGGTGGCGATCATCACCGGCTCCTCGCGCGGCATCGGCAAGGCCATCGCCGAACGCATGGCCGAGCAGGGGGCCAAGGTCGTCATCTCCTCGCGCAAGGCCGGGCCCTGCGAGGAGGTGGCCGAGGCGCTCAACGCCGCCCACGGCGCCGGGACCGCCGTCGCCATTCCCGCCAATATCTCGTCGAAGGAGGACCTGCAGCGCCTGGTGGACGACACCCGCAAGGCGTTCGGCAGGATCGACGTCCTGGTCTGCAACGCCGCGACCAATCCCTATTACGGCCCCATGGGCGGGATCGAGGACGACCAGTTCCGCAAGATCTTCGAGAACAACGTCCTGGCCAACCACTGGCTGATCGGCATGGTCGCGCCCGAGATGCGCCAGCGCAAGGACGGGGCGATCATCGTGGTGTCGTCCATCGGCGGCCTGCGCGGCTCGCCGATCATCGGCGCCTACAACGTCTCCAAGGCCGCCGACTTCCAGCTCGCCCGCAACTACGCCCACGAGTTCGGGCCCGACAATGTCCGCGTGAACTGCATCGCCCCCGGCCTGATCCGCACCGATTTCGCCAAAGCCCTGTGGGAGAACCCCGACACCCTGCGCCGCGCCACCGAGGGCGTGCCCCTGCGCCGCATCGGCGAGCCGGACGAGATCGCCGGCGCGGCGGTGTTCCTCGCCTCGGCCGCCGGCAACTTCGTCACCGGCCAGGCCATCGTCTGCGACGGCGGGGCGACGATCTAATTTTTCTCCTGCCCCGCTTGCGGGGGAGGGGGCGCAGAGCTCAACCCTTCAACCGCTCATCCCGGCGAAGGCCGGGACGCAGATACATCCAGAGCGTCAGCAGGGTTTCACCTAGGCCCCGGCCTTCGCCGGGGTGAGCGGATTTAGGAGCCCAAGGCTCTTGCTGGACTTAGCCGGGCCCGGCAAACACCACCCATGACCATCGTCGATTTCGAGCCCCGTCACGCCGAGGCCTGGCGCCGCCTCAACGAAGCCTGGCTGACCAAGTTCTTCGTCATCGAGGCAAAAGACCGGCTGGTGCTCGACAATCCCGGCTCGGTCATCCTCGACAAGGGCGGCCATATCTTCATGGCCGAGGCGGACGGCGAGACCGTCGGCTGCGTCGCCCTGATCCCCATGGACGATGGCGGATACGAAGTCGGCAAGATGGCCGTGGATGAGCGGATGCAGGGTCGCGGCTACGCCCGCAAGCTCATGCTGGCCTGCATCGAAAAGGCCCGCGCCCTGGGCGCGCGGCGCCTCTATCTGGAAAGCAGCTCGCACCTGACGCCGGCCCTGACCCTCTACGAGTTGGTCGGCTTCCAGCACCTGCCGCCGTCCCCATCGCCCTATGTCCGCGCCGACGTGTGGATGGAGTTGAAGCTCTAGCCGCAACCTTGGCCGCAGCTCGCGCATTCCTGCCTCGGGTTTCAGGAAACGCGGGAGCGAACTCACATGAGCGGCGTAGGCATTATCGGCGCGATCATCATCGGCATCCTTGCCGGCTGGATCGCCGAACAGATCATGAAGCGCGAGCACGGCCTGCTGACCAATCTGATCGTCGGTCTGGTCGGCTCCTTCCTCGGCGCCTTCATCGCCAACGTGCTGGGCATCAGCTGGGGCGGCTGGATCGGCAGCCTGGTGATCTCCACCCTCGGCGCCATCGTGCTGCTGGCGCTTCTGGGTCTGTTCCGCCGCCGCTAAGGCGGCTGACGGAGTCCGAAAACCGCAACTTGCGGGCGGCGGGGGACGGGCGAGGGGTGTAGGCTCCTCGTCATGTCCGGCATCGCCTACGCCTTCTTCGACACCGCCATCGGCCGCTGCGCCATCGCCTGGGGCGAGGGCGGCATCAAGGGGCTGCGTCTGCCGGACGATGATCCGGCCTACGTCCTGCGGCGAATGCTGGCCCGCTTTCCCGAGGCGGAGGAGGGCGCGCCGCCGCCGCATATCCAGGCGGTGATCGACGACATCGTGCGCCTGATGCTGGGCGAACGGGTGGACCTGTCCGCTGCGCCGCTCGACATGTCCGATGTCCCGGACTTCCACCGTCAGGTCTATGACCGGGTGCTCCAGATCCAGCCGGGCCAGATCCGCACCTATGGCGACGTGGCCCGCGACCTGGGCGACATCACCCTGTCCCGCGCCATCGGCCAGGCCATGGGCGCTAATCCGTTCCCCATCGTCATGCCCTGTCACCGCGTCATGGCGGCAGGCGGCAAGCTGGGCGGCTTCTCCGCCCCCGGCGGCTCGGACACCAAGCGCAGGATGCTGATCATCGAAGGCGGCAAGCCTGACGCCGGGCCGCAAGGCGACCTCTTCGGCTAGAACCGCGCCTCTTCCGCCAGGAAGTCGATGAAAGCCCGCACCCGAGCCGGCAGGCGGCCGTCCTGACCGATGAACACTGCGAACATCTCCTCGGTGTCGCCGGGGTTCAGGTGCTCCAGGATCGGGACCAGCCGCCCGGCGGCCAGGTCGGGTCCGATGTGGAAGTGCGACAGCCGCGCCACCCCTGCCCCCGCCACGGCCAGTTGCCTCAGGGATTCGCCGTCGCTTATCCGCAGGTTTCCGGACACCGCCATACTGACGGAGCCGCCTTGCCCATCAAGGAATGGCCATCCGCTGAGAATGCGGTTGAAGTTGAAGCCCAGCCGATTGTGCTCTTCCAGCTCCGCCAGGGTCTTCGGTTCGCCATGGCGGGCCAGGTAGTCGGGCGAGGCGACCACCGACAGCCTGCTGGTCCCCAGCTTGCGGGCCACCAGCTGCAACTCCTTCAAGGGGCCGGTGCGGATCGCCACGTCGGCCCGCTCTTGCATCAGATCGACCATCACGTGGTCGATCAGGGTCACGTCCAGCTGGACCTGCGGATGCGCGTCCAGGAAGCGGGGGATCAGGGGCAGCAGATAATGCTGGCCGAAAGGGATGTTGCAGTTGACCCGCACCCGGCCCCGCGGCGCCGCACCGACGCCGGCCTCCAGTTCCGCCTCGGCGATGTCGGCCAGCACCTTGATCGCCCGTTGATAGAAGGCGTCCCCCTCCGCCGTCAGCTGCAGCTTGCGGGTGGAGCGGTTGATCAGTCGGGCGCCCAGGCGCGTCTCCAGCCGGCTCATCAGCTTGCTTACCGCGGAGGGGGTCATGCCCAGGCTGCGGCCGGCGGCTGAAAAGCCGTCCTGCTCCACCACCCGGACGAAGACCTCCATCTCCCCCGATCGATTCAGGTCCTGCCGCGCCATGTGAACTGAACTCACAGATGGTTTTCCGATCGGCAGTCTAGTTCACAAGCGCCCGAGGCTCCACCTGCGACGGACTTCGCTGTTTCAGGAGGCCGTCGTGCCCATAGCTCTCTTCGCCCTGACCGCCGGCGCCTTCGGCATCGGGGTCACCGAATTCGTCATCATGGGCCTGCTCTTGCAGGTCTCCGCCGACCTCGGCGTCAGCATCTCGCAGGCCGGCCTGCTGATCTCCGGCTACGCCTTCGGGGTGTTCCTGGGCGCGCCGCTGCTGACCATCGCCACCCGGGGCATGCCGCGAAAGGCGGTGCTGATCGCCCTGATGCTGATCTTCACCCTCGGCAACATCGCCTGCGCCGTCGCGCCGTCCTACGGCCTGCTGATGGGCGCGCGGATCCTCACCTCCCTGGCCCACGGCACCTTCTTCGGCGTCGGGGCGGTGGTGGCCACCAGCCTGGTGCCGCCGGAGCGCAAGGCCTCGGCCATCTCGATCATGTTCACCGGCCTGACCATCGCGACCCTGATGGGCGTGCCGTTCGGCGCGTGGCTAGGTCTGCAATACGGCTGGCGCTCGACCTTCTGGGCCGTGGCCGCCATCGGCCTGGCCTCCGCCGCCGTGCTGGCTGTCTTCGTGCCCGCCGACAAGGAAAAGCCCCAGCCCACGCCGCTGAAGAATGAGTTCGCCGTCCTGGCCCGGCCGCAGGTGCTGCTCGGCCTGCTGATGACGGTGCTGGGCTTCGCCGGCGTGTTCGCGGTCTTCACCTACATCCAGCCGATCCTGACTCGGATCACCGGCTTCTCGGAGGCCGCCGTCTCGCCGATCCTGCTGGTGTTCGGCGGCGGGCTGGCCGTGGGCAACCTGCTGGGCGGCCGTCTGGCGGACAAGCGGCTGATGCCGGCCCTGATGGGCGCCTTAGCCCTGCTGGCGTTGGTGCTGGTCGCCCTGACCTTCGCCTTCCAGGCCAAGGTCCCGGCGGTGCTGTTCACCGGCCTGTTCGGCATCGCCGCCTTCGCCACCGTCGCGCCCCTGCAGCTTCGCGTGCTGGAGCAGGCGGGCGGCGCGGGCCAGAGCCTGGCCTCCAGCCTCAATATCGGCGCCTTCAATCTCGGCAACGCCTTCGGCGCCTGGCTGGGCGGGGCGGTGATCGACCACGGTCCCGGCCTGGGCGCGGTCACCTGGGTGGCGGCCCTGGTCCCGCTCGCCGGCCTGCTGGTCGCGGCGTGGAGCGTGGCGCTGGAACGCCGCGCGCCCCGACTGGCGGCGGCTTGAACGAAAAAGGCCCCGGCTTTCGCCGGGGCCTCTGCTCTTAGTCGTCCTTGGCGCGACGCTTGCGGAAGGACGGGTTCAGCACTTGCTTGCGCAGGCGGATCGACTTCGGCGTCACCTCGACCAGCTCGTCGCTCTCGATATAGGCGATGGCCTGCTCCAGGGACGGACGGCGCGGCGGGGTCAGGCGAACGGCTTCGTCCTTGCCCGAGGCGCGGACGTTGGTCAGCTGCTTGCCCTTGATAGGGTTCACGTCCAGGTCGTCCGAACGCGAGTTCTCGCCGATGATCATGCCCAGATAGGTCTTCTCGCCAGCGCCGACGAACATTACGCCGCGCTCCTCCAGGTTCCACAGGGCGTAGGCCGCCGTGTCGCCGTCGGAGTTGGAGACCAGCACGCCCTTCGGGCGGCCGTCGATCGCGCCCTTGTAAGGCTCATAGTGGCTGAACACGCGGTTCAGCACGCCTGAACCGCGCGTGTCGGTCAGGAACTCGCCCTGGTAGCCGATCAGCGAACGCGACGGGCAGGCCAGCTGGATGCGGGTCTTGCCGGCGCCCGACGGACCCATGTCCTTCAGCTCGGCCTTGCGGGTGGACAGCTTCTCGATGACCACGCCGGTGAACTCGTCGTCCACGTCGATGACCACGTCTTCGATCGGCTCCAGACGCTCGCCGTTCTCGCCCGTCTGATAGACCACGCGCGGACGCGAGATCGACAGTTCGAAGCCTTCGCGGCGCATGTTCTCGATCAGCACGCCCAGCTGCAGTTCGCCACGGCCGGCGACTTCATAGGCGTCGGCGCCCGGGGTCTCGCTCACGCGGATGGCGACGTTGGCCTCGGCTTCCTTCAGCAGGCGGTCACGGATGACGCGGCTTTGGACCTTGTCGCCTTCGCGGCCGGCCAGCGGGCTGTCGTTGACGCCCACGGTCATGGAGATGGTCGGCGGATCGATCGGCTGGGCGTCCAGCGGCTCCATCACTTCCAGGGCGCACAGGGTGTCGGCCACGGTCGCCTTGGACATGCCCGCGATGGCGACGATGTCGCCGGCTTCCGAGCCCTCGTCCAGCGGCTGACGCTTCAGGCCGCGGAAGGCCAGGACCTTGGTGATGCGGCCCTGTTCGATCTGCTTGCCGTCGCGGTCCAGCGCCTTGATGGCCATGCCGGGGACGGCCTTGCCGCTCTCGATGCGGCCGGTGAGGATGCGGCCCAGGAACGGATCGCTCTCGATCAGCACGTTCAGGATGCGGAACGGCTTGTCCTTGTTCTCGGCCACGGCCGGCGGCGGAACGTGGTCGACGATCAGGTCGAACAGCGGCGCCAGGGTGTCGGACTTCTCGTTCAGGTCCATCGTCGCCCAGCCGTTGCGGCCCGAGGCGTAGATGTGCGGGAAGTCCAGCTGCTCCGGCGTGGCGCCGATGGCTTCGAACAGGTCGATCGTCTCCAGGTGAACCCGATCCGGATCGGCGTGCGGGCGGTCGACCTTGTTGATGCAGAGGATCGGGCGCAGGCCCATCTTCAGCGCCTTGGTCAGCACGAACTTGGTCTGGGGCATGACGCCCTCTTCGGCGTCCACCAGGATGACGCAGCCGTCCACCATGCCCAGGATCCGCTCGACCTCGCCGCCGAAGTCGGCGTGGCCGGGGGTGTCGATGATATTGATGCGGGTCTCGCCGGCCTTGCCGTTCCACATGACCGAGGTGCACTTGGCCAGGATGGTGATCCCGCGCTCGCGCTCCTGGTCGTTGGAGTCCATCGCGCGCTCGGTCGTCGCCTCGTTGGCTCGGAACACGCCGGATTGGGCAAGCAGCTGGTCGACCAGAGTTGTCTTGCCATGGTCGACGTGCGCGATGATGGCGATGTTTCGCATAGACATAAGAGTGCGGACTTTCAGGGAGCGCAGAGGGGAGAAGGCGCGGGCTTCTACCTGAAAGCGCGGAGATACGCCAGTGCGGCGCCTATAACGATGACAGCGCTGTCTATTGCAATGCCACCGGTGTCATACAGAAAGCGCTTATTTTTCAGGCGCTTCCGCTTCTTGCTTTAGATTTGGGCAAATGCTGCGGTGCAGCAAAATCCTTCGAATCCGGTGGGATAACGCCGTCCCGGATATAACCATTGGTGCGTAAGGGTTTTCGAAAGTGTCCGAAGAATTTTCTGCATTCGAGTGCAAAAAAGCGCTTGATGCTTTGTGCGCCGCACCCTATAAACATCCTTGTGAGGCGGCGCTGTCGCCTCTGCCCTTCCTGGGCGTTTCCTCCCTAATGAACTGCGGCGCCGTTTGGCGCCGCTTTTTTTTGGTCTGAATCCAGCCTGGGGCCTGGAAATAGCGAAATTGCGGCGATTAGCGCAGTTTCGACCAGTCGACCGCCGCGACCGCCTCGGTCAGCCGGCCGATATCGCGGCGCAGGCGCTTCAGCCCGTCTGTCGCCGTCAGGGTCTTCTCGTCCATATAGAGCGCGCGGCTCAGCTCGATCTGCAGCGCATGGGTCCGCAGGTGCGGCCGCCCGTAGTGCTCGGTGGTCCAGCCCCCGGCATAGGGCGCGTTGCGCGCCACCCGGTAGCCCAGGGCGGTCAGGGTCTTCTCCGCCAGCCGCGTCAGCTCCGGCGCGCAGGACGAGCCGTAGCGGTCGCCCAGCACGATGTCGGTGGGCTTGGCGCCCTTCACCTCGCCCGCCGCCGCGGCCGCCGACGGCATGGAGTGCCAGTCGATCAGCACCGCCACGCCGTGAGCCGCCCGCGATTCGGCCAGCAGATGTCCCAGGGCGTCGTGATACGGGCCGTGGGCGGTCTCGATCCGCCGCTTGGCCTCGGCGAAGCTCAGCTTGCGCGAATAGATCTCGCGCCCCTCGGCCACCACGCGGGCGATGGAGCCCAGCCCCGCCGCCACCCGGGCCGACCGGCCGCGGGCGAATTCCGGCAGCTCGTCCTCGAACATCGCCGGGTCCAGCTCCCAGGCTTCGCGGTTCAGGTCCACATAGGCCCGCGCGTATGTGGCCTGGATCACCGTCGCGCCCTTGGCCGGGGCCGGGGCGATCAGTTCGTCCACGAAGGCGTCCTCGGACACCCGGATGTCGTGCGGCCCCAGGGCGGAAGCGGCCATCATCTCGGCGGGATAGACCCGGCCGGAGTGGGGCGAGGCGAAAACCAGCGGCGTCGGTGGCGGCGATCCCGCGCGCAGGACCTTGAACGGCGCCTCGGAGGGCGCGTTCGCATCCGCGGTCATCGGGGCCGTGCTCAAGGTGCGTTCGCGTCCGTTAAGGTTAAAGAGTCGCGGGCCTGTGGATAGCCGCTGGGCTTTATGGGCGATTTAAGGACCGTGGCCTAGAATAGCCTGCGAATCTCTCATCGAGCCCACATAGCCATGCCCAAGATCCTCCTCGCCGAAGACGACAACTCCCTGCGCGGCTTTCTCGCCCGCGCCCTGGAGCGCGCCGGCTACGAAGTCACCGCCTGCGCCGACGGCGAGGAAGCGGTCACCCACCTCGGTGAGAACTGGGACCTGCTGCTGACCGACATCGTCATGCCCGGCATGGACGGGATCGAGGTCGCCCGCCAGGCCGCCGCCCGCCAGCCCGACATGCGCATCATGTTCATCACCGGTTTCGCCGCCGTGGCCCTGGCGGCCGCTGACCGAACGCCGGCTGGCGCCAAGGTCCTGTCCAAGCCGATTCACCTGCGCGAAATCGTGGGCGAGGTCGAACGGATGATGGCGGCTTAAAACACGCTTGCCACGGCAAAAGGCGGGGGCTATATCCCCCGCCTCCCGCAGCCTTTTGGTTGCTCCGGCGGACGCGTAGCTCAGCGGGAGAGCACCTCGTTGACATCGAGGGGGTCACAGGTTCAATCCCTGTCGCGTCCACCATTCTCCCTTACAGATTTTGATTTGTCGGCTGTCCGTCAGGGCGGGCTCGGAGTTGACGGCTACACGTCGTCCTCGAGGTAGCCGCTGACGGCATGGCCGCCAGATGAGGCGCTGAGCACCGATCCGCCAGGCCGTACGACTGGCATCATAGAGTCATCTCCGACAAACGGGCCGCCATTGAGCTGAAGGGCGCCTCCGGAGGATACGGCCCCGATATGGCCGACGAACCTCTTGCCGGTTGGTACGGTAAAGGTCGTGCCGTTTAAGATCCGAACCGCCACGGCGGTGCGAGGCGAGCTACCTCCGCCACCACCCTGGCCGCCGGCGACGTTTCCCCATGAGTACTCCCCCATCAGACGTTGTCCTCTTGCAGGCCGTCGATGCGGAAGGCGATGCCGCCGTCGCTCGAGGGGACCATGACATGTTCGCCGGGCTTGAGGAACTTGCAGGTGCGCTCCAGGCAGCCGCCGTTGCTGGCCAGTTCGTCGCCGTATCTGATCCAGTCGGCGCCCGGGTTCGACGGGTCGCTGTTCTGGCTGACGGCAATATAAACCTTGGCGGTGCTGGCCGCGCCCTGGTTCACGGCCGAGATGGTGACCGAGGCGCGCAGGCATTCGGGCACGGGGCCGAAGAGGACGGCGTCCGGATTGGCGCCGGCTTGGCCGTCTGGGAAATCGCTGTTGAGATCGTCATTCACTGTCCCCGTTGAAGGGGAGAGCAGATTTTGACGTCACCCAGCGCAGCGCTGATTTTGCGCCGATGGAAACTTAGAAGCGCCCGATAAGCTTGGGCTTTGTCGTCTTTACGACGCGCAGAAGGCCCTAGGCCGCGTCCGCTTCGATCGACGCGCGCATGCGCTCGGCCACTTCGCCCAGGGTGATGGTCGACAGGGCGGCGTTGACGTCCAGGCCGCTCTCCTGGCCCAGGGACTGCGACAGTTTGTGGGTGAAGTCGGCCATGGCGGTGATCCGCTGGGCCAACATGTCCACGGTGTGCAGTTCTTGCATCACGGCCATGCGGCCTTCGACCGGCGTGGCCTCCAGGATGCGGCCCAGGGCGTCGTCCAGGTGGCAGCAGGACTGGGAGGCGATGGCCATCTCCCCGGTCAGGGCCTTCAGGATGGCGCTGACGGTGTCGGCGGTGATCGGCGGCTGTGTAGCGGACATTGGCCTTACCCCAGAAGGCGGTGATCGAATCGAGCCTGACCATAGGGCGCCGATGGCGCCCATTGTCTTAACTACGTGCGGCGCCCCTGCGACAAAATCGCGTGACGTCAGAGGCTTAGGCGCGGCGCGCGGCGAAGCGGGCAGGATCGACCGCCGCCGCCAGGTCGCGCGGCAAGGGCGAGGGGGCGTTCAGGATCAGGGCCGCCACATGCTCGGCCAGCAGCGGCGCGGCGCAGAACCCGCGCGACCCCATGCCTGTCAACAGATAGAGCCCATCCTCCGCCGCTCCCGCAGACGGCAGGCGGTCCGGCGTCGTCGCCCGGATCGCGGCGCGCGACTGCAAGGGCGCGCCCGTCAGCCGCTCGGCCAGGCGTGGCGCGCGGGTCGCCAGGGCGGCTAGGTTGCGGGCGTCGTCCTCGGTCCGGCGATCCTCGTCAGTCACGTCGCGGTCGTGGGTGGCGCCGAACAGCACGCCGCCCTCCCGCGTGGGAATCACATACCCGCCGAACGCCGCCGCGGCGGGGGCGGGAACCGCGTCGGTGAATGTCGCCTGTCCCCGCACGGGTTGCAGCGCCGTCTGCGGATGCAACGTGCTCACCCCCATGCCGGCCGCCAGGATCACCGCGTCGGCGCGCAGGATCTCCGCGCCCGTCTCGTCCAGCAGCCGCCAGCCGTCGCCGTCGCGCTCCAGCGCCGCGACCTGCGTGCCCGCCGCGTCCCCGGCCCAGGCGGCCAGGGCGGTCGCTGGCTGGATCACCAGGGCGTCCTCCATCCGCAGCGCGCCGGGGGCCTCGGCCTCGCCCAGTGCGTCCGCCGTCGCCGCGCCGTCCAGCCGCGTCAGGGCGCCGGGCTCGAACAGGGGAGAGGCGGCGATGCGGTCGAACCGGCCGGCGTCCTTCTCCTTGGCCTCCAGCTGCAGCACGCCCTTGGCGATGATCGCGCCCGGCACCTGCGCATAGAGCGCCGTCGCCCGCCGGATGGCCTGGGCGAACAGCCGCCCCGCCGGGCCGTCGCCGGCGTCGAGGCGCGGGGTCACCAGGGCCGCCGGATTGCCCGACGCCGCTCCGCCCAGTCCGCGAGGGTCCAGCACGGTCGCCGCGCCGCCAAGGGCCCGCACCGCCCGCGCCGCGCAGGCGCCGGCGACGCCGCCGCCGATGATCGCCACATGCGGCCGCGCTCTAGGCTCTGCGACCGGCGCCGGCGGCAGATACGCCTCCAGCCGTTCGCGCTTGCGGCCATAGCCGGGCTTCTTCTCCACGGCGAATCCCGCCGCAGTCAGGCCGCGCCGAACCTGCCCCGCGACGGTGAAGGTGGCGGCGCGCGCCCCGGCCGCCGAACGTTGCGCCACCAGGGCCAGGACCTCGTCGCTCCACATGGCGGGGTTGAGGGCGGGGGAGAAGCCGTCCAGGAACCAGGCGTCGGCCATGCCGCTCCAGCTCGTCAGCGCCGCCGAGGCGTCCATGACGGCCAGGTCCAGCACCGCGTTGAATTCGGGCAACTCCACGCGATGGAAACCCGCCGCCTGGCCGGGCCAGCGGTCGATCAGCGCCTGGGCCGCCTCAGCGATCCGAGGCCACCGCGACAGGGCGCGAGCGGCTTCCTCCGCGGTGATCGGATGGGCCTCGATGGAGAAGAAATGCAGCTGGCCGTCCGCTGGCCGTTCGCGCCGCCACAGATCCAGCAGGGCGGCGATGTTCAGCCCGGTGCCGAAGCCCAGCTCTCCCACCACGAAGCGGTCGCGGCCGCGCCAGCCCTCCGGCAGGCCGCAGCCTTGCATGAACACCGCCTCGGTTTCGGCCAAGCCGTCGTCGCTGGAAAAATAGACGTCGCCGTAGAGCCGCGAGGCCGGCAGGCCGTCGTCGCGCCAGGAAAGCGGCGAGGAAGGGAGCGTTTCAGTCATTTCGCGCCCGACTTTTAAACTATGAGGCCCGCAAACGCCTATGGCGTCACGGTTTCATGATGAACACGTGCTTAACCATGCTAGCCTCTCGCCATTCCTGTTAGGGGCGGGAGTTGAGACGTGAACCTATCTCTTGCGATCCTTGTGATGCTGGGCTTCGTCGCCCTGATCGCCTGGCCGAGCCTGGAGCCGCATGCGCGGCGCTGGCTGCGAGGCCAGAGGCGCTCCAGACGCGCGCGCCTGGAGCGTATTGAAGACCTGTAGGCTAGTGAGCGCCCTCGGCGTGGGGCTTGTCTTCCGCCGGCTTCTCGGCGGCGGCGGGCGCATCGGCCGGCGCCTGGGCGTCGGTCGGCGCGTCGGAGGGGGCGGCCACGGTGCTGGCGTCCTCGGCGGCGGCGCGGGCGGCGGCGGCGGCTTCCTCGGTGGTGGTGCCGGCGGGCTGCTGCGTGGCCGAATGGCCCTCGCCGCCCTCGGAATGTTCCTTCTTCCCGCAGGCCGACAGGCCCAGGGCGGCCGCAACGGCGCCGACGACGGCCAGCTTGCGGATCAGTTCGGTGGTCATGGACGTCAGCCCCTGTCTGTTATGACTTGAGGCGACGATTGCCCCGTTTGATGGGCCGCGCAAGTTAGAGACTCTTAATGCGGCGCCAGCCTGGACCAGAGCCCTTAGGCCTCGGTCGGCAGGGCCTGCAGGGCGGCTTCCAGCTCCAGGAAGCTCGGCTGGGCGGCGGTCGGGATGTCGCCGCGGCCGATCTCGACCGAGATCTGGGCGGCGTTGCCGTGCAGGTGCGCGACGAGGACCGACTGGATGATCTTGTAGAAGGCGCCTTCCTCCTCGATCACGTCCTTCATGCGGGCCGCGAACGGACCCACCAGGCCATAGGCCAGGAACACGCCGAGGAAGGTGCCGACCAGGGCGCCGCCGATCATGCCGCCCAGGACGGCCGGCGGTTCGGTGATCGAGCCCATGGTCTTGATGACCCCCAGCACGGCGGCCACGATGCCCAGGGCGGGCAGGGCGTCGGCCATGTTCTGCAGGGCGTGCGAGGGCGCCAGCGCCTCGTGGTGGTGCTTCTCCAGCTGCTTTTCCATCGCGTCCTCGACCTGGTGAGGATCCTCCAGGTTCATGGTCATCATGCGAAGCGTGTCGCAGATGAAGTCGATGGCGAAGTGGTCCTTCATCAGCTTGGGGTAGCGCGAGAAGATGGTGCTGTCGGCCGGCTTTTCGATGTGCGCTTCCAGGGCGATGACGCCCTTGGACTTCATCGTCTTGGTCAGCTGGAACAGCAGGCTCAGCAGGTCGCGATAGTCGGCCGGCTTCCACTTCGGGCCGGCGAAGACCTTGGCCATGCCGCCGCCGCAACCCTTGATCACGGTCATCGAGTTCGAGATCAGGAACGCGGCCACGCCGGCGCCGCCGATGGCCATCATCTCGTGGGGCAGGGCGTGCATGATCACGTCCATCTTGCCGCCGGAGATGATGTAGCTGCCGAAGACCAGCGCGAACAGCAGGACGATGCCGATGATCTGGAACATGGGTGGAGGACGCCTTTGGGCCGGATTTCAGGCGCTCAACATGCCGATTAATGCTTAATCCAAGGTGAGCGGGCCTCAGGCGGCCATTGCGCGACCCCGGGGAACGGGCCTAACAACCGTTCGCATGACCGAACAGAAGCTGCCCAAACGCATCTTCGCTCTGCTGTTCTCGGCCTCGATCGTGGTCGCGATCGGCAATACCGGCCTGCTTTCGGTTCTTCCCGCAATCGGCCGCGAGATCGGCATTCCCGATCCCATGGTGGCGGCGATCTTCTCGCTTTCGGCCCTTTTGTGGGCGGTCGGCTCGCCGTTCTGGGCGCGGCAGTCGGATATCCGTGGCCGCAAGCCCATGATTTTGCTGGGCCTTGGCGGCTTCACCCTGTCGATGACCTTGTGCGGCATGGTGGTCAGCGCCGGGCTGAACCACTGGGCGCCGGTGATGACCATCTTCGTCATGTTCCTGCTGGCGCGGGCGATCTTCGGCATGATCGGCTCGGCCTCGAACCCCGCTATCCAGGCCTATGTGGCCGAGCGCACCGGGCGCGGCGAGAGGACGCAGGCCATGGCGGGCCTGGCCAGCGCCTTTGGCCTGGGCACCATCGTCGGTCCGGCCCTGGCGCCGCTGTTCGTCCTGCCTTTCGTGACCCTGGCGGGGCCGCTCTACGGCTTCGCCATCCTGGCCTTCATCGCCCTGATCGCGATCCTGAAGTACCTGCCCAACGACGAGCCCAAGCCCGTCGCCCAGCGCGACAAGAAGCCCTTCAGCCTGTTCGCCCGCTCGGGCGAGGCGCCGCTGTGGCGCGACCCGCGCCTGCTGCCGTTCCTGATCTTCGGCTTCATGGCCGCCCTGTGCCAGACCGTGCAGACCCAGACCCTGGGCTTCATGATCATCGACAAGCTCCACGTCTCGCCGCTGCAGGCCCAGGGCTTCACCGCCGTGGCCATGATGGCCGGGGCGGCGGCGGGCCTGCTCGCCCAGTGGTCGCTGATCCGCATGTTCAACATGTCGCCCCGCGACCTGATGCGTTGGGGCGTGGCCCTGGCCTGCGGGGCGAACCTCGCCACCGCCTTCGCCCCGACCTACAGCGTGGTGGTCATCGCCTTCGCCGTGGCCAGCCTGGGCTACGGCTTCCTGCGTCCGGGCTTCACGGCGGGCGCGTCCCTGTCGGTGATGATGCACGAGCAGGCGCGGGCCGCCGGCGCGATCGGGGCGATCAACGGCCTGAACGTGATCTTCGCCCCGTTCTTCGTCTGGCTGTACGAGGCCGTGCATCCCGCCCCGTTCCTGCTGAACGCGGCGATTCTGGGCGGCCTGCTGATCTACGCCCTCAAGAACGCGGTGCTGCGTGAGGCGGGGACCAAGGGCTCCCCCGACGACGAGGCCACCCTGTCGATGCTCGAGCGCAGCGACGAGGGCGGGGTTTAGATCTGTGCGTCCGTCGAGACGGCCTGTCGGCCTCCCCAGGATGACGAAATCAACAGCAAACCAAGCTCGTCATGCTGAGGAGCGCGGTAGCGCGTCTCGAAGCACGCAAAGCCTCACCGCGGAGGCGGCGGGACCGCCACGCCGAAGTTCGCCGCCGCCTGCAGCCGGCGCACCATGTCCGCCGACAGGTAGCCGTCCGCCGGCACGCCCGCCGTCTTCTGCCAGGCGCGCAGGGCCTTGCGGGTGCCGGCCCCGATCACCCCGTCCGGCGCGCCTGGGTCGAAGCCCAGGTTGGACAGGGCCACCTGCGCCGCCTGGCGGTCAGCCAGGGACATCGGCGCCTCCACCGGCCACGGGGTGCGCAGCGGGCCGTCGCCGCCCATGCGGTCGGCCAGCAGGCCGATGCCCAGGGCGTAGGAGGTGGAGTTGTTGTACTTGCGGATCGCATAGTGGTTGGGCAGCGCCAGGAACGCTGGCCCCGCCGCGCCGGCCGGCAGCAGCAGGTTGGCGTCCGCCGCCGAGTCCGCGCTGCTGAACGCCAGGCCGTCGGCCCGGCGCACGCCCTGCGATAGCCATTGTCTCACGGGTATCCGGGTTTCTTCCGTCTGACCGTAGTCGAAATCGTCCGGGAGAATCACCTCGCGGGCCCAGCCCACGCCGCGCTGCCAGCCGCCCTTGGCCAGCAGGCTGGCGGCCGAGGCCAGGGCGTCGGCGTCGGAGCTCCAGATGTCGCGCTTGCCGTCGCCGTCCTCGTCGACCGCCACGTTCAGATAGTTGCTGGGCAGGAACTGGGTCTGGCCCATGGCGCCGGCCCACGAGCCCTTCAGGCGCTCTCGCGTCACCTCGCCCGAGGCGATGATCTTCAGGCAGGCGTAAAGCTCGCCCTCGGCCCAGGAACGGCGACGCCCCTGCGCCGCCAGGGTGGCCAGGGACCGCAGGACGTCCTTGGTCCCCTGGATCTTGCCGAAGGCCGATTCCATGGCCCACACGGCCACCAGAATCTCCTTGGGCACGCCGAAGCGCTGCTCCACATGCGGCAGGAAACTCAGGGTCTGCAGCTTGCCGCGCCCGATGGAGACCCGCTCGTCGCTGACCACGCCGCGCAGGTAGTCGCTGACGGGGCGAGAGAATTCCGGCTGCTTGGCGTCAGAGCTCGACACGCCCGGATCGGGCGTCAGGCCCGTCAGCTGCGTCTGCAGCAGGTCCGCCGGCCAGCCGGCCTGGACCGAGCGGTCGAAGAAGTCGCTCCGCCAGGCGTCGAACAGCGGATCGCCCGAGCTTTCGAAGGCGCGCCCCTGCGAACGGGCGGAGGTGAGAGACACGCCGGTCCCGGCGAGGGCGGCTGCGGAAAAGACGAACGAACGACGAAGCATGCGGACAAGGCTAGCGGCTTCGCGCGAAATCCTTCAATCACAAGGACGACAGCGGCGCGCCGAAGTCCCGCCGCAATTGACTCCCGCCCAATGTCCGCCTATACGCCCGCCCTCTGGATTTAACCGGGAAGCCTCGGCAGCGCCTTGTCGCTGGCCGGGGGCGTTCCCCGAAGTAGCAACAAGACGGTCGAGATCATGAAGGTTCGTAGCTCGCTGAAGTCGCTGAAGTCGCGTCACCGCGATTGCAAGCTGGTCCGCCGCAAGGGCCGCATCTACGTGATCAACAAGACCGATCCGCGCTTCAAGGCCAAGCAAGGCTAAGAAAGCCGCCGTCGGCGCTTCGACGCGCCGAGCGCAGAATTCGACTGAGAACCGGCCGGCGACGGCCGGTTCTTTTCGTTTGTCTGGACTCCTGTTGTGAGCGGCCCGCCGGGCGACTATGGTCCGCCGCCTTCCGACGACTTCTGACTTATGAGAGCATCCCTCCATGGCCGACGACTCCGCTTCCGTTGACGTTCTGAACTCCACCGCTCAGGGCCAGCTGAAGAGCATCATCGATCGCATCGAGCGCCTTGAGGTCGAGAAGGCCGAGGTCGCCGAGCAGATCAAGGAAGTCTACGCCGAGGCCAAGGGCAACGGCTTCGACGTCAAGATTCTCCGCAAGGTCGTCCGCCTGCTGAAGCAGGACCGCGCCAAGCGTCAGGAAGAAGAGGCGATTCTCGACCTCTACCTGTCCGCGCTCGGCGGTCTCTAAGGACGGGTTCTGAAGCGCAAGCTTCCAGACCGGTACGAGGCGGCCAGACGGGCCGCCCTCAACGCTTTGAAGCGCGCCCGCCGCACGGCTGACAAGGCGGGCGTCGAGCTTTCCGAATGGGAAGGCGAATTCCTCGGATCGGTGACCGACCGGGTGAAGACCTATGGCCGCGCCTTCGGCGATCCCGAAAAGGGCGCGCCGGGCCAGGCCCTGTCGGCCATGCAGGCGATCAAGCTGAAGGAGATCGCCGCCAAGGCCAAGGGCGAGAAGCCCAGGGCCGAGAAGGCCGCCAGAACATTTCGCCGTAAGAAGCCGTCTGACGACTAGCCCGCTCGACCGCGCCCAGGCGGCGGCCCAGCTCATAGATCTCGGCCATCGGCACCGACATGGGCGGGCGCGGGATGTCCAGCTCGGCGTCGAACATCGGACGCGGAACGGGGCGGCGGATGGTCATGCTCACGACGCCTTCACGAGTTCTTCCAGGCCCTGCTCGCGCACCTTGCGGTACAGGGTCGAGCGACCGATGCCGAGGCGGCGGGCCACCTCGCTCATGTGGCCGGCATAGACCTCGATGGCGTGCTGGATCAGGTCGCGCTCGATCTCTTCCAGGGTCCGCAGGTGACCGCGGCCGTCCAGGATCCGCACCGGCTGCTCGCCGACCGGGGCCGAGGCGATGGCTTCGGCCAGGATCGACGGGACCTGGGCGGGGGCGGCTTCCGGCGGGGGAACCGAGACGCCCGAAATGGCGGGGAAGTCGTGCAGCTGCAGGTACGGCGCGTCCGACAGCACGATGGCGCGGTACACGGTGTTCTCCAGCTGGCGCACGTTGCCGGGCCAGTCGAAGCTCGCCAGGCAGGCCAGGGCCTCCGGCGCGCAGCCGATGACGCTCTTGCCTTCTTCCACGTTGAAGCGGCGCACGAAGGCGTCGATCAGGGCGGGGATGTCCTCGCGGCGCTCGCGCAGGGACGGGGCCTCCATTGGGAACACGTTCAGGCGGTAGAACAGGTCCTCGCGGAACCGGCCCTCGGCCACGGCCGTGGCCAGGTCGCGGTTGGTGGCCGAGACGATGCGCACGTCCACCTTCACTGACCGCTTGGCGCCGATGGGGTCGATCTCGCCTTCCTGCAGGGCGCGCAGCAGCTTGACCTGCATGTCCAGCGGCAGTTCGCCAACCTCGTCCAGGAACAGGGTGCCGCCGTCGGCTTCCTTGAACTTGCCCGAATGCTGGGCCGTGGCGCCGGTGAAGCTACCCTTTTCGTGGCCGAACAGGATCGATTCCACGAGGTTCTCGGGGATCGCGCCGCAGTTCACCGCCACGAACGGCTTGCCGGCCCGGTCGGACCCGCCATGCACGGCGCGGGCGATCAGCTCCTTGCCGACGCCGCTTTCGCCGGTGACCAGGATCGGGATCGCCGACTTGGCGGCCCGCGCGCCCATGCGCTTGACCAGGGTCATGGCCGGACCGTCGCCGATCAGGTCGTCGAAGGTGGTGCGGTTGCTGGCCCGCTTGGAAAGTCTGTCCACCTCGCCCTTCAGGGCGCCGATGGACAGGGCGTTGCGGATCGAAACGATGATCCGCTCGGGGGACGCCGGTTTGATGAAGAAGTCGGTGGCGCCGGCCTGCATGGCCTTGACCACGGTGTCGACGCCGCCCGTGGCGGTCAGCACGATCACCGGCTGGACAAAGCCGCGCTGGCGGATCTGCACCAGGGTGTCCTGGCCCGTCATGCCCGGCATGACGAGATCCAGCAGCACCACGTCGGCGCTCTTGCCGCCGATCAGGTGACCGAGCGCCTCATCGCCGTTTTCGGCGTGCGCGACGGCGAAGCCCTCGCGTTCGAGAACCGCCTGAATGAGCCGACGCTGAGTCGGATCGTCGTCGACGACGAGAACCGTCTTGGTCATCTTGAAGACACCTACCTGTATCGGCTTCTCCCTGCCCGATTGCGCGGGGGAAGAAGCTCGTTGTGGTTCGTATTGATACAGGTGACGGGTAAAGGCGTGGTTTCGGAGACCTGAGTCGCGGGTTAACGAGCCTGACTGTTGGTGGGAACTTGGAAACCATGATCTCGAAGATTCGGACGTTGTTCTTCGGCCTTGCCGCCGTTCTCTTTTCAGGAGCCGCCATGGCCGCCCCGGTCGATCCGCTCGCCGATCCGTCGTTCGAAAAAATCGCCCTGTGGCCGGGCCTGCCGCCCGGCTCGGTCGGCGCGACCGCCAAGGCCAGGATCGTCGAGCGCAGCCAGGACGTCTCGGTCATCCGCGACCGCTATATCGAGCAGGTCGAACGCCCCGACATGGTGGTCTTCAAGCCGAAGACGCCGAACGGGACCTCCCTGCTGATGGCGCCGGGCGGTGGTTACATTCGCGTGGTCATGGACAAGGAAGGCTACGAGACGGCCGAGCGTTTCGCCGCCGCCGGGGTCACCGTCTATGTCATGACCTACCGCCTGCCGGGCGACCACTGGGGCGCGGGCCCCGACGTGGTGATCCAGGACATGCAGCGCGCCCTGCGCCTGGTGCGCCAGCGCGCGATGAAGGACGGCCTCGATCCGAAGAAGGTTGGCGTCATCGGCTTCTCCGCCGGCGGCCACGCGGCCGGCTCCCTGACCTTCCGTTTCGACGAGGCGGTCTACAAGGCGGTCGACGCCGCCGACCAGCTGTCGGCCCGGCCGGACTTCTCGATCCTCATGTACCCGGTCGCCACCATGGCCGAGCCCTTCGTCCATGCGGGCTCGCGCCAGCAGTTGCTGGGGGCGGAGCAGACCTCGCGGATGATCGCCAAGTACTCCCTGGAGAAGGAAGTCCGCCCCGACGCCCCGCCGGTGATCTTCATCCACGCCGCCGACGACGCCTCGGTTCCGGTCGAGAACAGTCTCCAGGTCTTCGCCGCCCTCAAGGCCGCCAAGGTCCCCGCCGAGATGCACATCTACGAGGAAGGCGGCCACGGCTTCGGCCTCCGCGCCGTCCACGGCAAACCCGTCGCGGCCTGGCCGGACGCGGTGCTGAGCTGGATGAAGCGCAAGGGGTTCTAGTGCGTCCTTCGAGACGGCCTTCGGCCTCCTCAGGATGACGAATTCAGAGCACAACAAAGCTCGTCATGCTGAGGAGCGCGCTAGCGCGTCTCGAAGCACGCAACTTCGCATCCGCCCCCGCCTTCCTATATTCGCTCCCTGACTTCCTCCGAGACGACCCATGAACGCTCCCATCCGCACGCCCAAGACCGACATCCCGCAATGGCGCCTCGACGACCTGTACGTCGGGCGTGACGATCCGCGGATCGAGGCGGATCTCGCCGCCGCCTCCGTCGCCAACGGCAAGCTGGTGGCGCTCAAGGGCCAGTTCGTCGCCGCCCGCGCCGAGCCGGCCAAGCTCGGCGCCCTGATCGACGAGGGGCTGGGCTATTACGAGGACGCCACCAACGCCCTGTGGGGCGTCGGGGCCTACGCCTCGCTGGCCGCCTCCACCGCCCGCGACGACGCCGGCTGGGCCAAGTTCGAGGGCGACGTCCGTGCCAAGGCCGCCGGCATCGGCGCCGAGAGCCTGTTCTTCACCCTGGAGCTGAACGAACTGGAGGACGCCGAGCTCGACGCCGCGCTCAAGGCCCATCCCGCCGCCGCCAAGTGGACGCCGTGGCTGCGCCGCCTGCGCCTGTCGCGCCCGCACGAGCTGTCGGCCGAGCTGGAGCACCTGCTGATCGACCGCGCGCCCGCCGTCGGAAACTGGACCCGTCTGTGGGACGAGACCCTGGCCCGCCTGACCGCCAAGGTCGGCCGCGAGAGTCTGACCCTGCCCGAGGCGCTGAACCGCCTCACCGACCCGTCCGCCGCCAACCGCAAGGCGGCCGCCAACGGCCTGGCCAAGGCCCTTGAGGAGCGCGCCTCCACCCAGGCCCTGGTGCTCAACACCCTGGCCTTCGAAAAGCAGGTCGAGGACCGCTGGCGCCGCTACGCCACGCCCGCCCAGTCGCGCCACCTGGCCAACGAGGTCGACGCCGAGTCGGTGGCGGCGCTCGAGGCGGCGGTGGTCGAATCCTATCCCTCGATCAGCCACCGCTATTACGCGCTGAAGGCCCGGGCCATGGGCCGCAAGACTCTGGACTACTGGGACCGCAACGCCCCCCTCGACGCCGCCGCGCCCCGCCAGTACGGCTGGGACGAGGCCAAGGGCCTGGTGCTGGAAAGCTTCCAGGACCTGGCGCCCAAGTTCGCCGACGTGGCCCGCACCTTCTTCACCCAGCCGTGGATCGACGCCGCCCCGCGTCCGGGCAAGCAGTCGGGCGCCTATTCGCACCCGGTCTCGGCCAACCGCCACCCCTATGTCTTCATGAACTACATGGGCGAGCGGCGGGACGTCCTGACCCTGGCCCACGAGCTGGGTCACGCCGTCCACCAGACCCTGTGCTCTCCGCTGGGCACCCTGCTGGCCGACACGCCCCTGACCCTGGCCGAGACCGCTTCCATCTTCGGCGAGGGCCTGGTGTTCGAGCGCCTGCTGGCCGAGGCGTCCAAGGCCGACCGCATGGCGCTGCTGGCGGGCAAGATCGAGGACGGGCTCAACACCGTTATCCGCCAGATCGCCTTCCACCGCTTCGAGACCCGTTTCCACGACGCCCGCCAGGAGGGTGAGCTGGCCCCCGACCAGATCGCCGAGCTGTGGCTGGAGGTGATGGCCGAGAGCCTCGGTCCGGCCGTGAAGCTGAACCCCGGTTACGAGCACTACTGGGCCTATGTCAGCCACTTCGCCCACGCGCCGTTCTACGTTTACGCCTACGCGTTCGGGGACCTGCTGGTGCGCGGCCTGATGGCAAAGCGGGCGGAGAACCCCGCCGCCTTCGCGCCGCTGTACGAAGACCTGCTCGCCGCCGGCGGGACCAGGACCTACGTCGAGGCCCTGGCCCCCTTCGGCCTAGATCCGCGCCAGAAAGCCTTCTGGGCCGCGGGCTGTTCGCAACTGGAAAAGCTGGTCGACGAGTTCGACGATCTGGTGGGCTGACCTCGTTTCTCCTGCCCCGTAGCGAAGCGTACGGAGGGGGCGCTCGTCTGAACGTCAGCAGAGCGCCCCTCCACCATACGTCGCATTGTCCCCCTCCCCCGCAAGCGGGGCAGGAGAAGATCGCACGCCAACCTACGCCCTTTCCTCCGACCTCAAACGCTTGTTAGAATCATCGGATGTCCGATGACCTGACAGAGGCCCAGGCGGCCGTGATCCCGGAAGGCTATCGCCAGCTCAACTGGTCGCGCGGCTTCGGCGTGCAGATCGGTCCGCTGTTCGAGCGGAGCGGCGAGCGCTCCCTGCTGGCCTTCCGCGTGGAGCAGCACCACACCAACGGCCTGGGCAATTGCCACGGCGGCATGCTGATGAGCTTCGCCGACATGGCCTGGGGGCGGATCATCTCCATCGAGCGGTCCAGCCGCTGGGTGACCGTGCGCCTGACCTGCGACTTCCTCTCCGGCGCCCAGCTGGGCGACTGGGTCGAAGGCGAGAGCGAACTGGTCTCGGAGGTCGAGGGCCTGTTCACCGTGCGCGGCCGCATCTGGTGCGGCGACCGCACCCTGATGACCGGCTCCGGCGTGTTCAAGTCGCTGGGCGCGCGCGACCCGCGCCCCGGCGAGAAGGCGTTCAAGAATGGCTGACGACGCCCCCCTGCCGCCCGAGATCGGCACGCCCCTGGCCGCCTTCGCCGGCGACAAGCCCGCCGCCCCCGAATGGTTCGACGCGGCCGTCGCCCGCGAGCCGGAGCGATCCACCATCGAGGTCGACGGCGCGCCCATCGAGCTGCTGACCTGGGGCGAGGTCGGCAAGCCCGGCCTGATGTTCCTGCACGGCAACGGCGCCCACGCCGACTGGTGGAGCTTCATCGCCCCGTTCTTCGCCGACGACTGGCGGGTGGCGGCCATTTCCTGGTCCGGCATGGGCGGGTCCGGCTGGCGCGAGAAGTATGACGGCGACCAGTTCGTGCGCGAGGCCTTCGCCGCCGCCGAGGCCGCCGGTCTCTACGCCGACGGCGGCAAGCCGGTGTTCGTGGGCCACTCCTTCGGCTCCTATCCGACCATGCTGGCGGCGGCCAAGGGCGGCGACCGCCTGCGCGCGGCGGTCAGCGTCGACTCCCCGATCCGTCCGCCCAGCCGCGAGTGGAAGGGGCCGCCGTCCCGCAACGGCCCCAACCGCATCTATGCGACCCTGAACGACGCCCTGGCCCGCTTCCGCCTGGCGCCGCCGCAGCCGTGCGAGAACCTCTACATCGTTGACTTCATCGCCCGCCGCTCGGTGCGCGAGGTCGAGGGCGGCCTGACCTGGAAGTTCGACCCGAACCTGTGGAGGCACTTCAGCTTCAACGAGCGCCCCGGCCGGCCCAGGTGTCCGACCGCCTTCATGTGGGGCCAGAACTCCGCCCTGATCGACGCGGAGGTGCTGGCCTATATGCATACCCTGGTTCCGCCGGGCACGCCGATGATCGAGCTGCCCCAGGCGCATCACCACGTGATGCTGGACCAGCCGTTGGCCTTCGTCGGCGCCCTGCGCGGCCTTCTGGCCGGATGGCCGCGAAAAGCCGCGCAGACCTGAGCTTGAGCCGGGCGGCGCGGCGTTGTATCTGCCGACCCAACTTAGTTTCCACGCAAGGGCGCGACATGGCCGACTATCACCGCGGTGAGATGGATATCCAGGAACAGGCGTCGACCTTCCACGCCTTCAACCAGATGACCAAGTGGGGCTCGCTGGCCCTGTCGGCGGCCCTCACCGCCCTGGTTCTGTGGTTCTGCACCAGCGCCGGCTTCATGGCCGGCCTGATCGCCGCGGTTGTGGTCGCGGTGGCTGGCTTTTTCTTCCTCAAGGAAAAGCCCCAGCAACGCTAACGGCTGTTCGAGAATAATTTTGCGCGAGCTGGCGTGATCGGCTCGACAAAGGGCAAGTTTCTCCCCTAAACGGGCTGCAACCATAGGGCAGTCCGTTGAGGGGGAGGCGCTGCATGGCCGTCATTGCGGTCACCAAGGAACGTCGTGCGGGCGAGACCCGCGTCGCCGCCACACCCGAGAGCGTCAAGAAGCTTATCGCCGCCGGTTTCGCCGTCACGGTGGAAGAGGGCGCGGGCCTCTCGGCCGCGATTCCCGACGGCGACTACGCCGCCGCCGGCGCCAAGCTGGCCAAGACCGCCAAGGTCGCCGTCGCCGACGCCGACATCCTGTTCAAGGTCCGAGGCCCCGAGGCCGAAGAGATCGCGGCGCTGAAGTCCGGCGCCCTGGTCGCGGCCCTGCTCAATCCGCATCAGGACAAGGCCACCCTGGACGCCCTGGCCAAGAAGGGCTGCACCGCCCTGGCCATGGAGTTCATCCCGCGTATCACGCGGGCCCAGGTGATGGACGCCCTGTCGTCCCAGGCCAACCTCGCCGGCTATCGCGCCGTGATCGAAGGGGCCCACGTCTACGGCAAGGCCCTGCCGATGATGATGACCGCCGCCGGCACCGTCGCCGCGGCCAAGGTGTTCATCATGGGCGTCGGCGTCGCCGGCCTGCAGGCAATCGCCACGGCCCGTCGCCTCGGCGCGGTGGTCACCGCCACCGACGTTCGTCCCGCCACCAAGGAGCAGGTGGAGTCCTTGGGCGCCAAGTTCCTGGCGGTCGAGGACGAGGAGTTCAAGAACGCCCAGACCGCCGGCGGCTACGCCAAGGAGATGTCCAAGGAATACCAGGCCAAGCAGGCCGAGCTGGTTTCCGGCCACATCGCCAAGCAGGACATCGTCATCACCACGGCCCTGATCCCGGGCCGCCCCGCGCCGCGTCTCGTCACCGCTGCCCAGGTCGCCTCCATGCGTCCGGGCTCGGTGCTGATCGACCTGGCCATCGAGCAAGGCGGCAACGTCGAGGGCGCCAAGCTGAACGAAATCGTCGAGACCGCCAATGGCGCGAAGATCGTCGGCATCGCCAACCTGCCCGGCCGCATCGCCGCCGACGCCAGCGCGCTCTATTCGCGCAACTTGGTCTCCCTGTCGGCCCTGTTGCTGAACAAGGAAGGCGCCTACGCCCCGGACTTCGAGGACGAGATCCTCAAGGCCGCCGTGGTCTGCCAGAGCGGCGCCGTCGTCCATCCGGCTCTCAAGAGCTGATCGCGGCCGAGCCGCGCACCGAACAACTGGGAGGCCCGATATGGAAGCCGTCGACCCCACCATCTTCCGCTTGGCGATCTTCGTGCTCGCCATCTTCGTTGGCTACTACGTGGTGTGGAGCGTCACGCCCGCTCTGCACACGCCGCTGATGGCGGTGACCAACGCCATCTCGTCCGTGATCATCGTCGGCGCCCTGCTGGCCGCCGCCGCCCACGGCGCGGCGGCGCAGGACGCCGAGACCGCGACGAACGTCTGGATTTCAAAGGGGGCCGGCGCCATCGCCGCCGCCTTCGCCGCCGTGAACATCTTCGGGGGCTTCCTCGTCACCCAGCGGATGCTGGCCATGTACAAGAAGAAGCAGAAGTAGAGCGGGACCCGGGGGACATCACATGAACGCCAATCTCGCCGCCATCCTGTACCTCGTCTCGGGGGTGCTGTTCATCCTGGCCCTGCGCGGGCTTTCCAGCCCCGAGACCAGCCGCAAGGGCAACACCTACGGCATGGTCGGCATGGCCATCGCCGTGTTCACCGTCATGGCCACCCTGTGGAGCCAGGGCGCGCTCGATCCCATCACCATCGGCCTGATCGTGGCCGGCGTCGCCGTCGGCGGCGGCGTCGGCGCCGTCATCGCCCGCAAGGTGCCGATGACCTCCATGCCGCAGCTGGTCGCCGCCTTCCATAGCCTGGTCGGCATGGCCGCCTGCCTGGTCGCCGTGGCCGCCATCTACACCCCTGCCGCCTACGGCATCGTCGGGGCCGACGGGCACATCCACGTCAACAGCCTGATCGAGCTGTCCCTGGGCCTGGCCATCGGCGCCATCACCTTCACCGGCTCGGTCATCGCCTTCGCCAAGCTGAACGGCAACATGGGCGGCGCGCCGATCCTGCTGCCGGCCCGTCACCTGCTGAACATCGCCATCGCCGCCGGCATCGTCGCCCTGATCGTGGTGCTGGTCGCCACCGGCGGCCAGGCCAAGTGGGCCTTCTGGGGCATCTTCGCCCTCAGCCTGCTGATCGGCGTCACCCTGATCATTCCCATTGGCGGCGCCGACATGCCCGTCGTGGTGTCGATGCTGAACAGCTATTCCGGCTGGGCGGCGGCGGCCCTGGGCTTCACCCTCGAGAACACCACCCTGATCATCACCGGGGCCCTGGTCGGCTCTTCGGGCGCGATCCTGTCCTACATAATGTGCAAGGGCATGAACCGCAGCTTCGTCTCGGTGATCCTGGGCGGCTTCGGCGCCGACGCGGCGGCCGCTGACGCGGGCGGCAAGGTCGAGACCCGCCCCGTCAAGCAGGGCTCCGCCGACGACGCGGCCTTCATCATGAAGAACGCCTCCAAGGTCATCATCGTCCCGGGCTACGGCATGGCCGTGTCCCAGGCCCAGCACGCCCTGCGCGAGATGGCCGACAAGCTGAAGGAAGAGGGGGTCGAGGTGAAATACGCCATCCACCCCGTCGCCGGCCGCATGCCCGGCCACATGAACGTCCTGCTGGCCGAGGCCAACGTGCCTTACGACGAGGTGTTCGAACTGGAGGACATCAACAGCGAGTTCTCCACGGCAGACGTGGCCTTTGTCATCGGGGCCAACGACGTCACCAACCCGGCCGCCAAGACCGACCCCACCAGCGCCATCTTCGGCATGCCGATCCTGGACGTGGAAAAGGCCCGCACGGTCCTGTTCGTCAAACGCGGCATGGCGTCCGGCTATGCCGGCGTCGAGAACGAGCTGTTCTTCCGCGACAACACCATGATGCTCTTCGCCGACGCCAAGAAGATGGTCGAAGGCATCGTGAAGGGGCTTTGAGGTTTTGCGTCCTTCGAGACGCGGCCCTTCGGCCGCTCCTCAGGATGACGATCGTGGTTTGCTGACATCGTCATCCTGAGGAGCCGCAAAGCGGCGTCTCGAAGGACGCACACACCTTCCCGCCGCCTCCCTGGGCCTTGTGCCCAGGGTCACTGCATCCGCCGACGCGGCGCTGGACGATCATGCTCAATGCAAGCCCATGCAGGACCCTCGCCACAAGGGCGAGGGAGGCGGATTTAGGTCTTGAGGAAACGCTGTGAGTTGTGTGGGGTCTAAGTCTCAGCTCCTACAGCCAAGCTGAGCCCTATTCCGGTCAATAATCCTAACTAACTCTTCGACCTCATCATCGAAGAACGTCGTCGCGCGGCCGTCTGATCTCGGCGGGCCGCATAGAAAAGCGCGACATCCAGACGAGGTCTAAGAATTGTCCACCGACGTCATTGACGGACGGGTCCCGTACATGGGCCTCGCCGCCATCCTGGGCTCCTGCGCCCTGTGGGGCGTGTTCGCCCTGACCGCCATCGGCGCCGCGCGCCCGGATGCGGACCTGTCCTTCATCTCCCGGCCCGAGCCGGCGCCCGTCTCGGTCGCCAAGGTCGAGCCCGCGCCTCCGCCGCCGCCCGCCTACAGCTTCGTCACGCCCCTGCCGGGCCAGCAGGTCAACTCGCCCTTCGGCATGCGCCAGATGCCGTGGGAAGAGGCCGGCCGCCTGCACAAGGGCGTCGATATCGCCGCCCCCGGCGGCGCGCCGGTCCTGGCCACCCTGCCAGGCACGGTCCTGCGCTCGGGCGAGGACGCCGCCTATGGCCGCTTCATCGAGGTGGCGCACAAGGACGGCCTGTCGTCGCTCTACGCCCACCTGGGCCGCAAGGCGAAGGGCATCCGCAAGGGCGCGGCGATCGAGGCCGGCCAGGTCATCGGCCATGTGGGCTCGTCGGGCCGCTCCACCGGCTCGCACCTGCATTTCGAGATCCGCAATGACGGCGAGCCGGTCAATCCGACCTTCTTCATGGGCAAGCAGTTCGCCACGGCCGAAGACCTGCCCCTGACCGCCGCCGCCCGCGTCTCGCGCAAGGTGCGCATGGCCACCGTGTCCAAGTGGCCGGCCCATGTCCGCAAGGGCGAGGTGCGCAAGAAAGCGGCGGCGACGGGTGAGCGGCCGCGCGGGGTGATCCGTCTGGCGGAATGATCTTCGCCGCGTTGCGCGTTTGTAATTCGCCAAAGCCGTAAGCCTGCTTATCTAGGCGACATGCTCAGCTTCACCGTTCGCGCCGTCTCCTGTCTCGTTCTCGCCTTCGTCGCCTGGATCGCCCTTGGCGGCGCCATGTCGATCGCCGCGCCGCAGCCGCGCGGCAAGTTCTATGACGTGGGCGGGCGCAAGATGCGCCTCGTCTGCGAAGGCCCGTCCACGGCCTCGCCCACCGTCCTGCTGGAGGCCGGCGCCTTCGGCTTCGCCGCCGACTGGGGCGCGGTGCAGGAAGCCCTGACCGCCGAGGGCATCCGCTCCTGCGCCTATGACCGCGCGGGCATGGGCTTTTCCGATCCAAACCCGTCGCCGCTCACCGGGGGCTCCGCCCTGGCCGATCTGGAGAAGCTGCTCGACGCCGCCGGCGAGAAGGGGCCCTTCGTCCTCGTCGGCCACTCGATGGCCGGCCTGCGCATGCCTCAGTTCGCCGGCGCCCGGCCGGAGCAGGTGAGGGGCGTGGTGTTCGTCGACGCCTCTCCCCCGCCGCCCAAGGTCGACAACGCGATGCTGGAGCGCAACAGCCGCTTCGCCAAGCGCTTCACCGTCATGTCCCGCTGGGCCGCCCGCGGGGCCGCCCTGGGCCTCTACAAGCCGCTGAAGGGCACGCGCCTGGCCGACAAGATCGGACTGCCGCCCGAGGCTTCGGCCGAAAAGCGCTGGGCCTTCGCCAACGCCGGCCACAACCGCGCCGCCGCCCGCGAGATCGCCGGCTGGCGGCCCCTGGTGATGCAGTCCATGGAGGCCCCGCCCTTCCCAAAGGACTGGCCCGTGGCGGTGGTGACCGCCGGCGGCGCCACGCCCGAACGCGCCGAGCGCAAGAAGTCCCAGGCCGGCCCCGCGGACCGCTCCGAGCACGGCTATGTCCGCCACGTGGACGGCGCCGGCCACAACACCCTGCTTGGCCGCACCTACGCCCACGAGATCGTCACGGCGGTGAAGTTCGTGATCGAGAACGCTAAGGGGTGAGCCCTTCTCCTCCCCTGCGAAGCGGGGGAGGGGGACCACGAAGTGGTGGAGGGGGGCGAGACTGGGCTCGGAGCGCGCGGACGCCCCCTCCGTCTCGGCTTCGCCGATCCACCTCCCTTGTACGCTTCGTTACAGGGGAGGAGAAGAAAGCCCCCAAACGCCAAAAAGGCCGCGCACCGGAGAGTGCGCGGCCTTTTCGATGTCTAGCGAGCCGATCGGCCCGCCGAAGATTTAGCGCGAGGGCTTCTTCGGCGCGGCGATCAGGCCTTCGCGCTGGGCGCGCTTGCGGGCCAGCTTGCGAGCGCGACGGACGGCTTCAGCCTTTTGGCGAGCGCGTTTTTCCGACGGCTTTTCGTAGTGCACGTGGCGCTTCATCTCGCGGAACGAGCCTTCGCGCTGCATTTTCTTCTTCAGAGCCTTGAGGGCCTGATCGACGTTGTTGTCGCGGACAAAAATCTGAACCAGGGGACTCTCTCCGGTCGGTTGGTCGGCCCCCTGATACGGGCGCGCGAAGAATAATGATTGGGGTCGGCAAGACGGGCCCGGCCGACGTGAGGCGGGCGAAATAGCAGAACCCTACCTGCTTGTCCATGCGCGACGGCTGTTTCGGCGCGATGTATCATGCGCCCATGACTGATCGTGACGCCAACGCCACCGACTGGGCCTCACAGGCCGAGCAACGCCTTCTGGACGCGGCCCTGGCCCTGGCTCCCCGCCTGGGCTGGAGCGGTCCGCTCGTCCCCGCCGCCGCCCGCGAGATCGGCCTTTCCGCCGCCGAGGCGGGGCTTTTGCTGCCGCATGGCGCGCGCGATCTGGCCGCCCTGCTGTCGCGCCGGCACGATTCCCTGGCGCTGGCGGCCCTGCCCGACGGCGCGACCCTGAAGATTCGCGAGCGCATCCGCTCCGGCGTCGTCGCCCGTCTGGACGCCGCCGCCGCCGATCGCGAGGCGGTCCGCCGCTGGGCCGGCTTCCTAGCCTTTCCGACCAACTTCCCCCTGGCCCTGAAACTGGTCTGGGAAAGCGCCGATTCCATCTGGCGCTGGGCCGGCGACATCGCCACGGACGAGAACCACTATTCCAAGCGGGCCATCGTCTCGGGAATCCTGATCTCGACCCTGGCGCTCGACCTGACCAACGGCCGCGACGCCGCCCTGACGGCGCTGGACGCGCGCATCGACAACGTCATGGCTTTCGAGAAGTGGAAGGCGACCACCAAGCTGAAGCCGTCGGAGCTGGCCCGCGAAGTGGCGGCCGCGCTGGGTCGGTTAAGGTACGGGGCGGCCTAAGCCCTGCGTGCTTGGAGACGCGCTGCGCGCTCCTCAGCATGACGAGGTTTGTGATCTACTGAATCCGTCATCCTGAGGAGGCCGAAGGCCGTCTCGAAGGATGCACCAAGCTTCAGAGCGCCCGCAGCCGGTTCACGTGGCCCATCTTGCGGCCCGCCTTCACCTCGCGCTTGCCGTAGAGGTGGACGCGGGTCTCGGGCTCGGCGGCCAGCTTGGCCCAGGCCAGGACCTCGTCGCCCAGCAGGTTGATCATCTCAACATGCGCCAGGGCGTGGGTGGGCCCCAGCGGCCAGCCGGCGACGGCGCGGATGTGCTGCTCGAACTGGTCGACCTCGCAGCCGTCCTGGGTCCAGTGGCCGGTGTTGTGGACGCGGGGCGCGATCTCGTTGACCAGCAGCCGGCCGTCCTTCAGCTCGAACAGCTCGACCCCCATCACGCCCACATAGTCCAGGCCCGACAGGATCTGGGCGGCGATGCGCTCGGCCTGCTCGCGCAGCTTGGGCGAGACCTGGGCCGGGGCCGAGGTGCGGCGCAGGACGCCGTTCTCGTGGTGGTTCTCGGCCAGGGGATAGACGGCGATCTCGCCGTCGCGGCCGCGGGCGGCGATCACCGACAGCTCGCGCACGAAGTCGGCGCGGCCCTCGACGATGGCGGGCTTGCCGCCGATGGCGGCGAAGGCTTCGGCGGCGGCGTGGTCGGTGGCGTGCTCGACCCAGGCTTGGCCCTTGCCGTCATAGCCGTCGCGGCGGGTCTTCAGCAGGACCGGCGCGCCCAGCTCGGCGGCGGCGGCCTTCACGTCGTCGGGGGTCTCGGCGGCGGCGAAGGGCACGGTGCCCACGCCCACGCCGTTCAGGAAGCTCTTCTCAGTCACCCGGTCCTGGGCCGCGGCCAGGGCGGCGGCGGAGGGGGCCACGGGCAGGCCGGCCTCGGCCAGCAGGCGCAGCACCTCGGCGGGGACATTCTCGAACTCGGTTGTCACCACCTGGGCGACGGCGGCCAGCGCCTTCAGCGCGGCGGGGTCGTCATACGGGGCGACGATGGTGTGGGCCGCGACGCGCGAGGCCGGGGAATCCTCGTCCGGGGTCAGGATGGCGACGTCGAAACCCAGCCGCGCCGCCGCCTGGGCCAGCATGCGGCCCAGCTGTCCGCCCCCGAGGATGCCGATGGTCGAACCGGGGGGGAGGGGGAAAGTCGTCACTTGGATCAGTCCTCGACCGTCTCGGCCACGCTGTCAGTCTGCGCCGCGCGGAAGGCGGAAAGACGGCCGGCCAGGGCCTCGTCCGACAGGGCCAGGATCTGCGCCGCCAGGATGCCGGCGTTCTTGGCGCCCGCCACGCCCACGGCCAGGGTGCCGACCGGCACGCCGCCTGGCATCTGGACGATGGACAGCAGGGAATCCAGGCCGTTCTGCAGCTTGGACTCCACCGGCACGCCCAGCACCGGCAGGTCGGTCATCGAGGCTGCCATGCCCGGCAGGTGCGCCGCGCCGCCGGCTCCGGCGATGATCACCTTGAATCCAGCGGCCTTGGCCCCCTTGGCGAAGGCGAACAGGCGGTCCGGCGTGCGGTGTGCGGAGACGACCTTGGCCTCATAGGCCACGCCCAGCGCGTCCAGGTTGTCGGCGGCCCACTTCATGGTGGGCCAGTCCGAGCGGCTGCCCATGATGATGGCGACGGGCGGCTTTGCGGCGCTCATGGCGTCTTCGATCCCCTTTGGGGCCATTGGAAACGGGGCCCCGGAAGGGCGCGGAGTATAGGCGCCGCTTGCGCGGCGGCAACCATACGGATCAAGCGATGATGTCGGGGGTCAGCAGGCCTTCCAGATGCGTGATCTGGTCCCGCAGGGCCAGCTTGCGCTTCTTCAGGCGCGCGATCAGCAGCTGGTTGGGCAGGGGCTGGGCCTCGATGGCGTCGATCGAGGAGTCGAGGTCGGCGTGCTCCTGGCGCAGCTCGGCCAGTTTCTCCAGCACCACGCTGTCGAGAAGCGGTTCGTCATCGTTCATGTGCGCCCCCCTACAGGCAGCCGTCGGTTCAACATCAAAGCACGCGCCTCGTTAAAGACGCCTCAAGACAACAGCGTGGCGAGGCGGGTCATTTTCGCCTCGGGCGCGCCGCCGAACGCCATGGAGGCGGCGATCAGGGCCTCGCCCATCGGCCGCTCCGGTCCCGGCTCGCCGGCCATGGCCTGCAGGCTTTCCATCAGCAGGCGCTCGGCTCCGAACTCCACGCCCTTGACCTGCTCGCGCAGGGCCAGGCGCGAGGCGTCGGGCGTGCCGGGCATCTCGGTCTTCAGGCGGCGGCGGGCAGCCCGCAGCGGGGCGACCACCTCGGCCTCCCAGGCGCGGGCGGCCGCCACGGCGCGGATCGCCTCGACCCGGCGGCCTTCCTGGGCGGCCCAGGCGGCGAACAGCAGATAGGGCACGCTCTGGCCGTGCTCGTCCTGCAGCTCGACGCAGGCCTCGCTCACGCCCGCACGCTCATAGACCGACAGCGCCCAGGTCCACAGGCTCATGCCTCGCCGCTCCCGATCACCGGCGACAGGTCCTCGCCCCAGCGTTTCACTGGCTCCCAGGACACGCCGAACAGATCCAGCGCCCGGCCCACCGACTGGTCGACCATCTCCTCGATGGTCTTCGGCTTGGCGTAGAAGGCGGGCAGGGGCGGGGCGATCACCGCGCCCATCTCGGCCAGTTTGGTCAGGGTCCGCAGGTGGCCCAGGTGCAGCGGGGTCTCGCGCACCATCAGCACCAGGTTGCGGCGCTCCTTGAGGGTCACGTCGGCGGCGCGGGTCAGCAGGGACGAGGTCACGCCCGTGGCGATCTCGCTCATGGTCCGCACCGAGCAGGGGGCGATGATCATGCCCAGCGTCTGGAAGGAGCCCGAGGCGATCGAGGCGCCGATATCCGACACCCGGTGGACCACGTCGGCCCGGGCGTTGACGTCCGCCGGCGACAGGCCGGTTTCCTGGCTCAGGGTCAGGACCGCGGACTTGGACAGGATCAGGTGGCTTTCGACGCCCATCTCGCGACAGGCGTCCAGGGCGCGCAGGCCATAGACCACGCCAGATGCGCCGGAAATACCGACCACGAGCCGCATGCGCCCCTCCGTCGTCATGGTTCCGTCACCCTTCGGACTCATGCCTGCAACCATATGTGATCTGACAGCCCCGCAAAGCGGGTGTTCACTGTCTTCGTCACAGCAAATTTAGGAGCCGAGAGCCATGGCCATCGAATCCCGTATCCGCGAATTGGGCGTCCGACATCAGACGCTGGACCGCACGATCGAGGACGAGATGCGCCGCCCGGTATTCGACGAGGTTCGCCTCAGGGCCTTAAAGCGGCAGAAACTCCGACTTAAGGAAGAGATAGAGACTCTTAAGTCTCGAGCCCACTGACGAGCCCGTCGCTTCGCCCCCGCCTCTTGAAGGCGGGGGCGAAGTTCATTTCGGGGTCTAGTCTTCGTCTTCGTCCGCGACGGGCGTCGACTTGCCGAACACGTCCTCGGCCGACAGGCCGCTGCCGCGACGGTAGTCGACTTCCTCGACTTCCGGTTCCGGCTCGGGAGCCTCGACCTCGCCGGCCGGGCGCAGGGTCGCGCCGTCCGGATCGGTGATGCCGCGCTTGGCGTCGTCCTTGGCCTTCTTCTCGGCGGCCTTCTTGACCAGGGCGTCCAGCTCCAGCTGGCCGACCAGGCCCAGGGTCACCGGATCGACCGGCTTGATGTTGGCCGCGTTCCAGTGGGTGCGGTTGCGGACCTGCTCGATCGTGGCCTTGGTGGTGCCGAGGATCTTGGCGATCTGGGCGTCGGTCACTTCCGGGTGGTTGCGCACAAACCAGGCGATGGCGTCCGGACGGTCCTGGCGGCGCGACACCGGGGTGTAGCGCGGGGCCTTCTTCGTCGGCTTCAGCAGCTCGGCGTGACGGCTCACCAGGGCCTTCATGCGGTACTTGTCGCTGGCCTGGGCCTTGTCGAGCTCTTCACGCGACAGCTGGCCGTTGGCGATCGGGTCGGCGCCGCGGATGTCGCGCGCCACTTCGCCGTCGGCGATGCCGCGAACTTCCAGCGGGTGCAGGCCGCAGAAGTCGGCGATCTGCTCGAAGGTCAGCGAAGTGTTGTCCACGAGCCAGACGGCGGTCGCCTTCGGCATCAGGATTTGGTCGGCCATGAGACCCTCCAGAAATGACGGCGCCCGGCCTTTCGGCCGGGCGGGTATTGGACCACACATATACTGAGCTTCAGTGACGAAGCAAAGGGTTCAGGCAGGCTCGGTCAGCTTTTTCAACACCTTGGCGTCCTGGGGCGCGGCGCTCTTCTGGTCGTTGTCGAAGTACACATGCACGTCGCGCCTGCCGCGCCGCCATCCCCTGACCCGTTCGGCCAGCGTCTCCAGCTCCGCCCGGGGATAACGACCATGATAATGGCCGCCCGGCCCATGCATCCGCACATAGACCAGGTCGGAGGTCGCCTCCCAGGGCGATGGGGCGTCATGGTGGTCGCTGATGCAGAAGGCGGCGCCATGATCCTCCAGGATCTTCAGCACCGCCGGCTCGTACCAGGTCGGATGCCGAAACTCGACCGTGACGCGCGGGGTCTTCGGCAGCCAGCCCAGGAACCGCTTCAGCCGCTCATCGTCCCGCTTCAGCATCGGCGGCAGCTGCACCAGGGCCGGACCCTGCCGGTCGCCAAGGTTGCTCATCACCCCGAACACCAGCTTCACCGAATCCTCGCACTCCTTCAGCTTCTTGTTGTGGCTGATGTAGCGCGAGACCTTCCAGGCGAAGCAGAAGCCGTCCGGCGCGCCCTCCGCCCAGGCCTTCACGGCCTTCTCGGTCGGCAGGCGATAGAAGCTGCCGTTGATCTCGCAGGCGTCGAACTGCGTGGCGTAGAAGGCCAGCCGGTCCTTCAGCCGCAGGTCGTCCGGATAGAACGGCCCCTTCCAGTCGTCATAGGTCCAGCCGGAACAGCCGATGCGAAGGTCGGTCATGCGGGCTGAACGCGTGGCGGCGGGTTTAGGTCGTCAGCACGATCTTCCCCACATGGCTCCCCCCCTCCAGATGCGCGTGAGCCTTGTCGGCCTCGCCCAGGGGGAAGGTCGCGTCGATCAGCGGCTTCAGCGCGCCCGCCTCCACCCACGGCCAGACCCGGCGCTCCACCTCCGCCGTCAGTCGCGCCTTCTCGTCGGCGTCGCGGGGGCGAAGGGTGGAGCCGGTCAGCACCGCGCGCTTGCGCATCAGCCCGAAGACCGGGACGTTCAGCGTCCCCCCGCCGAGGCTGGCGATATAGACGATCCGCCCGCCGGTCTTCAGGGCGTCCAGGTTCTGGTCGAAGTAGCTGGCGCCGACCATGTCCAGCACCACGTCGACCCCGCCGGCCGCCTTGGCGGCCTCCGCGAAGTCTTCCTTGGAGGCGTCAACCGCGATGTCCGCGCCCAGGGTCTTGGCCTGGGCCGCCTTGTCCGCCCCGCGCGCGGTGGCGATCACCTTGGCTCCCGCCGCCTTGGCCATCTGGATCGCCGTGGTGCCGATGCCCGAGGTGGCGCCATGCACCAGCAGGGTCTCGCCTTCCTTCAGCGCCCCATGCTCAAACACATTGGCGAAGACCGTGAACACCGTCTCCGGCAGGGCCGCCGCCTCGGTCAGGCTGAGCCCCTTGGGGATCGGCAGGGCATGGCGGGCGTCGACCACGGCGTATTCGGCGTAGCCGCCCCCGCCCAGCAGGGCGCAAACCTTGTCGCCGGCGCTCCAGCGCCCGGCCCCGACCACCACCTCGCCGGCGACCTCCAGGCCCAGGGTGTCCGGCGCGCCCGGCGGCGGCGGATAGGCGCCCAGCCGCTGTAGCAGATCGGGACGGTTCACCCCGGCGGCGGCGACCCGGATCAGGATCTCTCCCGCTTTGGGAACAGGGCGGGCCACGGTGACCGGCTTCAGCGCCTCGGCGGGGCCGGAACCGTTCTCCACCGCGATCGCGGTCATGGTCTCGTTGTTCACGGCGCCCTCCAAAGCTTGCGTTCGACCCTAGCTAGGGCTCTGATGACGCCCCCACAAGCGGAGGCGAGCCATGGACGAACCGGTCGAACCCCGTCGCGGACGCGGAGACGCCCTGAACGAGCTTCTCAGAGAGGATCTCGAGCTGCAGGGCGTCACCGAACTGCAGGACCGCATCGCCACGCTGGAGACGGAAATCGCGCGAACGCGGCTGCATCTCGAAAAGAAACAGGCCGGCCGCGCCGCCGCCGACGCCCTGTTCGGCGGCTTCCGCGACGATTGAACCTCTGGATAGTTCTGGCACGGGCGTTGCACCCAGGGGGCCGATGCGGCCATTAGTGTGCCGCGACCCGGTTGAAGGCGATGATTCCAATGAGTGACGTGCCCATGGCGGCGTCGACGGTCTGGCGGGCTGGCGTGATCGAGGATTTCGCCCGCTCCGAACTGTTCGACAAGACCTTCGAGGAAGGCATGGAGCTGGTCGAGGTCTGCGCCGCCTATCTGGACGGCGTCGGCCGCCAGGACTCCCGCCTGCTGTCGCGCAACGCCGCCCTGGCCTACGCGGCCGAGAGCATGCGCCTGACCACCCGCCTGATGCAGGTGGCCTCGTGGCTGCTGGTGCAGCGCGCGGTGCGCGAGGGCGACATGGAGCCGTCCGCCGCCTGCGAGTCCCGTTATCGTGTGGGTGAAGAAGCCGCGGCCCCTACCGCCGAGGCGGAGGCCCACGAAGGCCTGCCCTCCAGCCTGCTCGAACTCGTCGGCCGCTCCGAGCGCCTTTACGAGCGCGTCCGCCATCTGGACCAGCGCATGTACGTGGACGGCGAAACCGCCGTCGAGGCCCCGAACCCGGTCCTGTCCCAGTTCACCCGCCTGCAGGACGTGTTCGGCAAGGCGTCCTGAGTTCATCCGCTCATCCCCGCGAAGGCGGGGACCCAAGCTGACTTTCAGACACGGCAAGCACCGTATGGATCCCCGCCTTCGCGGGGATGAGCGGGTTTGGCTGAACCCCAAACACGAAAAAGCCGGCGCGCTTTCCCAGCGCGCCGGCTTTCCAGCCCCAGGGCGTTTCCGCCCTTACCGGATTTATTTCTTGGTCGTGAAGCCGGCGAACTTCGCGTTGAAGCGCGAAACGCGGCCGCCGCGGTCCAGCAGGTGGGCGTTGCCGCCGGTCCATGCCGGATGGGTCTTCGGGTCGATGTCGAGGTTCAGGGTGGCGCCCTCTTTCCCGTAGGTCGAACGGGTCTGGTAGGTCGTGCCATCCGTCATGACGACGTTGATGAAGTGATAGTCGGGGTGCGTGTCTTGTTTCATCGGGCGATCCAACCGACTAAGCGGCGTGAAAATTTGTGTCGTGTCGGCCCCGAGAGGCTGACCGCGAAGACGCGCGGCTATACAGAAGGCCCGGCGTATTGGCAAGAGGTTGGTCATGAGTGAGGCGAACGGAACGGACACGGATGCGGGGGCTCGACCCGGCGCCGGGGCCGAGGTCGCCCAGAATCTGCAGGCCGCCGCGGCGCGTCGCGCCAAGAGCCGCAATGTCCGCGCCCTGGGCCGTCTGCTGCCGTTCCTGGCCGCCCACAAGGCCGACGCCGGCCTGGCCCTGATCTTCCTGCTGTGCTCCACGGCGGCGACCCTTGGCCTGTCGGTCACGCTGCGCCTGCTGGTCGAGCACCTGACCAACGGCCAGCCGACGGCGGCCAGCATCAATCCGTGGTTCGCCCTGATCGGGGCCAACGCCCTGATTCTGGCGGCGGCCACGGCCTTGCGATTCTTCTTCGTCACCAAGACGGGCGAGCGGATCATCGCCGACCTGCGCTCGACCCTCTACTCCCACATCCTGACCCTCGACCCGGGCTTCTTCCTCAAGACCCGCACGGGCGAGGTGCTGTCGCGGGTGACGACCGACATCCAGATCGTCGAGAACATGATCACCACCTCGGTGTCGGTGGCCCTGCGCAACACCCTGATGCTGATCGGGGCACTGGCCATGCTGATGGTCGTCAGCCCGCGCCTGACGGGCCTGGTGCTGCTGCTGTTCCCCTTCGTCCTGGCGCCGCTGTTCCTGTTCGGCCGCCGGGTGCGCAAGCTGACCACCTCGACCCAGGACCGCTTCGCCTCGGCCGTCGGCTATGCCGGCGAGACCCTGGACGCGCTTGAGACGGTCCAGGCGTTCGGTCGCGAAAGAAGCGCCGCCGCGCGCTTCGGCCAGGCGGTGGAGGACACCTTCCGCATGTCCCTGACCCGCATGACCGCACGGGCCACCATGACCGCCATGGTCATCGGCCTGGTGTTCGGCGGCATCGTGGTCGTCTTCTGGCTGGGCGTGAACGCCGGCCTGCGCGGCGAGATGACCTGGGGCGCGCTGATGCAGTTCGCCTTCCTGTCGGTCATGGCCGCCGGCTCCGTCGGCGCCATCGGCGAGGTCTGGGGCGAGGTTCAGAAGGCTTCCGGCGCCATGGAGCGGATCGGCGAGCTGCTGGCCGCAAAGCCGAACGTGGCCGCGCCCGAACGGCCCACCCCCATGCCCAGGCCGGCGCGGGGCGAGATCACCTTCGAGGGCGTCACCTTCGCCTATCCCGGCCGCCCGGACTTGCCTGCCCTCAACGGCTTCGACCTGGCGGTGAAGCCGGGCGAGACCGTGGCCCTGGTCGGCCCCTCGGGCGCGGGCAAGAGCACGGTCCTGCGCCTGCTGCTGCGCTTCTACGACCCGCAGGCCGGCGCCATCCACCTGGACGGGGTCGAGCTGCGCGACGCCGACCCCGCCGAGGTCCGGGCCCGCATGGCCCTGGTGTCCCAGGAAAGCCCGCTGTTCTCCGGCTCGGCCATGGACAACATCCTGTTCGGCCGCGAAGGCGCGACCATCGCCGACGGGACCACGGCCGCCGAGGCGGCGCAGGCCGCCGGTTTCATCGCCAACCTGCCCGAAGGCTTCAACAGCCCCGTGGGCGAGCGCGCCAAGACCCTGTCGGGCGGTCAGCGCCAGCGCCTGGCCATCGCCCGCGCCCTGGTGCGTCAGGCCCCGATCCTGCTGCTGGACGAGGCCACCAGCGCCCTTGACGCCGAGAACGAGCGCCTGGTGCAGCACGCCCTGACCGCGGCCATGAAGGACCGCACCACCCTGGTCATCGCCCACCGCCTGGCCACCGTCCTGGCGGCCGACCGCATCGTGGTCATGGACGAAGGCCGCGTGGTCGAGCAGGGCACCCATGCCGAGCTGTCGGCCCGAGGCGGCCTTTACGCCCACCTCGCCAAGCTGCAGTTCGGCGGCGAGGCGGCCTAAGTACAGCGTGCTTCGAGACGCGCTGCGCGCTCCTCAACATGACGAAGCCGGGTTGCTCCTGAATACGTCATCCTGAGGAGGCCGAAGGCCGTCTCGAAGGACGCAAAGCATTTAACCCCGCGCCTGAACCGCCAGGCCGGGGAAGTCGCTGAACACCCCGTCGACACCGGCGGCGTACAGGGCCTTCAGCACCGGGATCACGTCGCCCTTCAGGCGCCGATAGTCGGGGCGGATGGCCATGCCCTTCTTCAGGGACTTGGGCAGGAAGTAGTTCTCGGCCCGCACGGTCCAGGGATGGACCACCAGGCCGGCCGCGTGGGCGCCCTTCACCAGGCTCGTGGCCGGCAGCAGGGTCTCTTCGTCCTGCGGCACGACCAGGGTCCTTTCCGGACCCAGACCGCTGGCGTAGCTGGCGATGGCCTTCAGGCCCTCCGGCGTCAGCATCTGGGCGTAGGTCGTGGACGGCGCGTCGGCCGGGCCGCCCTCGGACGAGACCAGCTGCACCAACCGAGCGCTGGTGCGCCGGCGGATGGTCTTCAGGGGCGCCACCTCGAAGCATTGGACGAAGACCGGCGCGTCCGGGCTGTCCAGCCCCGTCTCGCGCAGGGCGGCGGCCATGCGGTCCTCGATCGGCAGGCCGATGGAGGCCAGGAACGTCGGGTGCTTCATTTCGGGATAGACCCCGATGACGCGGCCGACCCGCTGGCTCTCGGCGCGGGCCAGGGCGACCACTTCTTGGAAGGTCATGATCTGGGCCTGGCCGTCGAACTTGGCGCTGGCCGGGCGCAGCTGCGGCAGCCGCTCGCGGGCGCGCAGGCTCTTCAGCTCCGCCAGGGTGAAGTCCTCGGCGAACCAGCCGGTCAGGGTCTCGCCGTCGATCAGCTTGGTCGCCTTGCGGGTGGCGAATTCCGGGCGGGCGGCCACGTCGGTGGTGCCGCCGATCTCGTTCTCATGGCGGACGACCAGATGGCCGTCCTTGCTGACCACCAGATCCGGCTCGATGAAGTCAGCGCCCTGATCCACCGCCAGGCGATAGGCGAGCTCGGTGTGTTCCGGCCGCTCGCCGCTGGCGCCGCGATGGGCGATGACGATGGGTTTTTTTGGAGCGGCCTTCGCCCCCTGCGCGATGAAGGGCAGGGCGAGGGCGGAGGCGGCGAGCGCGCGGCGTGTCAGCGTCATGACCGCCAGCTTAGCCGGCGATCATGACAGCTGAACAGCAAGCTTAGGCGGCTTGCAGCTTCTCCAGCACCAGCGGGTGCAGGTCGAGGTTGGACGCCAGGATCGAGGCGCCGCCGGTCACGTTGGTTTCCTCGCCGGACAGGTCGGTGACCTTGCCGCCGGCTTCACGGACCATGAGGATCCCGGCCGCGACGTCCCAGCTATTCAGGTTGCGCTCCCAGTAGCCGTCGTAACGGCCGGCCGCGACCCAGGCCAGGTCCAGGGCCGCCGAACCGAAGCGGCGCACGCCGGCGACCCGTTGGGTCATCTGGTGCAGCTCCTTCAGGAACGTGGCGTGGCCCGTCTTGCCCGCGAACGGGATGCCGGTGGCCAGGAGCGAGTCTTCGAGGGTGCGGCGGGCGGCGACGCGCAGGCGCTTCTCCATGCCCAGGTACGCGCCCTTGCCCTTCTCAGCCCAGAACAGGTCGTTGCTGATCGGGTTGTAGGTGACGCCGGCCACGACCTCGCCCTCGCGCTCCAGCGCGATGTTCACCGCGAAGTGCGGGATGGCGTGCAGGAAGTTGGTGGTGCCGTCCAGGGGGTCGACGATCCAGGTGTGGGTCTTGTCGGTGCCCTCGATCACGCCGCGCTCTTCACCGATGAAGGTGTAGCCGGGGCGCGCCTTGGTCAGGGCTTCGAAGATCACCTGCTCGGCCTTCAGGTCGGCGGCCGACACGAAGTCGGCCGTGCCCTTGCGCGAGACCTGCAGTTCGCCCAGCTCGCCGAAATCGCGCGAGAGGCCTCGCGCGGCCTTGCGGGCCGCGTCGATCATGACGGAGACGACGGCGGAAGGTGTAGCCACGCCGATTAGTCCGCGCGGCGGACGTACTCGCCCGTCTCGGTGGAGACGATCACGCGCTCGCCGGCTTCCATGTACGGCGGGATCATGACGCGCACGCCGTTGTCAGCCTTGGCCGGCTTGTAGGACGACGAAGCGGTCTGGCCCTTCACCGTGGCTTCCGCCTCGACGATGGTGACGACGACGTGTTCCGGCAACTCGATGCCGATGGCGCGCTCTTCGTGGAACTCGACCACGACGGTCATGCCGTCCTGCAGCCACGGCACGCGGTCTTCGCCGACGAAATCCTCATGCAGGGTGATCTGCTCGTAGGACTGGCCGTCCATGAACACCAGCATCTCGCCTTCGCGGTACAGGAAGGTGTGATCCTTCTGTTCCAGGGTGACGCGCTCGACCTTGTCTTCCGAACGGAAGCGCTCGTTCAGCTTGCGGCCGTCGATCAGGTTCTTCAGCTCGACCTGGGCGAAGGCGCCGCCCTTGCCCGGCTTCACGTGGGAAGCCTTGACGCAAGCCCACAGGCCGCCTTCGTGCTGGATCACCATGCCGGGTTTGATGGTGTTGCCGTTGATTTTCATGTGTTCGGAGTCCGGGAAATTTGGCCGCGGAAACTAGAGGGTGGCAGTCGAAAGTGGAAGCCGGTTTCGGCGGCTGTCACCCTCTAACCTCAAGAAGCGAGCCTGTTGTTCGCGTTCGGGCGTCCCGCCCGAGAAGCGACAGGCTCTAGCGGCGAGGCCTCCTGAAAGCAAGGTAGCGCCGTTTTCTCCTCCCCTGCGAAGCGGTGGAGGGGGCGTCCGCAAGCTCGGAGCCCAGTCCGCGCGCCCTCCGTCTCGTCGCTGACGCGCCGATCCACCTCCCCTGTACGCTTCGCTACAGGGGAGGAGAAACAGGCCCTACTGCGCGGCCTTCGGCAGGGTGTCTTTCTTCTCGCAGGCCATCTTGCCGGCCGGGCCGACCATGGCGGAGATGCCGGTGTCCTTCTGGCCCGCGCGCCAGTTCTTGGGCAGCTTGCCGTCGCCCTTGTAGTCGAGGCCCAGGTCGATCACCGCGTCCGCCGCGCAATCGATGGCGAACATCATGATCGGCGACTTGGACGCCGCCCAGGTCGCATAGGGCGCGGCCTTGCCGCCCGACGCATAGCGCAGCACCACCATGCCGCTCTGCTCGTCCAGCTTCATGAAGTCGGCGTCGTACCGGAACGTGGGATCGCCGGGGACGGGCTGCCAGTTCTCGGCCGTGGCCCCGGACGCAAACGGCGCGCTGAGCGCCAAGCCAACTAGACACACTACGAGCCGTCTCATGGACCGCTCCCTCCCAAGTCTTGTTGTTATGGGAGGACGCTACGCCCGGTCGTGGAACCGCGCAATAAATGTGTCTGAATTGTGTCTGAAGGCTTGACCGTGAAGGCGGCTCAGCGCCGCGCCAGGCCTTCGGCGATGGCGGCGTTCAGGGCCTTCACCCCGGCGGCCGGACCGTAGGCGTGCCTCCAGACCCCGGCGCTCACCGCCAGAAAGTCCGCGCCGGCGGCGGCCAGATCGGCGGCGTTGTCCGCCGTGATCCCGCCGATGGCGACGCAGGGGATCTCCATCGTCTCTTGCCAGATGGTCAGGATGTCCAGCGCGGCGCGGGTCGAGGCGTCCTTGGTCTCGGTGGGGAAGAAGGCGCCGAACGCCACATAGTCGGCGCCGGCCTCGGCGGCCTCCATAGCCAGGTGGCGGCTGTCGTGGCAGGTGACGCCGACCATGGCCTTGGCGCCCATCAGTCGGCGGGCCTCGGCGCAGCTGGCATCGTCCTGGCCCACATGCACGCCGTCGCAACCGAGGCGGGCGGCCAGGTCCGGGCGGTCATTGAGGATCACCGCCACGCCGCGCGCCTGGGCGATGGGGGACAGGGCGTGGACCGCCGCCTCGATCACCGTGTCGGGCGCATCCTTCAGGCGAATCTGCAGGGCGGCCACGTCGCCGGCGTCCAGCGCCTCGGCCAGCAGCCGGCCGAAGGCGGCCAGGTCGTCGATGACGGGCGGGGTGATGAGATAGAGGCGGCATTCGGCGGTCATGGCCGCTCCGTAGCCCATTTCGGCGCTGACGACGACCTGCGACGAGCGGGCGCAGGTGCAAATGACTTGCAGAGTCAGTCCGACCGATATTAGATGCGAATGATAATCACTTGGTTGGGTCTCGCGTCCTTTGTACGTCTGCAACTGCAACGGCATCCGTGAACGTCAGGTCCGCGCGGCGATCGACGCCGGCGCGTCCCGTCCGGCTGAAATCTTCCGCGCGCACCAGTGCCAGGCCCAGTGCGCCAAGTGTGTCTGCGAGATGCGCCAGATGATCGAAGAATCCCGCCAGGCCCTGCGTTTCGCGGCCGAATAGAGCGGGTTTTCAGCAACTGCGAAGCGCTCGCGAAGAAAAGCGTGCGCCTGCGAAACACTTGCACACAAAGCAGTTGAAGCTCTGATCCTGATCAATCAGGTTCCGCCCGAACCCGCGATCAGGAGAGACCAATGCAGGGCGACAAGACCATCATCAACCTGCTCAACGCCGTTCTCACGAACGAGCTGACGGCGGTGAACCAGTACTTCCTGCATGCTCGCGTCTACCAGCATTGGGGCTTTGCGCGTCTGGGCAAGATCACCTACGACGAGAGCATCGGCGAGATGAAGCATGCCGACATGCTCATCAAGCGCATCCTGTTCCTGGACGGCCTGCCCAACCTGCAGGACCTGCACAAGCTGAAGATCGGCGAGACGGTGCCTGAATGCATGGCCGCCGACCTGGCGGTCGAGCAGGTCGGCCACGCCACCCTGGTCCCCGGCATCGCAGCCTGCGAAGCGGCCAAGGACTATGTCAGCCGCGACCTGCTGCTGAAGATCCTGGAAGACACCGAGAACCACATTGACTTCCTGGAGACCCAGCTTGGCCTGGTGAAGGCCTTGGGCGAGCAGAACTACCTGCAGAGCGCGCTCGGCGAACTGGTCGGCGAAGGCCACGCGGACGGCTAGGAATCCCCTCGCCCCCACTTGCGGGGGAGAGGGTTGGGGAGGGGGCTCCTGGGCCTCAACCTGCCACACGGTTGAAGCGGAAACGCCGAAGGCCCCTCACCCTCGCCCTCTCCCCACAGGGGGGAGAGGGGATCGTCCTGCGGAACCGCTCTAGGTTCCGCCTGTTTTCCTTGCTTAGCAGGGAGGACGCCATGGGACTGGTCGACACGGCCCAGGACAAGATCGAGGATCAGCTGAACAGCCACGGGCGCGGCCTCGGGCACGTGGCTCTTGGCGTCGCCGTCTGCGCCGCCGTCGCCGGCGGCACGGCGCTGCTGGCCATCAAACGCGCGCCGCCTCCCGCCGTGGTCGAAGAGGCCGTCGCGGCGGACGGCGCCACGGTGAAGCCGTCCAAGCAGAACTTTGTCCTTGCTCCTGCCGGCCCTGTTCTCGCTGTCCAGCCTGTCGGCCTTGCGGATCTGGAACGCCCCGGCCAGCCCGCGCCGCACCCGGGCGCTGGCCCTGTGGGGCGTGATGCAGGGGGTCAACGCGGCCCTGGTCTGGATCGCGCCCAAGCGCCGCTCGGCCCAACTTGTCGGCACGCTCGCCACCGCGGGGATCACCGCCGCCTATTCCGAAACCGCCAAGCGCATCGACACCAAGGCCGCCGGCATGGTGGCCCCCTATGCGGGCCTGATGAGCTTCACCAGCGCCATGGCCGGCGACATCCGCCGCTCCCGCGAACAGTCCGAGACGCCCACGGTTCACTGACGCGCATCCGGCCCTTGTGCCCGGCCTCGGACTGCCTCAACCATAGCGTCAAAGCCGAGGACAGGCTGGGGGAACGCATATGGCGCAAGGGCGCAAGCATGGGCTGGTGATCGGGGCCGCTTCGGCTGGCACGGTCTTCGAGTGGTACGATTTCTATCTGTACGGCTCGCTGGCGACTTTCATCACCAGGCACTTCTTTTCGGGCGTCAACGAGACGACCGGCTACATCTTCGCCCTGTTGGCCTTCGCCGCCGGCTTCGCGGTGCGCCCGCTCGGCGCGCTGGTCTTCGGTCGCCTGGGCGACCTGTGGGGCCGCAAGAACACCTTCCTGGTGACCATGATGCTGATGGGCGGCTCGACCTTCGCGGTCGGCCTGCTGCCCAGCTATGACGCCATCGGCGTCGCCGCCCCGATCCTGCTGGTGCTGATGCGCCTGCTGCAAGGCCTGGCCCTGGGCGGGGAGTATGGCGGCGCGGCGACCTACGTGGCCGAACACGCGCCCCCCGGACGGCGCGGCCTCTACACGAGCTTCATCCAGACCACGGCGACCCTTGGCCTGTTCCTCAGTCTGGCGGTGATCCTGCTGGTGCGCGGCCAGACCGGTGAGGCCGCCTTCGCCGAATGGGGCTGGCGCGCACCGTTCCTGATCTCGGTCCTGCTGCTGGGCGTGTCCCTGTGGATCCGCCTGCAGCTGAACGAGAGCCCGATCTTCCAGAAGATGGTCGACGAGGGAAAGACCGCCAAGCAGCCATTGGCTGAGGCCTTCGGCAAGTGGCCGAACCTGAAGCTGGTGATCTTCGCCCTTCTGGGTCTCACCGCCGGCCAGGCGGTGGTCTGGTACACGGGCCAGTTCTACGCCCTGTTCTTCCTGGAGAAGGTGCTCAAGGTCGACGGCGCCCTGACCAACACTCTGGTGGCGGTGGCCCTGATCCTGGGCACGCCGTTCTTCATCGTCTTCGGCTGGCTGTCGGACAAGATCGGCCGCAAGCCGGTGATCCTGACCGGCTGCCTGCTGGCGGCGGTGCTGTACTTCCCGCTATTCAAGACCCTGACCGCCGCCGCCAACCCTGAACTGGCCGCCGCCAGCCAGCGGGCGCCGGTGGTGGTCATCGCCGACCCGTCCGAGTGCGCCTTCCAGTTCGACCCAGTGGGCAAGACGGCCTTCACCACCAGTTGCGACGTGGCCAAGTCGGCCCTGGCCTCGGCCGGCGTCTCCTACGAGAACCGCACCGCGCCCAAGGGCGAAATCGCCAGCATCGAGGTGGGCGGCGTCAGCGTCCCATCCTTCCGGGGCGAGGGGATGAGCACAGCCGATTTCACCGCCAAGCAGACCGCCTGGCGCAAGGCCCTGAACGCCGAGCTGCAGACCGCCGGCTATCCGGCCAAGGCCGACCCGGCCAAGGTCAATAAGCCGCTGGTGGTCGGGGTGCTGTTCGTCCTCGTCCTGCTGGTGACCATGGTCTACGGCCCGATCGCCGCGGCCCTGGTCGAGATGTTCCCCGCCCGCATCCGCTACACCTCCATGTCGCTGCCCTATCACCTGGGCAACGGTTGGTTCGGGGGCTTCCTGCCGACCACGGCCTTCGCCATGTCCGCGGCCACGGGCAACATCTATTTCGGCCTCTGGTACCCGGTGGTGGTGGCCGCCGCGACGGTGGTGATCGGCGCCTTCTTCGTTCATGAAATGCGCGGTGCGCACACCGAGGACTGAGGCCTCGGTGCGGGCCGGCGAAGATCCGCGAGGCGTCCCCCTTCGGATGGGCGGCCAGGGTGTCGGCCATCGCCCGGCGCAGCACCTTTCCGACGGCGCAGGCCGTCAGGAAAGCCGCTCCGGCCGGCGCGATCATCCCGCGTCTCGATCCCCGCCGACGGGCGGGTGAACTGCAGGGCCCGGGCCGCATCGGCGATCTCCAGCCGCGTCTCCTCGGCGCGGCTGGCCAGCCACAGGCTGGGCGGTCCCAGGATTCCGCCCAGCGCACCGGCGGATGCAGGCGCACCCGCAGGAACGGCAGTCGTGCCGGCGCGATAGCGGCAAGTCGCAGGTGTTCTTGGGCGGCGGCCGCCCTGGTCCTGCCCTTCGCGGCGGCCGGGCTGGAGCTAGTCTCGACCGAAAGCAGCCACAACGCCCCCATGATCCGCGGCCACTTGTTCAGCTCCCGCCTGAGCGCCATCGTCATGCTCAGCATTCCGGTCCTGAGCGTCATGCTGCAGGCCATGCGCGCCTTCGCGCCGACGCGGCGGCCTGGAGGGGCTGGCCGCGGGCGTGGGCAGCGGCGCCGTGGGGCGACGGTCTTTGGGCTGTCTTGCGAAGGGCGCGGCCACCTTCGTGGCGACCTGGCGCACCCCGGGCACGGTCCTGAGCGGCGCTCTGAGCGCGGCGGCCGGCCGCGGGGTGCTGAAGTGGGTGGCCGGACGGCCCGGACCCCGCTGAGCGGAGCCCGGGCCAGCCTGGATCAGGCCGCGGCGTTGGCCGCCTTGGGCGCGCCGATCTTCGGGTTCAGTTCACCCGTCAGGTAGCGCTTGGCCATATTGGCGGTCGACACGGCGCGGATGCGCGAAGCGTGGCCGGCGGCCCCGAACTCCTCGTAGCGCTGCTGGCAGACCTTGCGCATGGCTTCCTTGGCCGGCTTCAGATAGGCGCGCGGGTCGAACTCTTGCGGCTTCTCGATCAGCAGCTTGCGGATAGCGCCGGTGATGGCCATGCGGTTGTCGGTGTCGACATTGACCTTGCGCACGCCGTGCTTGATGCCGCGCTGGATCTCTTCGACGGGCACGCCCCAGGTCTGGGGCATCTCGCCGCCGTACTGGTTGATGATGTCCTGAAGGTCCTGCGGCACCGACGACGAGCCGTGCATCACCAGGTGGGTGTTGGGCAGGCGGCGGTGGATCTCCTCGATCACGTTCATGGCCAGGACGTCGCCGTCCGGCTTGCGCGTGAACTTGTAGGCCCCGTGGCTGGTGCCCATGGCGATGGCCAGGGCGTCGACGCCGGTCTTCTGCACGAAGTCCACGGCCTGGTCCGGATCGGTCAGCAACTCGTCATGCGACAGCTTGCCTTCGAAGCCGTGGCCGTCCTCGGCCTCGCCCATGCCGGTCTCCAGCGAGCCCAGCACGCCCAGCTCGCCCTCGACCGAGACGCCGCAGGCGTGCGCCATCTCGACCACCCGGCGGGTGACCTCGACGTTGTACTCGTAGGACGCCGGGGTCTTGGCGTCTTCCATCAGCGAGCCGTCCATCATCACCGAGGTGAAGCCGTACTGGATCGCCGTGGCGCAGGTCGCCGGGCCGTTGCCGTGGTCCTGGTGCATGCACACCGGGATATGCGGGTACAGCTCGACCAGCCCGTCGATCAGGCGGGTCAGGATGATGTCGTTGGCGTAGTTCCGCGCACCGCGGCTGGCCTGGATGATGACCGGCGCGTCGACGGCGTCAGCCGCCTCCATGATCGCCAGGCCCTGCTCCATGTTGTTGATGTTGAAGGCCGGCAGGCCGTAGTTGTCCTCGGCTGCATGGTCGAGCAGCTGTCTGAGGGTGATCCTCGCCACCGTTGTATCTCCGTCTGCGTGTGTCGTTTTTTGTGTTTTTTGGTCGTCTTGTTACCGGCTTAGCCGACTTCGAGAGCCGCGACCCCCGGCAGGGTCTTGCCTTCCATCCACTCCAGGAACGCGCCGCCGGCGGTCGACACGAAGGTCAGATCCGCCGCGACTCCCGCGTGGTTCAATGCCGCCACCGTATCACCACCGCCGGCCACCGCCACGATCTTCCCCGCTTTGGCGAGTTCTCCGGCATGTTTCGCCGCTTTTACAGTCGCTTCGTCGAAGGGCGGGACTTCAAATACGCCAAGCGGGCCATTCCAGATGAGCGTCTTGGATCCGTCCATGGCGGCCAGCAGGATTTCCGTGGTCTTGGGGCCGGCGTCGAAAATCTTGTCGTCCCCCTGAACTTCGTTCAGCGCGCGAACCTCGCCCTTCGTTCCCGGCTTCAGGTCTTGGGCGACCACCACGTCCACCGGCAGCAGCAGTTCGCAGCCGCTGGCCTTCGCCTTGGCCATGATCTCGCGCGCGGTGTCCGCCAGGTCCTTCTCGCACAGGGATGCGCCGATCTCGTGACCTTGAGCATGGAGGAAGGTGTTGGCCATGCCGCCGCCGATGGACAGCTTGTCCAGCTTGGCCACCAGGTTGTTGAGCAGGTCCAGCTTGGTCGACACCTTGGAGCCGCCGACGATGCCGATCACCGGCTTCCGCGGCTTGCCCAGGGCGGCGTCCAGCGCCTCCAGCTCACGCTGCATGGCCAGGCCCGGATAGGCCGGCAGGTTGCGGGCCAAGCCCTCGGTCGAGGCGTGAGCGCGGTGCGCCGCCGAGAAGGCGTCGTTGACGTAAAGGTCGCCCAGGGCGGCCAGGGCCTCGGCGAAGGCCGGGTCGTTCTTCTCTTCGCCGGCATGGTAGCGGACGTTCTCCAGCAGGGCGACGCCGCCCGCCTCCAGCCCGTCGATCACCGCCTTGGCCTCGTCGCCGATGCAGTCGTCGGCGAAGGCCACCGGCTGCTCCAGCAGGGCCGACAGCGGACCGACCACCGGCTTCAGGCTCATCTCGGGCACGCGCTTGCCCTTGGGCCGGTCGAAGTGGGCTAGCAGCACCACCTTGGCCCCGCGCAGGCTAAGCGCGTGGATGGTCGGCAGGGCGGCGCGCAGGCGGGTGTCGTCGGTGACCTTGCCCTCCTCCATCGGGACGTTGAAGTCCACGCGAACGAGAGCGGTCTTGCCTTCAAGGTCGGCGTCGGCGAGCGGGCGGAAGGTCATTGCGGAGCGTCCTTATTGTCCCTTCTCCCCTCGTGGAAGAAGGTGGCTCGCGAAGCGAGACGGATGAGGAATTCTACCCTTGTCCGCTCATCCCGGCGAAGGCCGGGATCCAGATTCATCCAGAGCGTCAGCAGGGCTTCACCTGGACCCCGGCCTTCGCCGGGGAGAGCGGCTGAATATACGCGGAAAGCAAAACACCCCGGCGCGAGGGCCGGGGTGTCTGAAAGGCGGGTCGGCTTAGAGGAACTTGGCCATCACGAGCGCGGTGTCGCTCATGCGCGTGGCGAAGCCCCATTCGTTGTCGTACCAGCTCAGCACGCGGGCCAGCTTGCCGTCGATGACCTGGGTCTGCGGCAGGGCGGCGGTCGAGCTGGCGGCGATGTGGTTCAGGTCCGACGAGACCAGCGGGTCGGTGGTGGTCGCCAGGACGCCGTTCATCGGGCCGTCGGCGGCGGCCTGCAGGGCGGCGTTGATCTCTTCCACGGTCACTTCACGGCCGGCCACGACCTTCAGGTCGACGACGGAGACGTTCGGGGTCGGGACGCGGATCGACGAGCCGTCCAGCTTGCCCTTCAGTTCCGGCAGGACCAGGCCCAGGGCCTTAGCGGCGCCGGTCGAGGTCGGGATCATGCTCAGGCCGGCCGCGCGGGCGCGGTAGAGGTCCTTGTGCATGGTGTCGAGGGTCGGCTGGTCGCCGGTGTAGGCGTGGATCGTGGTCATGTAGCCACGCTCGATGCCGAACAGGTCGTGCAGGACCTTGGCCACCGGGGCCAGGGCGTTGGTGGTGCAGCTGCCGTTGGACACGACGATGTCGTCGGCCGTCAGGGTCTCATGGTTGACCTTGAAGACGATGGTCTTGTCGGCGCCGTCGGCCGGAGCCGAGACCAGGACGCGCTTGGCGCCGGCGGCCAGGTGGGCGGCGGCCTTGTCCTTGGACGTGAAGATGCCGGTGCACTCGAACGCGATGTCGACGTTCAGTTCCTTGTGCGGCAGGTCCTTCGGGTCGCGGATGGCCGTGACCTTGATCTTGCCCATGCCCACGTCGATCCAGTCCTCGCCGGACGTGACCGTGCCGGGGAAGCGGCCGTGGACGCTGTCGTAGCGCAGCAGGTGGGCGTTGGTCTCCACCGGGCCCAGGTCGTTGATCGCGACGACCTCGATATCGCGGCGCGCGTGCTCGGCGATGGAACGCAGAACCAGGCGGCCGATGCGGCCGAACCCGTTGATGGCGACGCGAATAGCCATAGTGGTGCTCTCCTACGAATTCGCACGCTCAAGGACGAGCGGCGTTCTTGATTTTGCGACGCGTTTTGAAGGCGGGGGCAGGGAAGTCAACCCCAGGCTACCTTCACAAGACATGAGTGTTTGTGACGAGATCCGATTTCTCCTCCCCCGCGAATGCTCCAAACTCCGTTCACCCCGGCGAAGGCCGGGGTCCAGATTCATCCAGAGCCTCAGCAGGGTTTCACCTGGATGCCGGCCTTCGCCAGGATGAGCGGATTGGGGGAGCTCGGTCAGAAGTCCCGCACCGCAAGTCTCAAAGGCGCCAAGATCGCTTGCGAGGGGCTTGTGTGACTGGCGATAAGCGTCGCGATCTATATGTTTGGAGCCCATGAGCGGAACTCCCCCGATGAACGGCGAGACCAGCGCCCTCGATCTGGCGGCCAAGCGGCTGGAACGCGCCGTCGCCCTGCTGGAGCAGAAGTTCGCCGCCCGCCCGGCCGCGAACGGCGACGACCTGTTCGCCCAGGACCGTGACAAGCTGGCCGCCGAGCTCGACGCCGCCCGCGCCCGTGAGAAGGCGCTGGAGGAAGCCGGCGCCCAGGCGTCCGCCGCCCTGGGCCGCGCCATCACCGAAATCCGCGCCGCCCTTGGCGACAGCGACGGCGCGAAGGAATAGCCCGTGGCCCAGCTGACCATCGACATCAACGGCCGCCCCTACACCGTCGGCTGCGAGGACGGGCAGGAAGCCCACCTGCGCGAGCTGGCCAAGGCCTTCGACCGCCAAGTCCGCCATGTGTCCCAGGACATGGGGCAACTGGGCGAGACGCGCCTGTTCCTGATGGGCGCCCTGCTGCTGGCCGACGAGCTGGCCGACCTGAAACTGCGCTACGCCGCCCTGCAGGCCGACCAGATGCGCCTGCAGAACGGCCAGTCCGGCGCCGAGGCCAAGGCCGTCCAGGCGCTGGAAGCGGCGGCGAAACGCATCGAGAAGCTGGCGAACGGCGACCAGACTGACTAGATTAGTCAACGGCGGGTCTGCTGCGGCCCTCGTCGAAGGCTTCACATCCCAGAGACCTTAATCATCTCGAAGGGAGCTGTCCCTGTCCGTGGCCGTGGCTGCGGGTATATGGCGCCCACCTGGTATTCCAGGTCCGAGGGGATTGAACACGTCCTTCACGGTTCTCGCGGCGCCGCCACCCGTTTCCCTGCATTATAGCAGGATGGTCCACGCCACCCTGTCCTCCGCCAAGACGATCCTGCGGGCCGAGATGCGCGCCCTGCGCAAGACCCTGGCCGAACGGTCGCCGGACGCGGCCGAGCGCGCGGCCGAGCACCTGTCCCTGGAACGGCTGCCGGCTTTCGCCGTGGTGGCCGGCTATCACGCCCATGGATCGGAGATGGTCCCGGCGGCGGTGCTGGATCGCCTGGCCGCCACCGGCGCGGCGGTGGCCCTGCCGGTGGCCGTCAGCCGCGAAGCGCCGCTGATCTTCCGCGCCGCCGACAGCCGCGACATCTATCTGCCCGACGCCTTCGGCGTGCCCAGCCCGCCGCCTGGCGCGCCGCAACTGCACCCCGACCTGATCATCGCGCCCCTCGTCGCCTTCGACCGCCGGGGCATGCGCCTGGGCCAGGGGGCGGGGGCCTATGACCGCACCATCGAGGCGGCGCGGGCGGTCAAGCCGGTGTTCGTGATCGGCCTGGCCTATGCCGGCCAGGAGGTGGCCCGCGTGCCCTGCGAGCCGCACGACATGCATCTGGACGCCATTCTTACGGAAAACGGGTATATCGAGGTCCGAAAGGACCCTTCCTGACATGCGCTTCGCTTTCTTCGGGGACGTCGTGGGCAAATCCGGCCGCGACGGCCTGGCCGACCACCTTCCCAATCTTCGCCGCCAGCTCGACCTGGAATTCGTGATCGTCAACGCCGAGAACGCGGCGGCGGGCTTCGGCATCACCGAGAACACGGCGCGCGAGCTGTTCGAGGCGGGCGCCGACTGCCTGACCCTGGGCAATCACAGCTGGGACCAGCGCGAGGCCCTGACCTACATCGTGCGCGAGGAGCGGCTGATCCGCCCCGCCAACTATCCGATCCTGTCGGACGCGCCGGGGCGGGGCTCGCACCTGTACCAGACCGAGCGTGGACGGACGGTGTTCGTGGTCAACCTGCTGGGCCGGGTCCACATGGACGCCATGGACGACCCCTTCGCCGCTGCTGATCGCGAGCTGGACAAGGCGCCGCTCGGCATGGTGGCCGATGCGGTGATCGTCGACATGCACTGCGAGGCCACGTCCGAGAAGATGGCCATGGGCCACTTCTGCGACGGCCGCGCCAGCCTGGTGGTGGGCACCCACACCCACGTGCCGACCGCCGACTGCCAGATCCTGACCGGCGGCACCGCCTATCAGACCGACGCCGGGGCCTGCGCCGACTATGACAGCGTGATCGGCAACCAGAAGGACGAGCCCCTTCGCCGGTTCACCACCAAGATCAGCGGCGGCCGCTATCAGCCGGCCAGCGGCCCGGCCACGATCTGCGGGGTTTTCGTCGAGACGGACGACCGCACGGGCCTGGCCAAGCGGGTCGAGCCGATCCGCGTGGGCGGCCGTCTGCGCCAGCACATCCCGTCGCTGGAGCTCACGCCGGTCTAGGCTTTGCGTGCTTCGAGACGCGCTATCGCGCTCCTCAGCATGACGATGGTGGGGAGCGCATTGACCTCGTCATCCTTTAGGAGCGGCTGCAGGCCGCGTCTCGAAGGACGCACAAATCTAGATCCAGCGCTTCACAAGACCGCGGGGATCAAAGTCGTCGAACGACTTGCCCGCGGTCGAGCGGCCCAGGAAGAACGCGCCGACAGCCACCGCCGCCAGGGCGAGCGCGCCGACGCCGACGGCGATCGCCGTCTCGCTGGTGACGTTCGTCACCGCGCCGCGATGCAGGCCGACGCCATGGTTGGGCTGCCAGGCGATGATGGATTTCGGCAGGGTCTCGGGTTCGACTTCGGTCATGCGTGGCTCCTTCGTCAGCCAAACGCGGGCATGCGGCGGCGGTTGCCGCCCTTGAACAGAAGCAATTCAAAGCGCTAGAAGCGCCCACCTTCACTTTTCGAGATCAGCGAGCCCGAGCATGGCCGGCCACTCAAAATTCAAGAACATCATGCACCGCAAGGGCCGCGCCGACGCCGCGCGCTCCAAGCTGTTCTCCAAGCTGTCGCGGGAAATCACCGTGGCGGCCAAGGGCGGCCTGCCTGACCCGGCCATGAACCCGCGCCTTCGCCTGGCGGTGAACAACGCCAAGGCCGAGTCGGTGCCGAAAGACGTCATCGACCGCGCCATCAAGAAGGCCGCCGGCGGCGAAATCGACGCGATGGAAGACGTCCGCTACGAGGGCCGCGGCCCCGGCGGCGTCGGCATCATCGTCGAGGCCCTGACCGACAACCGCAACCGCGCGGGCGCCAACATCCGCTCGGCCTTCGCCAAGAACGGCGGGGCCCTGGGCGAAATGAACTCGGTCGCCTTCATGTGGGACCGCGTGGGCAAGATCACCTACGCCGCCGAGGCCGGCACCGAGGACGCCGTCATGGAAGCCGCCATCGAGGCCGGCGCCCAGGACGTGGAAAGCGACCTGGTGAAGCCGGACATCTACGAGGACGCGCCGGGCCACACCATCTGGACCGCCTTCGAGGACCTGAACGACGTGGCCGAGGCCATGTCCAAGGTGCTGGGCGACCCCAAGTCGACCGCCATCGTCTGGAAGCCCCAGACCGAGGTGGACGTCACCGGCGACGCCGTGGCCACCCTGATGAAGCTGCTCGACGCCCTGGACGCCGAAGACGACGTCCAGACGGTCTATTCCAACGAGATCATCTCGGACGAAGACCTGGCCAAGCTGGGCTAGGCCTTTCCTCTACTAGCTCGCTTCCCCAGGCCTTGTGCCTGGGGTCCCTGCCTCCGCCGCCTCTGCGATAGACACCCTGACGCCGCGAAGGCGGATGCAGGGACCCTCGCCATAAGGGCGAGGGAGGCGGTTGAGGGGGGGCTGGGAGCTTCACTGACCCTCAGCCGTTCCTCCTTCATGGACTGGTGGCGGCCCGATCTCTTCTTCCCCATCCTCGGCGCGATCGCGGCCGGCGGCCTGATCGGCTTCGAGCGGGAGTTCCGCGGCCATCCCGCCGGGCTGCGCACCCACATGCTGGTCAGCCTGGCCTCGGCTCTGCTGATGCTGGCGGCGGTGCACCAGCTGTCCTGGATGAGGATCGACGACCCGGCGGCGGTGGTGCGCATCGACCCGGTGCGCATGGCGCACGGCATCCTGACCGGCGTCGGCTTCCTGTGCGGCGGGGTGATCTTCCGCCAGGGCTTCAGCGTCCACGGCCTGACCACGGCGGCGTCGCTATGGATCACCTCGGCCCTCGGCACCCTGTACGGTATGCAGGTCTATGACCTGGCCATCGCCGGCACGGCGGTGACGGTTCTGGTGCTCAGCGGCCTGCGCTTCGTGGACAAGCACGTGCCGCAGATGCGGGCCGCCCACCTTCGGGTGCGTTCGAGCCGCGAGGCTCCCCTGGATGAGGCGGAGCTGCGCGCGGCGATGAAGACCTTCGGCCTCACCGCCAAGGTCATCGACCACCACCTGTACGGCGACGGTTCGGTGGAGCTGAGCGGGACCTTCCACGGCCTGGGCCGCGTGCCGGCCTCGGACCTGTCGGCGGTGATGCTGGCCGACCCCCGCGTGACCAGCTTCGAGCTGCGCCCGCGCCGCAGCTGACGTTAACTAAAAAGCGCTTTCCCGCAGGGTCTCGACGAGAGAAATTGCGGAACACATGACGAACGCGATTCGCATTCTCGGGCTCGATCCCGGCCTTCGGCGCACCGGCTGGGGGGTGATCATCATGGACGGCTCGCGCCTGACCCATGTGGCCCACGGCGTCATCGCGCCGGACGAGACCGCGCCCTTCGCCACCCGCCTGCTGACCCTGTTCGAGGGAATCGAGGCGGTGATCGCCGCGCACGCGCCGCACGAGGCGGCCGTGGAGGAGACCTTCTTGAACACCAACGCCCAGTCCAGCCTGAAGCTCGGCCACGCCCGCGCGGCGGCCCTGATCGCGCCGGCCCGCGCCGGCCTGCCGGTGGCCGAGTACGCCAGCCGCCACGTCAAGAAGGCGGTGGTCGGCACCGGGGCGGCGGACAAGGACCAGATCGGCTTCATGATCGCCCGCATCCTGCCCACCGCCGCCGGCGCGGTCGCCGACGCCGCCGACGCCCTGGCGGTGGCCATCGCCCACGCCCATGCGCGCGGCCGGGCGGCCGATCCCATCATCACCCGCGCGCCGGTCCGCTCGCGCAAGGGTTCGTCCGGCGCCGCCTGGGCCGCCGCTCTCGCCGCGAAGGGCATCCAATGATCGGCCGTCTGCGCGGCGCCGTCGCCGAGGTCGGCGAGGAAGAGGCCCTGATCGACGTCATGGGCGTCGGCTATGTGGTCCGTTGCGGCTCCCGCACCCTGGGCCGCCTGCCGGCCCTGGGCGAGGAGACCCTGCTGCACATCGAAAGCCAGTGGAGCGAAAGCGCGGGCCTGCGCCTCTACGGCTTCGGCACGCGGGAGGACCGCCGCGCCTTCGTCCTGCTGCAGGCGATCCAGGGCGTCGGCCCCAAGGCCGCCATGGCGGTGCTGGACGTGCTGAGCCCGGCGGAATTGGCCGGCGCCGTGGCGCGCGAGGACAAGGCCGCCGTGGGCCGCGCCCAGGGCGTCGGTCCCAAGCTGGCCCTGCGCATCGTCACCGAGCTGAAGGACAAGCCGATCACCGACGGCCCGGTCACCTTCGCCCCGTCGCCCAGCAGCGGCCCGGCGGAAGCCGTGCGGCCGTCCGCGTCGGGCGAGGCGGTGGTCGGCCTGATGGGCCTGGGCGTCGCCGAGGCGCAGGCCCGCCGCGTGGTCGAGGCCGCCGCGACCCGCCTGGGCGAGGAGGCCGACGTGGCCGCCCTGATCAAGGCCAGCCTGCAGGAGCTGGGCCGGTGACGCGCATCGTCTCCGGCGAACAGGCGCCCCTGGAGGGGACCGACAAGGCGTTGCGCCCCCAAACCCTGGCCGAGTTCGTCGGTCAGGCGCAGGCCAAGGCCAACCTGAAGATCTTCATCGAGGCGGCGCGCGGCCGGGGCGAGTCCCTGGACCACGTCCTGCTGTTCGGCCCGCCGGGCCTGGGCAAGACGACCCTGGCCCAGATCGTCGCGCGGGAGCTGGGCGTGAACTTCCGCGCCACCAGCGGCCCGGTGCTGAACAAGCCCGGCGACCTGGCGGCGATCCTGACCAATCTGGAAGCCAACGACGTCCTGTTCATCGACGAGATCCACCGCCTGTCGCCGAACGTGGAGGAGATCCTCTATCCGGCGATGGAGGACCACGTCCTCGACCTGGTGATCGGGGAGGGGCCGTCGGCCCGCTCCATCCGCATCGACCTGGCGCCCTTCACCCTGGTGGCGGCGACCACGCGGGCGGGGATGCTGGCCACGCCGCTGCGCGACCGCTTCGGCATTCCGGTGCGGCTGGAGTTCTACACCCACGACGAGCTGAAGCACGTCCTACTGCACGCCGCCCGCAAGATGGGCGCGCCCCTGGCCGAGGACGGGGCGATGGAGATCGCCGCCCGCGCTCGGGGGACGCCGCGCGTCGCCGGCCGCCTGCTGCGCCGGGTGCGAGATTTCGCCGGGGCTGACGGGGCCACGGTGATCGACAAGGGCCACGCCTCGCGCGCCCTGGCCCGGCTGGAGGTGGACGAGGTGGGGCTGGACAGCCTGGACCGCCGTTACCTGCGCGCCCTGATCGAGCACTACAACGGCGGCCCGGCCGGAGTTGAGACTCTGGCCTACGCCATCGCCGAAGCCCGCGACGCGGTGGAGGACGTGATCGAGCCCTATCTGATGCAGCAGGGCTTCATCCAGCGCACCCCGCGCGGCCGCGTAGCCTGCGCCAAGGCCTACCTGCACATCGGCCTGACCCCGCCGCCGCAACCGGCGGCCCAGAGCGGTCTGTTCGAATGATCGACGGGGCGGCCAGGCGCGTTTGGGGCCTCGTCGCCCTTCTGGTCCTGCTGACCCTGGCGGCCTCCCTGCTGGCCATCCGGGCGGCGGGGGCCTCGACCTCGATGCTGGCGGCGCAGGGCGTGGCGGGCGTCATCGCCGCCGGCCTGGCCTTCCTCATGTCCAGGGACCGGTCGGCACTGAGCCTGAGGGCGCAGGTGACGGTCATGGCGCTCAGTCTGTTCGCGGTCGCGGGGACGGCGCTGTTCGGCGTCAGCATGGATGGCGCGACCCGCTGGATCGGCGTCGGGCCTGTGCTGCTGCATCCGGCCTCGCTGGCCTTGCCAGCGGCGGCTTGGGTCTTCGCCTTGCGCCCAGCGACGCTCCTTACGGCCAGCCTTTGCGCCGGGATCGCTGTCGCCCTCGCGCTTCAACCCGATGGGGGAGCGGCCTTCGCCTTCGCCCTGGCGGCAGTCGCTCGGCTAGGGGGGCATCGCGGGCGGCTGGACCTGGCCGCCGCCGCCGTGGCCGTTGTCGCGGCCGCATGGGCCTGGACCCGGCCCGACAGCCTGCCGGCGGTCAGCTATGTGGAGGAGGTGGTTTCCGCCGCCTTCGCGACGGCGCCGCCGGTCGGCCTGTTCGCCGTCCTGATGCTGGCCCTGCTGCCGGCGCCGTTTCTCTTCATCGGCCTGAAGCGCCGCGCGGTCGCGCCGCTGGTGCTCGGCGGCCTCTGGGCGGGTTTCGTCCTGGCGAGCATCTTCGGCAACTATCCCGCGCCGGTGATCGGCTACGGCGCGTCGCCCCTGCTGGGCTGGGGCGTTTCGCTGGGACTCGCCTTGGCGCATATAGGGCCGGCCTCAGCCAAGGGACGTCCATGACCGAACCCACCTGCGGCGTCCTGATCGGGCGCGAGCATCATCTGCCGGTGCGCATCTATTACGAGGACACCGACTTCACCGGGGTCGTCTATCACGCCAACTACCTGCGCTATTTCGAGCGCGGGCGGAGCGACTTCCTGCGGCTGGCGGGCATCTCCCACACCGACCTGGCGGGCCGCGAGGACCCGGCGGCGTTCGTGGTGGTGCGCATGGAGATCGACTTCAAGCGCGCCGCCAAGGTCGACGACGCCCTGACGGTGGTGACCCTGTACGACGCGGTCAAAGGGCCGAGGCTTCTGGTCACCCAGCGGATCATGCGCGGCGACGCGCTGATCGCCCAGGCGGCGGTCGAGGCGGCCTGCATCACCATGGACGGCCGTCCGCGCCGTCCGCCGGCCGAGATGGTGGAACGCCTGTCGCCTTTGTTCGCTAAGCGTGACTGATCACGCTCAAAGGCGTCCGGTCAGCAACTCGTGACCGGCTTTTGAGCCACGCCATAGTTTCAACATCCCGCCGGGTCATGGCAAACGGACCCGAACCGCTACTGATTCGCATCCTTTCGGAGACCGCATGGACGCCGCAGCCGCCAACTTCTCGTTCCTGCACCTGTTCATGCAGGCCGACTGGGTCGTCAAACTGGTGATGATCGGACTGGGCGCCGCGTCGCTGTGGTCCTGGGCGGTGATCCTGGACAAGGCGTTCAAGTTCACGGTGCTGAACCGCGAGGCGGACCGCTTCGAGGACAAGGTCAGCGGCGGCCGTTCGCTGGAAGACGTGGCGGCCGAAGCCGGCTCCAACCCGACCCAGCCCCTGCCCAAGATGCTGGTCTCGGCCCTGAAGGAATGGCGCGACGCCCGCGCCAAGGGCCGCATGGACGATGCGCAGACGGCGATGCTGATCACCCGCATCGACCGCACCTTGGACAACACGATCGCTCGCGAGACCTCCAAGGCCGAGGACGGCCTGGGCCTGCTGGCCATCGTGGCCACGGCCTCGCCGTTCATCGGCCTGTTCGGCACGGTTTGGGGCATCATGAACGCCTTCCAGGCCATCGCCGCCGAGAAGAACACCTCGCTGGCGGTCGTGGCCCCGGCCATCGCCGAGGCCCTGTTCGCCACGGCCATCGGCCTGATCGCCGCCATCCCGGCCTATATCGCCTACAACAAGTTCTCGACCGATGCGGCCAAGTTCGGCGGCCGGCTGGAGAACTTCGCCGACGACCTGTCCACCGCGATCCAGCGCCGCCTGGCGGAGCGCTGATCCATGGGCATGTCCTCCCACGACGCCTTCTCGACCAATGGCGGTCGGGGCCGGCGCCGGCGGGGACGCCGCCGCGGCGCCCTGTCGGAGATCAACGTCACCCCGCTGGTCGACGTGATGCTGGTGCTGCTGATCATCTTCATGATCAGCGCCCCGCTGCTGACCGCCGGGGTCGAGGTCGAGCTGCCCAAGACCGAGGCCGGCGCCATGCAGGACCAGAAGGAGCCGCTGACGGTCTCCATCCGGCAGGACGCCGCCGTGTTCATCGGCGAGACGCAAGTCCAGTTCGCCGAGCTGTCGCCGCGGCTGCACGAGCTTGCGGGCGAGGGGACCGAGACGCCGATCTTCGTGCGCGCCGACGGCCGCGCCTCTTACGAGATCGTCGCCCAGGTCATGGCCTCGCTGTCCACGTCGGGCTTCACCAAGATCAACCTCGTCACCGAGACGGGCGGCCCGTCCTCGGGCGCGCCGGCGGATAGCGCCGAGGCGCGGTAGGCATGGCGCGTGAACGGTCCAACCGCACGCCGTTCCTGGCGGGATCGCTGATCCTCCACGCGGCGGTGATCGGCTCCTTCTTCGTCTCCTGGCCCTGGATGACGAAGAAGATGGTCGTCGCCTCCGTGCCGGTGACCATCGTCGCCGAGGGGCCGACCAATGTGCGCCCGGCGGTGCAGGGGCCCGAAGACCTGCTCGCCCAGACCGAAGATCCCGTGCCCGACGCGACGCCGGAGCCCGCGGCTCCGCCCGCGCCCGTGCCGGAACCCGCCCCGCCGACCCCGGCCCCCAAGGCGGCGCAGAAACCCGTGCCGCAAAAGCCGGCCCCGACGCCCGCCCCCCAGAAGCCGCAGCCGAAGAAGCCCAACCCGGCCAAGCCGAAGGAAGACGCCTTCGACCTCGACGCCCTGGCGGCCTCGATCAACAAGGGCCGCAAGCCCGCCGGTCGCCCCAACTCGAACGCCCAGCGTGGCCCCAACCGCGCCGAGACCGCCGTGGAGGCGCGTCCCGCCGCCGGCGCGGCCACTGGCATGACCGCCTCGCAATTGGCGACCCTGGGCGCGCAGCTGGAACGCCTGTGGAACCCGAACTGCGAGGTCGAGGGCGGCCGCGACGTGGCACTGACCGTCTCGGCGACCATTTCCTCGACCGGCCAGCTGGTGGGCCAGCCACGGGTCATCAAGGGCATGAACAGCAATCCGATCACCCAGGCGGCAGCCACCCGGGCCATTTCCGCGTTCGGACGAGCGGCGCCGTTCTCGGTGCCTCCCGGCTTCCGTCAGCAGGAGATCGGGTTCAACTTCAACGCCAAGTCGGCCTGCTCAAACTAGATAAGGACCGTTGACGCCATGAAAGCCCGTCTCGCCATCCTCGCCATGGCCGTCGCCCTTCTCGGGGGTGTCGCCGCGCCGACCATGTCGCGCGCCCAGGGCCTGGTCGTCGACGTCAACAAGGGCGCGGTGGCCCCGCTGCCGATCGCCATCCCGAACTTCTCGGGCGCGACCCGCGGCGGCGACATCGCCCAGGTCATCAGCGGCAATCTGGAGCGCTCGGGCCTGTTCGCGCCGGTGCCCCCGGCCCGTTTCCCGACCCAGACCATGGACGTGAACGTCCAGCCGGTGTTCGAGAACTGGAAGGGCGTCGGCGCCCAGGCCATGATCAACGGCCAGGTGACGGTCGAGGCCGACGGCCGCCTGCGCGTCGATTTCCGCCTGTGGGACGTCTATGGCCAACGGCAGCTGCTGGGCCTGCAGTTCTCGGCCCCGGCCGAGAACTGGCGCCGGATCGCCCACAAGATCAGTGACGCGGTCTATGAGAACCTGACGGGCGAGAAGGGGTATTTCGACACCCGCGTGGTGTTCGTGGCCGAGAGCGGCCCGAAGCTGAACCGCGTGAAGCGTCTGGCGATCATGGATCAGGACGGGGCCAACCCGAACTACCTGACCGACGGTTCGTACATCGTCATGACGCCGCGCTTCTCGGCGAACAGCCAGGAGATCACCTACATGGCGCTGCGGCCCACGGGGTCGAGCCTGTACCTGTTCAACCTGGAGACCGGCCGTCAGGAGACCCTGGGCCGCTTCCCGGGCATGGTGTTCGCGCCGCGCTTCTCGCCGGACGGCGGCAAGGTCGCGTTCTCGGTCGAGCGGGCCGGCAACAGCGACATCTACATCATGGATCTGCGCAGCCGGCAGTCGACGCGGATCACCACCGATCCGGCCATCGACACCTCGCCGTCGTTCTCGCCGGACGGGACGAAGATCGTCTTCAACTCCGACCGGGGCGGCACGGCCCAGCTCTACATCATGAACACCGACGGCTCGGGCGTTCGCCGCATCTCGTACGGCGGCGGCCGCTACACCACCCCGGTGTGGAGCCCGCGCGGCGACTTCATCGCCTTCACAAAGCAGGCCGGCGGCTTCTCGATCGGCGTGATGCGTCCGGACGGTTCGGACGAGCGCATCCTGACCTCGTCGTCGCTGGAGGAAGGCCCGACCTGGGCCCCCAACGGACGGGTGATCATGTTCTTCCGCGAGAACGGCGGCGGAGCCAAGCTTTGGACCGTGGACATCACCGGCCGCATCCTGCGTCCGGCGCCGTATCCGGGTTCGGGTTCGGACCCGGCGTGGTCGCCGCTGCTGGACTGACTGCAACCTAGGCCGCGCTGCCGCGTTGCGCCTTCGAACGACCCTATGGCCATGTTTGTGACGTCTTCTGACGTGTTTGTGACCGGCGCCCGGCGTTTTGTCATGCCGATGCAAACAAGCTTGAGTATAGGGTTCGCTGGACTTTTTAGCTGAGGAGGAAGCTATGAGCTTCAACACCAAGCGCGCCGGTCAACTGGTGCTTATCGGCGTCGCCGCCGCCACTCTCGCCGCCTGCGCTTCGAAGCCGAAGCCGGCCCCGGCTGCGGAAGCCCCCGCTCCGGCTCCCACCGCGCCGTCCTATCCGACCACGCCGCCGGCTCCCCCGCCGGTGCAGAGCGGCCCGATCCCGGGTTCGGTGCAGGACTTCGTCGTCAACGTCGGCGACCGCGTCTACTTCGACCTCGACAGCTATTCGGTCCGCGCCGACGCCGAGCCGGTCCTGGCCGGCCAAGCCGCCTGGCTGGCCCGCTATCCGGCCGTGAAGATCCGCATCGAAGGCAACGCCGACGAACGCGGCACCCGCGAATACAACCTGGCTCTCGGCGCCCGCCGCGCCAACTCCGTGCGTGACTTCCTGGTCGCCCGCGGCGTTTCGGCCGCCCGCATCGAGACGATCTCCTACGGCAAGGAACGTCCGATCGACGGCGGTTCGGGCGAGGACGCCTGGGCCAAGAACCGTAACGCCGGCACCGCCATCACCGAAGGCGCGCGCTAAGCGTTCGCCGGTCCTCGCCGGACCGGTAAGACAAGTCGAGGCCGCTCCTGCGAAGGGGCGGCCTTTGCTTTGCATCTAGGGTGAGCGCGCCGTAATTTCGTCGCCGCCTTCGCTGAAGAGAGTTCTGATGAAGCTCAAGTCCGCCGCCTTCGCCGCCCTGCTCGCCACGTCCGCGCTGACGGGCGCGGCCGCCATCGCCCAGACCCCGCTGCCGCTGGAGGCTGATCCGCTGGACGACCGTTCGGCCCGCCGCGTGGAGCGGATGGAGAAGGTTGTCCGCGAGCTGCGCTCGATCGTCTTCCAGGGCCGCGACACGGGTAAGCCCGTGGTCGTGCAGCCGGCGGAGACCGAGGCGATGATCCAGACCATGGCCACCCGGGTCACCGACCTGGAGGAAAGCCTGCAGCGTCTGAACGGCCAGAACGAGACCCTGAACTTCGACCTGAACCAGGCCAAGCGCGAGGCCGCCGACGCCAAGAACCAGGCGATGGCCCTGAACGACCGCCTGACCGCCCTGGAGCAGAAGATCGCCTCCGGCATGGTCGCCGCTCCGCCGCCGGGCGAGACGGGCGGCCTGCCCATGGCGCAGGACGTGGATCCCGAGACCGCCTTCGCCAACGCCCGGCAGATGCTGTTGGACGGCGACTACGCCGGCGCCGAGCGCGCCTTCGCCGGTTTCGTGGAGCAGCACGGCGACAGCCCCAAGGGCGCCGAGGCCCGCTACTGGCTGGCCGAGACGCAGTATGTGCGCCAGGCCTATCCGGACGCCGCCGCGTCCTACATCGGCGCGATCCGCGGCTGGCCCAAGACCGGCTGGGCGCCGGACGCGGTGGTCAAGCTGGCCCGCTCGCTGTCGGCGATGAACCGCGCGGCCGACGCCTGCAAGACGCTGGATGAGCTGCCCAAGCGCTATCCCAACGCCTCGGCGGCGGTGAAGAGCCGCGCCGCCACCACGCGGACCCAGGCCAAGTGCGCCTAGAGGCGGTCTCGGCGGTTCTCGACCGCCGGCTGCTTTCCGCGTCTTCCGCTCCGCTCGCCGTCGGCCTGTCCGGCGGGGGCGACTCCCTGGCCCTGCTGCTGATCGCCGACCGGTGGGCGCGGGCCAAGGGGCGTCGCCTGCTGGTCCTGACCGTGGATCACGGGCTCAATCCCCTCAGCGCCGACTGGACCGCCCGCTGCGGCCGGATCGCGGCGGAGCTTGGCTGGGACTTCCGCGCTCTGGCCTGGAGCGGCGACAAGCCGTCAACCGGCCTGCCCGCCGCCGCCCGCCGGGCGCGCCACGCCCTGCTGGCCGACGCGGCGCGGGAGGCGGGGGCGAGGGTCATCCTGCTGGGCCACACCGCCGACGACCTGGCCGAGGGCGCGGCCATGCGGGCCGAGGGCTCCAGCGTCTCCGATCCCCGCGAATGGTCGCCGTCGCCAGCCTGGCCGCAGGGGCGGGGCGTATTCGTGCTGCGGCCCATGCTAGGCCTGCGGCGGGCGCAGATCCGCGACTGGCTGACGGCGCAGGGCCGCGACTGGGTCGACGATCCGGCCAATGAAGACCAGCGCTTCGCCCGCAGCCGGGCGCGGGCGGGAGCGCCCCAGGCGGCGCGGGTTTCCGAGCCGACCGCCGATACGGCCGCTCCAGAGCTCCAGGCGGCCCGCTGGGGCCTGCTGGACCTGCCCCGCACCCTCAGCGCCCGCAGCCTGGCCGCCGCCTGTCTGAGCGCCGCCGGCACCGACGCGCCGCCGCGCGGCGAGCGGCTGGAGCGGCTGGTGGATCAGGTGCGGAGCGGGCTGGCGTTCACCGCCACCCTGGCCGGCGCCCGGATCGAGGCCGAGGGCGACCGTGTACTGGTCGCCCGCAACGCCGGGGAGGCGTCGCGGGGCGGCCTGCCGACCCTGGCGCTGGAGCCGGGCGCAGCCGTCGTCTGGGACGGGCGTTTCGAGATCACCGCCGACCGGCCGGGCCTGAGCGTCGCGGCCCTGAAAGGGCGGGCCGCCCGCCTGTCGAGGACCCAGCAGGACGCCCTGCGCGCCGTACCGGCTGTCGCGCGGCCTGCCCTGCCGGTGATCCTTTTGCCCGGCGACGGCGTTTCCTGCCCGCTGCTGGACGACGAAACCCCAGTGCGTGTAAGGGCTCTGGCCGCAGAACGTCATTCCGCCGCCTGCGGCCTAACGACCCGCGAACCAGGCTGACCACACGCGTGCGTGGCGAAATCGCGCTGGTCATCCTATCTTGCGTAGATCGCCCCGTTGGGCGGGAGAAGATTGAAGAGCCATGAACCTGCGTAACCTGGCCATCTGGGGCGTCATCCTCGTCGTTCTGATCGGCGGCTACAGCGTCATCACCCAAGGCTCGCGTGGCGGGTCGGCCGGCGAGATCACCTATTCGGAACTGCTCCGCCGCATCGACCAGGGCGGCGTGAAGAGCGCGGTCATCCACGGCCAGGTCGTCGAGGCGCGCGGCGCCGACGGCAAGGCCGTGACGGTCATGGCTCCGCCGAACTCCGAAGACCTGATCAAGCGTCTGGAAGCGCGCGGCGCCGACATCCAGATCAAGTCGCCGGGCGGCAACACCTTGCTGACCATCCTGTTCAACATGCTGCCGATCCTGCTGCTGATCGGGGTGTGGATCTTCTTCATGCGTCAGATGCAGGGCGGCGCCCGGGGCGCCATGGGCTTCGGCAAGTCCAAGGCCCGCCTGCTGACCGAGAACAAGAACCGCGTCACCTTCGAGGACGTGGCCGGTGTGGACGAGGCCAAGGAAGACCTGACGGAGATCGTCGACTTCCTGAAGGACCCGGCCAAGTTCCAGCGCCTGGGCGGCAAGATCCCCAAGGGCGCCCTGCTGGTCGGCCCTCCCGGCACCGGTAAGACCCTGCTGGCCCGCGCCGTCGCGGGCGAGGCGGGCGTGCCGTTCTTCTCGATTTCCGGTTCGGACTTCGTGGAGATGTTCGTCGGCGTCGGCGCCAGCCGCGTGCGCGACATGTTCGAGCAGGCCAAGAAGAACGCCCCCTGCATCATCTTCATCGACGAAATCGACGCCGTCGGCCGCCATCGCGGCGCCGGCCTGGGCGGCGGCAACGACGAGCGCGAGCAGACCCTTAACCAGCTGCTGGTGGAGATGGACGGCTTCGAGTCCAACGAAGGCATCATCCTGATCGCCGCCACCAACCGTCCGGACGTCCTGGACCCGGCGCTGCTGCGTCCCGGCCGCTTCGACCGTCAGGTCGTGGTGCCGAACCCGGACGTCACCGGCCGCGAGCGTATCCTGCGCGTGCACATGAAGAACGTGCCCCTGGCCGCCGACGTGGACGTGAAGACCCTGGCCCGCGGCACCCCCGGCTTTTCGGGCGCGGACCTGTCGAACCTGGTCAACGAAGGCGCCCTGATGGCCGCGCGGAAGAACCGCCGCATGGTCACCATGAACGACTTCGAGATGGCCAAGGACAAGGTCATGATGGGCGCCGAGCGCCGCTCCCTCGCCATGAACGACGAGGAGAAGAAGCTGACCGCCTATCACGAGGGCGGTCACGCCATCGTGGCCATTAACGTCCCCTGCGCCGACCCGGTCCACAAGGCGACCATCGTCCCCCGCGGCCGCGCCCTGGGCATGGTGATGCAGCTGCCGGAAGGCGACCGCTACTCCATGAAGTACCAGCAGATGACCAGCCGCCTGGCCATCATGATGGGCGGCCGCGTGGCCGAGGAGCTGATCTTCGGCAAGGAGAACATCACCTCGGGCGCCAGCAGCGACATCAAGGCCGCCACGGACCTGGCCCGCAACATGGTCACCCGCTGGGGCTATTCGGACGAGCTGGGCACCGTCGCCTATGGCGACAACCAGGAAGAGGTGTTCCTGGGCCACTCGGTGGCGCGCACCCAGAACATTTCCGAAGCGACCGCCAAGCTGATCAACTCCGAAGTGAAGCGTCTGGTCGACTACGGCCATGACGAGGCCCGCCGGATCCTGACCGAGAAGCTGGACGACCTGCACGTCCTGGCCAAGAGCCTGCTGGAGTTCGAAACCCTCAGCGGCGACGAGATCGCCGGTGTGCTGAAGGGCGTGAAGCCGAACCGCGACGAGCCGGAGGCCAAGCAGCCGGCCAACCCGACGGTCTCGGTGCCGATCACCTCGACACCAGCCACCGCCTGATGCGTTAAAGGGGGAGCCATGAAGCTCCCCCTTTTTCTTTGCGCCCTGACGCTCGCCGCCACGCCCATTGCTGGCCCCGCCTTCGCCCAGGCGCCGGTCGCCGTGAACGCGACGCTTGAGGGGTACGCCTATCCCTATCCGGTCAGCGTCCTGCCCGTGGTCGTGGAGGCCAAGGGCAAGCGGGTGCAGACCAGGCTCGCCTACATGGACGTCGCGCCGACCAGCCTGGCCAACGGGCGCACGGTGCTGCTGCTGCACGGCCGCAACTTTCCGGCCGGCTATTGGGGCGGGACCATCAAGGCCCTGACGGCGGCCGGCTATCGCGTGGTGGCGCCGGACCAGATCAACTTCGGCAAGTCGGGCCGTGTCGACGGCATGGCGGTCAGCTTCGAGGTGATGGCGGAGCACACCTGGGCGCTGCTGGACCACCTGAAGATCGACAAGGCCGACGTGCTCGCCCACTCCATGGGCAACATGGCGGCGACGCGCCTGGTGCTGGCTCACCCGGAGCGGGTGGGACGGCTGGCCATGTATGCGCCCATCGGGCTGCAGGACTATCGTCCCCTGACGCCGCCCATCGACCCCGAGGCGCTTGCGCGGGCCGAGAGCGCCAAGGGGGCGGCCGCCTATCGCAAGGAGCTGACGGCCAGCTACGGCCTGGCCTCGTCCGAGGTGATCGAACCGTTCGTGACTCTGCGCGAGCAGATCAAGGCCAGCCAGGACTGGCCTTTCTTTGTGCGCACCTTCAACGCCAGCGCCGTGGCCATCCGCGACCTGCCGGTGGCGCAGGACATTCCCCGCATCCCGGTGAAGACCCTGTTCCTGGTCGGGAGCACGGATCGCGCCGCGCCAGGCAAGGCCCAGGCGACCGAGGCCGACAAGGCGAAGTTCAGGACGGTGGCCGAACTGGCCCAGGCGCTGGCGCCGACCCTGCCCGACGCCAAGGTCCAGGTGTTTGACGGGCGCGGCCACCTGATCCATCTGGAGGATCCGCAGGCCTTTCATAAGGCCGTCCTCGACTTCCTGGCGCAATGAACGCACCCGACCGGCCCCTGGTGATGGGGATCGTCAATGTCACGCCGGACAGCTTCTCCGACGGCGGCCGTTTCACGGGGCCGGAGGCGGGGCTGGCCCATGCTCGCAAGCTGGTCGCCGACGGGGCGGACATCCTCGACATCGGCGGCGAGTCCACCCGCCCCGGCGCGGCGCCGGTCAGCGAGGCGGACGAGATCGCGCGAGTGGTCCCGCTGATCCGGGCGATCCGGGCGGAGAGCCCCATCGCCATCTCCGTCGACACCATGAAGCCCGCCGTGGCCCGCGCCGCCATGGCCGCCGGCGCGAGCATCTGGAACGACGTGGCGGCCCTGGGCTTCACGCCCGAGGGGCCGGCCGTGGCCGCCGAACTGGGCTGCGAGGTGGTGCTGATGCACATGCAGGGCGAGCCGCGCTCGATGCAGGCGGCGCCGCACTATGACGACGTGGTGGGCGAGGTGCTGGCTCTCCTCGCCGCCCGCGCGGGCGCGGCCATGGCGGCGGGCGTGGCGCGGGAGAAGATCTGGCTCGATCCCGGCATCGGCTTCGGCAAGACGGTGGAGCACAACCTCGCCCTGCTGGCGGCTCTGCCGCTGTTCGTGGAGACGGGTTTCCCGGTCCTGCTGGGGGTGAGCCGCAAGCGCTTCATCCAGGGGCTCGATCCGCTGGCCGTGGAGGCTTCGGGGCGGCTGGGCGGCTCCCTGGCGGCGGCCCTGGCGGGCGCGCGGGCCGGGGTGGCGGCCGTGCGGGTGCATGACGTGCGCGAGACGGCGCAGGCGTTGCTGGTGCAGCGGGCGATCGAGGGGGCTTGAGGTACTGCGTCCTTCGAGACGGCTTGCGACCTCCTCAGGATGACGAATTCAGTTGGCGACAAAGCTCGTCATGCTGAGGAGCGCGCCAGCGCGTCTCGAAGCACGCACGGCGTCGCCGCTTCGCGCGGATTGCTGCGAAGGTCGGGAGGGCGGCGGAGCGACGGACAGCTCCCGATCGGGTTGGAGTGGACTGAAGGTAGATCGTCCGGCGCTCCGCGCGGGTCCTTGTCGTGAACGCTGCGATCGACGCCATCGATGAGACAGCAAACCCGGCGTCGGTCGGCCTCCAGGGGGACCCCGCTCCCGCCGCCCGCCGGCACGTGGCCACGCGCGCTCTCGTGCGACGGGATGAAGAGAGATGACGAGAGGTTCGGAGGCGGGGGATAAGTCTTCCCCTCTCGCCACCCGTGGGGAGAGGGTTGGGCGAGGGGCCGCGGCGGTTCCGCTTGCAGCGCCTTGCCTGTTGAAGCTCAGCGCCCCCTCACCCTTACCCTCTCCCCCGAAGGGGGCGAGGGGACTATTTCCGCAGCTCGATCACGTCCAGCTTCAACTCCTGCTTCGGGTACGGCAGGGCCAGCCGCCAGCGGTTGGCGCCGATGCGCTCCAGGACGCCGGCCTGGTCGCGTTCGACGTCCTGGCGGTAGGCAAGGGGCTTGTCCGATCCCCAGGCGACGGCGCCGAGGAAGACCTGGCGGCGCGGTCCGTCGGGATAGAGACTCCCGGCCTGCCGCTGGGAGCCGGTGGTCTTGCGCAGCAACATGTCGCCGCCGGGCGTCAGCTCCACCCGGCAGGTGAACCAGCCATAGGCCACATAGGGCAGGTTCCCGCCCAGCTTGAAGGTCCGGCAGCGATAGGTCCCGGGAGCGGGCTCGGGACGCTTCAGGGCGGCGCCGGGCTTGAACAACGCGCCCTGGGCGGCGAGCTCGCGGGCGTGACCGCCCGCGCGGGCCTCGCCCAGGGCCTCGGTCCAGGCATGGTCCAGCCGCTCGATCCGGCGGCGGTCATATTGGACGGCGTCCTTCTTCCAGTCGCCGGAGGCGGCGTGGGCGTAGAAGGGCAGGGCGGCGGCCATGGCGGCCATAAGAAAAAGGCGTTCTCTCATCGGGGAGAGAACGCCTTTGGTCGTCTTAGGCTTCTTCAGCTTCCGGCGCGGCGGCCGGGGCTTCGCCTTCACCGCCTTCGAAGCTGCGCGGAGCGCGGCGGCGGCGGGGTTTCTTGACCTCGCCCTCGGCGGCTTCCGGAGCCGGCGCCGAGGCGCGGCTGAGGAAGGCGGGGGCGTGGCTGACGGCGCCGTCCTGGCCGCGCAGTTGCGGCGAGGGCTCGGCGGCCTCGACGGTCAGCGGCGTGGCCTGCGGCTCGACGACGGCCAGGGGATCGCGGCTCTCGTTGCGGTCCTGGCGTTCGCCACGCTCGCCGCGTTCACGGTCGAAGCGCTCGCGGCGGCCTTCACGCTCGCCGCGCGGTTCACGGGCTTCGCGGGGCTCGCGCGGTTCGCGGTCCTGACGGGGCTCACGCTCCTGGCGCGGTTCACGATCCTGGCGAGGCTCGCGGTCCTGACGGTCGCCGCGGTTCTCCTGGCGATCGCCACGGTCGTCACGGTCGCGCCAGCGGTCGCGACGGCCGCCTTCGCGGTCGCCCCGGTCGCGGTCGCGATCACGGTTTTCGTTGCGGTCGCGGTTGTCGCGGTCACGGAAGCGCGGGCGATCCTCGCGCTGGCCGGCTTCACCCTCGCCGCCTTCGGCGGTTTCGCCTTCCGCCTGAGCGGGCGCTTCGGGCTGTTCTTCCGGCTCGGCCTCGAAGTCGATGTCGTAGCCGGAGCCGAACTGCTCCTTGCCGACGATCTCGGAGACCGGGCGGTTGGGCTGAACCGCGCGGATGACGCGGAAATAGTGCTCCGCGTGCTGCAGGTAGTTCTCGGCCAGGACGCGGTCGCCTGCGGAGGCGGCGTCACGGGCCAGTTGCTGGTACTTTTCGAAGACGCTCTGAGCGGCGCCGCGCACCTTCACGCCGTCGGGACCGTTCGAATCGAAGGCCCGGTTGGCGTTGTGCTGCGGTTTTCCGCCACCACCGCCGCCGCGATTGCGGCCGCGTTGACGCTTCATACCCTTGAAATCTCTCATCTTGCCTTGAACCTGTCCGCCGCCGGACGCCTCTGCGTCGCCGTGCGGCTGTGGTGCTCTTGAGCCGGTTTGGACCTGTCGGTCCTAGTCGAGATCGAAGACGCTGGTTTCCTTAAAATCTCAACCGCCCCAGCGCGCCATCGGGTGATGAATCCGCGCGCGCTTGCCGGAGGCGTTCGCATCGCCGTTCTGACGAATGCTGTTTCCGACGCCGGCGATTTGGTTGAGACCACCTTGATGTAGCGTCTTGTCCTTAAGTTTCCAAGGGCTTTTTCAAGCCGGTCACCACGCGGTCGCGGTTGGACAGGTCCTTGATCGTCCAGACTTCCAGGCCGCCGGCGGCCTCGAACAGGGCTTCGACATCCTTGGACTGGGTATGGCCGATCTCAACGGCGAAAAGGCCTCCCGGCTTCAGGACGCGCAGGATTTCGGGGGCCAGGATACGATAGGGATCGAGGCCGTCGGGACCGCCGTCCAGGGCCAGACGCGGCTCATGGTCGCGGACCTCCGGCTCCAGGGTCTCGATCTCGTCGGAGGCGATGTAGGGCGGGTTGGAGACGACGACGTCGAAGTTCTCGTCGGCCAGGCCGCCGGTCCAGTCGCCGCGCAGCAGGGCGACCTGATTGTTGAGGTCCAGGTTGGCGGCGTTCTCGCGCGCCACGGCCAGGGCCTCGCTGGAGATATCGATGCCCAGGCCCTTGGCGGCGGGGCGCTCGGCGAGGATCGACAGGATGATGGCGCCGGAGCCGACGCCCAGGTCCAGCAGGTTGAAGGCCTGGTGCTCGGTCGTGCGCTTCAGCACCAGGTCGACGATGACCTCGGTGTCGGGGCGCGGGGTGAGCACCTGGTTGTTCACCGACAGCATGACCTTCCAGAAGCCCTTGCGGCCCAGGATGTGGCTGACCGGCTCGCGGCGCAGGCGGCGCTCCACGTAGCCGTCCAGGGTCGAGACCTGCTCGGCGGTCAGCTCGCGATAGGGATCGGTGACGATGTCCAGGCGGGTGGCGTCGGCGGCAGCTTCCAGCAGGAGGCGGGCGTCGATCACGGGGCTGTCGATGCCGCCGTCCGTCAGCCGCTGCTTGGCGGCCGTCCAGGCTTTAACGAGGTTCTGGGTCATGAGGCTCAAATGCGCCGCCGAGGCGAAGGACGCAAGCCAAACCCCGCCCGCTTTCGCGGACGGGGTGAAGCGGTGCAGGTGCGACGGGTTCAGGCGATGCTGAGGCGGACGTCCAGGCTGCCCTTGGTGGCGTGCGAGTAAGGGCAGACGATGTGGGCGGCGTCGACCAGGGCCTTGGCCGTGTCGGCGTCGATGCCCGGCAGGGTGACCTTCAGGGCCACATCCAGGCCGAAGCCCTGGCCGTCGTCGCGCGGACCGATGCCGACCGTGGCGGCGACGGTGGTGTCGTCGGCGATCTTCACCTTCTTCTGGCCGGCGACGAACTTCAGGGCGCCGATGAAGCAGGCGGCGTAGCCGGCGGCGAACAGCTGCTCGGGGTTGTTGCCCTCGCCACCCGGGCCGCCCAGTTCCTTGGGGGTGACCAGATTGACCGAGAAGGCGCCGTCGGTGGTGGCGGCGGAGCCGGTGCGGCCGCCGGTGGCGACGGCTTCGGTGCGGTACAGGACGTTCATGGCGTGTCTCCATCCGAGGGCGGCGGGGCGTTGCGTCCCGCCTTGGCTCTCGATTAAATCGTGCACGATATAAATGCCTTTCTTGAGCCGTGCGCAAGGGGGAGGGGCGAATATTTTGTGCACGATACTTTCGGGCCTATATTCCACGGCATGAGCAAGACCCCCGACTTCCTGCGCCTCGATGATCAGCTGTGTTTCGCGCTGTACTCGACGGTCCACGCGCTGAACCGGGCGTACAAGCCGCTGCTGGAGCCGTTGGGCCTGACCTATCCTCAGTACCTGGTGCTGCTGGTGCTGTGGGAGGACGGGACCCAGACCGTGGGCGGCATCGGCGAGCGGGTGGGGCTGGAGTCCAGCACCCTGACGCCGCTGCTGAAGCGCATGGAGACGGCTGGCCTGATCAGCCGTACGCGCAACCCTGAGGACGAACGCGTGGTGCGCATCACCCTGACCGCCGCCGGCAGGGCGCTGAAGGAAAAGGCCAAGGCCGTGCCGCCGGCGCTGCTGTGCGCCATGGGCGGGGATTTGGAGACGGTGGTGACCCTGCGCGCCGAGGTGGCGAAGCTGCGCGCGCGGCTGGGGGCGGCGAACGGCGCCTAGCCGGCCGCATCCCCCTCCACGACCTCGCCGCCTTCCAGCACGCGCACATACAGGCCGCACAGCATGTGGCCGTAGTGGTCGAACAGGGCTTTCACCAGGTCGATGTCGCGCTCGGCGGTGGTCGGGTTCACGTGGGTGGCGGCGCAGCGGACGATGGGCTTGATGCCCTGCACTGTCGCGCCGCCGAGGGTGAGCACGCGATCGGCCCAGTCGTTCTCGACCCAGGGCTCCCAGCCCTCGACATAGACATTGGCGCGGAAGCGCAGGGGGTCGACGGGCTGGCCGATCTTCTCCGCCAGGTCGCGCACGCTGGCCAGGTTGATGATTGAGACGAAGCCGGACTTGCTGTCCATGAACCGGTGCAGGCCGGGACCTTCCAGCACCCGCAGCGGGCCCCGGATGTCGTCGCCCAGCAGGGCGGCCAGCCAGGCGGCGAAGGCCTCGCGGCCTTCGGTCTCCGCCAGGCGGCCCTCGAAGTCAGGCGCGCCGTCGGCGCTGGCGCGAAAGGTGGTCGTGGCCTCGTCATAGCGGGTGCGAGCGCCGGCGACCGCGGGAATCCTGGCCAGCACCGTGAACTTCATCTTCGACAGGTGTTCAGGGGCGGCGGGGTCGAAACCGCTGGGGCCGTCCTCCACCGCATAGAGGCGGTCGCATGGAAACGGCTCGCCCGCTCGCAGGGTCACGGCGTCCAGACGCTCCGGCGTGAAGCCTTTGACGGGGTGGCGGTAGAGCGAGGTTACGCGGGCCATGGCCCCCAATGCCTTTGCTCAAGGCGGCCCGCAAGCGGAACGGTGAGGCTTGGCGGGTGTTTGACTTGCCGGAGGCGCCATGGACCGCAAACGCGTAGCCAATCTGATCCCCTGGGCGGGGCTGCTGGCCGTGGCGATCCTGTGGCCGCGCAAGGACAAGGCCGCCCTCGACGCCGAGCCGGTCGCCGGCCTCAGCGAGCAGCGGGTGCTGCCTCCCCACGAGTTCGACAGCCAGGAGCCGCGGCGGGGCCGCGCGGCGATGCGGCCGCACCACATCCCCCTGCTGGGCTGGCGCGACATCCTGTGGCGCACGATCCTGGAGATCAGCGCCGACGGCCTGCCGGCCGTGGCGGGCGGGGTGACCTTCTACGCCCTGCTGGCGATCTTTCCGGCCATCGGCGTGTTCGTGTCGGTCTATGGCCTGTTCGCCGACGTGGCGACGGTCCAGAAGCAGCTCCAGGACATGTCGGTGATCTTCCCCGCCAGCGTGGTCCAGATCGTCGGCGAGCAGATGCTGCGCCTGGCCAGCCAGCAGCAGGAGAAGCTGGGCGTGGCCCTGATCATCAGCCTGCTGCTGTCGGCATGGAGCGCCAACGCCGGGATGCGGGCCCTCTTCAACGGCTTGAACGTCGCTTATGACGAGGTGGAGAAGCGCAACTTCGCGGTGGTCAGCCTGATGAGCTACGGCTTCACCGTGGCGGCGCTGGGCGTGCTGGTGCTGGCCACCGGGGTGCTGGTGGCCGCGCCGCTGGCGTTGGAATGGATCGGCTTCAGCCGGGCGGAGCTGTGGTGGATTCCGCTGCGCTGGGCGGCGGTGGCGGCCCTGGCGGCCTTCGCCTTCGCGGTGCTGTACCGCTACGCCCCGTGCCGGGCGCGGGCGCGCTGGCGGTGGGTGATCATTGGGGCCGCCTTCGCGGCGCTGTTCTGGCTGGCCGGATCGCTGGGCTTTTCCTGGTACGTCAACACCATGGCCCACTATGACGCGACCTATGGACCGCTGGGGGCGGTGATCGCCTTCATGGTCTGGGTGTGGTTCTCGGTGATGGCGATCCTGTTGGGGGCGGAGCTGAACGCCGAGATCGAGCACCAGACGGCCATCGACTCCACCACGGGACCCGAGCGCCCCATGGGCGAGCGCGGCGCGGTCATGGCGGATTCGGTTGGCCTAGCCTTCCACCCGCTGGCGTCCCTGAAGAAGGAAGCCGAGCGCGCGCGACGCATCGCGGGCGGCGCGTGGACGCGGGTGCGGCGGCGTTAGGCTTGGCTTTGGCGAACGGGCGTGGCTAGGTCCGCGCCATGTTCGTCTCGCCTGCTATTGAAGCCGACCTCGACGAGGTCGTCGCGCTGGTTAATTCCGCCTATCGAGGCAAGTCCGAGGGGTGGACGACCGAGGACGACTATATCGACGGCCAGCGCACGGACGGCGTCATCCTGCGCGACGACCTGGCGGCCAACCCGCAGGCGGTGTTGTTGCTCCTGCGCGACGTGGCGAGTGGGCCGATCCTGGGCACGGTGTGGCTGGAGCCGGCGGGCGACGGGGCTTGGTATCTGGGCATGTTCACCGTCCGCCCGGACCTGCAGGATCGCCGGCTTGGGCGCGGCTTGCTGGAGCAGGCCGAGGCCCACGCACGCGAACACGGCGCGACGCGGATGCGCATGACCGTGGTCCATGTCCGCGACACCCTGATCGCCTGGTACCAGCGCCGGGGCTACGCCCTGACCGGCGAGACGCAGGCCTTCCCCCACGGGGACGAACGCTTCGGCAAGCCCAGGCGCGACGACCTGCACTTCGTGGTGATGGAAAAGGCGCTTTAGAAGCTGTCTTCCAGGGACGCTAAGCGCGCCGCCTGATCCTCGGCGATCAGCGGCTTGATGACGTCGTCCAGGGCGTCGCCCTCGATCACCCGCGCCAGGTTGTAGAGCGTCAGGTTGATGCGGTGGTCGGTCACCCGGCCCTGCGGGAAGTTGTAGGTGCGGATGCGTTCGGAGCGGTCGCCGCTGCCGACCTGGCTCTTGCGGGCGTCGGAGCGGGCGGTGTCCAGGGCCTCGCGTTGCATGTCGTAAAGGCGCGCCTTCAGGTTCTTCATGGCGCGGGCGCGGTTCTGATGCTGCGACTTCTCCGAGGAGGTCACGACGACGCCGGTCGGAAGGTGGGTGATGCGCACGGCCGAGTCGGTCTTGTTGACGTGCTGGCCGCCGGCGCCGGACGAGCGGTAGGTGTCGATCCGCAGGTCGCTTTCGTTGATCTCGATCTCGACGTCCTCGGCCTCGGGCAGGACGGCGACGGTGGCGGCGCTGGTGTGGATGCGGCCTTGGGCCTCGGTTGCCGGCACGCGCTGCACGCGGTGGACGCCGCTTTCGAACTTCCAGCGGCCGAACACGCCGTCGCCTGTGACCGAGGCGATGATCTCCTTGTAGCCGCCCATTTCGCCTTCGGAGACGCTGTCGATCTCCACCCGCCAGCCCTGGAGCGAGGCGTAGCGCTGGTACATGCGGAACAGGTCGCCGGCGAACAGGGCCGCCTCGTCGCCGCCGGTGCCGGCGCGCACTTCCAGGATGGCGGACGCGTTCTCGTCCTTGTCCTTGGGGGCCAGCATCAGGGCCAGGTCGCGCTGCATCTTCGGCAGACGCTCGTCCAGGGCGTCCAGCTCGTCGCGGGCCAGGGCGGCCATGTCGGCGTCGCCGGACTTCAGCATCTCTTCCAGGTCGCCGCGCTCGGCCTCGGCCTTGGCCAGGGCCTCGACGGCCTCGGCCACCGGCTTCAGCTCGGCGTGTTCCTTGGACAGCTTGACGATTTCGCCGCCGTCCGTGGCCGCGCCCATACGGGCTTCGACTTCGCGGAAACGGTCTAGGACCTGATCGAGACGGGCTTGGGGCAGACGCATGGCGGGTGACTAAGGGCCGACGGCGCTCGACGCAAGCTACTCCGCCGCGACGGCGGTGGCGGCCTTGGCGGCTTCGATCTCGGCGGCGCGCTTTTCGACCAGCTCGACGATGTGGTCGATCATGCCGTCGTTGGACTGCTTATGGTCAGGCTTGCCGGCCATGTAGATCATGCCGGAGCCCGCGCCGCCGCCGGTGAAACCGATGTCGGTCATCAGGGCTTCGCCCGGACCGTTCACGACGCAGCCGATGATCGACAGGGACAGGGGCGTGGAGATGTGGGCCAGACGCTCTTCCAGGGCCTCCACAGTCTTGATGACGTTGAAGCCCTGACGGGCGCAGGACGGGCAGGCGATGATGTTCACGCCGCGGTGGCGCAGGCCCAGCGACTTGAGGATGTCGAAGCCGACCTTGACCTCTTCCACCGGGTCAGCGGCGAGACTGACGCGGATGGTGTCGCCGATGCCGGCCCACAGCATCGAGCCCATGCCGATGGCGCTTTTCACCGTGCCGGTGCGCAGGGCGCCGGCCTCGGTCACGCCCAGGTGCAGGGGGCAGTCGATGGCGTCGGCCAGCTGTTGGTAGGCCGCGACGGTGAGGAAGGGATCGGACGCCTTCACCGAGATTTTGAACTCGTGGAAGTCGTGGTCCTGCAGGATGCGCGCGTGGTTCAGCGCGCTTTCGACCATGGCCTCGGGGCAGGGCTCGCCGTAGCGCTCCAGCAGCTCACGTTCCAGCGAGCCGGCGTTGACGCCGATGCGGATGGAGCAGCCGTGGTCCTTGGCCGCCTGGACGACCTCGCGCACGCGGTCGGGGCTGCCGATGTTGCCCGGATTGATGCGCAGGCAGGCGGCGCCCGCCTGGGCCGCCTCGATGCCGCGCTTGTAGTGGAAGTGGATGTCCGCCACGAGCGGGACCTTGGCCGCCTTGGCGATGGCCTTGAACGCGGCCGTGGATTCCACGTCGGGGCAGGAGACGCGGACGATGTCGGCGCCGGCCTCTTCCAATTGACGGATCTGGTCGATGGTCGCGGCCGCGTCGGCGGTCACGGTGTTGGTCATCGACTGGACGCTGATCGGCGCATCGCCGCCGACCTCGACGGAGCCGACGCGGATCTTGCGGCTCTTGCGGCGGTCGATCATCCGCCAGGGGCGGACGTGGGTGTGATCCTGGACGCTCATGTCGCGCGGAACATAGGCCTTTGAAGCGACGATAAGAAGACCGCAGTCGGTCGCGGGGCGGGTTTAGTCGACCAGCTTGCCGATGGACGTCTGGGCGGCGGGCAGGACGCCCTTGGACGAGCCGCCCACGAACACCTCGAAGGCGGCCGGGTCGGAGACGTCGGCCACCAAGCCTTTGACCGCCGGAGCGCGATAGGCTTCGCCGGCGTTCAGCTGGCGGGCGAAATAGACCTGACCGTCGGGGCTGCGCACCACCAGGGCGCCGCTCTTGCGGGCCTGCAGGGTGACCAGGGATTCCTCGGGATTGGCGCCCATGACGGCGCCGTTGGCCTTGAAGGGCGAGCCCAGGACGATGGTGTCGTCGGGACGGGCGTCCTCGGCGGCCTTTGCGGCGGCGCGGGCCTTGGCCACGGCGATGGCGGCGTCGGCCGAGCCGCCCGAGGCGACGGAGTCTTCCAGGCCCGGGGTGACGTAGGGCTTGGGCGTTGTGGATTCGACAGGCGCCGGCAGGGGCGCGCCGAGCGACACGGCGCCCGAATTGGCGTCGGGCGTCGGCGGCGCGACGGGCGCGGACTGGATGCCGGTCTGCGCCTGCTGCGGCGCGGGCTCGAGTACGCGGCGAGCCACGTTCCAGGCCAGGATGGCGGCCAGGATCACGACGCCGGCCACGGCGGCCATGGCGAAGCGGGGATCGGCCTTCTTCTCGACGCCGACCGGGCCGCGCAGGACCTGATCGGGATCGGGACTGTCGATCTTGAAGCGGTTGACCGCGGCCTCGCCGTCCAGGTTCAGGGCCTTGGCGTAGGCGCGCACATAACCGACGGCGAAGGGGCGGGACGGCAGGGTGTCGAGGCGCATGTCCTCGATGGCCGCCAAATAGGTGCGACGGACCCGCGTCGCCTCGGCGACCTCTTCCAGGGACAGGCCCAGATGCTCGCGCACGGCCTTGAGAGCCGCGCCGACATTATCGCCCGTCGTCAAGGAGGGAGCGGAGGCCTGGTCCACTTCGGACCCCTCGTCAGGAAACTTCAGCTGCGTGACCCCGCCCATGTCCAGCGGCATGCCCCGTGTCCTGTTTTCGCGCCACGCGTGTAGGCGGCGCCCACACGACCCATCGCACGAAATGGGTTAACTATTCTTTCTCGATAGCAAGAAGATGTGACAGCGCCAACGCATTCAAACTGCGACATAAAGTTTGCGCGCCAGGGTCTCGATTTCATTGCGGATGGAACCCGCCCCGCTGCGGATGAGGGCCTCGACCCCGCGCTTGGCCGCTTCGCGGTCGCAGGACAGCACCATCTGCTTCACCGGGCCGATGCCGGCGGGGGGCATGGACAGCCGATCGAAGCCCAGGGCGGTGAGGGCGAAGGCCTCCAGCGGGCGGCCCGCCATCTCACCGCAGATCGACACGGACGTGCCCGTATCGGCGCAGGCCTGCTGGATCGTCTTGAGGGCGCGCAGGGCCGGCGGCGACAGGAAATCGTAGCGGTCGGCCACCTGCGGGTTCCCCCGGTCGGCGGCGAACAGGTACTGCATCAGGTCATTGGTGCCGACCGAGACGAAGTCGGTCATCGGCAGCAGGGCGTCCAGGTGCCACAGCAGGGACGGGGCCTCGATCATGGCGCCGACGTCCAGGCGGGCGGGGGCCGGGCGGCCGCGACGCTGGGCCCAGGCGATTTCCTGATCCACGAACACGCGGGCGGCGCGGAACTCGTCCACGCTGGCCACCAGCGGGAACATGATGCGCATCTCGCGGCCGCGGGCGGCGCGGATCAGGGCGCGGATCTGCATGCGCAGCAGGGCGGGGCGGTCCAGCCCCATGCGCACGGCGCGCCAGCCAAGGGCGGGGTTTTCCTCGCGCTCCAGCTCCATGTACGGAACCAGCTTGTCTCCGCCCAGGTCGAGGGTGCGGAAGGTCACCGGCAGGCCGCCGGCGGCGTCCAGGACCTTTTCATAGAGGGCGGTCTGCGCCTCCAGCCGGGGCATTTCCTCGGCCACCATGAACTGGAACTCGGTACGGAACAGGCCGATGCCCTCGGCGCCCGTCTCCGGCAGGATGTCCAGGTCCACGGCCAGGCCGGCGTTCATCAGCAGCGTGACCTTGTGGCCGTCGCGGGTGAAGGCGGGCGTGTCGCGCAGCTTGGCGAATTCGGCGCGGCGGCTGTTGCGGATCTCAATGCGGGCCTTGAGCGCGGCGACCACGTCGGGGCGCGGGCGCATGAAGGCCTCGCCCGTCTCGCCGTCGACCACCACGGGGTCGCCTTCCGACACCCGGTCGCGCAGGCCGGCCAGGCGGCCGACGCAGGGGATGTCCAGGGCGCGGGCGACAATGGCCGCGTGGCTGGCGGGCGAGCCTTCTTCGAGCAGCAGGCCCTTCAGCTTGGTGCGGTCGTATTCCAGCAGGTCGGCCGGGCCCAGGTTCCGGGCGATGAGCACGGCGTCCTCGGGCAGGGTGCGGGCGTGGTGCCCCTCACCCGACAGGTGGCGCAGCAGCCGGTCGTTCAGGTCTTCCAGGTCGTGCAGGCGCTCGCGCAGATAGGGGTCGCGGGCCTGGCCCAGGCGGGCGCGGTGTTCGGAGCGCACGCGCTCCACCGCCGCCTCGGCGGTGAGACCGGAGCGGACCGCCTCTTCCAGGCTGCGGTTCCAGCCGCGGTCGTGAGCGAACAGGCGGTAGGTGTCGAGCACCTCGTACGAGGCCCCGACCAGGCCGTGCTGACCGTCCAGCATGTTGTCGATCTGGGTCTGCAGGGCCTCGATCGCGTATTTGAGGCGCGCTTCCTCGGCCAGGGCGTCATCGGACAGCAGCTGTTCGGGAGCGACCGGCGGCTCGTGCAGGACGGCGACGCCGTAGGCCAGGCCGTCAGCGAACTTGGCGCCCTTCAGCCGCTCGGGCTTGTGGGGCGCGATCTCGACGCCCTTCAGTTCGGCCTGGTCGATCAAGCCGCCGCCGGAGACCATCTCGGCCAGGACCATGGCGATGATCTGGAGGTCCTCGACCTCCTCTTCGCCATAGACGCGCTCGGTGCGGTTCTGGACGACCAAAACGCCGATGGCGCGGCCGCCTCGTAGCAGGGGCACGCCGAGGAAGGAGTGGAACGGGTCTTCGCCGGTTTCCGGGCGGTAGGCGAAGGCCGGGTGGTTGGGGGCGTCGGAAAGGTTCAGGGGACGGCCCAGGCGGACGATCTCGCCGACCAGGCCTTCGCCGGTCTTCAGGCGGGTGACGTGGACGGCGTCGCGCGACAGGCCTTCGGTGGCGAACAGTTCGAGATCGCCGCCGGCGCGGCGCAGATAGATCGAGCACACCTCCGCCACCATCGACAGGGCGATGATGCGGACGACCATGTCGAGGCGCGCCTGGGCGGGACCGCCCCCAGCCAGGGCTTCGCGGATCTGCCGAAGCAGGCTGCGGGGTCCGCGTACGGCCAAGCCGGATGCAGCCATCAGTTGAACACCTCTCGCCTCTTCTTCCGGGGCTATACCAGCTTTATAGCGTCTGAACCTTGCCGCGCCATAAACCTTGTTCGGCTCCGCTTTTTTCACCTTCTTCGCCCATTCTCCGGGCTTCGGTTGCTGAACGCGGCCGCTAACGCCGCGGTTGAGGGAGAAGCCCCATGGCGCAAGCATTGACGGCTTTGCTGGCTGGTGGAGACGACCGTCAGGTCATTTCCTTCGAAGTGGCGGGCCAGGAGTTCTGCCTGGATGTCGGCTCCGTGCGCGAGCTGCGCGGCTTCACCGAACCGACCCCGATGCCGGACTCGCCGCCCTATGTGACCGGCGTGATCAATCTGCGCGGCACCGTGATGCCGGTGATCGACCTGCGGGCGCGCCTGGGCTTCGCCGGTCTCGACGCCGCCGCTCGCCCGGTGATCGTGGTCATCGAGTCCGGCGACGACTGCGCCGGCCTGATGGTGGACGCGGTGTGCGACACCTACACCGTCGCGCCCGAAGACGTGACGCCGCCCCCGGGCTTCAGCGAGTATTCCGGCGACGGCCTGGTCTCGGCCGTCATCAAGGCCGGGGACAAGATGATCATCCTGCTGTCCGCCGATACCCTCCTGCCCCAGGGATTGGCCGCCGCCGCCTAACAATTGTTTGAATTTCGTCTTCCCCTGCGGAGGGCGAGGGCGATAACGTGACCCCAAACAAGGGAGTTACGTATGAAGGCTGCGGTCCTTCGCGAGGTGGGCAAACCCCTCGCCATCGAACAGGTCGCCATCGGCAAGCCGGGTCCGCGCGAGGTGCTGATCCGCACGGTCGCCGCCGGCGTCTGCCACTCGGACCTGCACTTCGTCGAAGGCTCCTACACCCACCCGCTGCCTGCCGTGCTGGGCCATGAGAGCGCCGGCGTCGTCGAGGCCGTGGGCTCCGAAGTGCGCACGGTGAAGGTGGGCGACCACGTCATCACCTGCCTGTCGGCCTTCTGCGGGCATTGCGAGCACTGCCTGACAGGGCACATGAGCCTGTGCGTCAGCCCCGAGACCCGGCGGGGCAAGGAGGACGAGCCGCGCCTTTATCGCGAGGACCTGGCCGCGCCCCGGATGAACCAGTTCCTGAACCTGTCGTCCTTCGCCGAGTACATGCTGGTCCACGAGCACGCCTGCACCTCGATCCGCAAGGACATGCCGCTGGATCGCGCCTGCCTGATCGGCTGCTCGGTGATGACCGGCGTGGGGGCGGTGATCCACACCTCGACCGTGCGTCCGGGCGAGACCGTGGCGGTGATCGGCTGCGGCGGGGTCGGGCTGGCGGCGGTCAACGGCGCGGCCCTGGCGGGCGCGGGGCGGATCATCGCCATCGACCGCGTGCCGGCCAAGCTGGAGCTGGCCAGGAAGTTCGGGGCCACCGACGTGATCAACGCCGCCGAGACCGATCCGGTGAAGGCGGTGCAGGAGCTGACCAGCGGCGGGGTGCATCACAGCTTCGAGGCCATCGGCCTGAAGGTCACCGCCGAGCAGTCGTTCAAGATGCTGCGCCGGGGCGGCACGGCCAACATCATCGGTATGATCCCGGTGGGGACGATGATCGAGCTGCACGGCCCCGACTTCCTCGGCGAGAAGAAGATCCAGGGCTCGTACATGGGCTCGAACCGCTTCCCCGTGGACATGCCGCGTCTGGTCGACGCCTACATGGCGGGCAAGCTGAACCTGGACGACCTGATCTCGCGGCGCATCAAGCTCGAAGACGTCAATGACGCCTTCGAGGAATTGAAGCGCGGTGAGCTGGCGCGGTCGGTGATCGTCTTCGACAGCTAAGCCTGAGCCCTAGCTGCGGCAGTAGTAGCGATAGCCGTCGCGGGCCAGGTAGGTGTCGCTGCGCGGATCGTAGCTGCGGTACATGCGCGAACAGCGGGCCACGTGGCGCCGATCGTCGCGGCGGGCGTAGGCGCGGTTGGAGTCGGACTGCGAGCCCATGATCGCCGCGCCCAGGGCGAAGCCGATGATGCCGGCGGCCAGGGCGTCGTTGTTGTTGCGGTCGCGATAGCGGCGGCGGTTGTCCCAGCGGCGCCAGTCGCCCCGGTCGCGATAGTCGTACCAGTCGCGCTGGTTCACCCAGCGTCCGTCATAATAGTAGTAGCCGGGCGGTTGGGCCTGAACGGCCACGGGCGTGAGCACGCCGCCGAAGGTGATGGCGGCCAGTGCGGCGCAGACTGCTTTGCGCATGTCGATCTCCGGGTTTTCCCGGAGAACTCAACGTCCAGCTTAGCGCTTGGCTCCGCTTAGTCGGCGGCGGCGAATTGCACGCTGCTCGGGCCCTTGGCCAGCAGGGTGTCGATCCGCGCCTTGTTGGCGCGGAAGCGGTTCAGTTCGGCGCCGGCCAGGACGGTGCCTTGCGGGATCTTGGCCCCGACCGGGTTCACGCGGCGGCCGCCGTTGAAGATCTCGTAGTGCAGGTGCGGGCCGGTGGACATGCCGGTGGAGCCCACATAGGCGACCAGTTGGCCCTGCTTCACGCGCTGGCCCTTCTTGAGGCCCTTGGCGTAGCGCGACAGGTGAGCGTAGCCGGTCTCCCAGCCGCCGTTGTGGCGGATCTTCACCCAGTTGCCGTAGCCGCCCTTGCGCCCTGCCTCCACCACCACGCCGTCGCCGGCGGCCAGGACCGGGGTGCCGCTGCCGGCCCCGAAGTCGATGCCCTGGTGCATGCGGGTGAAGCCGAGGATCGGGTGGCGGCGGGCGCCGAAGCCCGAGGTGATGCGCGCGCCATCGACCGGGGTGCGCAGCAGGAAGCCGCGGACGTTCTTGCCGGCTTCGTCGAAGTACTCGACGCCGCCGTCGTTGCGCTCGAAGCGGTAGAAACGCAGGCCCTTGATCTCGGCGTATTCCAGATCGCCGGCCTCGATGGTGCGGCCGCTTTCGGTGACCTTGCGGTCGAAGATCAGGCTGAAATTGTCGCCCGCCTTGATGTCACGGGAGAAGTCGAGCTTGTGCGAGAACAGCTTCACCACCTGGGCCGTGACGCCCGGGGTGGCGCCGGCGCGGGCGGCGGACTCGAACAGCGAGCCGTGCATCTCGCCCTGGGCGACGGTGGTCTCGTCGCGGACTTCTTCTTCCAGCTCGCGCAGGCGCAGCGCACCGTCGAAGGTGCGCGAGACGGTGATGGCGCTGGACGGGCTGGTGCGCAGGGACAGACCGATCAGACGGGCCGGGCCGCCGCGATCGCCGCGCGGACGGGCGAGGGCGATATCCAGGGCCATGCCGGCCTTGATCTTCACGGTGTCCATGGCGCCGGCCAGGGTGCTGACCACCATGGCGGCCTCGTCGGCCTCGACGCCGGCGCGCTGGACGGCGCCTTGCAGGGTCTCGCCCGGACGCACCTTGACCGGCACGCTCTCGGCGCGGGTCAGGCCCGGCTGGGCCTCGGCCTGAGCGAAGGCCTTGTGCTGGAGGGCGGTCATCTCGGCCGTGTTGAGGGCCGGTTGGGCGGGCGCGCCCGCATTAAGGGGAACAAGCTTCACCGCCAGGGCGATGGCGACGACGGCGGCGGAACCGACCAGCAGTTTCGGCAGCAAGCGGGCGGCCGGGCGTCGCGGATCGAATTCCTGCATCGTTCCCCCTGTCGATGGCGGTCCCCGACGGTCGCCGCACCCCGTGGCGCCCGTTGGAAAGTGGCGGGAAATTCCCGGTGTTCGCCCCTAAAATCAAGGAATTTGCGAGGCTTGGGCGCTTTGTCGCGGGCAAAGCGGGCAAAAAATAAGGCGGCCTCGAAAGAGGCCGCCTTGGCAGTTTTACTCGGGGAATGTGACGATTTGGTTCAGGCCATCCAGGCGGTGTCGTTGGAGTAGGCGGCCACCAGGCTGACGTTGAACTGCGCCTCGCTGTCGGCGAGGTCGAAGTAGAAGTTCTCCAGTGCGTTGGCGTAGATGCCCACGTCCGCCTTGATCGCCTCGGCCAGGACGTAGCCGACCAGGCCCGCCTTGGCGGCCAGGTCGGTATCGCTGGCGGCGATACGGCTGGAGGCCAGAGTGTCGAAGTAGGCCTTGCGGCTGACGATGTCGTTGATGGCGGCCTCGACATTGATGCCCGCCGCGGCGGCCTCGCTGTTGCCGATTATCGTCGCATAGGCCTTGCGGACGGCGCCTTCGAAGTTCAGCCCGCCGTACTCGTTCTTGAACGAGACAGCGGCTTCGCCGAACAGGCCGAGGTTTGCGGCGAAGTTGATGTACCGGTTCTCCAGGTTGAAGCCCTGATAGTACGGGTCCGTCAGGTCCGTGGGGTTCAGGGTGTCCACCGCGTTGACCAGGAAATCCAGGCCGGCGACGGAGGGCGTCTTGCCGGTGAAGAACTGGTAGCTGGTGATGGCCACGGCGCTGGTGTCGATGGCGAAGTCGGCGATCAGTCGCACAGCCTCGGTGGTGGTCAGGGTGCCGGCGTCGACCCGGTTCCAGATCTGGGTCAGGGCCGCCACGTCGCCCGCGCCCTTGGCCGATCCGGCGTCCACGCGGGTGATGTTCTGATAGGCGACTTCCAGGTCGAGCTGGGTGTTGCTGCCCGGCAGCCAGCCGGTGCCGCCGGAGCCGGAGCCGCCCGGGTTCTCGACGCCGTTGTTGCCGTTGCCGTCGACGTCGCCGCTGCCGTTGTCGCCGGTCCCGGAGCCGCCGCCGCCCGTGCCGCCGCCCGTGCCGCCGCCGGTTCCGCCACCGCCGGTTCCGCCACCGCCAGTGCCGCCGCCGCCAGTGCCGCCGCCGCCAGTGCCGCCGCCGCCGGTCCCACCGCCGCCGCCGCCGATGTCGATCGTGACGCCGCCGCCGACATCAGGAAGGATGTCGATGTCGATCCCGCCGCCAAGGTCGAGCCCGGGCAGGACGTCCACGCCGAGGATGGCGTTGTTGGTGTTGGCGTTCACGCCGCCAGCCAGGCCGGGAAGGATGTTCAGGCCAAGATGGTTGGTGTTCAGGCCCACGCCGCCGAGGAGGCCGGGCAGAAGGGTCAGCTGGCCAGCTTGGCCCCCAATCAAACCAGTGTTGTCGGTCATTGAGCTCTCTCCAAAATTCCCCCACTTCGCATATACAAATACGAGAGTGGTTTGGTTCCGGGATCGCTATGGTTGAGCTTTTACCTTTAGAAGTTGCGAATGGATCCTCAGATAGCGCAACGCGTGTAACCGCTTAGGGTTGAGCGCCTGCCGCGGATAAACCGCGACAGGGCGCATTCGTCGTTACGCCATCCAGGCGCCGTCGTCGTTGTAGGCGGTCACCAGCCCGACCTTGAACTGCGCCTGACCGTCGGCCAGATCGTAATAGAAGTTCTCGAGCGAGTTGGCGTACTTGCCCACATCGGCCTTCACCGCCTCGGCCAGGATGTAGCCGACGAGGGCGGCCTTGGCGGCCAGGTCCGTGTTGACGTTGTTGATCCGCCCAGCGGCCAGCTCATCGAAGTAAGCCTTGCGGCCGACGATGTTGGCGATGGCCGCGTCGGTATCGACCCCAAGGGCTCGCGCTTCCTGGATGCCGATGACCTTGTCGTAGATGCTCCGCGCCGCCTGGGCGAAGGTCATGTCGCCGTAGGCCATGCCGAACGACTTGGCGCTTTCACCCGAAAGACCGAGGGCCGCCGCGAAGTTGATGTAGCGGTTCTCGAGGTTGAAGTTGGCGTAATAGCCGTCCGTCAGGTCGAAGGCGTTCAGGTCGTCGCCAGTGTTGACCAGATAGTCCAAGCCTTTCGCCGACGGGATCTGGCCGGTGAAGAACTGGTAGGACAGCACGGCCACCGAGGTGGTGGCGTCGGCGAAGTCGATGATCCTGTCGACCGCCTGCTGGGTGGTCATGGTCCCGGCCGTGATGGCGGCCTTGAACTCGTTGACCTGAAGGACCTGGCCGATCGGCGCCTTGGATGTGGTCGGGTCCAGCCGGGTGATGTTCTGGTAGGCTGTCATCAGGTCCAGGCGGACGTTCGGCGAGGCCGGGGTCCAGCCGTCATTGCCGATGCCGGAACCGTCGTCGTTGTTGTCGCCGTTGTCCCCGTTGCTGGGATCATCGTCGTCGTCATTGTCGTCGTCGTCATCGATGTCGTCGGGGATCACCGGGACATTGACGCCCAGGTCGATGTCGAGGTCGTCGAGATCGACGTCCAGGTCGACGCCAAGCAGGCCGGGCAGGATGTCGACGCCGATGTCGCCGCCGTCGATATCCAAGCCGACGCCGCCAGCCAGGCCGGGCAGGATGTCGATGCCGACCCCGCTACGGGTGTCGACACCAATCAGGCCGCCGAGGTTCAGGCCGCCGTTATCACCAAGACCGGGCAGGATGCCGCCCAAGCCCGGCAGCAGGCCGCCGAGACCGCCGCCAGAACCACCGCCACCGCCGCCGCCGAGGTCAGGCAGGATATCGCCAAGACCGGGGAGAATTCCGCCCAGGCCGCCGCCCGAGCCGCCGTCGCCGAAGCCGGGCAGGATGGCGACGTCCGCGAGGCTTCCGCCGCCGAGCGTCACGTCAACGCCGCCAGCCAGTTGCGGCAGGACTTCCACAGTCAGGGAACCACCTTGACCGTTGGTTCCGCTGTTTCCGCCGATGTTGATCAGACCGAGAAGTGAAAAGGCCATGGTGTTTGCTCCCTTACAGCCATGGCGAAGGACAACTCAGGAGCGCGATCCTGGCTCAATGAGTCACCCTTAAGTTGAGTCAACTAGGTGTTAACCAACGCGTTGGGGCGCAAAGCAAAACGCCCGCCGGCTGAGCCGACGGGCGTTCGCGAAGTCTTGGGCTTGCTTGGGGCGTTTAGGCCGCCTGCATGCCTTCCTGCGGGTCGCGCAGCACGTAGCCGCGGCCCCAGACGGTTTCGATGTGGTGCTTGCCCTGGGCCGAGGCCGCCAGCTTCTTGCGCAGCTTGCAGATGAAGACGTCGATGATCTTCAGTTCGGGCTCGTCCATGCCGCCGTACAGGTGGTTCAGGAACATTTCCTTGGTCAGGGTCGTGCCCTTACGCAGGGAGAGCAGCTCGAGCATCTGATATTCCTTGCCGGTCAGATGCACGCGGATGCCGTTCACTTCGACGGTCTTGGCGTCGAGGTTCACCGTGATGTCGCCGGTCTTGATCACCGACTGGGCGTGGCCCTTCGAGCGGCGGACCACGGCGTGAATGCGGGCGATCAGCTCGTCCTTGTGGAACGGCTTGGTCAGGTAGTCGTCGGCGCCGCCGCCCAGGGTCTTCACCTTGGTGTCGATCTCGGCCGTACCCGACAGGATCATGATCGGGGTGTTGATCTTGGCGACGCGCAGGGTGCGCAGCACGTCCATGCCGCTCATGTCGGGCAGCGACAGGTCCAGCAGGATCAGGTCGTAGTCGTAGATCTTGCCCAGATCGACGCCTTCTTCACCCAGGTCCGTCGTGTAGACGTTGAAGCCTTCCGACTTCAGCATCAGCTCGATGGTCTGCGCAGTGGCGCTGTCATCTTCGATCAACAGTACGCGCATCAGCCCCTCTCAGCCCCCAACGACGGCTAAAATTCCAAAGGATCGGCAAAGTCCGACCCCGCTCTCGCCGACACATTGTGGGCGAGAGAATTTAAGATCGGTTAATGGTGAATGACCCTTCGGGGGAATCGTTAAGCTGATTTGCGAATCGTGAGCAAGCGGCGCCGGGACTCCGATCGCGTTTTTTGTCACCAATTCTTTTTCGGGCTGAAATCGAGGCGCGGCAAGGCTTAGCGGGGGATCCAGCCCGCCGTCCGAAGCTTGGCCACGCTGGCTCGGGAGACGGGCGCCTGGACCCCGTTGGTCAGCTCAAGGCGCAGGTTGCGGCCGTCCTCGATAACCCTAACCACGGCCCTTCTGGCCACCCACCAAGAGCGGTGGACCTGCATCCCCTCCAGCCCGCCGAGCTCGGCCATGGCCTGGTTGAGGGACAACAGGACGAGGTCCGAGCCCTGGGTAGTGTGCATGCGCACGTAGTGATCCTCCATCTGCAGACAGAGGAGATCGCGTCCCAGGCGGGGCGGCAGCCGGCGCAGGAAGGCCGGCTCGGTCGGCGTCGCGGATGGGGGCGCATGCGCCGGATCTGCGACGCGAAGCCGCAGGAGGGCGTAGGCCGAGACATAGACCAGCCCGATCAGCAGCGACTGGGCGTACCACTCGGCCCAGCTGATCCGGGCGATCGCCGGCCAGAGGGCGATGGCGGCGGCCCGCACGATGGCGCACAGCGGCGCGGTGGCGACCGCCACGACGGCGGGAATCCAGATCCAGTACGGAATGCGCGCCCGGATCATCCCCGGCGCCAGCCAGCGCAGAAGCAGGCCGAAGGAAATCCCGCTGAGCAGGAAGCTGCCGGTCCAGTAGGCGACCCGCACAGGGATCACGTCGTTGAAGTAGCTGCCGAAGGGGCCGATCAGGCCCATGACCGCGCCGCTCGCCGCGCAGACGGCGAGGTCGATCGCCCAGGCGCGGGGCGTGTTCAGGTCCTGGGCGGGGGTCGACGCCATGCTCCTCTATAGCCCGGCGTTCGGCGGGGAAAAGCCCGTCCGCCGAAAGGCGAACCCATTCGCCCATTGGCGAAGGCGCGGTGGCGGCGGCGTTCGGGAAGCCTCAGCAGAGGGCGACGCCAACGCCGAAAGGAGCGCCATGTCCGTCGCCGCCAAATCCAAGAGCCTCGCCGCCGCCGTCCTGGCGGGCGCGATGATGTTCGCCGCCCCCGCCTTCGCCGGCGCGGGCTTCCAGCTGGTCAAGGTTCCCGATCCCGAGGGCGGGACCATCGAGGTCGGCATCTGGTATCCGACCAACGCCCCGATGCGAAGCGTGCCCCTGGGCCTCAACAGGATGGAGGTCGCGCCTGGCGCGCCGATCAAGGGCACGGGCCTGCCGCTGGTGGTCATGTCGCACGGCCATGGCGGCTTCTTCGGCGGGCATTCCGACACCGCCGCGGCCCTGGCCGACGCCGGCTTCGTCACCGCCGCCCTGACCCACACGGGCGACAACTACGCCGACAAGAGCCGCTCCACGCAAGGCGCCAACCGTCCGCGCCAGTTGCGGGTGCTGACCGACTACATGCTGAAGGACTGGGCCTCGCACGATCGCATCGATGCGCAGCGGGTAGGGGCGTTCGGCTTTTCCATGGGCGGCTTCACCGTCACCGCCGCCATCGGCGGCGTGCCCGACGTGACCAAGATCAACGAGCACTGTCGCCAGCGGCCGCAGTTCTTCGACTGCCAGCTGGTTCATCACCAGCCCGCGACCCCGGCGACCTGGACCGGCTGGAATAAGGACGAGCGCATCAAGGCCGCGGTGATCGCCGCCCCCGCGGTGGGTTACGCCTTCACCCCGCAAAGCCTGGGCGCGGTGAAGATCCCGGTGCAGCTGTGGCGGGCCGAGGTAGATCAGATCCTGCCGGAGCCGTTCTACGTGCAGCCGGTGCGCGAGAAGCTGGGCGCTAAGCCGGAGTACCATCTGGTGAAGGGGGCCGGACACTTCGAGTTCCTGCAGCCCTGCACGGCCGAGGCGATCCAGAACCACGCGGACATCTGCGTCCCCGCGCCGGGCTTCGACCGGGTCGCCTTCCACCAAGACTTCAACCGCGAGGTGGTCCGCTTCTTCCGTGAAAATTTGGACGTCGTTAACCGGCTTTAACGAGACGTTTTCACTCATGGTTAACGAGCTTGTCTGCATGGTCGCCCCTCAAGTGCTGAGGGGCCGCTTTGCAGAACCTGATCGCCGCCGTTGAGCGCATCGATCCCCTGACCGTGTTCGGTCGCGTCGCGGGGGTGAACGGTCTGCTGATCGAGGCCCGTGGGGGGCTGACGCGCCTGTCCGTGGGCGCCCGCGTGGAGATTGAGCGCTTCGGCCAGTCGGCCCTGCCGGCCGAGGTCGTCGGCTTCCGCGAGACTTCGCGCCCTGCTGATGCCGTTCGGTCCGGTCGAGGGCGTCGCCCCCGGCGCCGAGATCAAGATCCGGCCCGAAGGCGCGGTGGTCCGCCCGACCGCCGCCTGGCTGGGCCGCATCGTCGACGCGTTCGGCGAGCCTATCGACGGGCTGGGTCCGCTGCCGCAGGGCGAGGCGGCCTATCCGCTGAAGGCCGCGCCGCCGTCCGCCCACGCCCGTGGCCGGGTGGGCGAGCGGCTGGACCTGGGCGTGCGGTCGATGAACGTCTTCACCACCACCTGCCGGGGCCAGCGCCTAGGCATCTTCGCCGGTTCGGGCGTCGGCAAGTCGGTTCTGCTGTCGATGCTGGCGCGCCAGGCCACCTGCGATGCTGTGGTTGTGGGGCTGATCGGCGAACGGGGCCGCGAAGTGCGCGAGTTCATCGAGGAGACCCTGGGCGAGGAAGGCCTGCGCCGCGCCATCGTCGTGGTCGCCACCTCGGACGAGCCGGCGCTGAAGCGGCGCCAGGCCGCCTATATGACCCTGGCCCTGGCCGAGTTCCTGCGCGACCAGGACATGGAAGTGCTGTGCCTTATGGACTCGGTCACCCGCTTCGCCATGGCCCAGCGCGAGATCGGCCTGGCCGCCGGCGAGCCGCCGACCACAAAGGGCTACACCCCGACCGTGTTCACCGAACTGCCCAAGCTGCTGGAGCGCGCGGGGCCGGGGCCGATCCGGCCGGACGGCACCACGGCGGGGCCGATCACGGCGCTGTTCACCGTGCTGGTGGACGGGGACGACCACAACGAGCCCATCGCCGACGCCACCCGAGGCATCCTGGACGGGCACATCGTCATGGAGCGGGCCATCGCCGAGCGCGGTCGCTTCCCGGCGATCAATGTGCTGAAGTCGATCAGCCGGACCATGCCCGGCTGTCAGTTCCCCGAAGAGCGGGATGTGGTGAAGGGCGCGCGCCAGGTGATGGCCGCCTATTCCAACATGGAAGAGCTGATCCGCATCGGCGCCTATCGCACCGGGTCCGATCCGCAGATCGACCGGGCGATCGTCCTGAACCCGGCCATCGAGGAGTTCCTGTCACAGGACAAGGACGAGGCCACCAGCCTTGACGACTCCTTCCACCAGCTTTCCAGCATCCTGAGCGCGGCGTGATCCGATGACCAAGTGGGCCGCGTCCCTCATCCGCATCGCCAACTATGAGGTCGAGACGCTGCAGAAGCGCCTGGGCGAGATCGCCGCGCGCCGTCAGGACGCCGAGATCCGCCTCGCCATGCTGGACGCCGAGGGCGAGGCCGAGATGCTGCGCGCCCAGTCGGACGCCAACGCCGGCTGGTACATGGTCGGCTACACGCAGGGCCTGACGGTGCGAAAGGGGCAGATCCAGACCCAGATCGACGCGATCAAGGTCGAGGAGTCAGGCGCGCGCGACGCGCTGTCGCGGGCCTTCGCGGAGCTCAAGAAGTACGAGCAGGTGGCCGAGAACGCCAAGGTCGCGCGCCAGAAGAAGAGCGATGCGATCGAAACCGCCCAGATGGACGAGATGGGGCTGAGGAAGAGCGGGACGCGGTAGCGCTTCGTGCGTGCTTCGAGACGCGCTCAGCGAGCGCTCCTCAGCATGACGAATGTGGGTTGCTCTCCGATTGCGTCATCCTGAGGGGCCGCGAAGCGGCGTCTCGAAGGACGCAAGGAAGATCAGGCTTCTTCGGGGCGGGCGCGGGGGATGATCGCGGTTTCGGCGTCGTGCGACTGGCGCAAGGAGCGCAGGTCGTCGCTGATACGGAAGATGGCGACGTAGAATTCGCAGAAGGCGCGCCACAGCAGCGCCATGGCGCCGGCGGCCAGCAGGCCCGCGATCAGAACCGGAAAGGCCAGAAGGATAGAGCCCAGGCCGGGCTCCTTCAGCGCCAGGCCGACAGCGGCGCCGACGACAGAGAAGGCGAATAGGGCGATGACGCCCAGGCCGGCCCAATAGACCAAGTGGATGACCTGGCCGGTGACCAGGCGGTCAAACGTCAGGAGATCCCAGATCAGGCCGGCGGAACCGCCGCCCGCCGATCGTTTAGCCGCAGGCATGCACCAAAAACCCTTCTCGTCAGCGCGGACTCCAGCCGCGCTTGCGGGCATGGCTATCAGTCGAAGCCTGCGACGGCAATGGTTCGCGCGTCGCAGGCTTCGACCGATGAGGAACGGCCGCGAAACCCGGAAGGCTTCGCGGCCGAGTCGTTCTTACTTCGGCGCCATGCCGGCGGCCGCGGCCAGGATCTGAGCCTTAGTCACCGAGGCGACCAGCTTGCCTTCCTGGCTGGCGATGGCCGTGGCCGGCAGGCCCAGGGTCTTGCCGTCGACATTCACGGCGACGATCTGCTGACCGCCCTGCTCGTAGGTTTTTTCAACCGTGCCGACCTGACCGCCGGCCGGATCCCAGACCTGGGCGCCCGCGGTGAAGGTGGTCGAGCTGGTCGTGGTGGTCGAAGAGCTCGGCTGCGCGGCGCTGTCAGCGGCCGTCGCGTCGGTGGTGGTGGTCGTCGTGGTCGTTGCGGCCGGCGGCGTCGCGGCCGGCGGAGCAGCCTCGGTGCTGGTCGTGGTCGTCGTGCTTTCCGTCGTGGTCGGCGGAGTCGTGGCCGTCGCCGGCTCAGTCGCCGTGGTGGTGGTTTGAGTGGTGGTCGTGGCTTCTTGCGCGTGAGCCACGGCCGCCATCGACAGAGCGGCGGCAGCGACGGTCGCCAGCAGAGTACGTTGCATGAGGTGCTCCAAAAAATTTCATCGAAACGCCTCCCCCATTCGAAACCAACGCGGTCGCGTTTAGGGACGTTCCCAAATTATTTCGGATTGTTTCGGTCGCCCGGCGGCGATCAGATCATGCCGACGGTCTTCAGGCGGGCCCGCGGGTGGATCTCGCTTTGGCTCATCACAACGGTCTGGCCGCGGAAGCGTTCGATGATCGAGCGCACATAGGGGCGGATGCCCGGGCTGGTCAGAAGCACCGCCGTATCGCCTTGCAGGGCGGCCTGTTCGAAGGCCTCGCGGACCTCGCCGATGAACGACTGCAGGCGCGACGGCGCCAGGGCCAGCTGCTTGTCCTCGCCCGGTCCGACCAGGGCTTCGGAGAAGGCGTGCTCCCAGTCGGCCGACAGGGTGATGATCGCCAGCGCGCCGTCGTCGCCGCGATTGGCCCAGCACAGCTGGCGGCCGATCTTGGCGCGAACCTGCTCCACCAGGGTGGTGAGCGAAGAGGTGTGGGCGGCGGCCTCGCCGACCCCTTCCAGGATCGTCGGCAGGTCGCGGATCGAGACGCGCTCGCGCAGCAGGGCCTGCAGGACGCGCTGGACGGTGGTGGCGCTGGCCAGGGACGGGATGACGTCGTCCACCAGCTTCTTCTGCTCGCCCGGCAGCTCCTTCAGGAGCTTCTGCACCTCGGCGTAGGAGAGCAGGTCGGCCATGTTCTCCTTGAGCAGTTCGGTCAGGTGGGTGGTCAGGACGGTGGCCGGATCGACGATGGTGTAGCCGCGGAAGGTGGCTTCCTCGCGCAGGCTGTCGGCGACCCAGGTCGCCGGCAGGCCGAAGGCGGGTTCGCGGACGTGTTCGCCCGGCAGCTCCACCTGGCCGCCGCGCGGGTCCATGGCCATCAGGTGCCCCAAGCGGACCTCGCCGGCGCCGACTTCCATCTCCTTGATACGGATGGAGTAGCCGCTGTTGGGCAGGCGCATGTTGTCGAGGATGCGGACCGGCGGCATGACGAAGCCGAAGTCGGTGGCCAAGGTCTTGCGCAGGGCGCGGATCTGATCGGTCAGGCGGCGGCCTTCCAGGTCGTTGATCAGCGACAGCAGGCCGTAGCCCAGCTCGATCTTCACGTCGTCGATGGCCAGGGTGCTGGAGATCGGCTCGTCTTCCTGCGCCGCCGCTTCTTCCAGCGGAGCGAGAGCGTCGGCCGCTGGGTTCAGCTTGGCCTGCCCGCGCCGCCACGCCAGATAGCCCGTGCCCACGGCGACCGCCACGAACGGCAGGATCGGCATGCCGGGGATCAGGGCGATGACGCCGGACGAGGCCGAGACCATGCCCAGGCTGACGGGGTTCATGGCCAGCTGGTTGACCAGGGCCTTGTCGGCGGAGCCTTCAACGCCGGCCTTGGACACCAGCAGACCGGCGGCGATCGAGATGATCAGGGCGGGGATCTGGCTGACCAGGCCGTCGCCGATGGTCATGACGGTGTAGGTCGAGGCGGCTGTGCCGATCGGCACGTTGTGTTGCAGCACGCCGATCAGGATGCCGCCGACCACGTTGATGCCGGTGATGATCAGGCCGGCGACGGCGTCGCCCTTCACGAACTTGCTGGCGCCGTCCATGGCGCCGAAGAAGGTCAATTCCTGCTCCAGCTCCTTGCGGCGCAGCTTGGCGCCTTCCTGGTCGATCAGGCCGCTCGACAGGTCGGCGTCGATGGCCATCTGCTTGCCGGGCATGGCGTCCAGGGTGAAGCGGGCGGATACCTCGGCGATGCGGCCCGAACCCTTGGTGATGACCATGAAGTTCACCAGCACCAGGATGATGAAGACGATCACCCCGATGACGAAGTTGCCGCTCATCATCAGGTTGCCGAAGGCTTCGATGATGTGGCCGGCGCCGTGGGCGCCCTCGTGACCATGGCTGAGGATCAGGCGGGTGGAGGCGATGTTCAGGCCCAGCCGGAACAGGGTCGCCACCAACAGCACGGTCGGAAAGGAGCTGAACTCCAGCGGCCGCTTGATCAGCAACGCCGTCATCAGGATCAGCACCGAGCTGGTCACCGAGATCGACAGCAGAAGGTCCAGCAGGAACGGCGGGACCGGAATGATCAGCAGGACGATGATCGCGGCGATGCCGACCGCCAGGCCGACTTCGCCGCGCAGCAGCCAGCCCCCGATGTCGCGGGGGGTGAAGCCGTTCTGATTTGCGTTGAGGCCGACGTCGGTCATTGACTGCTCACACGCTCAGATTCCCGCCTCCCGCCCAAGCGAAAAGAGGCGGGAGAGAAGGGGATCAGGCGGCGTTCCCCACCCCGGCCTGCGGCGCCGGCACGTCCACGCCGGCTTCGGAATATTCCTTCAGCTTGTTGCGCAGGGTGCGGATCGAGATGCCCAGGATGTTGGCCGCGTGGGTGCGGTTGCCCAGGCAGTGCTGCAGGGTGTCGAGGATCAGCTGCTGCTCGACCTCCGAAACCGTCTGGCCCACGAAGGAGCGCTGGACGGCCTCGGCGGCCATGGAGGCGCTGCGGGCGACGTTGTTTTCGCCGCCGCTGGCGGTCGCCGACATCGGCTGACCGTCGGGCAGGCGGATGGCGAATTCACCGATCTCGTCGCCGGAGGCCAGCAGCACCGCGCGGTGCATGGCGTTCTCCAGCTCGCGCACGTTGCCCGGCCAGCGGTGGGCGGTCAGGCGGCGCTTGGCCTCCGACGACAGGGGACGCTCGGGCATGCCGTTGGCGGCGGCGTACTTCTTCACGAAGTGATCGCACAGGGCCAGGATGTCGCCCGGACGCTCGCGCAGCGCGGGCAGGCGCAGGTTCACGACGTTCAGGCGATACAGCAGGTCCTCGCGGAACGTGCCGTCCTTCACCGCCTGGGCTAGGTCGCGGTTGGAGGTGGCCAGGATGCGGATGTCCACCTTCACCGGCTTGGCGCCGCCGACGCGGTCGATCTCGCGTTCCTGGATGGCGCGCAGCAGCTTGGCCTGCAGGCGGGCGTCCATCTCGCTGATTTCGTCCAGCAGCAGGGTGCCGCCGTCGGCTTCCTCGAACTTGCCGATGCGGCGAGCCAGGGCGCCGGTGAAGGCGCCCTTCTCGTGGCCGAACAGCTCGCTTTCCAGCAGGTTCTCGGGGATGGCGGCGCAGTTGACGCTGATGAACGGCTTCTGGGCGCGGCGCGACTTGGTGTGGACGTAACGGGCCATCACCTCCTTGCCGGAGCCGCTTTCGCCGGTGATCAGGATCGAGGCGTCGGACGGGGCCACCTGGTCGCACAGGGCGATGACCTCCCGCATAGACGGGTCGGCGGCGATCATCGGACGCTCGTCGTCGCTGACGGCGGCCAGGACCGCGGCGATCAGCTCCGCTTCGGGCGGGAGGGGGATGAATTCCTTGGCGCCGGCGCGGATGGCTTCGGCGGCGCGGCGGGGATCGGCCCCGACGCCGCAGGCCACGACCGGGACCCGGATGCGTTCCGCCTCGTTGGCGGCGATCAGGCCGGCGATGTCCAGCTCGTAGTCCACCATCAGCAGGTCGGCGCCCTGACCCGAGCGCAGGGCCTGAGTGGCCGCCGCCGTGGTCTCCACGTGCGAGACCTTGGCGCCTTCGCTCATCGCCATCTTAACGGCGAGGGAGAGCTGCCCGTTCAGTCGTCCGACGACCAGAAGCCGCATGTTCCTATCTCCTTCTCGACAGCCCGCCCCTAGGCGTTGCTGTCGCCGTCCTTGATGATTTCGGTCATGGTCACCCCCAGGCGCTCGTCAACGACGACGACCTCGCCCCGGGCGACCAGGCGGTTGTTCACGTAGATGTCGATGGCCTCGCCGACCTTGCGGTCCAGCTCCAGCACGCTGCCCTGGTTCAGCTTCAACAGCTGGGCGACGGACAGGTGGGCCTTGCCCAGCACGGCCGAGATGCTGACCGGGACGTCGAAGACCGGCGCCAGATCGGACGCGATCTTGTCGTCGTACTCGATGGGCATGTCGGTCGCGAGGGTCTCCTCGGGGCCGAATTCGTCGAGCGTGAGGTTCGGTTCATCGACCATGGGGTCAGCCTTCGGAGTGGGCGGCGGTCAGGGGTTCGGCGTGAAGACCCTCGGCCGCGAGGGCGGCGTTGAGAGCTTCGGCGGTGCGGGCGGCGGTGGCCGGCGGATCGAAGGCGGCGCGACCGTCCGCCCAATCCAGCATGAAGGCGGCGCGCGGCAGGCTCGGATCGGCCTTGGCGATGATCTGGCCGGCGAAGCCGGCGTTGGCGGCGGCCTGTTCCAGAGCTGCGCTCATCCGGTCCAGCAGCTCCTCGGGCACGCGCAGCATCAGGCGAGGTTGCTGCTCCAGCTCGCGGGCCAGGCTGTCGAGGGCGGCGCGCAGGGCGGCCTCGGGGAACATCTCCAGCGCGGCGTCGGCGATCTTGCGGCCGCAGGCGAGGGCCAGGGCGGCGGAGCCGGCGCGGTGGTCGTGCGCCACCTGGGTCAGGCTGGCCAGGGCGGCGCGCGCCGAGTTGGCGGTGGCGCGCAGAGCGATGGCGGCGGCTTCCTCGGCCCGGGCCACGGCCGAACGCTCGCCCTCGGCGAAGGCGGCGGCGCGCAGCTCGGCGACCTCTTCTTCGGTGTAGAGCTTGGGCTTGGGCGGCGTGTAGGCGACCGCCCCGGTGTTGTCGAACACCGTGTCGAAGGCGAACTTGCGATGGGCGGGCTGCGGGCTGGTCATGTCAGTAGATCAGCTCGTCGTCGCCGCCCTGGCCGGCCAGCATGATCTCGCCCTTGGCGGCGAGGTCCTTGGCGACCTGGACCATGGCGACCTGCGCCTGGTCCACGTCGCGCAGGCGCACCGGGCCCATGGTCTCCATGTCTTCGCGCATGATCTTGGCGGCGCGTTCGGACATGTTGGAGAAGAACATCTCGCGCAGGCCGTCCGAGGCTCCCTTCAGCGCCAGGGCCAGCTGGTCCTTGTCGACCGCACGGAGCAGGGTCTGCACGCCGCCCGGATCCAACTTGCCCAGGTCCTCGAAGACGAACATCAGGGCGCGGATGCGCTCGGCGCTGTCGCGGTTGCGCTCTTCGAGGGCGGCGATGAAGCGGGCTTCGGTCTGGCGGTCGAAGTTGTTGAAGATCTCGGCCATCATCTCGTGGCTGTCGCGCTTGGATGTGCGCGCCAGGTTCGACATGAATTCGGTGCGCAGGGTCTGCTCGATCTTGTCGAGGATCTCGCGCTGGACCGGCTCCATCCGCAGCATGCGGGTGACGCATTCCAGGGCGAAGTCTTCCGGCAGCGAGGCCAGGACGCGGGCGGCGTGGTCGCTTTTGACCTTGGACAGCACCACGGCGACGGTCTGCGGGTATTCGTTCTTCAGGTAGTTGGCGAGAACGCCTTCGTTCACGTTGCCCAGCTTGTCCCACATGGTCCGGCCGGCGGGGCCGCGGATCTCCTCCATCAGCGCCTCGACCTTCTCGAGGGGCATGAAGGAGGACAGCAGGCGCTGGGTCTGTTCGTAGGAGCCCATGATCGCGCCGGTCGAGCTCATGCCCGACACGAACTCGACCAGCAGTTCTTCGACCACGGCGGCCGAGACGGTGCCCAGCGAGGCCATGGCCTGGGAGACTTCCTTGATCTCCTCGTCGTCCAAGGCTTCCCAGATCGCGGTGTGCTCTTCGCCCAGCGCGAGCAGGACGATGGCGGCCTTCTCCGGGCCGGCCAGCTTTTTGATGTCGTCGACTGCCTTGAGCCTCGCCATCAGGTCGTCTCGTGCAGCCAGCTACGGAGGATCGCGACGGACTCCTCCGGGTGTTTCTCGACGAACTCCGACACACGCTTGATGGACGAGGCCTTCACCTGGCCTTCGATCTTGGCGATGTCGATGCGTTGGTCGAACTCGGACTGCGGGCCGGGCAGGGCCAGGGCGTCGCCTTCCTCGGCCGGGACCTGGATCATCTGGGTGCCGCCGTCGGGCAGGGTGACCAGACGGGTGACCATCGGCTGCGTGCCGTCGGCGGCGATGGCGGCCAGGTTCTGGCCCGGGGTCAGGGCGGCCTTCGGCTTCATCATCGGGCGGATGACAAAGAAGATCAGCAGGGCGGCCACGAGGCCGAGGACGCCCAGCTCGACGGCGCGCATTATGTCGTTCTTGTCGAAGCCGTTCAGCGGGCTGGCGGCGGTGACGCCTTCGCCGGGTTCGCGAGCGAAGCGGACGTTGACGACGTTTAGCTGGTCGCCGCGGTTCTGGTCGTATCCGACAGCGGCGCGGACCAGCTCCTGGATGCGCTGCATCTCCTCGGCGGAGCGCGCGGTGTAGGCGCCCGGCTCGCCGTCGGGGCCGGCCGGGGCGGTGACGCCGTCGACGGCCACGGCCACCGAGATCTTGCGGATCTGGCCGGGTTCGACGACCTCGGTCCGCATGGTCTTGGAGATTTCGTAGTTGGTGACGCTGTCGGCGCCGCGCGAGTTGGAGCCCAGCGCCTGGAAGCCGTTCTGGCCTTGCTGGCCGGGGATGTTGGCGGCGGCGGTGGCGCCGACGGTCTCTTCCTGGCGGCGTTCCTCGGCGGTCTGCTCGTTGGTGCTTTCCGAGCGGATGACCTGACCTTCGGGATCGAAGCGCTCTTCCTGCAGGGTGACGCGGTTCAGGTTCAGGTCGGCCGAGACGTTGACGCGGACATTGCCGGCGCCGACCACGCCTTCGACCATTTCCTTGACGGTCTTGGCGATGCGGGCTTCGACCTCGGACTTGCGGTCGTCAGCCAGCTTGCCGCCGAGGCCGCCGTCACGGCCGCCTTCTGACAGGGTCTTGCCGTGCTGGTCGATGACGGTAACGGCGTCGGCCTGCAGGTTCGGCACGGCGCCGGCCACCAGGTTCTGGACGGCGCGGACCATGTCGGCGGTCGGGCCACGAGCCCCGACGCCGATGGTCACGGCGGCCGAGGGACGCTCGGCGTCTTCCTCGAACAGCTGGCGCTTGGGCAGGTTCAGGTGAACGCGCACGGAGCTGACACCGTCGAGCGCGCGGATGGTGCGAGCCAGTTCGCCTTCCAGCGCGCGCTGGCGGTTCAGCTGCTGCACGAAGTCGGTCTGGCCGAGGACGTTGTTGGAGTCGAAGATTTCGTAGCCGACCGAGCCGGCGGTCACGAGGCCCTTGCCGGAAACCAGCAGGCGCGTGGAGGCGACCTCGTCGCGGGCGACCATGATGGTCGAGCCGTCGCCCTTGAGGCTGTACTTCACGCCCGCCTGGTCCAGGGCGGCGGTGACTTCGGAGGCCTCTTTCAGATCCAGGTTGGAATAGAGCAGGGCCTCGGGCTGGCGGCCCATCATCAGGACGATGGCGATAAGCGCGGCGGCCACGCCCGCCCCCACGCCCACGAGCGTGGCGAGCCGGCCGACGCCGAACCGTTGTATGGCGCTCATAAACTTTTCCACGCGCGCCTGACCCCCTCGGTCCGGGGAGCGCACCGCCTGCGTTCCCCGCTAGGCAGGATTTACCCAGTGCAGGGTAAACCAAAGGTTAATTTCCGTTAGGCGGCTCCTTAACGCGAAGCGGCCGCGTCCCTTGTGGGAACGCGGCCGCGTTGCAGTTCAGCCCTGTTAAGGGATGACTAGCGGTACTGCTGCAGCCGCGTCGTGCGCAGGCCGGCGAGGCCATGGCGTTCGATCGACTTCTGCCAACCGGCGAACTCTTCGCTGGTGAGGCGGTAGCGCTCGCAGGCGTCCTCCAAGGAGAGGAGGCCGCCGCGGACGGCCGCGACGACTTCCGCCTTGCGGCGGATCACCCAGCGCTCGGTCGCGGCCGGCGGCAGGTCCGACAGCGTCAGAGGCGCGCCGGTCGGACCGATCACGTACTTCTCGCCGCGGCTATTGATGCGTTGCTCTTGCAGCATCGGTTCCTACGCCCTTCTCAACATCACAATCTAGAACCGACCATACGCATCGGGCGATAACAGCGACTTAATTCCGATAGTAAAAATTTCACTAATACGGAACGCTGTGTTTGTGTTCTCTATTGTGTCGAGGTGAAACACTCTAATTAAAGCCGGTTAAAGAGAGTAATTACCTCTTAATGTTCAAGAGTTGCTCGAGCATTTCGTCGGCAGTGGTGATGATCTTTGATGCCGCGGAGTAGGCGCGTTGCGTGGTGATCAGGCCGGTGAACTCAGTGGAGAGGTCCACGGTCGACGCTTCCAGAGTTGAAGGGTCGATCTCACCAGCCCCGCCGGCCCCGGGAGCCTTCAGGGTGTAGGTGCCGCTCTCGCGGGACACTTGGTAAGCGTTGCCGTTTTGCGAGATCAGGGCGTCGGGGTTCGAGAAGGTGGCGATGGCGACCTGAGCCAGGCGGCGGGTGGTGCCGTTCTCGTAGATGGCGGTGACGTAGCCTTCCTTGTCGATCTGCACGTCGGCGAGAACGCCGAACGGCGTGCCGTTAGCCGAGATGTTCTGCGCTTCCGACAGGCTGGAGAACTGGGTCAGGCCGCCGGGGGCCGTCGTCAGGTCGATTTGGATGGTCTGCTCGGCGATGCCGAGGGCCGTGGCCCACTTGGGGTTGGTGACCGCGTCAGAGGCGCCGATGGTGAGGGTGGGCGGGTTGCCGCCGCCGGCCGTCGGGAACAGGTCGCCCAACGTCGGATCCGCAGTGCTGATGGTGCCGTCCGGATTGAAGTTGACCGTACCGGCGGCGATCTTGCCGAGGTTCGGTGAGCCGCCGTCGTCGATGACCGACGGGTCGCCATAGACTTCCACCACCCATTCATTGGCGTTGCCGCTACGCATGAAGGCCATGGTGATGTTGCGCTGGCTCCCCTGGGAGTCCGAAACCGGGATGTTGATCTCGAAGTCGGGCTCCAGACCGGTCGTGCCTCCAGAGGCATGCCATTCGGCCATCTGGTTACGCCCGAGGGCCGGGTCGAGGTTGTAGTTCGCTTCGCTCGGATCGTAGATTCCGTCGGCGTTGGCGTCGGTCCAGAAGGTCGTGCTGGGCTGCTGGTTGCTCAGATTGGCGCTGATCGCCACGCGGGTGGTGGCCTCCGCCGTGCCGCCGGTGCCGGAGACGTTGATGGTGTCCAGCTGGCTGAGGTCCGACGGATCGGTGGTGATTTCGCCGGTCAGGTTGTCGGCGAGCCAGCCTTGCAGGTAGAGGCCGGCGTCGTTGCGCAGGTAGCCCAGGTCGTCGATCACGAAGGCGCCGGCGCGCGTGAACAGGCGCTGGTCGGTCGGCAGGACGTTTTCCGGCTTGGTGGTGGTGACGAAGAAGCCCGAACCGCTGATCGCCAGATCGAGGTTCGAGGAGGTCCCCATGTGGTTGCCCTCCTGGCGCACGTACTTGTGCGTGATCGCCTTCAGGCCCCCGGCCGAGTAGTTCGAGGCCTTGGAGCTGGAGGTGACCAGCGAGGAGAAGTTGGCCGTCGTGCGCTTGTAGCCGACGGTGTTGACGTTCGCGATGTTGTCGGAGATCGCGGCGAGAGCCGACGAATTCGCAACCAGGCCGGAAACGCCGGCGAGCATGGCGCTGTTGATGCTCATCTCAATGGTCCTTCAGGATGACTTTGGTCTTCCAGCGCTGTTTGCGGTTGCGGCCGGGGCCGCGCCGGCGCCGTTCTGGCGCCCGTGTGGATGTTGGGATCAGGCCGCCGCTTTTTCGGCGTCCGGATCCGGCTTCGGTGTTTCTGCAGCCGTCTTGACGCCGATGATGGAGCTCATCGGCAGCTTGACGCCGTTGACGGTGACCATCGCCTGACCGCCTTCGATGGCGACGGCGGTGGCCGTGCCGGTCATGTCGGTCGAGGCGTTGATGGCGCCGCCGGAGAAGTCCATGGCCTTGACGCGCATCGTGTAGGACGCGCCCTTCTTGGCCATCTGCTTGGTTCCGTCCTCGGCGGTGCTGAGGACGCCGTCCCAGGTGTAGTCGTGGACGCCCTTGGCGCTGTCCTTGGCGTCCAGCTCGACGGTCTTCACGACCGCGCCGTTGGCGTTGAGGATCTCCAGCTTCACGTACTTGGCCGAGCTCGGCAGGTCGTAGCTCCACTTGGCCTTGCCATCGTCGCCGATCTTCTGGACCGCGTTCTCGGCCGTGACCGTCTTGCCCAGCAGGTTGGAGGCTTCGTTCAGGCCGCCGTCGTTCATGCCGACCAGGGCGGTCAGCAGGTCGTTGGTCATCAGCTGCTGCTCGACGCCGACCATCTGAACGGTCTGGGTCACGAACTGGGTAGAATCCACCGGGGCCAGGGGATCCTGGTTCTTCAGCTGCGTGGTCAGCAGGGCCAGGAACGTTTCCTGGCTGCCGGCCAGGGTGTTCCGCGAATTGGCCTGGCGGCTGGCCAGTGAGGTGCCGTTGCCGGCGACGGCGTCTACCATGGTCCTAATCCTAGATCCGGACATCCACCCCGCTGGCGCGGGAAGCGCGCCAGTCGAGAGCGGGATTGGAAAGGGGGGGCTCGTCCTCGCTCGACATCGCCGCCTGGAAGGCGCGCCCGTTCCAGGCCGGTTGGCGATCGTCGCTGAAGGCTTGCTGTTGAGCCCAGGTGTTGGAGTTGGCGCCCTGGTCGGCCAGGTCGAAGGTCAGGGCGTCCTGCGCCAGCTCGAAGCCGGCCTGTTGCAGGGCGTCGCGAAGCTCGCCCGACCGGGCCCTCAACTCGGCGGCGGCCTGCGGCTTTTCGAACGACATGGCGGCTGAGACGCGGCCGTCGCGGCCGATCTCCAGCTTCACGTTCACACGGCCCAGGTCCACGGGATCCAGGGCGATGTCGAAGCGCGTGACCTTGTTCTCCAGCTTCTTGGCGATCTGGGCAGAGAGCTGGGCGACGGTCTCGGGCGAGCCGCGCACCTGGGCTGCGGCGTCGGCACGGGCAGTCTCGCCCGTCCCGGAGGCGGTCGACGACGGGGCGGCGGCGTTGGCGGTCTCCACGGTCGGCTCGGCGGTTTCGGCCGCGGCGGTCATGGCCGCTTCGACCTGGGCGGCGACGCTCGAGGGTTTGTCCGCCTCGATGGCGAAGGGCTTCTTCTCCGCCGTGGAGGGGCTGTCCTTGCCGGCGACGGCTGACTTGGCGGCGACCGTGATCGGGCCGGCGGGCGGTTGCGCCAGCTCGGAGCCTTCGTTGTCCAGGCGGCGGCCCCGCAGGCTCTCGCCCGCCGGCTGGGCCGGGGCGGCGACCCGCGGGGCGGGCGCCGCAACGGCCGCCTGCTGGGCCACGGTCGCGGTGGCGGGCGTCGGCGCGGCGGGGGCGGCCTCTTCCACCGTAGCGGTCGGCGCGGCGTCGACCGGAGCCGGGACCTCAGGAGCGTCCACCGGGGCGGCGGCGGGCTGAGCGATGGCGGGGGCGGGCTTCTCGGCGGCCGGCGTCTTGGTCGCCTGGACCGACGCCTTCACCTGTGCGGGCGCGGCTTCTTCCTGAGTGGCGGTAGCCGTGACGGCGACGGCCGGGGCCTGCTCACCGGTCGGGGCTTCTTCGGCCATCTCGGTCTGTGCCGCGGGCTCGGCGCGTGGAGCCGTCCGGGCGGGCGCGGCGGGCGCGGCCGTGGAAGGCTTGGGGGGCGTCTCCAAAGCCGGTTTGGCTTCGGTCTTGGCGGTCGGCGCCGCGACTGCCGGCGCGGCGGCTTCAGACGGCGCGGCTTCAGGTTGAGCGACCGTGGACGCCTCGGCCTGCGACGCGGGCGTGGCGGGCGTCTCGGTCGCCGCAGCATCGGCCATCACCGGGGCGAAAGCTTGTCGCGTCGCTTGTTCACCGGCCTCCGCGACGGCGGCGACAGCCGGCGCGGCGGTGGGCAGGGCGGGAGCCGCGGCCTGGCCTTCGACGATGACCGGAGTCTGCGGCGTGGTCTGCGGAACCAGCAGCGCCGCCATCACGGCGGCGGCGGCGTCGGTCGGCGCGCCAACCAGCGGGTCCGCGACGACCTCGCTCGCCGCAGGGGCGGCGTCTTCGCCAGGCGTCGTCGCGCCGGGCTCGCCGGGCGTGGCGCCCAGCTGCGCCATCAGGGCCAGGACCAGATCGAAGCCCGCGCCTACGCCAGACGCAGCCTGCCCGCCGCCCTGCTGGGCTGCGGTCGCGGCGCCTGGGGCGGCTGCGGAAACGGCGTCTGTCATCGGCTTTGGGGCCTTCAGGTTCCGGATGGCGCGCAATGCGCCGGTTCTTCGGAACCCGCTCAGCAAGGGCCGGGCCAAGTTTTTGGCTGAGAGCTAAGTTGCTGACTAAGAAGGGGAAATTTTGGAGCAGTCCGCGAAGTTTGACCGTTGTGTGGCCATTTTTGCCGGGAGATCGAGGCTGTCCGCCACGGACCTCGGCGAACCCTGCCCAGCATGGTTAACGAACTGGCGCCGCTTTTGCGTGGGGTCTCGCGCGGTCGATGATCGGTCGCGAAGAATATGTTGGAAATCAACAGGATGCCTGTGATCAGCGCCCGCACCCTTCCTGCGCCCCGGCAGTTTTCGCCGTGCATGGAACGTCGCGCGCCCGGTCGGGAGCGCTAGGTCATGTCGCTGAATACGGTTCTATCGACGGCGACTTCGGGGCTGATGGCGGCCCAGACCGGCCTGCGGGTGGTCTCCGACAACGTCGCCAACATCAACACCCCCGGGTACACCCGAAAGGTCGTCGCCCAGGAGAACCGCATCTCGGCCGGGATGGGGATCGGGGTCGACGTCACCGAGGTCAAGCGCGTCGCCGACCGCTTCCTTCAGGCCGCCAGCCTGCGCGCGTCGTCGGACTCGGCCAGCGCCTCGGCCATCGCCGACATCCTCGACAACGCCCAGTCGATGTTCGGGGACCCCAGCTCGTCCACCTCATTCTTCGCGCAACTGAACAACGTGTTCTCCGCCTTCTCGGCGGCGGCGGATGATCCGTCCTCGGCCCTGCGCCGTTCCAGCGCGGTGTCGACCATGGAGAGCTTCCTGGGCGAGGCCAGCCGCATCGGCGCTTCCCTGGCGAACCTGAGCAAGACCACGGACTCCCGCATCGCTGCCAATGTCGATCGGGTCAACGACCTGCTGTCTCAGATCGACAGCCTGAACCACGACATCATGTCGGTGAAGATGACCGGCGGGGATTCCACCGGCTCTGAAAACATCCAGAGCAAGCTGGTCGACGAGCTGGCGAACCTGATGAACGTCAAGGTGTCGCCGCGCGATACAGGCGGCGTCGATGTTCGCACGACCGAGGGCGTGGTCCTGGCCGGATCGGTGCTCGCCAAGCTGAGCTATCATCGCTCGGACAGCGGCAACAGCTACATCACCAGCGAAACGGTGGGAGTTCCCAACTCGTCGACCCGCTTCACCATGACGGGCGGCGAGATCCACGGCCTGATGAGCCTGCGCAATGTCGAGCTTGGCGGCATCGCCGACCAGTTGGGCGAAATGGTCTCCCGCGCGGCGGAACAGATCAACGCCGCCGCCAACGCCTCGTCGTCCGTGCCGGCCCCCGCCAGCCTGACAGGCCGCAACACCGGCTTCGGGACGGACATCAATACCGCGATCACCGGCTTCACCGGGATCACCAATATCGCGATCACCGATGAGAACGGCGTGGTGCAGCGCCACGTCCAGATCGACTTCGACAACGACACCATGGCCATTGACGGTGTGGCGACGGGCTTCGCCGACGCCACCTTCGCCGCCGATCTGGATGCGGCCCTGGCAGGCTTCGGCGCGGCGAGCTTCACGGGCGGCCGGCTGAAGATCGAGGCGACCAACCCCAACCAGGGTGTTTCGCTCATTGATGACGCGGCAAACCCGTCGAGCAAGGCCGGCAAGGGTTTCAGCGCTTTCTTCGGGCTGAACGACCTTATCCGCGGCACCGGCATCTCCACGTACGAGACGGGGATGACGGGAACCAGCGATCACGGCTTTGGCGCGGGCGAGCAGATCAGCTTCCGCCTGACCGACCAGAACAATCAGCTGATCCGCGACGTGACCGTCACCGTGCCCGCCGGCGGCTCGATGGACGATCTGCTGGCGGAGCTGAACGCCAATGGAACGGGCCTTGGCCTGCACGGCGCGTTCGCCTTGAACCAATATGGCGAACTGGGCTTCACCCCCCGGCAGGCGGGGGTGACCCTTTCGGTGACCGGTGACGGGACCCAACGTGGGGGCGGCGGTCCGACCATGAGCCAGTTCTTCGGCCTGGGCGCCGCGGAGCGTGGAAATCGCGGCAGCCGCTATTTCGTCGATCCGGCGATCGTCAGTGATCCGGCCCGCCTGCCGTTCGCCCAACTGAATCTGGGCGCGGCGGCGGGCGAGGCCGCTCTGGTGATCGGTGACGGCCGAGGGGCCTTGCTGCTGGCCAAGGCGGGCGACGCTCCTGGGCATTTCTCGGCGGCGGGCGGCATGGGCGCGACGAGCGGCAGCCTCAGCGCCTTCTTCTCCGAAGTCAGCGGCTCCATCGCCCGCAAGGCCGACACAGCGGCCTCCCGCCAGGCTTCGGCGGATTCGGTGAAGCTCGAGGCCGACGCTCGCCGTCAGTCCGTCGAGGGGGTGAACCTCGACGAGGAGCTGATCAGCATGACCACCTACCAGCAGGCCTACAACGCCTCCTCGCGCCTGATCCAGGCGGCCAAGGAGATGTTGGATCAGCTGCTCAACCTGGTGAACTAGCCATGACGCGCATCTCCACCGCCGGCAATTACAGCTCGATGCTGACCAACCTGTCCCGGGCGCAGGTCGAGCAGGCCAAATGGGGGGACCAAATCTCCACCAAGCAGGTCGCCACCGACTTGAAGGGCTTCGCCAAGAACGCCGAGTACATCACGGCGCTGAAGAACGTGCAGAGCAAGGTTGGGGCTTTCCTCGAGCAGAACACCCTGCTGACCGACAAGTTGGGCATGCAGGACGTGGCCCTGAGCCGGGCCGCCGACACCGCTCAGAACATCCGCACCGCCGTCACGGAAGCCGTCGCCGCGGGCAACGCCGACACCCTGATGGAGCAGCTGAGCAGCTACTTCGCCGATGCGGTGTCGGCGATGAACACCCAGCACCAGGGCCAGTTCCTGTTCGCGGGCGGCAAGATCGACACCCAGCCGATCACGGCTACGGCGTTGGCCGATCTGGTGCCGCCGCTGCCGGCGACGCCGGGGGAGCTGTCGGATCACATCGCGGCCCTGTTCTCGAACGACAAGTTCACGGCCCAGATCCGTCTGAACGAGACGGCGACGGTCAATCCGTCCTTCCACGCCGACACCCTCGGCACGCCGCTGTTCACGGTGCTGCAGAACATCACCGCCTATGTGCAGGAGAACGGCGAGTTCTCCGGTGGCCTGACCCAAGAGCAAAGCGACTTCCTGAAGTCGCAGCTGACCCTGCTGGACGGCGCGCGGAAGGGGCTGATCGACGAGACCGCCCGCAACGGCATGCTGCAGAACCGCGTGGAGCAGGCGGCAGGCGTCCTGAAGGAGCGCGAAAGCGGCATGGAGGTCATGATCGGCGGGGTGGTCGACGCCGACTACGCCGCCGCTTCGGTGCGGCTGAACATCGCAAAGCTGTCGCTGGAAGGCTCGGCCCGCGTGTTCTCCATGCTGTCCGGCTCGTCCATCCTCGACGTGCTGTAGAGGCCTGACCCTCGCAATCGGGGCTTCGCGCCGCTAAATAGCGGCCAATGACCTTTTGCGAACTCGCCAAGCCCGCCCTCAAGCCCGTCAGCAGCCTTTCGGCCGCCGCGGTCGAGGCCGCGCGCGCCGCGGTCGGCCTGCCCGAGGGGACGCGCGTGGTCGCGGCCATGTCCGGGGGCGTGGACTCCACCGTCACCGCCGCCCTGCTGAAGGCGGCCGGCTATGACGTGGTGGGCGTGACCCTGCAGCTCTACGACCACGGCGCGGCGGTCCAGAAGAAGGGCGCCTGCTGCGCCGGCCAGGACATTCTGGACGCTCGCACGGCGGCGGACTCCATCGGCATCCCGCATTACGTCCTCGACTACGAGAGCCGCTTCAAGCAGCAGGTGATCGAGGATTTCGCCGACGCCTACCTGCGCGGCGAGACGCCGATCCCCTGTGTCCGCTGCAACCAGACGGTCAAGTTCCGCGACCTGCTGGACGTGGCGCGTGACCTGGGCGCGGCGGCCATGGCCACTGGCCACTACGTGCAGCGCTCAATGGACGACGAGCCGCAGCTGCGCCGCGCGGTCGATCCGGCGCGGGACCAGTCCTACTTCCTGTTCGCCACCACGCGCGAGCAGCTCGACTTCCTGCGCTTCCCGCTAGGCGGTCTGCACAAGCCGGACGTGCGCCGGGTGGCCGAGGAGCTGGGCCTGTCGGTGGCCGACAAGCCGGACAGCCAGGACATCTGCTTCGTGCCCGAGGGCAAGTACACCACGGTCATCGACCGCCTGCGCCCGCACGGCGCGGAAGCGGGCGACATCGTGCACTTGGACGGTCGGGTGCTGGGCCGGCACGAGGGCGTGACCCGCTACACCATCGGTCAGCGCCGGGGCCTGAACATCGCCGTGGGCGATCCCCTGTTCGTGGTCCGCATCGACGCCGACGCCCGCCAGGTGATCGTCGGCCCGCGCGAGGCCCTGCTGACCACGGCCCTGACCCTGAAGGAAGGCAACTGGCTCGGCGACCAGCCGACGCTGGCGGCCGCCTGCGCCGAAGGGCAGACGGTGCTGGCCCGCGTCCGCTCGACCCGCGAGCCGGTGCCGGGCCGCCTGACGATGATCGACGGGGTTCCGGCCGTGGCGCTGGACATCGCCGAAGAGGGCGTGGCGCCGGGGCAGGCCTGCGTGCTCTACGATCCGGCGGACGTGTCGCGCGTGCTCGGCGGCGGCTTCATCGCCGGGGCCGTGCGGCTGAACGGCTAGGAGGCTTCCGCCTCGGCTTCCAGCAGGTCCTGCTCGGCGAGGGCCTCGCCGACCGTGCGGCTTTCGGCGTTCTCGACCATGCGCAGGGAGCGCGGCTCGACGGATTCGCCGCAGTCAATGCAGATCAGGCCGGGCCGCAGCTTGCAGCCGCAGGGCTCATGCAGGAAGTGCAGGGGGCCCTTCTCGCCATAGACGTGCCGGTCGCCCCAGTCGCTGAGGGTGATCAGCACCGGGCGCAGGTCCTTGCCCTTTTCCGTCAGGCGATATTCGAAGCGGGGCGGGTGTTCGCTGTAGCGGCGCTTTTCGAGCACCCCATGGGCGACGAGGGTCTTCAGGCGCGCGGCCAGCACGTTGCGGGCGACGCCCAGACCTTCCTGCCATTGGTCGAACCGGCGCACGCCGCGAAACGCGTCCCGAAGGATCAGCAGCGTCCACGGATCGCCTACCACTTCCAGCGTGGCGGCGACGGAACAGCGCTCCTTGGAGTAGTCGGCGGTACGGCCCATCGCGCGAGGGTGACCGTTTCCCTGGCGGAAGGCAAGAGGGTTGCGTTTGCGAACCGTAGTAGTAAGTTCCTAATTGCAACTCAGTTCCGGCGCGTCGTTTCAATCCACCCTTTCGGCGCGTTCCGGGTGAGAGGCATTTCCGGTGACTCGGCCGGGCTCCCTCGGGGCCCGGCCGCTCTTTTCCCAGGCTGCGGGAGGGGCTAAGTCCTTCGCCAAGCAGAGGAAACAGCAACAATGAACTCCGATCCCGTCGTCATCGCCTCTTACGCCCGCACGCCGATGGGCGGTTTCCAGGGCGCGCTGTCCGGCGCCAAGGCGACCGAACTGGGCGCCGTGGCGGTGAAGGCCGCCTTGGAGCGCGCGGGCCTCGCGGCTGACAAGGTCGAGCAGATCGTCATGGGCTGCGTGCTGCCGGCAGGGCTTGGTCAGGCGCCGGCGCGCCAGGCGGCTCTCGGCGCGGGCCTGCCCAAGTCGGTCGAGGCGACCACGGTCAACAAGATGTGCGGCAGCGGCCTGCAGGCGGCGATCATGGCGCATGACGCCCTTCTGGCCGGCACGGCGCAGGTCATCGTCGCCGGCGGCATGGAGAGCATGACCAACGCCCCCTACCTGCTGGCCAAGCATCGCGGCGGGGCCCGCATCGGCCACGACCGTATCTCGGACAGCATGTACCTGGACGGTCTGGAAGACGCCTATGAGCCCGGCCGCCTGATGGGCAGCTTCGCCGAGGAGGCCGCCGCCGCCTATCAGTTCACCCGCGAGGACCAGGACGCCTACGCCATCGAGAGCCTGGCCCGCGCCCGCAAGGCGGTGGAGGGCGGCGCCTTCGCCCGTGAGATCGCGCCGGTCACGGTCTCCGGCCGCAAGGGCGACGTCGTGGTCGACCAGGACGAGCAGCCGCTGAAGGCCGATCCGGCCAAGATCCCGACCCTGCGTCCGGCCTTCTCCCGGGACGGCACGATCACCGCCGCCAACGCCAGTTCGATCAGCGACGGGGCCGCCGCCCTGGTCCTGACCCGCGCCAGCGTGGCCGAGGCGCTGGGCCTGCCGGTGGTCGCCCGCGTCGCGGCCCATGCCGCCCATGCGCATGAGCCGGGCCTGTTCACCACGGCGCCCGTGCCCGCGATGCAGAAGGCGCTGGCCAAGGCCGGCTGGTCGGCGGCGGATGTCGATCTATGGGAAGTGAACGAGGCCTTCGCCGTGGTCGCCATGATCGCACAGCGTGAACTGGGTATCGATCGCGACAAGCTGAACGTCAACGGCGGCGCCTGCGCCCTGGGCCACCCCATCGGCGCGTCCGGCGCGCGCATCGTGGCCACCCTGCTGGCGACGCTGGAAGCGCGCGGCGCCAGCAAGGGCATGGCGTCCCTGTGCATCGGCGGCGGCGAAGCCGTGGCCATGGCGGTGGAGCGCGTCTGATCCTGCCGCGTTAGCAAGCGGCGGACACAGAGGAGACCAGAGCGATGGCCGAGACCTTCACCAACAACGCCGAAGCCGGGCGTTTCGAACTCGATGTGGATGGGAAGCTGGCCTGGGCCGACTACCGTCGCCGCGAGGGCGTCCTGGTCATTCCGCACGTCGAGGCGGACATGGCGCTGCGGGGCACGGGGGCGGCGGATCGTCTGATGCGTCAGGTGGCCGGGGCGGTGAAGGCCGACGGTGTGCGAATAGTTCCGACCTGCGGCTATGCTCACGCCTGGCTGCGGCGGCACGAGCCCGATCTGATCGCGAACTGAGAGGCGAGAGGGCGGCGTCGGCGCCGCCCTTCACGATCTCGCCTTCAGTCTTTAGCGGCTGTTGCGCGCCAAGATCGCGTCCAGCGCCTGGACCCGCACGCCGGTTTCGTCCGCCAGGCGCTTGGCCAGTTCGCGGGCGCCGACGGGATAGGCTTCGCCGCCGTCGGCGATCTCTTCCGAGATCTTGGCCACCTGCGTCATGGCGTTCTCGAGGGCCGAAAGGTGCTCGCGGGCGACGGCCCGGGCTTCGGCCTGAAGGCGCATGACGCGCTGGCTGATGGTCTCCGCCGCGGTCGAGCGCGGCGCAATGTCGGTGACGACGGCAAGCGATGCGGACATGGGTGCAATCCCCTTGTGGATATGGGTTGGAACACGCCGTCCGGGCTGCGGGGAGGCCGCCTGGAAGCAACGCACTCACGGTTGAGATAAGCGCTGCGGTCTTCGAAAGTTCCGCGACCTAGGATTGACGAGATGCGGCTGTGGCGCCTTGGACGCAGGCCGCCCGTTTTGGCCGGATCGTCGCTCAGCGCCGCAAGGCCGCGTCCTCGACCAGCCCGGGCGGCTGGCCGGGAGGGCAGGGGCCTTCATGACGCCCTTCGCTGATCAGGGTCATCACGCGGGGCGCTCGATCGGGCGCCAGCAGGCTGAGGGTCATCTCGGCGCGCATGCGGGTGCGGAAGTCTCCGGTGAAGCGGGCGCGCATCAGGGTCTCGCCGCCATCTCGTGCGCAGCGGGCGGTGACCACATAGGCGCCGCGATGGCTGGTCATGGCCAAGCCGGGACAGCGGATCTGCGCCTCGCCCATGCTCTGCGCCAGGCTGTGGTCCTGGCCGATGCACTGGACCAGGGTTTCAGGCGGATGGTTGTCCGTGCGTGTGACGGTGCGCCAAAGGCCCGGGCGAAGCCGCGGCAGTTCCTCGGGCTTCACCACGCGGCCGGGCTGCTGGGGATTGGAGCGGTCAGGCTTCTGGGAGCAGGCGTTGGGCGCCAGGCCGATGAGCCCCGCCAGCACGAGCGTCCGAGCGGCGGGCGCGATGCGGCGCATGACGGGCTCCAGGGTAAGCGGGGCGAACGACCGCCACAGCCCTAAAGGTCTGTCCTCACACTGCTATTCAGATCGTGCTCAAGCGGCGCGTGGACGGCGCAAAGTTCCTAACGTATAACGTTATGCGTTATGATTTTGCATGATCCGCAGTTTCCGTGACCGCGAGGCAGAGCGCGTATGGACAGGCGAGCGATCGCGTCGGCTGCCCGGCGATATTCAGGCCGTCGCGCTTCGAAAGCTGCGCCTGATAAACGCGGCTCGCATACTGGAAGACTTGCGGGCGCCGCCTGGAAACCGACTGGAGGCCCTGTCCGGTGATCGCGCGGGTCTTCATTCGATCAGGATCAATCAACAGTGGCGGATCTGCTTCCGCTGGCGTGAAGGAGAGGCCGAGGATGTCGAAATCTGCGACTACCACTGAAGCCGAGCGCCTGCCCAATCCCACGCCGGGGGACATCCTCATGGAGGAGTTCCTGGCGCCGCTGGACATGAGCCAGACCGCGCTCGCCAAGGCGCTGGGCGTGCCGCCGCGCCGCATCAACGAGATCATTCTCGGCAAGCGCGCGGTCACCGCCGACACGGACCTGCGGCTATGCCGCTACTGGGGCCTGAGCGAGGGTTTCTTCCTCAGCCTGCAGATGGAACACGACCTCCTGGCTCAACGCCGAAAGATTGGCGCCGAGCTGGAGAAGATCGTTCCGAGGGCGGCTTAAGCCCTAGGCCACCCGAACCCGCGCGGCGCTTTCCGGCAGGTCCTGGCCGAAGGCGCGCTGGAAAAACTCGGCAACGGTGGGGCGTTCGAGTTCGTCGCACTTGTTCAGGAAGGTCATGCGGAAGGCGGTGGCGATGTCGCCGCCGAAGATCTCGGCGTTCTGGGCCCAGGTGATCACCGTGCGCGGGCTCATGACCGTGGAGATGTCGCCGTTCATGAAGGCGTTGCGGGTCATGTCGGCCACGCGGACCATGGCGGCGATGGTCTGGCGGCCGTCGGCGGTGTCGTAGGACGGGTTCTTGGCGACCACGATGCCGGCCTCGACGTCGTGGTCGAGGTAGTTGAGCGTGGTGACGATCGACCAGCGGTCCATCTGGCCTTGGTTGATCTGCTGGGTGCCGTGATACAGCCCCGTGGTGTCGCCCAGGCCGATGGTGTTGGTGGTCGAGAACAGGCGGAAATACGGGTTGGCCCGGATGACGCGGTTCTGGTCCAGCAGGGTCAGCTTGCCGCCGGCTTCCAGGACGCGCTGGATGACGAACATCACGTCAGGACGGCCGGCGTCATACTCGTCGAACACCAGGGCGACGGGGCGCTGCAGCGACCAGGGCAGAATGCCCTCGCGGAATTCGGTGATCTGCTTGCCGTCCTTCAGGACGATGGCGTCCTTGCCGATTAGGTCGATCCGGCTGACGTGGCTGTCCAGGTTCACGCGAACCAGCGGCCAGTTCAGGCGGGCGGCGACCTGCTCGATGTGGGTCGACTTGCCCGTGCCGTGATAGCCCTGGACCATCACCCGACGGTCGTGGGCGAAGCCGGCGCAGATGGCCAGGGTCGTCTGCGGGTCGAACTTGTAGGCCGGATCGATCTCGGGCACGTGCGGGTCGCGATGCGAGAAGGCCGGGACCTTCATGTCGCTGTCAACGCCGAAGGCTTCGCGCACGGTCACCCACTTGTCGGGGACCAGGGTCAGCAGGGCGTCGGTGTTCGAGGCGGTGTCGGCGAATTCGGGCATGGTCTGCACTTAGAACCTATGGCTTCCAAGGAAAAGAGGGTCCGTGCGGACGCCTCTCTCCTGACCCAGCGTCAGCTTAGACCAGCTTGGCCTTCTGCAGGGTCTTGTAGGCCTTGATGACGCGCTGGAGCTTGTGTTCGGCCGAGCGGTCCCCGCCGTTGGCGTCCGGGTGGCAGCGCTTCAGCAGCTCTTTATAGCGAGCCTTGATGGCCGGGCCGTCGGCGGAGGCGTCCAGGTCGAGGTCAGCCAGGGCGCCCCGTTCCAGCTTGCCCAGATGTCGGCCGGCGGCCTCGGTGGCCTCGGCGCGGCGGCGGGCGGCGGCGAACACGCCGAAGGGATCGTTGAAGGCGCGCTTGTCGCGTGCTGCGGCGGCGGCGGCCTCCCGCGAACGGGAGTCGGCCTTGAACGACCAGGTGGGGCGGTCGCCCGTGGCGCGCGCCTCCATGTGGCGGCGCATTTCGCCCTCGCTCATGCCGGCGAAGAAGTCCCAGCGCTTGTTGTACTCGGCCGCGTGGGGCTGGCAGAACCAGTAGTGCTGGTCGGGCAGGTCACGCGACTTGGGGGACTTCGCCGTGGCGGCGGCGCGGCACCCGGCGTGGTCGCAGGCGCGCTCGCCCGGCTTCAGGCGCAGGACGTCTTCCTCGACGCGAACGGCCTCGTCCTCGCCCTGCTTGGGCGGGCGGACGCGGATGTCGATAAATTTCGGCCGGTACTCGAACATGGATTCAGTCTAGGTCGCACCTAAATACGTTCAAGAATTGACAAGCCGGGAGAGGCCATATGGGCGCCGTCACAGATACGATCCACGACAAGCTGACCAAGGCTTTCTCGCCGGTCCGGCTGGAGATCGTCGATGACTCCGATCGCCATAACGGTCACGCCGGCCATAGGGAAGGCGGCGAGAGCCACTTCAATGTAGTGATCGAGGCCGCCGCTTTCACCGGGGTGAACCGCGTTCAGCGGCAAAGAATGATCAACAGCGCCCTGGCCGAGGAGCTCGCAGGGCCCGTCCACGCCCTGTCGGTGAAGGTGCTGGCGCCCGGAGAGGCCTAGGAGCCCGCGGCCGCCTTGGCCGCGATGGTTTCCAGAACGCGCTTCAGGTCGCTTTCGCGGAAGGGCTTTTGCAGGACAGCGGCGCCCTTGTGGTCGTCGCTGATGCCCGCCTCGCCGTAGCCGCTGGCGAAGGCGTAGGGCACGCCGCGCTCGCGCAGGACATCGGCGACGGGAAAGATCGGGCGGCCGCCCAGGTTGACGTCCAGCAGGGCGGCGTCGATCTCGCCATCGCGGGCCAGGACCAGGGCTTCTTCCAGCTCGGCGGCCGGGCCGACGACCACGCAACCCAGATCGTCCAGCATGTCCTCGACAAGCATGGAGACCAGCGCCTCGTCCTCGACCACGAGGATGCGCAGGGATTTCAGGTCGACGGCTTGCGTCATTTAGAGCTCCAAAGCGCGTACGGATAATCGCCCCGCACCGCAGACTGACAGATCATAGTCCGGCGCAGTCGCGCCCGACAGTTTTCTTCCTAGTCCTTGTCACACGTGGCAAGTCTTGTCGCCTGAATGGCGACGCCTTCGCCCCAATATCGCCATACAACACGTCTGGGTGGCGCCACTGTCCGGCGCCCGACATAGGAACGCTGTTCCTTAGGTCGCGGCTTCGTCCAGGCGGGGGCTGACCCGCAGGGCTGTGATCTGGTTGCGCTGGCGGCGCAGGATCTGGAACCGGTGGCGGTGGAAGATGAAGGTCTGTCCCGGCTCGGGGATGGTCTGGGCCTCGTGGATCACCAGGCCGGCGATGGTCACCGCGTCGCCTTCCGGCAGGTCCCAGTCCATGGCGCGGTTAAGGTCGCGCACGGTGACGTGGCCGTCGACATTGACCGTGCCGTCAGGCTGGCGGCGCACGCCCTCAACCGCATCGTCATGCTCGTCGTCGATCTCGCCGACGATCTCCTCGAGGATGTCCTCCAGGGTCACCAGGCCCTGCAGCGCGCCGTACTCGTCGACCACCAGGGCGAAGTGACTGCGCCGCTTGAGGAAGGCGTTCAGCTGGTCCTTCAGGTTGGTGGTGTCGGGGATGAACCAGGGCTCGCGGGCGATGGCCGCGATGTCGAGGCCGTCCAGGCCGCCGTCCGCCTCGGCCATGGCCTTCAGCAGGTCCTTGCCGTGCAGGACGCCGACGATGTTCTCGGTCTCGCCGCGATAGAGCGGCAGGCGCGAATGGGCGTTGTCCAGGGCCTGGGCCACCAGCTGGCGGGCTGGCAGGTCGATGTCGAGCATGACCATGGACTTGCGGTGGACCATGACCTCGGAGACGTCCATCTCCGACAGGTCCAGCACCCCGCCCAGCATGCGCCGGTCGCGGCCCTCCACCAGGCCTTCGGAGTGGTGGTACTCCACCGCCCCGCGGATCTCCTCGTGGGCGGCGAGGACGTCGGTCTCCATCGACAGGTTGATGCCGAAGGGCTTGAGGGTCTGGCGGACGATCCACTGGGCGCCGCGCGCCACGGGGCCGAAGATCTTCACCACGATCACGGTCGGGATCGACATGGCGCGGGCCACGTCGTCGGCGCGGGCGATGGCCAGGGTCTTGGGCAGGATCTCGGAGAAGACGACGATCAGCACCGTCATCACCGCCGTCGCCATCAGGGCGCCGATGGGGCCGGGGAAGGCCACGGCCAGCACGCTGGTGGTCAGGGCCGAGGCGCCGATGTTGATGACGTTGTTGGAGAGCAGGATCGCGCCGATCATCTGCTCCTGGTCGGTGTTCAGTCTGTTGACCCGCGCGGCGGCCTTGTCGCCGTCGCGCTCCAGCTGGTGCATGCGGCCCCGGCTGGCCGCGGTCATCGAGGTCTCGGCCGCCGAGATCAGGCCCGACATGGCCAGCAGCACCGCCAGGGACGGCGCCAGACCCGCCAGGATCGCCCAGATCATGGCAGGGCGCCTTCAGACAGCAGGAACGCGCGCACGGCCGCCGCGTCGACGCCCTTGGCGGTGACCGCGTCGCCCAGGGCGCGCGTCAGAATGAAGGTCAGCTTGCCGCCCTCGGCTTTCTTGTCCTGTCCCATGTGGGCCAGAAGCGCGTCGGCGGCGAAGGGTTCCGCGCGTACCTGGGCCGGGGTCGTCGGCAGGCCGACGGCGGCGATGGCGGCCTCCGCGCGGGCGGCGTCCTGGGCGGAGCACATCCCCTGGCGGGCGGAGAAGCGGAAGGCCTGGGCCATGCCCACGGCTACCGCCTCGCCATGCTTCAGAGCGTCGCCGAAACCCATCTCGCCCTCCAGGGCGTGACCGAAGGTGTGGCCGAGATTCAGCAGGGCGCGACGGCCGGCTTCCTTCTCGTCCTCTGCGACGATCTCGGCCTTCATCTCGACCGAGCGGGCGACAGCGTGCAGCAGGGCCTCCGGCTCCCGCGCCAGGACCTTAGGGCCGTTGGCTTCCAACCATTCGAAGAAGGCGAAGTCGCCCAGCAGGCCGTACTTGATCACCTCGGCATAGCCGCAGGCCATTTCGCGGTCGGGCAGGGTGGCCAGGACGTCCAGATCCGCCAGCACCAGGCGCGGCTGGTGGAAGGCGCCGATCAGGTTCTTGCCGCGCGGGGTGTCGATGGCTGTCTTGCCGCCCACCGAGCTGTCCACCTGGGCCAGCAGGGTGGTGGGAATCTGGATGAAGTCGATGCCACGCTTGTAGATCGACGCCGCGAAGCCGGTCAGGTCGCCGACAACGCCGCCGCCGAAGGCGATGATCATGTCGCCCCGGTCGAGGCTGAGGGCCAGCAGCTGGTCGCTGACCTGGGCCAGGCCTTCCCAGCTTTTCGATTCTTCGCCAGGCGGGACCAGGATCATGTCCACGGCGATCCCAGCCTTCTCCAGGGCGGCGGACAGTCGCTCTCCGTGATGCTCGGCCACGTCGGCGTCGGCGACGATGGCGGTGCGCTTGCGCTTTAGCAGCGGGGCGATGCGCTCGCCGGCCGTGTCGATCAGGCCGGGGCCGACGACCACGTCATAGGCGCGATCGCCCAGGCCGACAGGAATGGTGCGGATCTTGGTCATGCGTCTGCTTCGTGAGCGGCAAGGGCGGCGAGCACCTGGTCGACGGCCACCTGATGCGGCGTGTCGGCGGTCTCCACCACGATGTCGGCCTCGGCGTAGAGGGGGTAACGGACCTCGGCCAGCTGCGTCAGGACCTCCAGCGGATCGCGGTTGCGCAGAAGGGGACGGCTGTCCTTGCGTCCGACGCGGCGGGCCAGGATGTCGAGATCGGCCTTCAGCCAGATCGAGGTCGCCCGGCCCTTGATCAGTTCGCGGGTTTTGGGATCGACGAACGCGCCGCCGCCGGTGGCCAGAACATGGACCGGCTCGTCCAGCAGGCGGGCGATCACCCGGCGCTCCCCGTCGCGGAAGGCGGCCTCGCCCATGTCGGCGAAGATTTCCGGAATGCTGCGGCCCGCGGCGGCCTCCACCTCGTTGTCGGCGTCCTTGAACGGCAGGCCGAGCGCGTAGGCCAGGCGACGGCCGACGCTGGATTTGCCCACGCCCATGAGGCCGACGAGCACGATGGTTCGGGTGGGAGGGGCGGGGGTTGCGATCATGGTGGTGCTTGGAAACAACCGCTTACACGAGCACGGGGTTGGGCGCCACGTTCGGGCCGGGCATAATCACATCCATGGTTCGTCGCAGATTCCTCCCCGCCGCCCTCGCCATCGCAATCTCCAGCCCCGCCTTCGCGCAGGTTGAGGTGACCACCCTGGCGCCGCCCGACCTGTTCTCGACGCCGGTGGGCGCCGACACGGGGCTGGGATCGGACCTGTGGAGAGGGACCTCGCCCGCCATCCTGCGCGACGCGCTGCCCAAGGTGTCGTCCAAGGGACTGTCGCCGGCGGCGCAGGGCTTGGCCCGCCGCCTGCTGATGACCGGCGCCTTCGGTCCGGACGGCGCGGGGAATGATCCCGCCCTCGGCGCGGCGCGTGTGCAGGGCCTGCTGGCCTTGGGCGAGGCGGACGGCGCGGCGGAGATCCTGCAGCGGGCGCCCAACCTGTCCTCCAGCTCAGCCCTGTCGCAGGCGGCGGCGGAATCGGCCCTGATCATCGGCGATGACGCGCGGGCCTGCGCGGTTGCGGAAGCGGTCGCCGAGAACCGCGGCGATCCCTACTGGCTGCGCCTGCGGGCCTTCTGCCAGGCGACGTCCGGTCAGACCGAGGCGGCGCAGCTGACCCTGACCCTCGCCACGGCGCAGGAGCCGAAGGGCTCGGCCTTTCCGCGCCTGATGGGCGCCTTGATCGCCGGCGCCGGCTCGCCAGGCGAGGCGTCGCTGAAAAGCGGCGTCGAGTACGCCATCTCCCGTAAGCTGGGCCTGAACCTGGACGCCGCCCGCGCCAACGCCAGCCCGGCCATCGCCGCGCATTTGGCCGCGCCGCCGGCGCCGCCTGAACTGGCGGCCGGCGACCTGACGGCGGCTGAAACCTCCGCTCTGGCGTTCCTGCGCCGGACCAAGGGGATCGTCGCCTTCACCGAGGCGGCCGTTTCCGCCCGCCCCGTGATCGCGTCCCTGGTCGGCGCCCGGGCGCCGCTGCAGGACCCGCTGCTGTTCATCCGCGCCGCCGTGGCGGCTGGCGACGTGGAGACGGCCCGCGCCATCCGGGGCGGCCTGGTCTCCGACAGCGCGGCGTCTGCCGACGACATGGCCCTGATCGACGCCCTGATCGCGGCGGCGGCCGGGCAGGCCGACGGCCCCACCCTGGACCGGCTGGTCGAGCGCGGCGCCCAGGGCGGCGCCAAGTCGTCCGCCCAGCCGGCGGCCATGATCCTGTGGGCCCTGGCGCCCGCCGACGGCGTGTCGATGAGCGCCCAGGCGCGGGGTGAGTTCGCCGCGTTCGAAGGGCCGCGCTCCAGCGCCTCGCCCGCGCGCCTCGCCGCCCTTGATCAGGCCTCCGCCGCCGGCCTGAAGGGCGAGACCGGCCTGCTGGCCCTCAGCATCGCCGCCGACGCCGGGATCGGCAACTTCGCCAGCGCTGACCGCGCCCGCGTGGTCCGCGCCCTGAACCGCGCCGGCCTGACCGCCGACGCCCGCGCCTTCGCGGCGGAAGGCGTCCTGAGCCTGCAGATCAAATGAGCGCCGGCTGGGTCGAGGCGTTCCTGGAGATGATGGCCGTCGAGCGGGCGTCGTCCAAGAACACCCTGACCGCCTATGGCAAGGATCTGGAGGACGCCGCCGCCTTCCTCAAAGGGCGGGGCCGCGACTTCGCCAGCGCCTCGGCCGAGGATGTGGAAGCCTATTTCGCCGACCTCGGCGCGCGGGGGCTGTCGCCGGCCACGGCGTCGAGGCGACGCTCGGCCCTGCGCCAGTTCCACCGCTTCGTGCTGGGCGAGGGTTGGCGGCAGGACGATCCCTCACGGCGGGTTGAGGCGCCCAAGAAGGGCCGGCCCCTGCCCAAGGTGCTGAGCCGGGACGAGGTGGAGAACCTGATCGCCGCCGCCTTCGAGAAGGACGCCGAGCACGGGCTGCGGTTGGCCTGCATGATCGAGCTGCTCTACGCCTCGGGCCTGCGGATTTCGGAGCTTCTGAACCTGCCGCTGGCGGCCCTGACCCGCGATCCGGCCTACCTGATCGTCAAGGGCAAGGGCGGCAAGGAGCGGCTGGCCCCCCTGAACGAGGCCGCCCGCGCGGCGGTGAAGGCCTATCTTGATGTGCGCGCGCACTTCCTGCCCGCCGGGGTGAAGGACAGTCCGTGGCTGTTCGTCTCGCGCAGCGCCGCCGGGCGCCTGACCTCGCGCCGGGTGGCCCAACTGCTGGACGAGGCGGCGATCAACGCCGGCATCGACCGCGAGAAGGTCAGCCCCCACGTCCTGCGCCACGCCTTCGCGACCCATCTGCTGGAGGGCGGGGCGGACCTGCGCGTGGTCCAGACCCTGCTCGGCCATGCCGACATCGCCACCACCCAGATCTACACTCACGTAGCGGAAGGTCGCCTCAAGGCGGTGGTCGAGGAAAAGCACCCGCTCGCGAAGAAGAGTTGACGCCGTTCCACCCCGCCGCAAGTCTTCTCGCAATTGCAAAAGAAGAAACGATCGCGGGGGAGTGAGACGATGACCGGCAGGACGCCCAGAGGCTTCTTCAAACCCCTGGCCATAGGCGCTCCGGCGCCTTTGCGCGAGCTGCCGAACCGGGTGGAGCGGATGATCCACTTCATCCCGCCGCATCTGGAAAAGGTGCGCGCCAAGGTCCCCGAGCTGCTGGGCGAGGTGGACGTGATCCTCGCTAACCTGGAGGACGCCATTCCCGCCGACGCCAAGACGGCGGCGCGGGCGGGGTTGATCGAGTTGGCGCGGGACGTGGACTTCGCGGCGGCGGGGGTGGGCTTCTGGACCCGCATCAACTGCCTGAACTCCCCCTGGCACCTGGACGAGGTCAGCGAGATCGTCGAGCGGGCGGGGGCCAAGATCGACGTCATCATGGTCCCCAAGGTCGAGGGTCCCTGGGACATCTTCTACATGGACCAGCTGCTGGCCTCGTTAGAGGCCAGGCATGGACTGACCAAGCCCATCCTGCTGCACGCCATCCTGGAGACGGCCGAGGGCGTGATGAACGTCGAGGCCATCGCCGGCGCTAGCCCGCGCATGCAGGGGATCAGCCTGGGTCCCGCCGACCTTGCCGCCAGCCGCGCCATGAAGACCACCCGTGTCGGGGGCGGCCATCCGGGCTATCGGGTGGTCGAGGATCCGCACGCCGATGGTGGAGCGCGGGCCAGCGTCCAGCAGGACCTGTGGCACTACACCTTCGCCAAGATGGTCGACGCCTGCGCGGCGCATGGGATCAAGCCGTTCTACGGCCCGTTCGGCGCCATCGACGATCCGCAAGCCTGCGAGCAGCAGTTCCGCAACGCTTTCCTGATGGGCTGCGCGGGCGCCTGGAGCCTGCACCCCAGCCAGGTCGCCATCGCCAAGACGGTGTTCTCTCCCGACCCCGCCGAGGTCGCCTTCGCCCGGCGCATCCTCGAGGCCATGCCCGACGGCACGGGCGTCGCCATGCTGGACGGCAAGATGCAGGACGACGCCACCTGGAAGCAGGCCAAGGTCATAATCGACTGCGCCCGCCAGATCGCGGCAAGGGACGCCGGCTACGCCAAACTCTATGGGTTCTGAAAAAATCTCGGCGGGCGTGTCACATCACGGAGCGCCATCTCGTCTTCAGGTCGAACGTGCATGAGGCACGGATGGAGACGACCAATGACCCCGCGACTGACCAATCCCCACAAGCTGGCTCCCGACGGCATCAAGGCGATGATGGCTCTGGAAGTCAGCATCATGAACAGCGGCCTGGAACGCAGCGTGATCGAGTTCGTGAAGCTGCGCGCCTCGCAGATCAACGGCTGCGCCTACTGCATCAACATGCACGCCACGGACGCCCGCAAGCATGGCGAAAAGCAGGTGCGCCTGGACCTGCTGCCGGCCTGGCGCGAGGCGCCGGTCTATACGGCCCGTGAACGCGCCGCCCTGGCCTGGACCGAGGCCCTGACCCTGGTCGCCCAGACCAACGCCCCCGACGCCGACTATGAGCAGGTGAAGGCCGTTTTCAGCGACGCCGAGCAGGTTCACCTGACCCTGCTGATCGGGGCGATCAACGCCTGGAACCGCCTGCAGGTCGGCTTCCGGGCCCTGCCGGCCCTGGACCCCGTCGATGTCGCGGCCTGAGGACGCCACGACCACAGTATTCGAGGCGCATCGGTCCCGGCTGACGCGCCTCGCCTACCGTATGCTCGGCTCCCTGAGCGAAGCCGAGGATGTAGTGCAGGACGCCTGGCTTCGATGGCGGTCGGTGGACATGGCGGGCGTCCAGAACGCCGGCGCTTTCCTGTCGCGCACCGTCACGCGCCTGTGCCTCGACCAGATGAAATCGGCGCGCGTGCGGCGCGAGACCTATGTAGGCGCCTGGCTGCCGGAGCCGCTGATCGCGGTCGAGGCCGAGGAGCCGATGCAGGACGACCTGACCCTCACCCTGATGCTGGCGCTGGAGCGGTTGTCGCCGTTGGAGCGCGCGGCGTTCCTGCTGCACGACGTGTTCGGCGTCGGCCTGGACGAGGTGGCGGGAACCCTGGACCGAGAGCCGGCCGCCGTGCGTCAGCTGGCGGTCCGCGCCCGGCGGCATGTGCAGGAGGCGCGCCCGCGCTATCCCGTGCCGCAGGAGGAGGGCGACCGCATCGCCCAGGCCTTCTTCAACGCCACCCGCAGCGGCGACCTGGACGTGCTGCAGGGCCTGCTAGCCGAAAGCGTCGTCATCCGCGCCGACGGCGGCGGCAAGGTGCTGGCCTTCATCAATCCCATCGTCGGCATCGAGCGGGCGATCCGCCTCTACAAAGGCCTGTTCCGCAAGGAGATACTCCAGGACGCGGCCATGGTGCGGCCCATGTGGATCGACGGCTTGCCCGGCTATGTCAGCCGCGAGCGCGGCGGCGTGCTGCAGACCACGGCCTTCGAGATCGAGGATGGCCGCATCGTCGCCGTCTACATCACCCGCAATCCAGACAAGCTGGGGCGCGTGACGCAAGCGCTGTCCGCCATGCCTGGCGCGACGGGCGCGCATTGATCCGGGCCTTGGCCGGGCGGTAGAAGGCTTGGCCCTGCATACCCAAGGATCGCCCATGGCCGCCCGCTACGACTTCGCTTCCGACAACGTCGCCGGGGCCATGCCCGAGGTGATGGAGGCGCTGGTCGCCGCCAATGCGGGGGCGGCCTCGGGCTATGGCTCCGACCATGTCAGCGCCCGCGCGGCCGACCTGATCCGCCAAGCGCTCGACGCCGACGCGGTGGTGAAGTTCCTGCCGTCGGGCACCGCCGCCAACGCGTTTGCGCTGGGCTGCCTGGCCCAGCCGCACGAGGCGGTGATCGCCCATGAGCACGCCCATATCTGCACGGACGAGACCGGGGCCCCCGGCTTCTTCACCCACGGCACGGGGCTGATCGGCCTGCCGGGGGCGAGCGGCAAGATGGAGCTGGCCGCGCTTCAGGCGGCCCTGGCCGAGCCGGACGTCTCCTATCGCCAGCCGGCGGCGGCCCTGTCCCTGACCCAAGCCACCGAATACGGCACGGTCTATTCCGGCGACGCCCTGGCCGCCCTGACCGCCGCCGCCAAGGCCAAGGGTTATGGCGTCCACCTGGACGGCGCGCGCCTTGCCAACGCAGTGGCGGCGGGATTCGACCTGAAATCCGTCGCCAAGATGGGCGTCGACATCCTGGTCATGGGCGGGACCAAGGCTGGCTCCACCCCGACCGAGGCGGTGGTGTTCTTCGACAAGAGCTTCGAGCGCCGGCTAGAGGCGCGGATCAAGCATTCGGGCCAGTTGATCTCCAAGGGCCGCTATCTGGCCGCGCCGTGGATCGGCATGCTGGAGAGCGGCGCCTGGGCCGACCGCGCCGCCCACGCCAACGCCATGGCGCAAAAGCTGGCCGCCCTGATGCCCTTCCCGCTGCTGCACGCCGTAGAGGCCAACGGCCTGTTCGTCCAGATGGATGAGCCGACGCTTGAGCGTCTGCGCGGCAAGGGCTGGTTCGTCTATCGCTTCCTCGACGGCTCGGTGCGCTTCATGTGCTCCTGGGCGACGACGCCGGAGATGGTCGAGGAACTGGGCGAAGCCCTGAAGGCGGTCGCATGAGGGCGCTGCTGGCGGGCCTGCTGGCGCTGGTCGCGACGGGCGCGGCGGGCGAGCCGCGTCCCCTGGCCTTCGCCACCTATCACTACGCCCGTTACGACCGCGCCATGGCCCTGACGCCGATGGCGGAGCATCTCAGCCACGCCCTGGGCCGCAAGGTGACGGTGCAGGTGCTGGAAAGCCCGGACGCCCTGGCCGCCGCGATCCGCGAGGGCAAGGTGGACGTGGCGGTGACCAACCTGTCGGCCTATCTCGGCTCCGCCCAGGCGCCGGCTACGCGTCCGGTCGCCATGTTCGACGTGCCGCCCGCGACGCTGGACGCCTATCGCGGCGTGCTGCTGGCCCGCGTCGGCGTCGATCTGAAGACGCCGGGCCTGCGCTATGTGCGGGTGATCCCCGGCTCCACCTCCGGGGCGCTGGTGCAGGCGCCGTGGGTGAAGACGCGGGGGCTGAGCCTGACCGACGCCGGGTTCGCCGGAACTCACGACGGGGCCATGAACCGCCTGCTGGACGGATCGGCCGACATCGCCGCCCTGGCCGAGGAGCCGTGGCGAACCCTGAAGGCCCAGAAGCCGGCGGAGGCCGCCAAGCTGGTCGAGCTTTGGCGCTCCGACCCCATTCCGCCCGGCCCGGTGGTCTGCGTGCAGAGCGCGCAGGTGGCTTGCGACGCCGTGGCGGCGGCCCTGACCGCGTCCGCCGCCGCGTCCCCGGCCGAGGCCCTGTCCCAGGGCTGGTCGGAGACGGCGGGGGCGACGCGGCTGATCCCGGTCGATCCCGCGATCTACGCGGCTTTCCTGCGCTAGGCGGCCAGGCCGAACTTCTTCTTGATGCCCTTGATCGCCTTCACCGCGTAGCCGGTGGCGGCGGGCCAGGTTGCGTCGCCGATGTGTTCGGGATCGAGGACCGCCTTGGCGTCCTGCGGCCAGTTCGGGTTCTCAAGGAAGGCGCGGCCGATGGCGACGATGTCGGCGCGGCCCTCGGCGATGATCGCCTCGGCCTCCTGCGGCTGGGTGATCAGGCCCACCGCCATGGTGGCGATCCCGGCCTCGCGGCGCACGGTCTCGGCATAGGGGGTCTGGTAAAGCGGGCCCGGCTTGTTGGCGGCTTCCATGGACGTCGTCAGGCCGCCCGAGGAGCTGTCGACCACGTCGACGCCACGCGCCTTCAGTTCCTTGGCCAGGACGACGCTGTCCTCCAGCGACCAGCCGCCGGGCGTGCCGTCGACCGTGGACAGGCGCATGAACAGCGGCTTGTCGGCCGGCCACACCGTACGGACAGCCTCCACCGTCTCCAACAGGAAGCGCATGCGGCCGTTGATGTCGCCGCCATACTGATCGGTGCGCTGGTTGGAGATCGGCGACAGGAACTCGGTCAGCAGGTAGCCGTGGGCGCCGTGAATCTCCAGCACCTCGAAACCGGCGGCCAGGGCGCGCCTGGCGCTGTCCACGAACTTGCCGGTCAGGACCTGGATCTCGTCCGCGGTCAGGGCATGCGGCGTGGGATAGCCCTCCGCGAAGGGGATGGCGCTGGGCGCCACCGTCCGCCACGGGGCTTCACCCGGCTTGGCGTTTTCGGCCGTGACCGGGCCGCCGCCCTCGAAGGGACGGTGGGTGCTGGCCTTGCGGCCGGCATGGCCGATCTGGATGGCAGGAACCGCGCCCTGGCTCTTCAGGAAGGCGACGATGCGGGCCATCTGGGCCTGCTGCTCGTCATTCCACAGCCCCAGGCAGCCGTGGCTGATGCGGCCTTCCGGCTCCACCGCGGTGGCCTCGACCATGACCAGGCCGGCGCCGCCGATGGCGAAGCGGCCCAGGTGCACGAAGTGCCAATCGTTGGGGACCCCGTCCGTCGCCACGTACTGACACATCGGCGAGACCGCGATGCGGTTCTTCAGCGTCACGTCGCGAAGGGCGAGGGGCGTGAACAGGGCGGGCGTGGACATACGGAAACGGCTCCAGTTTCGGTTGCCGTTTAGCTATGTGCTCTACGCCCGCGATGAAGGGGGGAGGGGGGCGAGATTTTCTGGAAGCTCTAGGGCCTCGCTCGCCTTTTCTCGTCTCCCCAGGCCTTGTGCCTGGGGTCCCTGTGTCGGCGGACATGACGCATCCGGTGGAGAACCACCGATGATGCGGACGCAGGGACCCTCGCCACAAGGGCGAGGGAGGCGGCTTTAAGCCTTACGCCAAACCCTTGCGGCCGATGGCGTAGAAGCGGTCGGCGCGTTGTTCGCGCAGCTGGTCCGGGGACAGGGCGGACAGGGCGTTCAGCTCTTCCTCCACCGCGTCGCCCACGGCCTTGATCGCCGCGGCCGGATCGGAATGGGCGCCGCCGGCCGGTTCGCCGACGATGCGGTCGACGATGCCCAGCTTGATCAGATCTTGGGCGGTGATCTTCATCTGCTCGGCGGCGTCCTTGGCCCGGGCGCCGTCGCGCCACAGGATCGAGGCCGCACCTTCGGGGCTGATCACCGAATAGATCGAGTGCTCGAGGATCAGAACGCGGTTGGCGCCGGCGATGGCGATGGCCCCGCCGGAGCCGCCTTCGCCCACGATGGTGGCGATCATCGGCGTGCCCAGGGTCAGGCAGCGCTCGGTCGAGCGGGCGATGGCCTCGGACTGGCCGCGCTCCTCGGCGCCGATGCCCGGATAGGCGCCGGCGGTGTCGACGAAGCTGATGACCGGCAGGTTGAAGCGCTCGGCCATGTCCATCAGGCGCACCGCCTTGCGGTAGCCCTCCGGGCGGGCCATGCCGAAGTTGTGCTTCAGGCGGGTGGTGGTGTCGTGGCCCTTTTCGTGGCCCATGACCACCACGGGCGTGCCGCGGAAGCGGCCCAGGCCGCCGACGATGGCCTGGTCATCGGCGAACTTGCGGTCGCCGCGGAGCTCCACGAACTCCTCGATCAGGGCGCCGACGTAATCGACGAAGTGCGGGCGCTGCGGATGGCGGGCGACCTGGGTCTTCTGCCAGGCGTCGAGCCCGGCATAGGCCTCGGCCCGCATCTTGCCGGCGCGGACGCGCAGGGCCGAGATCTCGGCGTCGAACGCGCCGGGACCGGCCGTCTCCGAGAGACGGGAAAGTTCTTCGATCTTGGATTCGAGTTCGGCGATCGGCCGTTCGAATTCGAGATAATGCGCAGCCATGGAGTGTTGAACGCTTCCGCCCCGGGAAAGGCGCCGAAACTAGGGGGGACGGCGCTTCGGAGCAAGCCGCACGGCTTCACGCTGTCGTCAGCTAGGCCGAAGCCCCTTGCCCAGGGCGTGAAAGATCAGGCCGCGCACGGCCGCTTCGTCCGCCTCGGGCAGCTTTCCGGCGAGGCGCAGGCTCATCACCCCGTGCATGGCCGCCCAGAAGGCCAGGCCGATCTGGTATGGGTCGCCCGCCAGCACGCCTTCGTCCACCAGGCCCTGCACATAGGCGGTCATGGTGGCGCGCGACCGCTCCACCGCCGCCACCAGGTCCGGATAGTCGGCCTCGTTCGGCTGGGCGATGTCGACCATCAGGCGATAGGCCTGCGGGCTTTGCGTGGCGAACTGCATGTAGGCGGCGGCCACGGCCTGGGATTTGACCCGCGCGTCGCCCGTCGTGCCGGAATAGGCCGCCTCCATGGCCGAGGCGAAGCGCTCAAAGGCGCTGGTCCGCACGGCGGCCAGGATCTCGTCCTTGTCCTTGAAGTAGCGATAGGGGGTCATGGCGCTGACCCCCAACTCCGCCGCCACCTGGCGCAGGGTCACCCCCTCGGCGCCGCGCTCGGCGAACAGCCGCTCGGCCACGGCGCACAGGCGCTCGCGGAAGTCGGTGATCTCGGCGGTGGATAGGACGCGGGGCATCCCCGCTGATTTACAGCATAAATCAGCGGGCGGAAACTTCTCCTCCCCCGCTGCGCAGGGAAGGAGATATCTAGATCAGCGCACCGTGGCAGTGCTTGAACTTCTTGTTCGAGCCGCAGGGGCAGGCCGCGTTGCGGCTGGTGCGGTCCCAGCCTTCCGGCAGGGCGGTGACCGGCAGGGCCTCGCGGGCCTGGTTGTCGCCGGGAGCGCCGCCGAACATGGCCGCCGCACGCTCGTTCTCGCCTGTCATCGGGTCCATGTGGACCTCGATGAGGCCGGTCGGGGACGGCTCCGGCGTCGGGTCGGCCATCTGGATCTCGACCGTCATCAGCCAACGGGTGGTGTTGGTGCGCAGGTCGACCAGCAGCTTCTCGAACAGGGAGAAGGCTTCGGTCTTATACTCGTTTAGCGGATCACGCTGGGCGTAGCCGCGCAGGCCGATGACGTTGCGCAGGTGGTCCAGGTGCATCAGGTGTTCACGCCACTGCAGGTCGATCATCTGCAGCAGGAAGTTTTTTTCGATCTGGCGGGTCTGCTCGGGGCTGAGCAGGGCCTCGCGTTCAGCGGCGCGCGCCTTGATCGCCTCGGCCATCCGGTCGCGGATCTCTTCGTTGGCGATGCCTTCCTCGGCGGCCCAGTCCTTGAGCGGCAGGCTCATGCCGAAGATGTGGCCGACGCGCTCTTCCAGACCCTCGATGTCCCACTGCTCGGCATAGGCCTTGGGCGGCAGGTGGCGTTGGACCAGATCGTCGATCACGTCCTCGCGCATCTCGGTGACGATCTCCGACAGATCGGTAGCCTCCATGAACTCCTGGCGCTGCTCGAACACGGCCTTGCGCTGGTCGTTGACGACGTCGTCGTACTTCAGGAGGTTCTTGCGGATTTCGTAGTTGCGCTGCTCGACCTTCTTCTGGGCGGTCGCGATGGCGCGGTTCAGCCAGGGGTGGGTGATGGCCTCACCCTCCTGAACGCCGAAGGTGCGCATGATCGCGTCCAGACGGTCGCCGGCGAAGATGCGCAGCAGATCGTCTTCGCAGGACAGGAAGAACTTCGACGTGCCGGGGTCGCCCTGACGGCCGGTACGGCCGCGCAGCTGGTTGTCGATGCGGCGGCTTTCGTGGCGCTCGGTGCCCAGCACGTACAGGCCGCCGGCGTCCAGCGCCTTTTGCTTGTCGTCCTTGATCTCGATCTCGATCTCGGCGCGGCGCTGGGCTTCGGCCTCGCCGGTCACGGCGATGCCCAGCCCTTCCTGCTCTTCACGCCAGCGCGAGACCTTCAGGTCGACGTTGCCGCCCAGCTGGATGTCGGTGCCGCGGCCGGCCATGTTGGTGGCGATGGTCACCGCGCCGGGGACGCCGGCGTCGGCCACGATCAGGGCTTCCTGTTCGTGGTAGCGGGCGTTCAGCACGTTGTGCGGGATGCCCTTGGTCTTCTTGCCGTCGACTTCGAAGCTGTGCTTGTTCATCAGCTCCGAGAGCTGCTCGGACTTCTCGATCGAGGCCGTGCCCACCAGGATCGGCTGGCCGCGGACGTAGCATTCCTCGACCTGCTTGAGGATCGCCTCATTCTTCTCGGCCTCGGTGCGATAGACCTCGTCGTCGAAGTCGATGCGCTTGATCACCCGGTTGGTCGGGATCTCCGAGACGTCCATCTTGTAGATGTCGCCGAATTCCTGAGCCTCGGTGGCGGCGGTGCCGGTCATGCCCGACAGCTTGGAATAGAGGCGGAAGTAGTTCTGGATCGTCACCGAGGCCAGGGTCTGGTTCTCGGGCTGGATATCGGCGCCTTCCTTGGCCTCGATGGCCTGGTGCAGGCCTTCGGACAGGCGGCGGCCGGACATCATGCGGCCGGTGAACTCGTCGATCAGGACGACTTCGCCGCCCTTGACGATGTAGTCCTTGTCGCGCGTGTACAGGACGTTGGCGCGCAGGGCCTGGTTCACGTGGTGGACCAGCGACACGTTGGCGGCGTCATAGAGGCCGGCGGTGTCCTCGGCCAGGTGGCCGCCCTCGGTCAGCATCTCCTCGACGCGCTCCTGGCCTTCCTCGGTGAGGATGACCTGACGCTGCTTTTCGTCGTGGTCGAAGGTCGCGGTGTCCTTGATCAGCTCTTTCACAAGGACGTCGATGGTCTTGTAAAGCTCGCTGCGGTCTTCGGTCGGGCCGGAGATGATCAGCGGGGTGCGGGCTTCGTCGATGAGGATCGAGTCCACTTCGTCGACGATCGCGAAGTTGTGGCCGCGCTGCACCATCTCGCGCACGTCATAGACGAGGTTGTCGCGCAGATAGTCGAAGCCGAACTCGTTGTTCGTGCCGTAGGTGATGTCGCAGCGGTAGGCCGCTTGGCGCTGGCCCTGGCTCAGGCCGTTGACGATCACGCCGACGGACAGGCCCAGGAACTTGTAGACCCGACCCATCCACTCGCTATCGCGGGTGGCCAGGTAGTCGTTGACGGTGATGACGTGGACGCCCTTGCCGCTAAGGGCGTTCAGATAGACGGGCAGGGTGCCGACGAGGGTCTTGCCTTCGCCGGTCCGCATTTCGGCGATGCCCCCGCCGTGCAGGACCATGCCGCCGACCATCTGCACGTCGAAATGCCGCAGACCGATGGCGCGCTTGGCCGCCTCGCGGACGGCCGCGAAGGCTTCGGGCTGCAGGGAGTCGAGGGATTCGCCCTTTTCGATCCGCGCCTTGAACTCGGCGGTCTTGCCGGCCAGCTCAGCGTCGCTGAGGGCCTCGAACTGCGGCTCCAGCGCGTTGATTTTGGCGACCCGGGCTTGATAGCCCTTCACCTTGCGTTCGTTGGAGGAGCCGAAAAGCTTTTTGGCGAAGCCGAGCATGCGGGGAAATGTTCCGTGAAAACCGGTAGGAGCGAGGCTGCGGCCCGTTAAAACCGCTGGAAAATCCGCCTCGTTCAGCGCGCCGGAGACTTAAGCAGCGGTCCAGCCAGTGTCAACGCGAGCGGGCATATCTAGGCGTTGACCGTGGCCTATGGGACGCCCAAAGACGCTGAATGCGCCAGATTGTTCCCGTCGCCCTCGCCGCGATCTTGTCCGCCGGCTCCGCCCAGGCCGAAATCCTCACGCCCGAGCGGGTTTTCGCCGACCGCGACCTGAATGGGCCCAAGGCCCTGGGCGTGGCCCTGTCGCCGGACGGCAAGCGGGTCACCTATCGCAAGGCCAAGGTCGAGGATCAGAAGGTCACCGATCTGTGGGCCGTGGACGTACAGGGGGGCGAGCCCTACCGCCTGGTGGACGCCCGCGCTCTGTCGCCCGAGACCAAGGCCCTGTCCGAGGCCGAGATCGCTCGCCGCGAGCGGATGCGCATCGCCCAGACCGGCGTGGTCGAATATCACTGGGACGAACAGGGGCGCTTCATCCTGGTTCCGGTGGACGGCGACCTGTTCCTGGCCGAGGCGGACGGCGGCAAGGTGCGCCGCCTGACGCAGACCCGGGGCGACGAGGTGGACGGCAAGGTGTCGCCCAAGGGAACCTATGTCTCCTTCGTCCGCGAGCAGAACCTGTACGTCCTGCCCCTGGCCGGCGGGGCCGAGCGCGCCCTGACCACGGACGGCAAGGACACCCTGACCTGGGCCACGGCCGAGTTCATCGCCCAGGAGGAAATGGACCGCAACACCGGCTACTGGTGGTCGCCAGACGAGACCCGGATCGCCCTAACCCGCGTGGATGAGAGCGGCGTGGACGTGGTGCCCCGCCTGGACATCGGCGCCAGCGGCGCGACCTCGGTGGCCCAGCGCTATCCCCGCGCCGGCCGTCCCAACGCGGTGGTCGAGGTCTATGTGCACGACCTGGCCAGCGGCGAGAAGGTCAAGGTCGACCTGGGCGCGGACAAGGACATCTATGTCGCCCGGGTGAAGTGGTCCGAGGACGGCAAGACCCTGTACGTCCAGCGCCAGACCCGCGACCAGAAGCGCCTGGATCTGCTGGCCGTCGATCCGGCCACGGGCGCGGCGAAGGTCATTCTCACCGAGACCTCGCCGCACTGGGTCGAGCTGAGCGACGATTTCAGGCCCCTGAAGGACGGCTCCTTCCTGTGGTCGTCAGAGAAATCCGGCTTCCGCCACCTGTATCTGCACGCCGCCGACGGCCGCCTGATCCGCCAGGTGACGAAGGGCGAATGGCCGATGGACGCGCTGGCGGGCGTGGACGAGGCCAAGGGCGTCGCCCTGTTCGCGGCCTCCATCGACACGCCGCTGGAACGCCGGCTCTATTCGGTCAGCTACAAGGGCCCCGCCGCGCCCAAGGCCCTGACGCCCGCCGGCGGCTGGTGGTCGGTGGACGTGGCCGAAGAGGGCGGCGCCTTCGCCGGGACCTATTCGGACCCCAGCACCCCGCCGCAAACGGCCCTGTACGACGCCAAGGGCAAGCGCGTGCGCTGGATCGAGGAGAACCGCCTCGACGCCAGTCACCCCTATGCGCCGTTCAAGGACAGCCATCGGGTCCCGACCTTCGGTTCGATCAAGGCGGCGGACGGGCAGGACCTCTATTACGGCCTGACCACGCCTCCGGGCTTCGACGCCTCGAAGAAGTACCCGGTGGTGGTGCTGGTCTATGGCGGCCCGACCAGCCAGACCGTGACCAAGAAGTGGTACGAGCCGCGCGAGCGCCTGCTGCTGGACGCCGGCTACATCGTCTTCCGCCTGGACAACCGGGGCTCGGTCAATCGCTCCGTCGCCTTCAAGACCGCCCTGGACCGCAAGCTGGGCACGGTTGAGGTCCAGGATCAGATCGCCGGGGCGAACTTCCTGAAGACCCTGCCCTATGTCGATCCCGCCCGGATCGGCGTCGTCGGCTGGTCCTACGGCGGCTACATGTCCCTGATGCTGCTGACCCAGCCCAATTCCGGCTTCTCGGCCGGCATCAGCGGCGCGCCGCCCACCGACTGGTCGCTGTACGACACCCATTACACAGAGCGCTTCATGGGCACGCCGCAGGATAACGCCGCCGGCTACAAGGCGTCTGAGGTCGGGCCGCGCCTGAAGGACATGTCGGGCGACCTGCTGCTGGTCCACGGCATGAGCGACGACAACGTGATCTTCGAGAACGCCACCCGCGTCATGGCCCAGATGCAGGCCCAGGCGCAGCCGTTCGAGACCATGCTCTATCCGGGCGAGCGCCACAGCGTGGTCCGCAGCCCGTCCAAGGGCCTGCACGTCTGGAAGACCTATCTGGACTTCCTGGGGCGGAAGCTGAAGCCGGGGAGTTGAGGCGTTGCGTGCTTCGACGGGTCGCTGGCGCTCCCGCCCAGCATGACGAAGTCTTTGCACCGAATTCGCCATCCTGAGCCGCCCGCGCCAGCGGGCGAGTCGAAGGACGCACTGGCGCCCGTCCCCGACTGGCGTTACGGAGCCTTGAAGCCGCAAGGAGTCTTCATGACCTTGTCCGCCAAACGTCCCGCCTTCCTGATCGTCGCCTTGCTGGCGGCGAGCCTCACCCTGGCCGCCTGCGGGCGCAACGCCGGGACCGAGAAGCCGCCCGAGCCGGGCGACGAGGTCGTGGCGCGCGTCGACAGCCGTCCGGTCTGGACCAGCGACGTCAAGCGCGAGGCCGTGGCCCAGGGGCTGATCGGCGAGGCGGATCCCCTGGATCCGTCCTCGGACCTGTTCCGTCGTGTGCTGGACGAGGTGGTCGATCAGAAGCTGCTGGCCGCCGAGGCCCTGAAGCAGAAGCTGGATAAGGACCCCGCCGCCCAGCGCCGCCTGGACGCCGCCCGCGAGCGCATCCTGGGCGACATGCTGGTCGAGGGCGTGGTCGAGAAGGCCGTCACCGACAACGCCATCCGCGGCCTCTATCAGGAGCAGTTGAAGCTCTCGAAGCGGTCGGAAGAGATCAAGGCGCGCCAGATCCTGGTCCCGACCCAGGCCGATGGCGAGGCCGTGCGCAAGCTGCTGTCCACCGGCGCCTCGTTCGAGGCCCTGGCCATGGAGCGCTCCACCGACGCGGCGACCCGTTTCAACGGCGGCGATCTTGGCTACTTCACCGTCGACGTGATGCCCGAGGCCTATACCGCCGCCCTGAAAGACGCCGCCGTGGGCTCCATCGTAGGTCCCTTCGCCACCGAGGGCGGCTTCGCCATCGTGAAGGTCGAGGACAAGCGCACCGAGGAGCCGATCACCATCGAGGCCGCCCGCCCGCAGATCGTCCGCTTCTTGACCTATGATCAGGTCCGCGACCTGCTGGAAAAGCTGCGCGCCAAGGCCAAGGTCGAAACCCTGCTGCCCAGCCAGCCCGACATCCCCGGCGCGCCGCGCGAACCCGCCGCCGCCGCTCCCGCTTCCGCTCCTGCCAAGGCCGATTCATGAGCCGTACGCCCTCCCAGACCCCGGGCAAGACCCCGGGCAAGACCCCGGCCAAGACTTCGGCCAAGACCGCCGCCAAGAAGAGCCCGGTCGCCAAGCCGCTGGAGAAGGTCGGGCAGGTCGTCGAGCACGCGCTCGATCCCCTGGCCTCGGCGCTTAAGCGTCCGTTCACGGGCAAGGCGCAGGCCCAGCAGGCCGCCGCGCCCGCCGGCGCGCCGGGCAAGCCCGGCCTGGCGGTGTCGCCCCTGGCCGTGCCGTTCCCCTCGATCCCGCCGATCGCCGGCGTGGAGATCGCCACCGGCCATGCCGGCTTCTACAAGCATGTCCGCGAGGACGTGCTCCTCATGCGCTTCGCCGAGGGGACCTCGGCCGCCGGGGTGTTCACCCGCCACGGCGTGGGCTCCGCCCCGGTCGACTGGTGCAAGAAGCACCTGGAGATGAGCAAGGGCGACAACGTCCGCGCCCTGCTGGTCAACGCCGGCTGCGCCAACAGCTTCACCGGCCGCCCTGGCGCCGACGCCGCCCGCCGTGTCGCCACCGCCGTGGCCAAGCGCCTGGATTGCCGCCAGCGCGACGTGATGATGGCCTCCACCGGCGTGATCGGCGTGATCCTGGACGACGCCAAGATCACCGCCCGCCTGCCCGAGATCGAGCAGCGCCTGACCGCCGACGCCTGGGCCGCCGCGGCCTCGGCGATCATGACCACCGACACCTTCCCGAAGGGGGCCTACGCCACCGCCGAGATCGACGGCGTCACGGTGAAGATCGCCGGCATCGCCAAGGGCTCTGGCATGATCGCGCCGGACATGGCGACCATGCTGTCCTTCGTGGCCACGGACGCGGCCATCTCGCCAGCCGTCCTGCAGACCCTGGTCAGCCTCTACACCCGCACCACGTTCAACGCGGTGACGGTGGATGGCGACCGGTCCACCAACGACACCCTTCTGCTGTTCGCCACCGGCCAGTCCGGCGCGCCCAAGATCAGCCGCGCGGGCGACAAGCGCCTGGCCGATTTCCGCGAGAAGCTGGAGCTGGTCCTGCACGACCTGGCCATGCAGCTGGTCAAGGACGGCGAAGGCGCGACCAAGTTCGTCAAGATCACCGTCAATGGCGCCGAAAGCGCCGCCAGCGCGCGCAAGATCGCCCGCACCATCGCCGAGAGCCCGCTGGTGAAGACCGCCATCGCCGGCGAGGACGCCAACTGGGGCCGCATCGTCATGGCCATCGGACGGGCGGATGAGCCGGTGAACCGTGACCGCATCGCCGTGCGCTTCGGCCCGCTGACCGCGGCCCACGACGGCCTCGTCGCGCCCGATTACAACGAGGCGAAGATGAGCGCTTACATGAAGAACGCCGAGCTGGAGATCTCCGTCGAGGTTGGCGTCGGCCGGGGCTCGTCCACGGTGTGGACCTGCGACCTGACCAAGCAGTACGTGGCCATCAACGGCGACTACCGCAGCTAGGCCGCCGTCGGCAGCTCCAGCTCCACCAGCAGGGGCAGGTGGTCCGACGCCTGGCGCGCCCGCGCGTCGTAGGGGCTTTCCACCGCGCAGACCTTGATGTCGCCGGCCAGGAAGACGTGGTCGATGCGCATGAACGGGAAGTTCGAGGGGAAGGTCGCCGTCGGCGGCCTGGGGCGTCCGACCTGGGCGTCGCGCATGGCGGAGCGCAGCATCCGGTAAGTCTTCGAATAGGGCGTGGCGTTGAAGTCGCCCAGCAGCACGGCCGGAGCGGTGAACTGCTCGTCGGCCAGCCACTCGTCGATCAAGGCGGCGGCCTGGCGCTGCTGCTCGCGCGGGATCAGGCCCAGATGGGTGTTGATCACCTGCAACTCGCGTCCGCCGCCGATGTCGATGGCGACCCACACCGCGCCGCGCGGCTCCAGCCCGGGCACTCGCTTGTACTGAGGCAGGGAGTCGGCGCGGATCAGACGCTCGGGCAGGGCGGTGAGAATGGCGTCGCCGTAGAGCTCCTCCTCGACCTTCATGGCCGGGTGGAAGCGCGACTTCATCTTCAGCAGCTCGGCCAGCTTGTGGGCCTGGTCGACGCCGCGCGTGCGGGCGCGGCCGACGTCCAGTTCCTGCAAGGCCACCACATCAGGGCGCATGGCGGCGATAACGTCGGCGACACGCTCCACATCCAGTCGGCGGTCGACGCCGACGCAGCGGTGGACGTTGTAGGTGACGAGGCGAAGTTTCATCCGCCGAAGAGATCGTTCCTGGGGGCTTGAGGTTCCGCCGCGGCGACGCTTTCTCCGCGCCGGCTGAGCAGGAAGAGCGCGGCTTCGGAGCGCCAGTTCTCCAGCGGCTTGCTCGGATCGATGGCGCGGGCGGGCCGGCCCTCGGTCAGGGCGGCGCAGGCGTCGATGCGCAGGTCCAGGTCGTCGCACAGGCTCAGGAAGTCGGCCAGGGTGCAAAGGTGGATGTTGGGCGTCGACCACCACGGCTCGGGCAGGGCGCGAGTCTCGGGCATGCGGCCTCGGCTGACCAGCGACCAGCGCACGCGCCAGTGGCCGAAGTTGGGGAACGACACGATGGCCCGGTCGGCGATGCGCAGCAGCTCGTTCAGCACATGGCGCGGATGGCGCACGGCCTGCAGGGTCTGGGACAGGATCGCGTAGTCGAACGCCTTGGCGGCGAAGTGGTCCAGGTCGCGGTCGGCGTCGCCCTGCACCACGGCCAGGCCGCGCGACAGGCCGGCGGCCACGCCCTCGGGGCTGATCTCGACCCCGCGGCCGTCCACTTGCTTCTCCTGGGCCAGGATCTCCAGAAGCTCGCCCTCGCCGCAGCCGACGTCGAGCACGCGCGAGCCGGGGCGCACTAGGCGCAGGATCTCCTTGAAGTCCTCCCGGATCACCGGCCTCACGCGATCCCCCGGGCCTGGTCGGCCGACGCCATGAAGCCGGACAGGGCGGCGTTCATCACCGGCTCGTCCAGCAGGAAGGCGTCATGACCCTTGTCGCTTTCGATCTCGACGAAGCTGGCCCGTGCGCCGGCGGCGTTCAGGGCCCGCACGATGTGGCGGTTCTCGGCGGTCGGGTAGAGCCAGTCGGTGGTGAAGGACAGCACGCAGAAGCGCACGTTGCGCGCCTTCTTGAACGCCTCGGCCAGGATGCCGCCGTGGCTCTGGGCCAGGTCGAAATAGTCCATGGCCCGGGTGATGTAGAGGTAGGAGTTGGCGTCGAACCGGTCGACGAAGCTCGCCCCCTGGTGGCGCAGATAGCTTTCCACCTGGAAGTCGGCGTCGAAGCCCCAGGACAGGCCGTCGCGCTGCAACTCGCGGCCGAACTTCCGCTGCAGGGCGGGCTCGGACAGATAGGTGATGTGCGCGGCCATGCGGGCCACGGCCAGGCCCTTTTCCGGGCGCACGCCATGGACGGCATAGGAGCCGCCGCGCCAGTCCGGATCGGCCATGACCGCCTGGCGGCCGACCTCGTGGAAGGCGATGTTCTGGGCCGAGTGGCGGGCCGCCGAGGCGATGATCACGGCGGAGAAGATCTTCTCCGGATAGTCGGCCGCCCATTGCAGCACCTGCATGCCGCCCATGGAGCCGCCGACCACGGCGAACAGGGTCTCGACGCCCAGCGCCTCGACCAGCATGGCCTGGGCGCGGACCATGTCGGCGATGGTGATCACCGGGAACGACAGGCCATAGGCCTGGCCCGTCGCCGGATTGATCGAGGCCGGGCCGGTCGAGCCCATGCAGCCGCCGATGACGTTCGAGCAGATGATGAAGTGCCGCGCCGGATCGAGGGGCAGGCCGGGACCGATCAGGCGGTTCCACCAGCCGGGCTTGCCCGAAACCGGGTGCTCGCCCGCGCAATGCTGGTCGCCGGTCAGGGCGTGGCAGACCAGGACCGCGTTCGACTTGTCGGCGTTCAGCGTCCCAAAGGTGCGATAGGCGACCTCCAGCGGCGCCAGCTGGCCGCCGGAGTCGAGCTGCAACGGCTTTTCGGCGGGAAACCGCCAGGTTCCCCCGTCGCCGCAGAACGCCTCATTCATGGTCGCCGTCGCCGCCGTCATGAGGTCTTGGACCTTTTGGCGATACGCCTGTCAACCGGCGCTTTGAGCGGGTCGCGAGCAAGGCTAAGAGGGGCGGCATGGAACGGCTTATTCTGATGCGTCACGGGGCCGCCGAACGGCGTGGTCCGACCGGCGGCGACTTCGACCGCGCCCTGACCCCGCAGGGCCGCGTGGACGCCGCGCTGATCGGCGACGCCTTGGCCAAGGCGGGCTTCTCGCCGGACCTGGCGCTGATCTCCGAGGCGCGCCGCGCGCAGGAGACCTGGACCGCCGCCAGCGAAGCCTTTCCCCAGGCCCGGGCCGAGAACCGGGCCGACTTCTACTCCGCCGGCAGCCAGACGGTGCTTTCCGCGGTCGAAACCCAGACCGCCGGCACGGTGATGGTGGTCGGGCACAATCCGACGCTGCAGGACCTGGCGGCGGGCCTGCTGAAGGCCGGTTCGGCCTCGCCGGCCCTGATCGCCCGGGTCGAGATGCGCTTCCCGCCCGCCACGGCGATCGCCTTCAGCTTCGACGAAGCCGGACGCCCGCAGATGGAAGGCCTGTTCTACGCCGCCGACCATGGCGGCCGGGGCGCCGAATGAAGCCGATCTTCAAGATCATGAGCCGTGACGAATGGGCGGCCTTCCAGGCGTCTGGCCAGTTCACCGGCTCGGCGGTCGATCTGGCCGACGGCTACATCCACTTCTCCGCGCCGGACCAGGCGCAGGAGACGGCCGCCAAGCACTTCGCGGGCCGTGACGATCTGGTTCTCCTGACCCTCGACGCCGATGCGCTTGGCGACAAGCTGGTCTGGGAGCCGTCGCGGGGCGGCGCCTTGTTCCCGCACCTTTACCGCGCCATCGCGTTGAACGAGGTGGCCGCGTCGCGCGACCTGCCGCTCGGCGACGACGGCGCGCCTCAACTTGGTGATCTTTCCGTATGAGCCTTCACGACCTCGCCGCCCGCGCCATGCACCTCTTCGATCCGGAAGACGCGCATGGCCTCGCCATCAAGGGGCTGAAGGCGGGACTTGGGCCGCGCAACACCATCGACCTGCCGATCCTGGCGACGACGGTGGCGGGGCTCGACCTTCCCAACTGCATCGGCCTGGCCGCCGGCTTCGACAAGAACGCCGAGGTTCCGGACGCCATGCTTGCCGCCGGCTTCGGCTTCGTGGAGGCCGGTACGGTCACCCCGCTGCCCCAGGCCGGCAATCCGCGCCCGCGCCTGTTCCGACTGACCGAGGACCAGGCGGTGATCAACCGCATGGGCTTCAACAACGAGGGGCTGAACGCCTTCGCCTCCCGTTTGTCGCACCGGCGGCGTCGTGGGGTGGTGGGGGCCAATATCGGCGCCAACAAGGACGCCGAGGACCGGGTCGCCGACTATGTGAACGGCCTGTCGCACTTGTGGGGTCTGGCGGACTACTTCACGGTCAATATCTCGTCGCCCAACACGCCCGGCCTGCGCGCCCTGCAGACGCGCGCCGCGCTGGAGGAGTTGCTGGGCCGCCTGGCCGAGCGGCGCGAGGCGCTGGCCCCTGAAGGCGACGTGCCGGTGTTGCTGAAGGTGGCTCCCGACCTTGAGGACGGCGAGGTCGAGGCCATCGTAGAGACGGCGGTGGAGAACGGCCTGGACGGCATCATCGTCTCCAACACCACCATCGCACGCCCCGACACGCTGAAGTCGGCCCGGGCCTCGGAGACCGGCGGCCTGTCCGGCGCGCCCCTGACCGAGCGGTCGACCGCCGTGCTGAGCCAGTTCTTCCAGGCCGCCGACGGCCGCATCGCCCTGGTCGGCGCCGGCGGGGTCGCCAGCGGGGCGGACGCCTACGCCAAGATCCGTGCGGGCGCCCAGGCGGTGCAGCTCTATTCGGCGCTGGTCTATGGCGGGCCCGGCCTGGTGGTCCGTATCGCCCATGACCTGGCGGCGCGCCTCAAGGCAGACGGCTTCGCCGCCGTCACACAGGCGGTCGGGGCGCGATGACGCCGGCTGGCCGCGACAATACCTGGCTCGTCGCGGCCAAGATCGCGCCGGCGGTCCTGCTGGCCGTTCTGGCGGCGGCGGTGTTCTTCAGCGGCCTGTGGAAGCACTTCACGATCGAGGAGCTTCAGGCCCGCCACGCCTATCTGTCGGCCTTCGTGGACCGGCGGCCGGCGGCGGCTATCGCCATCTATCTGTTCGCCTATGTGTTCGTGGTCTCATTGTCCCTGCCGGCGGCGTTGCTGCTGACCTTGTCGGGCGGCTTCCTGTTCGGGCCATGGCTGGGCGGGCTGCTGGCGGTGACCGGGGCGACGGCGGGCTCGACGGTGATCTACGCCGCCTGCCGCACGGCCTTTGGCGGGATGTTGCAAAAGCGCGCAGGCTCGACCCTTCTGCGTATCGAGGAGGGCATCAAGAAGGACGCCTTCCACTACCTGCTGACCCTGCGCCTGATCCCGGCCTTTCCGCTGCTGGTCATCAACCTGGCGGCAGGGCTGGTGGGCATTCGCCTGCGCACCTTTCTGTCGGCGTCGTTCCTGGGCATGGCGCCCAGCTCGCTGGTCTACGCCAGCATGGGGGCGGGGCTTGGGCACCTGTTCATGCAGGGGCGTCCGGTGGACCTGAGCATTCTGGTCGAGCCGCGCGTCGTGCTGCCGCTGGTCGGGCTTGGCGCACTGGCGGGCGCTTCCATGCTCTATCGGCGACTGAGGCCCCGCCGTGACGAGCAATAGTCGCGTTGCCCGGCGCGGGCAGGTGCAGTAACGGATGACCATGGACGCCGCGCCGTCTCCCGCACCGGAAACACCGGTAGAGCGCCGCTTTTCGTGGCGCGGCGGCCTATCGGCGCGCCTGCTGCTGCTCACCACGCTTTTCGTCGCGCTGGCCGCCCTGCTGGTTCTGCCGCCGGCCCTGGCCGCGTTCGAGGAGCAGTGGCTGCTGGAGCGGGTCCGCGCCGCCGAGCTGGCCTCCACCGTGGCCGAGGCCGACCCCAGCCTGAGGATCAGCGACCGCATCTCCGCCCAACTCCTCGACGGGGCGGGGGTCGTGTCGGTGGCGATCCAGAGCGACGGGGCCCGCCGCCTGGTCCTGGCCGCCCCGCGTGAGATCCGCACGCCCTATCTGGTCGACCTGCGCAGCCAGAACCCCGGTTCGTGGCTGGCGGCGCCGTTCTTCACCCTCTCCAGCCGCGAGGGCAGCCTGGTCCGCGTGGTGGCCGAGCCGCAGTTCCGCGAGGCCGAGTTCGTCGAGATCCTGACCCCCGACGCCCCGCTGAAGGCCGACCTGCTGGGCTATCTGGCCCGCCTGGCGGTTGTGACGGCATTCGTGGCGATCCTGGCGGGGGCGCTGGTCTATCTGTCGCTCAACCGATTCCTGGTCGCGCCCATGCGCCGGATCACCCGGGCCATGGAGCGGTTCCGGGCCGACCCCGAGGACCCCAAGGCGCGCATCGAACTGTCCGGCCGCCTGGACGAGATCGGCCGCGCCGAGGCCGAACTGGACCGCATGCAGGCCGACCTGGTGGCGGCCCTGAATTCGCGCGCCCGCCTGGCGGCCCTGGGCGAGGCGGTGGCCAAGATCAATCACGACCTGCGCAACATGCTGACCAGCGCGCAGATCGCCTCCGACCGCCTGGCCGCCATCGGCGATCCCAAGGTGGCCGCCGCCCTGCCGCGGCTGGAGCGGGCCCTCGACCGGGCCGTGACCCTGGCCACCAACGTACTGACCTATGGCAAGACGGACGAAGCCGCGCCGGACGCCCGGCCCCTGCCGTTGAAGGCGGCGTTGAAGGCGGCGGCGGAGGAGGCCGGCCTGCCGACCCCGCAGGTGCGCTTCGCCACCGGCGTCGACACCAAGGTCCGTGTGCTGGCCGACCCTGACCAGCTGCACCGCATCCTGGCCAACCTGCTGCGCAACGCCCGTCAGGCGATCGAGGCGCAGAACGGCCGCAAGGGAAAGATCCAGGCCTCGCTGATCGTCGAGGGCGGGGTGTCGATCGTCCGTATCTCGGACGACGGCCCCGGCCTGCCGGAAAAGGCGCAGGAGAACCTGTTCCTGCCGTTCGCCGGCTCGGCACGTCGCGGCGGAACCGGTCTTGGCCTGGTCATCGCCCGCGAGCTGGCCCAGGGCCATGGCGGCGAGCTGTCGCTGATCCGCTCCGGCGCCGAAGGCACGGTGTTCGAACTGCGCCTGCCCGGCGCGCCGGCGGCCTTGAAAGGGCGGAGCTAGAGCTTCTTCTCCTGCCCCGCTTGCGGGGGAGGGACCATGCGAAGCATGGTGGAGGGGGCGCTCTCCTGAGCTTCAGAAAAGCGCCCCCTCCGTCTCGTCGCTGCGCGCCGATCCACCGCTCCCGTACGCTGCGCTACGGGGCAGGAGACTTCAGCCTACAGCCCCTTCGCCACGCCCTCACGACGCGGATCGGCGCCGCCTTCCAGGACGCCGCCTTCGCGCACCACCACCCCATGCAGGCCGGAGGTTTCGTTCTGGCCCGGCTTGATGGCGACGCCGCGGGCGATGATCTGATCGGCCACGCCCGGAGCGAAGCGGTTCACCTCGCTGGAGAAGGTGTCGGCGCGGGCCACCATGTTGGGCAGGCTGATCGCGTCCTGCATGGACAGATTCCAGTCGATCAGGCCGACGATGGCCTTCAGGTTGTAGGATAGGATGGCGTTGCCGCCCGGCGAGCCGACGGCGGCGTAGAACTTGCCGTCCCTCAGGATGACCGCCGGGGCCATGGACGAGCGGGGGCGCTTGCCCGGAGCGGGCATGTTGGCCAAGGGGCCGCCGCGAACGTCTTCCGGATAACGGCTGAAGTCGGTCAGCTGGTTGTTGAGGAAGAAGCCGGCGACCATGCGGCCCGAGCCGAACAGGCTCTCCACCGTGGTGGTCATGGAGACCGCGTTGCCCTTGGCGTCGACGATCACGAAGTGGGTGGTGCCGCCGGGCTCATGGGTCTTGTCGGCGCCGCGCGGCTCGAAGCCCGGGGGCGTGCCATGGGTGGGCACGGGGCCGGCGCGCTCGCCTATCAGCTTGGCGCGTTCAGCCACATAGGCCGGATCGAGCAGGCCCTTGACCGGCACCTGCACGAAGTCCGGGTCGCCCACATAGCGGTCGCGGTCGGCGTACATGACGCGCTCGGCCTCGGCCAACTGAACCCAGGCGATGGCGTCGTTCGGGCCCCGCTTGGCGATGTCGGTCTTCTCCAGCATGGCCAGGGCCTGCAGCAGTCCCACGCCGCTGGACGGCGGCGGCGGCACGCAGACCACATAGACGCGGTACGGCTGACACAGCGGCTCGGCGACCTTGGGCCGGTAGTCCTTGATGTCGGCGGCGGTCAGGGTTCCGGGGATCGGGTTCTGGCGGACCTTTGCGGCGATGGCGGCGGGGATGGTCCCCTCGTACATCGCGCTGGGGCCTTCCTTGGCCAGGCGGCGGACCGTCTCGGCGTAGGCGCGGTTCTTCAGGACGTCGCCGCCCTTGATCTTCGTTCCGTCGGCCTTGGTGAAATAGGCGACGGCGTCGGGCGCGGCGGCTTGGCCGCGATTCAGGCCGGCGAGCTGCGCCAGGCGCGGGCTGACGACGAAGCCGTCGGCGGCCAGCTTCTCGGCGTCCTTGAACAGGGTCGACCAGGGCGAGACGCCGTGCTGCTTCTGGGCGAGGGCCAGCATGGCCACCGCGCCGGGCGCGCCGGTGGAGCGGCCCGACATGATCGCATCGATATAGGACAGGGGCTTGCCGTCGGCGCCGATGAACATGTCGGCGCTGGCGCCGGCCGGTGCGGTCTCGCGGCCGTTGTAGATCGTGATCTTGCCCGTCTTGGCGTCGTAATAGGTCATGAACGCCCCGCCGCCGAGGCCGGAGCTCTGCGGCTCCACCAGGCCGAGGACCGCCTGAACGGCCACCGCCGCGTCCACCGCCGAACCGCCGTCGCGCAGGACTCGCAGGCCCGCGTCCACCGCCAGGGGATTGGCCGCGGCGACCATGGCGCGCGGCTTGGTCGGGGCGGGAGCCGCCGAAACGGCGCTTGCGGCGCAGATGGAAAGGGCGAGGGCGGCGGCGAGGTGGAGGAAGCGGCTCATGGCGATCCTTGGGAAGCAGCGGCGGGCACCATAGGCCCCGCATGGCGCGGCTTGGAACCCCAAAGCGGTTCGACGCGCGGCGGTTTTGGGCGACCGTTGTGTTATGGATCGCACATTTCGCATCTTTACGGTCGGCGACCCGTGATACGGCGTCCGCCGCTTTTTCCTAGGGGAGCTCCATGAAGTTGAAGACGACGGGCGTGGCCCGCATCGCCCTGGCCGCGACGGCCGCCGCCGCCGGCGGCGCCGTCGCCCAGGCGCCGAAGCAGGTGGTGACCGGACCGGTCGCCGAATACTGGGTCAGCGCCGAGACCATCAGCGGCATGGCCGGGATGATGAGCGGCGGCCAGCCCTCGCCCCAGGCCATGATCAGCATGATGATGGGCGGCGGGCCGAAGGCCTCGGCCAACCACAACCTGACCCTGCAGCTCGGCTCGTCGCGCAAGACGGCCGGGCCGTCGGCCCAGCACACGCCCACGGCGGCGCTCGGCACGCGCGGCGCTCTGCCCCTGGTCACCCCGACGGTGGTCCGGCCCGAGCGCGAGGACGGCCCGCACGTTCCGCAGCAGTTCGAGAAGCCGCGCGGCAAGATCCTGCTGTTCTGGGGCTGCGGCGCCCAGACCCGCCAGGGGCAGCCGGCGGTGCTCGACATGTCGAAGCTGGGCACGACCTCGGCCCCGGCCTTCGCGGCGGCGTTCAAGCCGTTGAACTACACCGCAATGAAGCCGCCGTCGCCGCAGCGCCACGCCACCTACGGCGTCTGGCCGAACGACCGCTCGCCCATGAGCGTGCCGCCGCGCGGCTCCCTGGCCGGAGAGCACGTGGTGTCGGGCAACTATACGCCGGACATCCGCTTCAACCTGACCGCGGCGCAGGACTTTCTCGCACCGATCGCCCTGCAGGCGCGTGAGACGCCCGCCGGCGCCAGCCTGAACTGGAACGCGGTGGCTGGCGCCAGGGCGTTCCTGGCTTCCGCCGTCGGCGGCGGGGACCGCGACACCGTCGCCCTGTGGATCTCCAGCGAGGCGCAGGCCGCCGCCTTCATCGCGCCGGACTATCTGAGCCAGGGCGACATCGCCCGCCTCGTGGAGCAGAAGCAGCTGATGGCGCCGCAGACCACGACCTGCGCCCTGCCCAAGGGCTTCGTGGACGCCGCCCCCTCGGCCATGATCAGCCTGGTCGCCTATGGCGGGGAGGCCAATTTCAGCCATCCGCCGCGCCCGACCGATCCGAAGGTCCCTTGGAACATCGAGTGGACCACCAAGGTCCGCTACCGCTCGGCGACCGGCACGGTCCTGGGCATGGGCGACATGGGGGGAATGGGCGGCATGGGCATGCCCGACGACGAGGACGAGGAAGCTCCCGCCGCCCGTCCGACCCAGCAGCGCGGCCGTCCGCAACAGCCGATGTCGCCTCAGGAAGCGGCTCGGCAAGCCATGAAAAAGGGTCTCGGCGGACTGCTCGGGAACTGACGGAAAGGGAGGCGCGAAAAAAACCTGGAAACCGGCTTGCGCTTCGCAAAAGCCCAGACTAGGTTCCGCGCCTCTCGACGGACCCCTTGGGTCAACGAGATGCGCGCCCGTAGCTCAGCTGGATAGAGCATCAGACTACGAATCTGAGGGTCGGACGTTCGAATCGTTCCGGGCGCGCCATTTTCTCCTGAAAATGCAGAACGTTAGACGAGCCGCGGCGACAGCCCGGCTTCAGCCGTTTCGCGGACGTCGTCCGCACGGCTCCCTTGCCGCGCCGAAATTCTGAATATATAAAACATATACGAAACGTATATTCGGAGCGCCCCGGTGGGTATCGTCAATATCGAGGATGAGCTGCACGAGCAGCTGCGTCGGGGGAGCAAGGCGTCCTACCGGTCGATCAACGCCCAGGCGGCGTTCTGGATCAGGATCGGCATGCTCTGCGAGCTGAACCCGGGCCTGACCTTCCAGGAGCTGGTGGCGCGTGAGCTGAAGTCGGCGGGCGTCGATGCGCCTGACCTGGAGGCCTCGTCTACATGACCAAGACCCCGGCCGAGGTCGAACTGATGGCGGAGTCCGGCCGCCTGCTGGCGTCGGTGTTCACGCACCTGGACGGGCTGGACCTGGCCGGGCGGACCACCATGCAGGTCAACGACCTGGTCGAGACCTTCATCGTCGAGCAACTCGGCGCGCGGCCGGCCAGCAAGGGGCAGTACGACTACGGCTTCGTGCTGAACAGCTCGCGCAACGAGGTCGTCTGCCATGGCGTGCCGTCGACCGACGAGGTGCTGAGCGACGGCGACATCGTCAATTTCGACATCACCCTGGAGAAGAACGGCTTCATCGCCAACTCCAGCAAGACCTTCCTGATCGGCGACGTGGCCCCGGCGGCGAAGAAGCTGGTCCGCGCCACCTACGAGGCCATGTGGAAGGGCATCCGCGCCGTGCGTCCAGGCGCGAGGCTGGGCGACATCGGCCACGCCATCGAGCGCCACGCCAAGCGCGGCGGCTATTCGGTGGTGCGCGAATACTGCGGCCACGGCATCGGACGCGAGATGCACGAGGAGCCGCAGATCCTGCATTTCGGACGCCCCGGAACCGGCCTGACCCTGCGCGAGGGCATGGTCTTCACCATCGAGCCCATGTTGAACCAGGGCCGTCGGGCGGTTCGCGAGGAGGACGACGGCTGGACCGTCGTCACCGCCGACGGCAAGCTTTCAGCCCAGTTCGAGCACACCGTGGCGGTCACCCGCGACGGCGTCCGCGTGCTCACCCTACGACCAGACGAGACGCCGCCTGTCGCGTGACCGCAGAGGGGAAATCCGCTAAGGCGGGTATTCATTGCTGTTCCATCATCGCGGGCGCCGACGGGCGCCCGTCGTCGTTCGGGAGAGGCGTTCATGACCGACTGGCTGCAGGTGAAGCGCGGGGACGCGCCGCTGATCGTCAGCTTCCCGCACACGGGAACCGACATTCCCGCCGAGATAGAGAGCGGCCTCGTCTCGCCCTGGCTGGCGCGGCAGGACGCCGACTGGTGGATCCACCGCCTCTACGACCTCGCCGAGGGCTTGGGCGCGACAATGGTGCGCACCGCCATCTCGCGCACGGTGATCGACGTGAACCGCGACCCGTCCGGCGCCTCGCTCTATCCGGGGCAGGCGACGACGGAGCTGTGCCCGACCACCACCTTCGATGGCGAGCCGCTGTACAAGCCCGGCCAGGCGCCCGACGCGGCCGAGATCGCCCGCCGGCGCGATACTTGGTTCACGCCCTATCACGACGCCCTGGCGGCCGAGGCGGCGCGCCTGCGCGGCCTGCATGGCAAGATCGTGGTCTATGACGCCCACTCGATCCGCTCGAAGGTGCCGCGCCTGTTCGACGGCGACCTGCCCAACTTCAACATCGGCGACAATGGCGGGCGCACCTGCGATCCGGCCCTGCGCGCGGCGGTGGAGGCGGCTTGCGACGTCGAGGGCTTCAGCCGTGTGACCAACGGCCGCTTCAAGGGCGGCTGGACCACCCGCCACTACGGGCGGCCCGCCGATGGCGTCCACGCGATCCAGATGGAGCTGGCGATCCGCAGCTACATGGACGAGCCGCAGGCTTTCAGGCCCGAAAACTGGCCGACCGCCTATGACGAGACCCGGGCCGGAGCGGTTCGGGCCGTGCTGTCGAATGTTTTGACGAGGGCGATCGCTTTCGCCACAAACTGACAGCGCTGTCCGGTCTGGGCGGCAAAAACAGGCTCAAGCGCAGTTTTCGCCCCCGATATTGCAAGAAACCGGGGCCAGTTAAGGCGCTGTTTAACATGTCGCTTTGACAAAACAGTCACGGCGTCCCACCTGTACGAACTTATTCGCCTTCCTGTCGGGGTGGGCTTTCGGAGCGGATAAATTCATGGCGCGTGTGCATAAGGCCATCGTCCTGGCTGCAGGGCAGGGAAAGCGTTTGTCGCCGTTGACCGACAACCTGCCCAAGTGCCTGATCGATCTGTCCGGCCGCACCGTGCTGTCTTGGCAGCTGGCGCACCTTCACGCCATCGGCCTGACCGAGGTGGTGGTGGTCACCGGCTTCAACTCTCACGCCGTCGAGGCCGAGGTGGCGCGCACGCCGCTGCCGGGCATGACGGTCCGCTGCCTGTACAACCCGTTCTATACGGTGTCCGACAACCTCGCGACCTGCTGGCTGGTGCGCGAAGAGCTGGCCGGCGGGGCGCTGATCCTGAACGGCGACACCCTATGGGAGCCGGAAATTGGCCGTCGCCTGCTGGACGCCACGGCTGCCGACATCACCGTCACCGTGGACCGCAAGGCGCGCTACGACGCCGACGACATGAAGGTCCTGACCGACGGCGGCGACCAGCTGTTGGCCATCGGCAAGACGATAACCGAGTACGACGCCGAGTCCATCGGCTTCCTGCGCTTCTCGCCCGAGGGCGCGCGCCGCTTCATCACCGTCATCGACCAGATCCTGCGCGATCCGGCCGAGGGCCTGAAGCGCTGGTATCTGTCGGTGATCAACCAGATCGCCCAGGAGCAGGGCGGCGTCGCCATCCAGAGCATCGAGGGCCTGGAATGGGCCGAGATGGACTTCCCGCACGACCTGCAGCCCAACCGTGAGCTGACGGCCCGCTGGATGTCGAAGGAAAGCGTGGCGGCCTAAGGTCCCTGCGTGCTTCGAGACGCGCTATCGCGCTCCTCAGCATGACGAAGTTGGGTGTTCTCTGAATCCGTCATCCTGAGGAGGCCGAAGGCCGTCTCGAAGGACGCACGAAGCTTCAATCTTCCCCAACAATCCCCCGGACCAGATCCAGGTCCGCGGGCTTGTCCACGTCCACCGCCGCCAGGCCGTAGTTCGAACGGACCGCCGCCGCCTTCACGCCCGCGCGCCTGCCGATGTCGGCGATGGCCTGGTCCAGGGTCAGTCGGCCCAGGGCGAAGCGCGCCAGGGTGCCCAGGCCCAGGATCATGGCGATGCGCCAGGGCTTCTTGCGGTGGGCCTCCACCGTCCGCCAAAGCTCGATAGCCTTAAGGGAGTCAGGCGTCCTCAGCAGGAACAGGTTGCAGCCGCTGTAGCGGCCGTCGCGGAAGGTCAGCCAGGTGCGCTTGGTCTCCGGCGCGTCGCGGCGCACGGCGGCCTCGGGCGCCAGGAAGGCGGCGATGTCGCAGCCGGCTGGAGCGTCGGTCATGAACTGCGTCACCCATTCCGGCTTCAGCAGGGCGTGATCCACGGTGGTGACCAGCAGGGGCGCGCCCAGGGCCTGGGCCGAGCGCAGGACGCTGAGGCTGGGGCCGGCCTCCGGCGCGATGACCTCCACCGCGACGCCGGCGGGCGTGGCGGCGGGCAGGGCGGCCAGGAGCTCGGCGTTGTTGGCGCAGACGCCGATGCGGGTCGCCCCGGCGGCGGCGAGCGCCTTCAGCACCCGCGCCAGCAGGATCTCGCCGTCCAGGGTGATCAGCCCTTTGTGGGCCACGCCGGCATAGGCGGAGACCGCGTCGGGTTCTCCCCGGTCGCCGGCGAGGATCAGGGCGGTGAAGCCGGTCACTTCAGGGTCTTCTCGTAGAGGCGATAGGTCTTGTAGGCGACGGCCCCGACCCGCTCGCAGATGTTGCGCATGGGCAGGTTGTCGTCGAGAATCCAGGACAGCTCGACCTTGTGATAGCCCTTCTTGCGGGCCTCGGTGGCGGCCAGGTCGATCAGATGGAACGGCAGGACCATCCCGCGTCGGCTGCCGGCGAACTTGCGGCGCACCCCCATCAGCGGCACGCGCAGGGATTTCACCCGGGCCACCTTCAGCCGCCACAGCAGCTTGGCCCAGCCGAACGGCAGCAGCTTGCCGTCCAGGTCGGCGATCGCCTCGTTGACGTTGGGCAGCAGGACGATGAAGCCGGCGCTCTCGCCATCGATCTCGGCGAACCAGACCAGGTCGGGGTCGATGACCGCCTTCAGCCCCTTGGCCATGTGCTTGGTCTCGGCGGCGGTGGACGGGGTGTAGCCCCAGTTGTCCGACCAGGCGTCGTTGGCGATGTCGGTGAGGGTGTGCACCTCCTCCTCGAACCGCTTCATGTCCAGCTTGCGCAGGACCACGCCTTCGGCGGCGCCGCGCCGCACCCGTTTCAGCACGGCGTCGGGCAGGTCCTGGGTCAGGTCCGCGAGATAGGCGTAGACGTCCTTGGCCTTGGCGTAGCCCTGCTGTTCGACCCGCGCGCCGGCATAGGCGGCGTCATGGCCCATCAGCAGCATGGGCGGGGTGTCGAAGCCGTCGACCAGCAGGCCGACCTCCTCGTTCACCGAGAGGTTGAAGGGCCCCATGGCGGTGTCGCGGCCGCGCGCCTTCAGCCAGGCCTCGGCGGCGGCGAACAGGGCGGCGAAGACGGCGGGGTCGTCCTCGCCGGCGATCATGCCGAAGTGGCCGATCTTGCGGGTCGGGTCGGCGGGGGCCAGTTCGTCGATCTGGGCGCTGATGCGGCCCACGTCGCGGCCGCCCCGCACGGCCAGCCACATCTCGACCTGGGCGTGCGCGAAGAACGGGTTGGACTTGGCCGACAGGGCTTCCTGCCGTTCGCTGATCAGCGGGGCGATCCAGTTGGGATCGGCCTTGTTCAGGCGCATCGGCACGCGGATGAAGCGGTCGAGATCGGCGCGGGTGCGCACCGGCGTGACGGTGACGTCCGCCGCCGTGTGGCTGTCGAAGGCCATCATCCCTCCAGGGTAAGCAGTACGGACGCGCCGAGCGCGGAGAAGGCCAGCGGCGCGGTCCATGCCCCGAGCCACGGCCAGATAGCCCCGCTTTCGCCCAGGGCGGTGATCAGGCCGTCTAGCACCATGAAGGCCATGCCGCCCATCAGGCTGACGGTCATGATCTTCGCCCCCTGGCCGCTGCGGAAGTTGGCGGCGACCAGCGGCGCGGCCAGGATCAGCATGACGAACGCCCCGGCGGGGGCGGCGAAGGCGCGGTTCCAGCGGACGGCGTAGTAGCTCTCCGGCCGCTCCGAACCGCCGCCCATCAGCGCGCGCCGAGCGGAGGAGGCGGAGCCGTTGTTGTCCGTGGCGAACAGCACCTGCACGTCGCCGGGATGCAGCGGGTTGTTCCACGCCATGCGCGCGGCCGAACCCGGCTGGACGGCGTCGCTGGCGAAGCGCTCGAAGGAAGGCGAGATCAACGCCCAGCCGCCGTTCTCATAGATGGCGGCGGGGGCCTGGACGCGTTCGGTCACCGCGCCGGACGGGTCGCGGCGATAGATGATCACCTTCTCCAGGCGGCGGCCCTGGTCGTCGCCCATGGTGGCGGTGACCAGATCCGGGCCGATGCGGAAGGAGCGGGTCTCCGGTCCCTTGCGGTCGGCGGCGGGGGCGGTGTCGCGCCACCAGGCGCGCAGGGCGGCGTCGGTGCGCGGGCCGATCAGCTCGGTGGCCGCCAGTTGCAGAATGAAGGCGCCGAGGGCGACCGGGATCGCCATGCCGGCGATGCGATAGACCGAGATGCCCGCCGCCCGCATGGCCACCGCCGCGCTCTCGCGGCCCAGCTGGGCGAAGGCGAACAGGCAGCCGGCCAGCACGGCCAGCGGCATGGCCTGGTCGATCATCCGCGGCAGGCGCAGGAGGGAATAATAGGCCAGGCCGGCCGCTCCAAGGCCGCGGTCGAGGATGTCGTTGGTGACGTCCAGCAGGTCGAGCAGCTGGAGCACCGACAGCAGCACCAGCAGGGCCGCCAGGACCCGCGTCGCGGTCAGCTGGGCGACATAGAGGGCGAGGTGCTTCATGCCGGCTTCTTCTTGCTCTGGACGGCCTTTTCGCAGGTCGTGATGAACACGGCGATGTGCTCGGCGATCTTGCTGATCGGCGTCTCGCCAGGACGGTTTCGGCTGCCCAGGAACATCCAGACGCAGAAGCCGCAGAAGATCAGGAACGGCGTGCCCGTGCCGATCAGGGCCGTGGTGCGGCCGCTTTCGGCCAGGCCGGCGCCGGTCTGCAGGCTGTGCTGGAAGGCGAACAGGATCAGGCCCGCCACGATCAGGCCCGGCGCGCGTCGCGCGCGCTTGGCGGCCAGGCCGAGCGGGAAGGCCATCAGCGGCAGGAACGGCAGGAAGAACGCCCGCGCCAGACGGCTGTAGAGCTCGGCCAGCAGGGTCTGTTCCGGCACGATCGACTTGTCCGAGGCGGCCTGACGCCACAGCTCGTCCAGGGTCAGCTCGCGCTCGTCGCCGCCACGGGCCCGCAGCAGGCGCGCCGCGCCGGCCAGGGGCGCGCGCAGGGTCCAGTCGTTGAAGCTGAGGATCTGGTAGGCGCCGCGCGCGTCCTGGCCGATCCGGCGGCCGTCGGTCAGGGTGACGACCACTTCCTTGCCGCCGAACTCCGGCTGAAGGCGGCCGACACGGGCGGTGACGACCTCTTCCTTGCCGGCGTCGTCGCGGCGGCGGATGAAGACGCGCTCCAGCTTCTGGCCGGCGGGGTCGGCCACGTCGGCGGTGATAAGCACGCCGTCCTGGTCGATGAACGCGCCGGCGGGCAGGCGTCCGTTCCAACCGGCGTTCAGCGCCGAGTGCATCACCGCGCGATAGGCGTAGCGGCTGTAGGGCTGGATGTAGCCGAACACGATCAGGCTGAAGAGGGTCAGGCCCACGCCCAGGATCACGAACGGCGTGGCCAGGCGGGTCAGGGACACGCCGCTGGCCAGCAGGCTGTCGACCTCGGAGTCGGCGTTCAGGCGGGTCACCACCACGAACAGGGCGACGAAGAAGGCGATGGGCAGGGCCAGGCCGATGTAGTGCGGCACCAGGTTGCCGCCCAGGGCGACGACGAAGCCGAAGCGGTCGTTGCTCTGCGACAGCAGGTCGAGCAGGCGCAGGGTCCGCTCCAGCAGCAGGGTGACGACGGTCACGCCCAGGCAGGCGACGAGCGGCCACGCCACCAGCCGCATCAGATAGCGGTCGAGCAGGTTGAGGCCGAAGGTGGGAAGCTTGATCTTAGGCACTCGCGCCCCGCCATTGCTTGCGCAGGTGGTCGGCCAGTCGCGATGCGGCGTCCATGTCCAGCTCCACCGTTTCGGCCAGATTGGGAACGGCCGGCCAGCCGGCGTCCCGGAATACGCGGCCCTCGTGCTCGCGCACGCCCTCATATCGCGGGATGACGTGGAAATGAACGTCGGGATCGACCATCATCAAGGCCAGATAGTTGATCTTCTGGTGATCCACCACGGCCCGCAGCATCGCCTCGATCTGCTGGACAGCCTGTTGCAGATCGGCGTAGGCCTCGACGCTGAGTTCAGCGAGTGATCGGGCTGGCTCCTTGCATATCAGGACCAAAGACCCAAATGTGGGTTGCTTTGGTCGCACAAGAACAACCCAAAGGTCCGTCTCGGCGACCTTGGTGCGAGGAAAGCCGAAATTCAACGCTGTGGGATTGCTCACGGACCTGCCTTCTGGGCGGCCTTCGCCGCCGCTGCGGCATCATAGGGAGTCGCCGATTTTCATGAAAGCGCGAACCTTGCTGGTGGGCGCGGCCGGGGCGGCCGCAGCCATGGCGATGGGTTCGCCGGCGTTCGCCCAGAAGTGCGAGGGCGTCGGATCGGCCAAGCTGACCGTACAGGTGCTGGGGGTCCGCGCCGCCATGGGCGAGATGGCGGTCACGATCTATCCCGATAATCCGAAGCGATTTCTGGCGCCCAAGGGCAAGCTGTACCGCGTCCGCGCGATCACCACGGCGCCGATGACCACCGTCTGCTTCAACGTTCCGCCCGGCGCCTACGCCGTAGCGATCTATCACGATCAGAACGGCGACCGGGATTTCAACCGCAGCGTCATCGGCATGCCGACAGAGGGCTTCGGTTTCTCCAACGACGCGCCGACCAAGGTGGGCCTGCCGTCGTTCGAGTCTGTGCGCTTCGTGGTCAAGGACGACGTGACCATCCGCTCGACCTTGCGATACCTGAAATAGTCAGACGTCCAGGCGGTACTGGCCCAGGCCTTCGACGGCGACGCCGTCCGGCGCGAAGCCCCTGATCTCCACCCGGACGCTCCAGCCGTCCGCGGCCTTCTCGATCTCGATGCCATGCCAGCGGGCGGCGTTGGTCTTGCCGACCGGCCGCTGGGAGGCGGATGGCGCGCAGACGGCCGGGATCGGACCGTCCGGCCCCTTCACCGCGCCCAGCAGCGGCACATGGGTATGGCCGTGCAGGATCAGCTCGGCTCCATGCACCCCCAAAACCTCGCGTAGCGCCTTCTGGTCGGTCAGCGCCTTGCGCGGCGAGCCGCCGGGCGTGGGCGGGTGGTGGATGGCGATGACGCGGAACAGGCCACGCCCTTTCAGGTCGTCCAGGATCGGACCCAGGCGCGCCAACTGATCCTCGCCGCAGGTCCCCGTCGCCAGGAACGGCGCGGTGGGCAGGCCGGTATTGACGCAGATCACGGCGACTTCGCCGCGAACGCGGACCTTGGGGAAGGTTTCGGTCAGCTCGTCCTCAAGCCACTCGGCCCAGGGATCGAACGTGCCGCACCCGGCGAGGGCGTCGTGATTGCCAGGTGTCACGGTTACGTCGCGCGCGTCGCCCAGGCTCTGCAGCCAGGCGCGGGCGGCGGCGAATTCCTTGTCGGCGGCGAAGTTGATCAGGTCGCCGGTGATCACCAGATGATCGGGGCCGTAGGCGGCGATGTCGGTGGTGATCGCGTCCAGGATTTCGCGCTTGTGATGCTTGCTGCGCTTGCGCCGCCAGGACGACCAACTGAACAGCCGCTTGGTCAGCGCATAGGCCGGCGTCATCGCCCCGGGGGGCGACGGCAGGTGAGGGTCAGAAAAATGCGCGAGACGGTACACGGCGGGCCGGTGGGTTTCTGGTCAGTTAAGCCGAACCTGCGTATCAAGGCGGCCAGTTTGCAAGGGGTGGTTTGCAAGTGACGAGCGTATCGGGCGCCGAAGAGGGCCGCCAGCCTGTCGGGCTGGTCGTGGGCGAGGCGGGAGTTCGGATCTGGGGCATGACCTCGACCGAGCGCCTGCAGCGCATCTTCCGCCGCGTCGGCGTGGAGCCCGTGACCGCCGTGCCCGCCGATCGCGACCGTGTCGTGGTGCTGGCCAACGCCGGCTGGGTGTTCGATGAATCCCTGATCAAGGCCCTGTCCGGCCAGCCCGGCGTCGCCCTGATCGATGAGACCGGCGCCGTGACCGCTGTCTGCGTCACCGCCGCCGATGCGCCGGCCGCCGCCGCCGACCCGTCCAGCATGCCCCTGAAGCGCCTGACCGCCGTCGAGCTCGGCTCGGCCTACAACAGCGCCCTGCGCAAGCGTGAGGCCCCGGTGCTGGAGCGCCTGACCGCCGACCGCGTCCGCGCGGTGGAGAAGCGTCTGTTCCAGGGCTCCTACAAGGGCGTCACCGATCTGGTGACCAAGTATGTCTGGCCCGCCCCGGCGCGGGTCGTCACCCGCTGGTGCGCCCTGGCGGGCATGACGCCCAACCAGGTGACGATGATCGGCTTCATCCTGGTGCTGGCGGCGTTCGGCCTGTTCTGGACGGGGCACTTCGTCCTGGGCCTGATCTGCGCCTGGATCATGACCTTCCTCGACACCGTGGACGGCAAGCTGGCGCGGGTGACGCTGACCTCGTCCAAGATCGGCAATGTTTTCGATCACGGCATCGACCTGATCCATCCGCCCTTCTGGTGGTGGGCGTGGCTGGTCGGCGTGCAGGCCGGCCCGCACCCCCTGCCGTGGGAAGGCCTGTTCCTGACGATCGTCGCCGGCGGCTATGTGGCCCAGCGCATCGAGGAGGGCATCTTCCTTGGCCGCTTCAAGCTGGAGATGCACGCCTGGCGCCGCTTCGACAGTTTTTTCCGGCTGATCACCGCCCGCCGGAACCCCAACCTCATCCTGCTGACCCTGTCGGTGCTGGTCGGCCGCCCGGACCTGGGCCTGGCCGCCGTGGCCCTGTGGACGGTGATCTGCTTCATCGTCCACGCCGCCCAGATCGTCCAGGCCGAGCGCGCCCCCAAGGGCTCCATCACCTCCTGGCTGGCCGCCTGAGATGATCCCCGGCGTCATCCGCAATCCCAAGAGCCACGGCAACCGGGGCGTCGGCCCGCTAGGCGCCGGCGACGGCGCCTGCCTGTTCGCCGAACCCTCGACGCCCGAGGATCTGGCCGAGACCCTGCGCCGTTTCGCCAAGGCGGGGGTGACCCTGCTGGTCATCGACGGCGGCGACGGCACGGTGCGTGAAGTGCTGACCGCCATGCCGCAGGCGTTCGGCAAGCGTCAGCCCCTGGTGGCGGTGCTGCCGTCCGGCAAGACCAACATGCTGGCCCTGGACCTGGAGGCCCCGCGCGACTGGTCGCTGCAGGACGCCCTCAAGAAGGCCGAGGTGAAGGCGCCGGTGACCAAGCAGCGCTCGCCGATGCTGATCACCTGGCCGGAGGGCGGGCATCCGCCGCTGCAAGGCTTCATCATGGGCGCGGCGGCCTTCGTGCGCGCCACCAACATGGCTCAGACGGTTCACGCCTGGGGCGCGTTCCACAACGTGGCCGTGGCGGTGACCCTGCTCGGCGCGGTGTTCCGCACCCTGATCGGGGATGAAGGTCATGCCTGGCGGGGCGGGGTGCCGATGCGCGTCGCCGCCGACCGCGACCCTGGCTATGTGGGCTCGCGCTTCGTGTTCCTGGCGACCGCGCTGAAGCGTATGCCGTTCGGCCTCAAGCCCTTCGGCGAGCCGCGCTATGGGCTGAAGTACCTCGACGTCGATGCGCCGCCGCACCGCCTGCACGCGGCGATCCCCAAGCTGCTGAAGGGGACCGGGACGCAAGAGTTGGCTCAGGCCGGCTATCGCCGCGGCGACGCGGACGTCCTGAACCTGTGGATTCCCGAGCCCTTCGTGGTCGACGGCGAGATCTATCCCGGCGGCGCGGTGCAAATCCGGCTGGGCGCGCCGGTGACCTTCCTGGCGCCATGAGCACGCTTTCCGAGCTTGTCGGCGAGGAGCTGCGGCAGCCCGTCCTGACGCAGATCCGCGCCTTCGCCGAACATCTGGCCAAGCGCGACGGCGTGCGGGCGGTGCTGTTCTACGGGTCCATCCTGCGCACCGGCGACCTGGACGGGGTGCTGGACTACTACCTGCTCAGCGACCAGCGGGGCCGGCGTGGGCCGTTCGGCCTGGCCAGCCGCTGGCTGTGGCCGGACGTCAGTTATCACGAGCTGGAGATCGAGGGCCGCGTCCTGCGCGCCAAGGTCGCGAGCATGAGCCTGGAGCAGTTCCGGGCCGCCGCGGAGGGGCGCACCCTCGATACCACCATCTGGGCCCGCTTCGTCCAGCCCACGCGGATCATCTGGACCGCGGACGCCGTGGCCGGGCCGCAGGTCGAGGGCGCGGTGGCCGCCGCCGCCGTCACCGCCGCCCGCTTCGCCGCCGCCCTGGGCCCAGAAAAAGGCTCCGCCGACGACTACTGGGCGGCCCTGTTCCGCCAGACCTACGCCGCCGAGCTGCGGGTCGAGGCGCCGGGGCGCGAGCGTTCGATCCTGGATGTCGATCCGGCCCGCTACGCCCAGCGCCTGACCGCCGCCTGGACCGCAGACGCCCTGACGTTCGACGAGGCTGGCGGCGAACTGTCGCCCCGCCTTTGCGCCGACCAGCGCCGCCGCATCCAGCGGGCCTGGGCGCTGCGCCGCACCATGGGCAAGCCGCTGAACGTCGCGCGCCTGATCAAGGCCGCCTTCACCTTCGAGGGGGCCGCTCGCTACGCCGCCTGGAAGATCGAGCGGCACACCGGCCTGCCGGTGCCCCTGACGCCCTGGCGCGAGCGTCACCCGGTGCTGGCGGCGCCCGGCGCGATCCTCAGGCTCTGGAAAGCAAAACGCGCCCGGTCCTGAGGGACGGGCGCGTTCGCGAACTTCAGATCAGCTTGAAGGCGCTCTAGGCGGTGGCCGCGCGCTTCACGTCGCTTTCGATCAGGCCGAAGGTCTCGCCGACCTGCTTGAACATGCCCAGCACGGCGTCGATCTGCTCGTCGCTGTGCGCGGCGCTGACGCTGGCGCGCAGCAGCGGGCGGGCGTCCGGCGTGGCCGGCGGCAGGGCCAGGTTCATGTAGACGCCGGCCTGCATCAGGGCGTTCCAGACGCCGATGGCGACCGGCTGGTCGGGCAGGGCGATGGCGACGATCGGGTTGCAGGTCGGGCCGGTGACGAAGCCCATGGCGTTCAGGCCGTCGAACAGACGCTGGGCGTTGTTCATGACGCGCTGGCGCAGGGCCGGGTCCAACTCCATGCGGTGCAGGGCGGCGGTGGTCGAGGCGACCGTGGCCGGCGGCAGGGAGGCGGTGAACATGTACGGGCGGCAGGTGACGCGCAGCACCTCGAACCCATCCAGGTTCGAGACGCAGAAGCCGCCGATGCCGGCCAGGCTCTTGGAGAAGGTGCCGACCACGAAGTCGACGTCTTCCTCGACGCCGATCTGTTCGGCCAGGCCGCGGCCCTTTTCACCGAGAACGCCCATGGAGTGGGCTTCGTCGACGAGCAGGTAGGCGCCCATCTCGCGCTTCACCGCGACCATCTCCTTCAGCGGAGCGACATCGCCCAGCATGGAGTAGATGCCCTCGACGACGATCAGGCGCTCGCCCGGGACGTCCTTCAGGCGCTTCAGGCGCTTGTAGAGGTCTTCGGGGTCGTTGTGGCGGAAGCGGATGACCTCGGCCATGCCCAGACGCGAGGCGTCGTAGATCGAGGCGTGGCTGTCGGCGTCCAGGATCAGGTGGTCGCCGCGGCCCACCAGGGTCGACAGCATGCCCAGGTTCGCCTGGTAGCCGGTGGTGAACACCATGGCGTGCTTGCGGCCGTAGAACCGGGCCAGCTCGGCTTCCAGGCGGCGATGGCCGTCGAAGTTGCCGTTGGCGATGCGCGAGCCGGTGGTGCCCGCGCCGCTCTCGGTCAGAGCCTTGCCGGCGGCCTCGACCACGGACGGGTCGAAGGTCAGGCCCAGATAGTTGTGCGACCCCAGAAGAATGGTGCGACGGCCGTCGATGATCCCCTCGGTCGGGGACAGGACCTGTTCGAACTTGACGTTGAACGGGTCGGCCCCGGCGTTGCGGATAGCCTCGTAGGCCTGGGCATAGGCCAGGTGCTTATCAAAAAGGCCCATGTCTCAGTTTCTTTTCTTGAGGTCTTTGATGAGGCCGGCGAGCTGGCCGGCGGTCTGGACATCAGCGAGGCGGTCCAGGGGAATGGACAGGTCGAAGCTGTCCTCGAGCTCCATGACGATGTTCATCAGAGCGAGGGAGTCCACTTCGAGGTCGCGCATGATGTCGGTGTCCTCGGACACTTCCACGCTGCGGCCGAGCACGGTTTCCGCCGCGCGGCCAATTTCGCGAAGGGTAAGATCGGTTACTGTTTCCAACGGTGACGCCAGCCCGGTGATGAAAGGTGCATGCAACAGCCCCCGCTGCCGTGACACCATTGTAACAAAAACGTGGGCGGTTGAACGGCAAATTTAAAGAGGGGGCAACCAGCCGTTGTTGCGATACCAGCGCACTGTTTGAATAAAGCCGTCTTTCAGGCCGTATTGGGGCGCAGGAAGTCGGTCGTTGTGCTCTTTGGGCGACACCGACCAGTCGGGATGAAGGATCTCCCGAGCCTTCTCGGAGGTCAGCATGGCGGCGCTGCTTCCTTTGGCCGCAAGGCTTCCGAGCATGCCGACAAGCTTCACAACGCCGGAGGGAAGCTTGACCAGAACCGGTTTGCGGCCGACCAATTCCGCCGCCGCCTGCATCAGATCGCGCCACCCGTAACCAGCCAGATTGCGATCACACAGGGCGATGGTCGCGCCCGGTTCCGGAAGCTTGGCCAGGGCCGTGATCTGGGCCGCGGCGTCCTCCACATGCACCAGGGCGATGCGGGCGACCGAATCAAACACCGGTAAGAACGGCGCCGTGGCGGCGGCCTTGAACAGGGCGAAGGTCTCCACATCGCCCGGCCCATAGATGGCCGGCGGCCGAACGATGGTCAGCCGATCGCCGAGCAGGGCGGCGACCGCCTCCTCGCCCGCGCGCTTGCTGGCGGCGTAGTGCGACAACCTCGGCTCGCGCGCCACGAGGCTGGAGATCAGCAGGAACGGCGCGCAGGGCGCCATCCGGGTGGCGGCGTTCGCCATGGCCACGGCGCCGTCCAGGTTCACGGCGTCGAACTCGGCGCGGGTGCGAGCCTTGATCAGGCCGGCGCAGTGCACCACCACGTCCGCCCCCGAGCACAGACGGTCGAGGGCGGCTTCATCCGACAGGGAGCCGATGACGATCTGCGGCTCGATATCCCGCCACAGGGGATGCACCGGATCGCGGCGCATCAGGCAGCGGACTTCGAACCCCGCCTGCGCCAGGGCGAGCACCAGTCGCCGGCCCAGGAAGCCGGTGGCGCCGGTGACCGCCGCCAGGGCCATGTCAGGCGGCTTCCGGCGTGAAGGCTCCGGCGATGTAGCTGGCCTTGGCCTTGGACCGGCTCAGCTTGCCCGACGAGGTCTGCGGCAGGGCGTGGGAGCCGACGAGTTGCACCTTCGCCTCGATGCTGTGACGCACGCGCAGGACGTTGGCGATCTCTTCCACCAGGGCGTTGCGCACCTCGGCGTCCGAGCTGCGGCACTGGGCGAGGACGACGATGGCCTCTTCACCTTCGCCGGCCACCGAGAAGGCGGCCACATCGCCGCTGCGCAGGGTGGTGATCTCGGCCTCGGCGGTCCATTCTAGGTCCTGCGGCCAGATGTTGCGGCCGTTGAGGATGATCAGGTCCTTGGCGCGGCCGGTGATGACGATCTCGCCCTCGACGAAATAGCCAAGGTCGCCGGTGTCCAACCAGCCGTCCTCGGCCAGCACTTCGGCGGTGATTTCCGGCTGGCGGAAGTAGCCCTTCATCAGGCTGGGGCCGCGCGCGTAGATGCGGCCGACGCGGCGTTCCGGCAGGATCGCGCCGTTGATGTCGCGCACTTCCAGTTCGTGGTGCGGCAGCGGCGGGCCGCAGCGGGCGAAGGCGCGGGCCGGAGCGTCCGACGTGCCGGGAACGGCGACGCCGTCATGCTCCAGCTTGTGCAGGTCCAGGGTCTCGGCGACCAGGCCGCCGTCCAGGGGCGCCATGCTCAACGCCAGGGTCGCCTCGGCCATGCCGTAGCTGGCGAAGTAGGCCTTCTTATCGAAGCCGATCTTGGCGAAGGTGTCGGCGAAGGCCTGCAGCGGCTTCATGCGGATCATGTCGCCGCCGATTCCGGCCACGCGCCACTTTGACAGGTCGATATGGTCGATGGCGGCGCTCTCGCCGCGGCGGGCGCACAGCTCGAAGCCGAAGCTGGGGCTGTAGGCGATGGTGCCGCCGTTCTTGCTGATCAGGTCCAGCCACAGCAGGGGGCGGCGGACGAACGCACCGGTCGGCAGCAGGTCCACCGACATCTGGCTGGCCATGGGGCTGAGCAGGAAACCGACCATGCCCATGTCGTGATAGAGCGGCAGCCATGAGACGGCGCGGTCTTGCGGCTTCACCTTCAGCCCGTCGCGGGTGATGGCCACGGCGTTGGCCATCATGGCGCGGTGGGTGACCAGCACCCCGGTCGGGAAGCGCGTGCTGCCCGACGAGAACTGCAGATAGCAGGGGCCGTCCGGCGTGATGGCCGGCAGTTCGGCCGAGCCTTGCGGCAGGTCGCGGATCAGGCCGGCGACCTTCACGCCCGCCTGGTCGGCGGCTTCCTTGATCCACTCCTGCATCGCTTCGGGGCCGAACACGGCGGCGGCGTCGGCCGACTGCAGCAGGCGGGCGATCTGGGCGATGTAAGGCGCGCGGCCCCCCAGGGCGGCGGGCAGCGGCAGCGGGGCCGGGATCACGCCGGCGTACTGACAGGCGAAGAAGCCGCGCACGAAGTCGCCGTCGGTCTCCGCGACCAGGCCCACGCGGTCGCCGGCCTTCAGGCCGCTGGCCAACAGGCGCTGGGCCAGGGCCTGGGCGTCCGTGCGCAGGGTCGAATAGGGCAGGGCTTCAACCAGTTCGCCGCGCAGCGAATACAGGTTCATGCCGGTCTGGCCGGTGGCGGCGTAATCGAGCGCCTCGGTCAGCGTGGCGAAGTCGGCGAGGCGAAGCGCGCGGTCGGGGGCGGTGGGCGTGATCATCAGTCGGGGTTTCGCTCGCTTGTGACAGCGGTATCAGAGGAGGTGGTTCCAGGATTGAGGCGTTGGCCGCGCCGCAGCGCCCATAGCATGCCCAGGCCCATAAGTATGCCCGCGCCGACAAGAGCCGCCCCGGCGCCGTTCGGACCCCAGGTGCGAACCACGGGCACCAGCACGCCCAGGTAAAGAACGCAGACCGCCAGACGGACCCGCAGGGCGGCCCCGGCCTGGCCCAGGGAGACCAGCATCGGCTCCAGCGGCAGGGCCCAGATGGCGACCACGGCGGCGGCGACCTGCCAGACCATGACCTCCTCGGCGTCGGCGAAGGCGGGACCCATGACCAGGGTCAGGATCGGCCCGCCGGCGAAGATGGTGACCACCAGCAGCAGGGTGGCGACGCCGCCGCCCAGCAGGCCCACCTGGATGGCCAGCTTGGTCATGGCCGCCTCGCCCTTGGCGGCGCGCAGGCGGGCCAGTTCGGGATAGAGAGCCGGGATCATCAGCTTGGCCGGCTTGGCCAGGGCGTCGGCCACCTGCCGGCCCACGCGCCACAGGGCGGCGGGGGCGGGCCCCATGACCGCGCCGACCACCAGCGTGACCACGTGGGTGAACATCACATCGACCGTGGCGCTGAAATTGGTGGCCCAGGCGAAGCGCCAGACCCCCGGCATGCCCTCGGTCAGCGGTCCCTTCCAGGACCAGTCGGCCAGCAGCCCGCGCTGGGCCATTTCCCGCACCGAGACGACGGCGAGATAGGCGAACTGAGCCATCGTGCCCGCCGCCCAGACCAGCAGGAACGCTTCCAGCGGGGCGTTCATCCACCAGGCGATCAGACCGCCGATCAGGCGCACGGCCGACTGGATGGCGAACTGCGCCGACATCAGGTCGAAGCGGTTGAACAGGCGCAGCAGGCCCAGGGGCGTGGCCGGGGCCATGGCGATGATCGACAGGGCGTAGAGCGCCGCCGCCGGCGCCTGGCCGACGGTCCAGCCCAGCTCTTCGTCGAACACGATGGCGCCGGCGACGCCGATCAGCACGCCGACCAGGCCGCTGACGATGTCCAGGAACACCGTGAAGCGCACCACGCGCTGGAAGTCAGTCTTGCGGTTTTCGGCGAAGGGCGCGGCGCCGTAGTTCAGCACCGTCTGCCAGGATTGGAACTTCACCGCATCGCCCACCAGTTGGGCGAAGGCGTTGATCAGGACGAGCACGCCCAGACCCGACGCGCCGAGCGCGCGGGCGGCCACCGCCATGTAGGCGAGGCTGATCACTGCGTTTACGACCCGGCCGCCGAGGAGAACCCCCGTATTGGTCAGGACGCGGCGCAGCAGGCCTGTCGTCGGGATCTGCACGAGACGTTAGCGTCGGGGCGTGTCGCCCGAGAGCTCGGCGACCCAGGGGTAACGCTCGGCTTCCTCGCCGTCGTAGCCCAGGTTGAACACGGTCGGGCTGCGGGGACGCTCCTTGGCGCCGTACAGCGTGCCGAGCAGGGCGTCGGGCCAGTAGGTGATGATCCCGTAGTTGCCATTCTCGTTATGGAAGTGGTGCGCCATGTGCAGCATCTTGATGCGGGCCAGCCACTTGTTCTTCGGGATGTAGTTCAGGTGCTGAATGCAGTGGCAGAACTCGTACACGCAGGTCATTAGCAGGCCCGTGGCCAGGGCCGTGAACGCCGCGCTCCAGCCGCCGATCAGATAGCCCACCGGCACCGTGGCCAGCGAGATGGTCGGCAGGGTGTTGGTCAGCGAGCCAAACAGCACGTCCATGCGGTTGGGCTGCTGGTGGTGATCATAGTGGATGCGCTTCCACAGGGTGGCCGACCACTTCATGCGGTACAGCCAACGGCCGTGCAGGATCCAGCGGTGCAGGCCGTACCAGACGATGGGGTACAGAAGCTGCGCCACAGCGAAGGCCGCCAGCAGGCGCCAGGGCTGCACGCCGGCGCTGGTCGCCACGGCGCCCCAGATCGCCGCCGCGGACAGCACGAGGTACACGATCACCGCCGGATAGGTGAAATAGACGGTGGTCAGGCGCTTCATATCCATGCGCCCGAGGTCGTAGCGCAAGGCGGCGTCGCGGATACGCTCGAGAGCGGCTGGGGTGTTTTCCTTGGTCATGATGGCCGCGTTTGCGCCTTCTCGAGGCATTTCGCAACGGCTTGGGCCGCGCGCAGGGATGAGGGTTCTGGTCGCAGGTCAAAGGTCTCGGCGAGGCCGGCCTGCTGCTCGACCTCGTATTTCGCCCGTTCCGCGAAGGCGCGGTCCAGGGCGGGCAGGACGTCATCGACGGTTTCAGCCACCGGCCCGAACGCCCAGTGGCGATAGTCCTGGTTCTCGCGCCAGGCCGCGCCGTGGGCGTTGAGGAACGCCGCCGGCCGGGGCTCGCGCAGGAACTCGTAGATCTGGCTGCTGACGTCGCCCAGATAGGCGTCCGCCAGGGTGGTGTAGGTCATGTCGATGGTCGCCGGCCCGCCCAAGTCGATGCGGATATTGGGATGGTCCTTGAACTTCGCCAGTCTCGCCCGGTCCTGAATGTTGGCGCCGTCGAACAGGCGGATGTGGGGGGCGAAGACAAGATTGTAGCGGTCCTGGGCGGCGAACTGCTCCAGCACCTGCATTCCCCAGGCCGGCCATGAACTGAGCTTTGGGTCGAAGTGGGGGTTGTAGACCACCGTCGGCTTGCCGTTGTCGAACAGCCGCGTCTGGGCCGGCGAGATGGCGTCGATCAGATCGAACTTCGGATAGCCGACCACGGCGCAGCACTCCGGGGCGACCAGCCCAGTGTCGACCATGCGGGCGCGGTACTTGGGGCCCGACGCCATGACCAGGTCAAAGACCCCCAGGCGCGGCTCGAACGGGCCGCCCCGGTCGCCGGCGCCGTGCTGGGTGTAGATCAGCGCAGGCTTGGTCAGGCCCAGCCGCCGCACCAAGGCGGTGGTCCGCTCCGGCGTGACGAGGGCGTCGTAGCGGCCGAGAACGCGCAGGTTCGCCGCCAGCATCAGCGCCTTGGGCGGTGTCGAGGCGCCCCGCCGGCGCAGGTTGCGCAGCGGCGCGGGGCCCAGCAGCTTCAGCTTGATCGGCGCGCCGCCCAGCTTGGCGATCACCTCACGCAGATAGGTGAGGTGACGGGGCGTCACCGCCAGCGCGTGGACCTCAATGTCCGGCCAGCCGCGCGCCAGCTCCACCGCGATGGTGATGCTGTGCAGGATTTGGTGCCACTGGGCGATGTAGAGGAACGCCACGCGGCGCTTGCGTCTGACGGAACTAGAACGCCCCGACGCGCCGCTCTTGATCTGCTTCACTGGAATGCACCGATCCCCACCCTCACGCGGTTCATCCCACACGCGGAGGCGCACGACAATCGCGCGCGAGCCTCAGCGGTGCGGCGCGCCCTCGTGGGCCAGAAGCCAACGCTTGCGCTCCAGCCCGCCGCCATAGCCGGTGAGCGAAGCGTCGGACCCGATCACCCGATGGCAGGGGACCACCACCCCGACCGGATTGGCCCCATTGGCGGCGCCGACGGCGCGGACAGCCTTGGGCCGGCCGATGGCGGCGGCGAGGGCGCCGTAGGTGACGGTCTGGCCGGCGGGAATGTCGCGCAACGCCTTCCACACCGCGCGCTGAAACTCGGTGCCGCCGGTCTCGGTCGCCAGGCCGTCGATGGCCGACAGGTCCCCGGCGAAGTAGGCGGCCAGGGCGCGGGCCGCGGCGGACGGCGGCCCCTGCCGGGGCTCGATCACCGCCGGCTTGCGGTACTGAGACTTCAACAGCCGATGCATCCGCGCCTCGTACTCGATCCAATCCAGGACGCGCAGGCGATCGTGGTCGTCGGTCAGCAGGATCAGCGCCCCGGCAGGGGTGTCCAGGGTTTCGCGGTAGAAGGTCGGGGTGGTCATGCGATCATGATGGCGCAGCCGCCGTCTTCGCGCTGGCGGTTTTCGGACGCGATGCGCGGGCGTACAGACATGTCCGAAAGCCGCCAGACAGGGCGGGCCGCGAAGAGCAGGCTTCAATCATGGACCTCGATCAAGACGCCTGCTACCGCGCTGTCTCCACCCGCGACGCCCGCTTCGACGGACGCATCTTCGGCGGGGTGAAGACCACCGGCATCTACTGCCGCCCGATCTGTCCGGCGCGTACGCCCAAGCGCGAGAACATGATCTTCTATCCCTCCGCCGCCGCAGCCCAGGAGGCGGGCTTTCGCCCCTGCCTGCGCTGCCGGCCGGAGACGGCGCCGGACCTGGGCGCTTGGCGCGGCTCATCCAGCACGGTGTCGCGGGCTCTGGGCCTGATCGAGGCCGGGGCGCTGGACAATGCCGACGTGGAGACCCTGGCTGGCCGCCTGGGCATGGGCGAGCGGCAATTGCGCCGCCTGTTCAAGAGCCATCTCGGCGCCTCGCCCGTAGCGGTGGCGCAGACGCGGCGCGTGCTGCTGGCCAAACAACTGATCCACGAGACCCGCCTGCCCATGAGCGAGGTCGCCCTCGCTTCCGGCTTCGGCAGCGTCCGGCGCTTCAACGAGACGTTCCAGCAACTGTTCGGCCGTCCGCCCAGCGCCTTGCGGCGCGCGCGCGAAGAGGTGTCTTGCGGCCCCCTGGGCGAGGTGACGATCCTGCTGCGCTATCGCCCGCCCTATGACTGGAAGGCCATGCTCGACTTCCTGCGCGTGCGGGCGATCCCGGGCGTCGAGGTGGTCGAGGCGGATCGCTACATCCGCACCATCGATCTGGATGGGGCGCAGGGCCTGGTGTCGGTGGAGCCGGGGGAGGGGAACGCCATGAAGGCCATCATCCGCTTCCCCAAGCTGTCGTCCCTGCCGGCGATCATCGCCCGGCTGCGGCGGGTGTTCGACCTGGCCGTGGATCCGGACGCCGTGGGGCGGCACCTGTCGGCCGATCCGGTCCTGGCCCCGCTGATCGCGGCCCGGCCGGGTCTGCGCACGCCGGGCGCCTGGGATGGGCTGGAACTGGCGGTGCGCGCCGTGCTCGGCCAGCAGATCACCGTGGTCGCCGCCATCAATCTAGCCGGCAAGATGGTCGCCGCCCATGGCCAGCCTCTGAAGCGCCCCGATCCGGACTTCCCCGCCCTGACCCACGTCTTCCCCACGGCGGAACGGCTGGCGGCGGCGGACATCGCGGCGCTGGGCATGCCCCGCTCGCGCGGCGCGGCCCTGTCTTCCCTGGCCGCGGCGGTGTCGGCCGATCCGCACATCTTCAGCGCCCGTCGCAGCCTGGAGGAGGCGGTCGGTCAGCTGAAAGGACTGTCAGGGATCGGGGAATGGACGGCGCAGTACATCGCCATGCGACAGATGCGCGAGCCGGACGCCTTCCCCGCCGCCGACATCGGTCTTATGCGGGCCCTGGCGGACGAGGCCGGGGTGCGGCCGACTCCGAAGGAGCTGCTGGCGCGCGCCGAGGCGTGGCGCCCCTGGCGCGCCTACGCCGCCCAGCATCTTTGGGCGGCGGACGCCGCTTAGCCGACTGCCGGAGCGTCTTGGCTCATGATCCGCGCGATCTCCTGCTCGCCAACGATGACGCGATCTGCTCCGCTTTGGCGAAGATGTCGTGCTTCGGCCTCCGACTCGCCTCGCGCCACTACCCATAGGGTCGCGTTCAAGCTTTTGGCCCGAGTGATGATCTGTCCCGCCTCAAGGCTGTTGGGAACGGCGACCACGAGCCGTCGGGCGAGGGCGATGGCCGCGGCGCTGAGCACCGATGAGCGAGTGGCGTTGCCAAGCACGGTGTCAAAGCCGCTCGCGCGCAGGCTTTCAGCGCGTGCGAGATCTTGCTCGATCACCACGCAGGCTTGATCGAGACGACGCATTTGCGCGGTCACCAGTTTTCCCACCCGACCATAGCCGACGACGATGACATGGTCGGATGCAGCGGTTCGGTAGGGCTGATAGTCCAAAGCATCTTCGACTTCCTGCGCCAGGCTTTTTGCGCGCCGCGCGCGCGCCCGATCACCGAGTAAGAAGGCCAAGGGATTGAGCACGATCGAGATCACTGCGCCGGCGAGAACCAGATCGCTGCCGGCTTGCGGCAGCAGCTTCAAGCTCAGGCCGAGCGTCACGAGGATGAAAGAGAACTCGCCGATCTGCGCCAAGCTGGCTGAGATCAAAAGCGCGGTCTCTGAAGGTTTGCCAAAGGCCTTGGCGATCGCATAGGCGGCGACGGACTTGCCGATGACGATGATCATCGTTGTCGCCAGCACCGCCAAGGGCTCGCGTACGAGCACGCTGGGATCCAACAGCATGCCTACGGACACAAAGAACAACACGGCGAACGCGTCGCGTAGGGGCAGCGTGTCAGCAGCTGCGCGATGGCTAAGTTCTGATTCCTTGAGGATCATGCCAGCGAAGAAGGCGCCAAGCGCAAAGGAGACCCCAAAGAGCGCTGAGGCGCCATAGGCGACCCCGATGCCGGCAGCCAAGATCGCCAAGGTGAAGAGTTCGCTCGAACCTGTGCTGACCACACGTTGCAGCAACCAGGGGATCAAGCGGCGACCCACTATGATCATCAAGGCGGCGAACGCGACGAGCTTGCCAAGGGTGACGCCAAGCGACAACGCCAAGCCGGTCGCTCCACCGCCACCGCCGCCTGAAAGCGCTTCACCGAGAATCGGCAGCAGAACGAGCGCGAAAATCATGGCGATGTCTTCGACAATCAACCATCCGACCGCGATGTGTCCCGCCCGGGTGTCGAGCAACTGACGCTCAGTCAGGGCGCGCAGAAGAACCACTGTGCTGGCGACTGAAAGAGCTAGACCGAATATCAGACCGCCGGCAGGCGGCCAGCCTAGCCACGCGGCCAGCCCCATCCCCAGCAGCGTAGCGACAACAATCTGGGTAAGCGCCCCGGGGATGGCGATTTTGCGAACCGCAGCAAGGTCGCGGTAGGAGAAGTGGAGGCCTACGCCGAACATCAGCAAGATGACGCCGATTTCGGCCAGCTCGGCGGCGACCGCCGCGTCGCCGACGAAGCCCGGCGTGTAGGGCCCGACCAGAACGCCCGCGGCCAGATATCCCACAATCGGCGATAGCCGCATGCGGCTAGCCAACATTCCAAGCACGAGCGCCGCTGCAAATCCGGCGGCGATCATGGCGATAAGCGGCGTGTGGTGCATCGCCCGTCCTTCCCCCTCGCAAGGCAGTCTCAACGGCGGCGCCCGGTCGGGATGCGCCATCGCCATCATTGGAAGCTGGAGGCCCGGTAGAGCCGGTGTAGGTCTTGTTCAACGCTCCCCATGCCAGAAAGTCTCGACGGACTGCGGGTGGCCAGGCTGCGGGAGGAAGCATCTTGTCGCTGCTCTCAGCTTAATGACGCCGAGCGGTCGCATTTGGACGCCGCGCACCCATATGAGGAATGCGCCATCGAATGCGTGCCGCCACTCAAGCGGTCGATCGCCTTCGATGCGGCGCCCTGTCCAGAGATCATGATGCACCCACTTTTGGTGGTGACGGAGCTTGCAGTCGGCGGCTCGCGGCGATTGTGTGCGGGTGTGGCGGTTATCGTCGGCAAGACGGTGCGGTCATGAACACGCCTCTTGAGGATTCTGCCCGCGAGAACGCCTATTTGCGGCAGAGGAACGCTCAGCTTCAGGACGATGTGACCGCGCTGTCGGCGGAAGTTCAACGCCTGCGTCAGATCGTTGAGCGCGTGCACGCACGCACGCTTGTCCAGACGCCTAACCCTCTGAGCGGCGGGCAGTAATCACAAGGCGCTGCGTCCTGACGGCGCGCTCCGGCCACGGCCGAGAGACATTTTCCTCTATCCAGTCAGCTATCGAGCAACTGTTCGATGGCGGTCTTAACTCGACAAAGGTGCGACATGGCCAAAGGTCAAAAGAGATCCAATCGCGAGGTGCGCAAGCCCAAAAAAGCCCCGCCAAGTCCTGCGGCGCCGTCGAGCTCGACTTGGCAGCCCTCCGCTCCGGCCGCCCGCTCGTGAGTTTTACATCCTGGTGGCGTGGCTTGGCCGTATCCGAAGCCGACGTAAAGGCCGAGATATGGCGTCTTGGCGGCCGCCATTATGGGCGACCGCTAGCCGGGGCGATTGAGGAGCTCAAGGCGCCGGGCGTGACGACCGCCCGAGCCATATTGCTCCGCGTCTGCATTCGCCAGATGGAGAGCGACGGCCGGCGTGAGGCCGGCGCGTCCACAGTGCGTACGCGCTAGAGAAAGCTGCACTAAGCCATGGGGCCTAGCCGTCGAACTTCGGACGGTCCTCGACGAGCTCCACGCCAGTGATCTCGTAGTGGATCAGTTCGGCGATGTTGGTGGCGTGGTCGCCGATGCGCTCGAGGTTCTTGGCGATGAACAGCAGGTGCGTGCAGGCGGCGATGGAGTCCGGATCCTCGGCCATGCGGGCCAGCAGGCTGGCGAACAGCTGCTCGTAATGCTCGTCGATCTCGGCGTCCTGGGTCCAGACGTCCACGGCCTGGCTGACATTGCGCGCGCCATAGGCGTTGAGCACGGCGCCCAGGCGGGCGGCGACCAGGCGGCCCATGCGCTCCACCGGGCCGGCGAACGACGAGGCGTTGGCGGGACCGATCTTCAGGGTGCGCTTGGCCACGTTCTTGGCCAGGTCCCCGCAACGCTCCAGGTTCATCGCGATCTTCATGGCCGCGATCGGGCGGCGCAGATCGTCGGCCATGGGCTGGCGCAGGGCGATCATGCGGACCGACTTGCGCTCGATGTCGATGGCCAGGGTGTCCAGGGCCGGATCACGTTTGATAGTGCGTTCGGCCAGCTTGGTGTCGCCCTGGAAGATCGCCGAAAGTGCGTCGTCCAGTTGCGACTGGGCCAGCACGCCGAGGGCGATGACGCCTTCGGTCAGTTCGGTAAGCTCGTTCTCGAAGGCCGTGACGGTATGTTCCATGTCGGGTCTTCCTGAGGGTTAGCCGAAGCGGCCGGTGACGTAGTCACGGGCCCGCTGGGTGACGGGATTGGTGAACATCTGCTCGGTCGGGCCGAACTCGACGAGGTTCCCCAGGTACATCAGGCCCGTGTAGTCCGAGCAGCGCGCCGCCTGGCCCAGGTTATGGGTCACGATGACGATCGTGTAGTCGGTCTTCAGCAGGGCGATGGTCTCTTCCAGGCGCGCCGTAGAGATCGGGTCCAGCGCCGAGGCCGGCTCGTCCAGCAGCAGCACTTCGGGCTTGATGGCGATGGCGCGGGCGACGCACAGGCGTTGCTGCTGACCGCCCGACAGGCCCAGGCCCGATTCCTTGAGCTTGTCCTTCACCTCGTCCCACAGGGCGGCGCGGCGCAGGGCCTCCTCGACGCGGGCGTCGGTCTCGGCCTTGGACAGCTTCTCGTACAGGCGCATGCCGAAGGCGACGTTGTCGTAGATCGACATCGGGAACGGGGTCGGCTTCTGGAACACCATGCCGACGCGCGAGCGCAGGGTCGGCAGGTCCAGGGCCGAGCCCAGGATGTCCTCGCCGTCCAGCAGGATCTTCCCGCTGGCCTTCTGGCCTGGATACAGCGCGTACATGCGGTTCAGCGTGCGCAGCAGGGTGGACTTGCCGCAGCCCGACGGGCCGATCAGGGCGGTCACCGCGTTGCGCGCGAAGCCGACGCTGACCCCGTGCAGGGCGTGCTTGGTGCCGTAGTAGAAGTTCAGGTCCTGGATATCGACCTTCACCTGATCGGCTGGAACCGGCGTGATGGCGGTTTCGGGCGCGCCGTCGTGCGAGGTGGAGAGGGGGGCGTTCATGAGCGGCGGGGCTCCCTGGCGACGAAGCGCGCGATGATGGTGACGGCCAGTACGGTGATGGCGATGAGCAGGGCGCCGGCCCAGGCGAGGCGGCGCCAGTCGTCATAGGCGCTGAGCGCGTACTGGTAGATGACGGCCGGCAAGCTGGCCGTCGGCTTGCCCATGTCGAGGCTGAAGAACTGGTTGTTCAGGGCGGTGAACAGAAGCGGGGCGGTCTCGCCCGTGATGCGGGCGAAGGCCAGCAGCGCGCCGGTCAGGATGCCGCCGCCGGCCGAGCGCCACAGCACCGACAGGATGGTGCGCCACAGGGGCGTGCCCAGGGCGACCGCCGACTCCCGCAGCGCGCCGGGCTGCAGCAGCAGCACGTCTTCGGTGGCGCGGGTGATGACCGGCGCCGCCAGCAGGGCCAGGGCCGCCGCGCCGGCATAGCCGGAGAAGCCGCCGAACGGCGAGACGAGGATGCCGTAGATGAACAGGCCGATCAGGATCGACGGCGCCGACAGCAGCACGTCGTTCAAGAAGCGGACGACCGCGCCGTACTTGCTGTCGCCGGCGTACTCGGCCAGCCAGGTGCCGGCCAGGACGCCGATGACCAAGGCGCCGGCCATGCCCAGGGCGCACATCATCAGCGAGCCGAGGATGGCGTTGCGAAGGCCGCCCTCCGACCCGGGGGCCGGGGTGTCCTTGGTGAAGACGGCCATGTCGAGGCCGCCGAGGCCCTGGCTCAGCAGCGACCACAGGATGGCCGCCAGGAAGGCGAGGGCGATGAAGGTGACCAGATAGCAGCCTGCGGAGAACAGGCCGTTGGCGATCTGGCGTTGGGCGGCGCGGGCGGATTTCATCAGTGCTTGCTCTGGCCGATCAGCAGCCGGGCCATGCCCAGGACCGCGAAGGTGATGACGAACAGCATGAGGCCCAGCGCCAGCAGCGACGAGGTGTGCGCCAGGCTGGTGGCCTCGGTGAACTCGTTGGCGATGGTCGAGGCGATGGTCGATCCGCTGTCGAAGATCGACTTGGGGAAGCCGTGCGAATTGCCGATGATGAAGGTCACCGCCATGGTCTCGCCCAGGGCGCGGCCCAGGCCCAGCATCACCGCGCCGATGGCGCCGCGGCGGACGTAGGGCAGGGTCACCGAGGAGACGACCTCGAGCCGCGTGGCGCCCAGGCCATAGGCGCTTTCGCGCACCTGCGGCGGCACGGTCAGCAGCAGCTCGCGCAGCATGGCGGCCATGAACGGCAGGATCATGATCGCCAGGATGATGGCGGCGGCCAGGATGCCGGTGCCGTTCGGAATGCCGGCCACCAGCTTTTCCCAGATCGAACCGGGCGCGGCCGCGGTCATCAGCGGCACCTGGACGTGCTTGGAGAAGAACGGGGCGAACACGAACAGGCCCCACATGCCGTAGACGATGGACGGGATGCCGGCGAGCAGCTCGACCGCCGTGCCGATCGGGCGGCGCAGGACGGTGGGGCACAGCTCCACCAGGAAAATGGCGACGCCGAAGGCGATGGGCAGCGAGATCATCAGCGCCAGGGCGGCTGTGATGATCGTCCCGACCAGCGGACCCGCCGCGCCATAGACGTCGGTCACCGGGTTCCACTCGGAAGAGGTGAGGAAGCTCAGGCCCATGTTCTGGAAGGCGGGCCAGCCGCCGATCGCCAGGGTGACGATCACGCCGCCGAGGGCGGCCAGCAGGGCGGTCGCCGCGCCGAAGCACAGGGCCTGGAAGATGGGGTCGAAGCTCGCGCCCTTCGGCCGTGCGGCGCGGGGCGGCTTCAGGCCCGTTGAGGCGTCTGCGGTCAAGGTCATCAGGCCTTCCAAAGGGGTGGTCGCGAACGCCGTTGACGTTCGCGACCGAGGGTCTTCCGGGGGAGGATCAGTTGCAAGCGACAGCGGCGATCGGCTGGGCCGAGGGCGCGGCCAAGAAATGTCGGTTCATCGCCGTCTCCTGCCGCTTCGACGCTGGTTCGTTGCTTCGACAGCGGCGTTTAGTGTCGGTCAGCGACGCTTCTATGTGAGTTATGTGATGGTTTGATGACAGCGTGCGCGGCGCCACGGGAAGCTGGGCTTCAGGGCCGCGTGGCGGATGGGCGCAGGCAAGCTGGACGGAACGTTTCATGGCAGGCGGACGCTTCTAGGGCTCCAACAAGGAGAACCGCCGTGAAAGTCAGCGAAGTCATGACGGCTCAAGTCGTCACCGCCAAACCGAACACCCCGATCCGCGAGATCGCGCGCATGATGGCCGAGATCGACAGCGGCGCCGTGCCGGTCGTCGAGGAAGGCAAGGTCGCGGGCCTGATCACCGACCGCGACATCGTCGTGCGTCTCGTCGCCAAGGGCGGCGACCTTGAGGGCCCGGTGTCCGAGGTGATGAGTTCCGATATCCAGAGCTGCCGCGAGGACGACAACCTCGCCGACGCCACCGCCAAGATGGCCAGCCAGAGCGTGCGCCGCCTGGTGGTGCTGAACGACGCCGGCCGTCTGTCCGGCATTCTGTCTCTGGGCGACGTGGCCCAGGACTATGGCGCGAAGGTCGTCGGCGCGACCCTGGACGAAATCTCGTCCGCGCCCGCCGACCACTAGACGCGGACGGCCGATAGAAGATGCGCCGCGCTCCTGATGGGGCGCGGCGTTTTTCATCAGCTCAGGTCGAGGGCGTAGCCCGCCGAGCGTACGGTGCGGATCGCATCGATGTCGGCGTTGGCGTTCAGCGCCTTGCGCAGGCGGCCGACATGAACGTCGACGGTGCGCAGGTCGATATAGACGTCCGGACCCCAGACGGCGTCCAGCAGACGCTCGCGGCTGAACACCCGGCCGGGGTGCTGCAGGAAGTAGTCCAGCAGCTTGAACTCCGTCGGACCAAGCTTCACCTCGCGGCCGCCGCGCTTAACGCGGTGGGCGACGCGGTCCATGACGATGTCGCCGTGGGCCAGCTGGTCGTCGGTCAGGCCCGGGCGGCTGCGGCGCAGCAGGGCGCGGACGCGGGCGGTCAGCTCGGTCATGCCGAACGGCTTGACCAGATAATCGTCGGCGCCGGTGTCGAGGCCGCGGACCTTGTCCGTTTCCTCGCTGCGGGCCGTCAGCATGATGATCGGCACGTTGCGGGTCTGGGCGCGGCCGCGCAGGCGGCGGCAGACCTCGATGCCCGAGACCTTGGGCAGCATCCAGTCGAGCACGACCAGATCGGGCGTATCCTCGCCCATGCGCAGGATGGCGTCCTCCCCATCGGCGGCGTGCGTGACGCGATAGCCTTCCTTCTCCAAGTTGTACTGAAGCAGGGCGGCGAGGGCGTCTTCATCCTCGACGACGAGAAGGTGCGGTTTCACAACGCAAGGTCCTCTATCGGTGGGGTGTCCAGCGAGCTCCACTTGGGACGCTGCGCCGTCAGTTCTTCGCCGGTGATCTCGAAGTGGATGATCTCGGCGATGTTGGTTGCGTGATCGCCGATCCGCTCGAGGTTCTTGGCGATGAACAGCAGGTGGGCGCCGGTCTGCACCGTCGCCGAATCCTGTCGCATCAGTTCCAGAAGCTCGCGGAACAGGCTCTCGTAATGGTCGTCGACTTCCTCGTCGCGGCGCCAGACGCCCAGCGCGCGGTCGAAGTCGCTGACCGCATAGGCGTCGACCACCTCGTTGAGGCGGGACGACACCAGGCGGCCCATGCGCTCGATGGCGCGCATGATGGTGGTGGGGTCGGCGTCGGCCAGGACCAGGCTGCGCTTGGCGATGTTGCGCGCCAGGTCGCCGCAGCGTTCCAGGTTCATGGCCAGCTTCATGGCCGACACCGCGCGGCGCAGGTCGACGCCGCTGGGGCCGTAGGAAGCGATGAGGGCGATGGCCCGACGTTCGATATCGGCCTGCATGGCGTCGAGGCGCACGTCGCGCTCGATCAGCTGACGGGCCATGCCGGTATCGCGCTTGGCCAGGCAATCGACCGCATCGGCGACCTGGGCTTCGGCAAGGCCGCCCATTCGGGTCACTTCAGCAGCAAGTTGGCGAAGTTCGTCGGCGCATGATGCGTCCACGGGCGGTCTCCGAGCACAGTGTCACCTAATAGCGGCGGCACATGACAGTTTTGCGACGGTGAGCGCTAGTGTGTGACAGGAAAATAGGCCGTGAACGTCGTTCCCTGGCCTTCGGCGCTTTCCACGACCAAGCCGCCGCGGTGGCGGTTGACGATATGTTTGACGATGGCGAGGCCCAGGCCCGTTCCCAGGCGCTCCCCGCTCTTCTGCCCCTCGACTCGATAGAACCGCTCCGACAGGCGCGGCAGGTTCTGGCGCGCGATGCCGGGGCCGTCGTCGGACACCCGGATCACCACATAGCGGCCATCCGCCGCATCGGGCGTCAGCAGGGACAGGCGCGCGGCGCCGGGGCGCGAGGGGGTGGCGGCGGAGCCCGCCGGCGCGACCAGGACCTCCACCCGGACCTCGCCGGTGTCGGGTGAATATTTGGCCGCGTTGTCGATCAGGTTCTGCAGGACCTGCACCACCTGGTCCCGGTCGCCGAGAATCATCGGTGTGGGCACGGGGATGGTCGGGACAATTCGGACGCCGCGCTGGGCGTGCATCGGACCGCTGGCGCTCATCACGTCGTGGATGGCCGACTTCACATCGACCTCGCCGGACGGCGGGATGTGCTCGTTCAGCTCGATCCGGCTCAGCGACAGCAGGTCGTCGATCAGGCGCGCCATGCGTCCGGCCTGGGCGGCCATGATGCCGAGGAAGCGGTCGCGGGCGGCGGGGTCGTCCTTGGCGTGGCCCTGCAGGGTCTCGACGAAGCCTGTCAGGGAGGCGAGCGGCGTGCGCAGCTCGTGGCTGGCGTTGGCCAGGAAGTCGGCGCGCATGCGCTCGTTGCGTCGGGCGTCGGTCTCATCGCGCAGGATCAGCAGGACCTGGCGGATGCCGCTGGCGGTGTTGGGCAGGGGACGGACAAGCGCCCGCCACCAGCGCGGCTGGGCGCCGTAGGTTTCGTAGTCGGCCTCGGCCCCGCCGTCGCTCAGGCCCTGGTCCACCGCCTCCAGCAGGCGCGGGTGGCGCAGCACGGACACCAGAGGCGCGCCCTCGGCGGGAATGCGCAGCAGGGTCTGGGCCGCCGTGTTGGCGAAGGTGATGGTCCGGTCCGACGGATCGTTCAGGGCGCCGGCGGCGACCACCATGACCGGATCGGGAAGGCGTTCGACGATTTCGCCGGCGTCGGGCGCCTGGGGCATGCTTCAGACCTCGCCTTTGGCGCCGGCGGCGCGATGGAACAGCTGCAGGCTGCGCAGGCGCGCAAGCTGTGCAGCGTCGTTCACGTATTCGGCGGGTGCGACAAACGCGTGACCAGCGTCATAAAAATAGACGGGCAGGTCGGGGAAGGCCGCGACGATGCGGTCAGACAGGGCCGGCGGGATCAACTCGTCGCGTTTTCCCAGGTGCAGGATCAGCGGAACCTTGGGCGCCTCGTCCAGGTGCTCGACGATCTGGTGGCCGTAGAAGGCCGACACCGCCGTCACCCCGGAGCAGCGCGCCGCCGCCACCCAGGCCGCCGTGCCGCCCCAGCAGAAGCCCATGATGAAGACCGGCTGCTTCAGCCAGTCGATCGCCGCCTGGATGTCGCCCGCCGTCCTGTCCCAGTCGGTGCGGTTTCCGAAATCCACCTTACGCGCCCGGGCGGCGGGATCGATGTCCACGTCCGGAAAGCCGCGCTCGAAGCGGTCGAGCAGGCTGGGGACCAGCACCTCATAGCCCTGGTCGGCATAGGACTGGGCCAGGGTGCGCAGATGGGGCGTCACCCCCCAAATGGCGTGCAGGATGACCAACCCCCCGCGCCGCGCGTCGGTCGGTGCGACGTGAAAGGCGTCGAAGACATGCCCGTCGGCGGGGTTGGTCAGTTGAACCACGTCACCCATGGGTCACCCGGCGTTGGCGGCGAAGAGTTCGCGGGTCAGGCGTCGGGCCTCGACCGCATCGCCGTGGTCGGAGTCCGGCCGGCCCTCGTTGTTGAAGCCGTGGCCGGATTTTTCCCAGATGTGGACCGGGACGTCGGGATGATGCTTGCGGATCGTGGCGGCGACGCTGTCTGCCGGAATGTGCGCGTCCTTGGCGCCCAGATGGATGATCACCGGACAGTTCAGGTCGAGGTCGGCGTTCTCCGCCACCAGGCTGCCGTAATAGCTGGCCGCCGCCGACAGACGCTGGCAACGCCCCGCCGCCAGCCACGCCAGCGACCCGCCGTAGCAGTAGCCGACCACGAACACCGGGCCGCGCGGATGCAGCTCGTCGATGCAGGCCTGGATGTCGGAAAGCGCCGTGCCCAGCGGGTGGGACAGGGCGTGGTTGCGGCCGCGGGCGAACCCCTCGGCGTCATGCTCGGCCACGAAGCCGGCCTCGTAGCGGTCGAACAGAGCGGGGGCGATCACCTCGTACCCCGCCTGAACCCAGCGCTCGACGTCCACATGGATGTAGGCGTCGAGGCCGAAGATCTCCTGCAGCACCACCACCCCGCCGATCGCCTCGCCATCCGGGACGGCGTGAAGAGCAGTGAACTCGAACCCGTCGCGCGGGCTCTTCAGGGTGATGGTCCTGATCATCCTATTCTCCCGCCGCTCTTCCCCGCGAAGGCGGGGATCCAAGCTGACATTCAGAATGGGCCCCCGCCTTCGCGGAGGTGAGCGGATTTATTTAGACGTTGAAGCGGAAGTGCATCACGTCGCCGTCCTTGACGACATACTCCTTGCCTTCCGAACGCATCTTGCCGGCTTCCTTGGCGCCCGCTTCACCGCCCAGCTTGACGAAATCGTCGAAGGCGATGGTTTCGGCGCGGATGTAGCCCTTCTCGAAGTCGGTGTGGATGACGCCGGCGGCCTGCGGGCCGGTGTCGCCGACATGGATCGTCCAGGCGCGGGCTTCCTTGGGGCCGACCGTGAAATAGGTCTGCAGGCCCAGCAGGTTGTAGGCCTCGCGGATCAGGCGGTTCAGGCCGGGCTCTTCGAGGCCCAGGGTCTCCAGGAACTCGGCGCGTTCGGCGGCTTCGAGCATGGCGATCTCGCTCTCGATCTGCGCGGAGATCACCACGGACTTGGCCTTGTCCTTGGCGGCGCGTTCGGCGACCAGGTCGGAGAACTTGTTGCCCTTGTCGGCCGAGCCTTCATCGACGTTGCAGACATAAAGCGCCGGCAGCGAGGTGAGAAGCTGCAGCATGTGCCAGGCCTTCTCGTCCTCCTTGTCCACGGTCGCGGCGCGGGCCGGGCGGCCTTCGCGCAGCTGGGCCAGGGCCAGGTTGATCAGGCGCAGGGTGTTGGCGGCTTCCTTGTCGCCGCCCGACTTGGCCTTTTTCTCGATGGCCGGCAGACGCTTTTCCAGGCTCTCCAGGTCGGCCAGCATCAGCTCCATTTCGATGATCTCGAGATCGCTGAGCGGGTCGATGCGGCCCTCGACGTGGGTGATGTCGTCGTCCTCGAAGCAGCGGGCGACGAAGGCCACGGCGTCACAGTCGCGGATGTTGGCCAGGAACTGGTTGCCCAGGCCTTCGCCCTTCGACGCGCCGCGCACCAGGCCGGCGATGTCGACGAAGGTGATGCGGGCCGGGATGATCTCCTTGGAGCCGGCGATCTTGGCCAGGGCGTCCAGGCGCGGCTCGGGCACCGCCACGTCGCCGGTGTTCGGCTCGATGGTGCAGAACGGATAGTTGGCCGCCTGGGCGGCCGCCGTCTGGGTCAGGGCGTTGAACAGGGTCGATTTGCCCACGTTGGGCAGACCGACGATGGCGACTTTCAGGGCCATGGAGCACTCGCAGATTTCGTTGGCGCGCGACCTAGCACGGATGGGCGGTTTGGCGAAACGCCCAGGGGGGGCGAGCGGGGGCGAAGGCCCGGCGGCAAGGGGGCCTTGAAACCATCTGTAACAGCGACGATATCATTCGCTCGAACCTAGGAGCATCCCATGAGCAGCGTCCGTCCTGTCATCAAGCTGGTCAAAGGCGTCCCGACCTCGGACGGCGACGGCGTGCGGCTGACCCGTGTGCTGGGCACGCAGGAAGCGCAGATGTTCGATCCGTTCCTGATGCTCGACTGCTTCGACACGGCTGAGGCCTCCGACTATGTCGGCGGCTTCCCGGACCACCCGCACCGGGGGTTCGAGACGGTCACCTACATGCTGGAGGGCCGCATGAAGCATGCGGACAACACCGGCCGTGAAGGGATCATCGGCACCGGCGGCGTCCAGTGGATGCGCGCCGGTCGCGGCATCATCCATTCGGAGATGCCGCTGCAGACCGACGGCCGCATGCGCGGCTTCCAGCTGTGGGTGAACCTGCCCGCCGAGCTGAAGATGAGCGCGCCCGGCTATCAGGAGTTCGAGGCCGACAGCATTCCGGTGGAGGCCCGCGAGGGCGGCGTGACCGTCAAGGCCATCGCCGGGACCACCAGCGAAGGCTCCGTGGGACCCGTCGGCGGCGGCGCGGTGGACGCGCTCTACTTCGACATCACGATCCCCGCCGGCGCCCGCTTCGAGGAGCCGGTCGGCGATGAGCGCGCGGCCATGCTGGCGGTCTATGAGGGCTCGGTTCGCGTGGCCCATGACCAGATCGACGCCCTGACCGGCGTCTTCCTGGGCACGGGCGGCCGCGTGGTGGTCGAGGCCAAGACCTACGCCCGCCTGCTGCTGATCGCCGGCAAGCCGATCAACGAGCCGGTCTTCTGGCACGGCCCCTTCGTGATGAACACGCGCGAGGAGATCGTCCAGGCGGTCAACGACTTCAACGCCGGGCGGTTCTGAGGCTAAGCCTCAGGGCTCCGCACGGACGAAGGCGGCGATGCGGTCGGCGAACGCCTTGGGCTGTTCGACGTACATGAAGTGACCCGTGGCCGTGACGACCTCGAGCTTTGCGCCCGGGATCAGGGTTTCCAGTTCGCGGGCCTGCTCGTGGACGTTCTCGATGTCCGCCTCTCCGACCAGGATCAGGGTCGGCGCCTTGACCTCGCCCAGCCGAGGCTTGGCGTCGACCATGAAACGCTCCTTGTTTCCGGCTCCGAAGTTGTGGGGATTGGCCTTGATCCAGGCGACCACGCGTTGACGCTCGGCGTCGGCGTTCTTGCTCAGGATATAGGGATCGCGGGCCGCGCCCTCGATGTCGCCCGCCTTGAAGAGCGCCGCCAGCTTCAGGCCCCGCGCCATGAAGGCGAGGGAGGGTTTGAAGCCCGCCACCCAGGGCCCGACAAGGACAAGACCATCCACGGCTTGCGGGTGAGCCAGCGCGAAATCCACCGCCACGCCGCCTCCGGCGGACGAGCCGACCAGGGTGGCGCGCTCGACCTGGAGCGTCTTGAGAAGCTGCTCCAGATCCCGGGCGGGCTGATAGGTCGCGGCGGCGGCTGGTGATGCGCCATAGCCGCGACGGTCATAGCGAATGACCCGAAATTGTTCGCACAGCAGCGGCTGCACATCGTCAAAGGCCGCCGAATGCAGGATGCCGTCGTGGATCAGGACGATCGTCTTCGGTCCGGAACCGCAGACGTCATAGGCCAGCTTGCCGCCCTCGACCTCGACAAAGGCCGGCTCGGCATGGGCCGGGACGGCGCTGAGCAGCAGGCATGCGGCCGCGATCGCCCGAATGGGCGTTGAAAGAAAGCGCATTTGAATCTCCGAGTTTAAGGGGCGGGGGTCAGCCCGCCTGTCTCAGTTCTTCCTCGCCGCCCTCGGGCGCGTATTCGAGGATGTCGCCGGGCTGGCAGTCGAGATAGCGGCAGATGGCGTCGAGGGTGGAGAAGCGCAGGCCTTTCACCTTGCCGGATTTGAGCAGGGAAAGGTTGGCTTCGGTGATGCCGATGGCGCGGGCCAGGGCGTTCGAGCGCACCTTGCGGCGGGCCATCATCACGTCGAGTCGCAGAATGATCGGCATCAGACGAAGGCCTCCCGGTCTTCCTCGATCTCGCGGCCGACCTGCATCACCTGGGCGATGACAAAGACCAGCAGGCCGAGAATGAAGGCCTGGACGCTGGCCAGATGCATCCATTTCTTGTCGATCTCCCATCCCGTGGCGCTGAGGAACAGGTGGCAGGCCAGCGGCGCGACGGCGTAGGCGCAGAGCCACACGCCCACCTGGCCGATGAGCCAGCCGTTGCGGCGGCCGAAGACCTCGCCCTGTCCGTAGAGGCTGAACAGCTCCCGCAGACGCCAGAAGATCATCAGGCTGGGCGCGATGCGCGCAACGCCGACCGCCGCGTAGGCCAGGCGATGGGGGAGCGACAGGGTGTGGAAGGGGACCGAGTCGGCCGATCCCTTGCCGATCCATACGGCGTTGGAGCCGATGCGGTAGTCGTCGCCGGAATAGAGAACGATTCCGGCGATCAGGACCGCCGCGACCGTCCCCACCAGGACCAGCAGCCCGGTGAACAGCCATGACAGCGCACGGCTGGCAACTCTGAGACGCTGGTGGTGTGCGGCGGTCGGAAGCGCGACGGGCGCGGGCTTCAACTGGATGACGGTGGTCATGCGATCCTCCCGTCACCATGGATTCAACAGAAAAAACTTTCTGTCAAACGATATGAAGCTTGAGCCTTAGTTCTCGCGCTTCCGCGGATCGGCCTTGGGCGCGGGGGCCAGGCGCATGATCTCGGCCTGGTAGCGTTCGTCATCGCCGACAGCGGCGAAGGGCAGGGCGTCTGCGACGGCGTCCAGCATGGGATCGAGCCACTGGTGGTCGACCTTGTGGAAGTCGCCCAGGACGTAGTGCATCACCGCGTCCTTGTGGCCGGGGTGGCCGACGCCGATGCGGCCTCGGCGAAAGCCGTCGCCGATCTGGCTGGTGACCGAGCGGATGCCGTTGTTGCCGGCCGCGCCGCCGCCCGACTTCATGCGGAAGCGTCCGGGGGCCATGTCGATCTCGTCGTGAAAGACGATGACGTCCGCAGGCTGCAGCTTGAAGAACTTCATGGCCTCGCCCACGGCGCGGCCGCTCTCGTTGTAGTAGGTCTTGGGCTTGAGCAGCAGCAGCTTGACCGGACCGTCAGGGGTGCTGACCGAGCCTTCGCACGCCATCCCCTGGAAACGGGTGCGCCACGGGGCGGTCGACCATTTGCGCGCCAGGGCGTCGACGGCCATGAAGCCGACGTTGTGGCGGTTCTTCTCGTACTTGCCCTCGGGATTGCCGAGGCCGGCGAGGATCAGCATGGCGTGTTCTCACGATCCCAAACGAAATCGCCCGCGAAGGCGTGACCTTCGCGGGCGATAAACGATTCAGCCCCGAAGGGAGAAGCTTTAGGCTTCGGTGGCGGCTTCTTCAGCGGCTTCCGACATCGCGGCCGACGAGACCTTGATGTTGGCGATCACGAAGTCGCGGTCCAGGGCCGGCTTCACGCCATTGGCGAGCTTGATTTCCGACATGCGGATGGTGTCGCCGATGTTGTGGGTCGACAGATCGACGACCAGCTCTTCCGGAATGGCGTTGGCCGGGCAGGACAGCTCGACCGTGTGACGCACGACTTCCAGCGAACCGCCGGCCTTCAGGCCCGGCGAGGTTTCGTGGTTCTTGAAGTGAACCGGCACTTCGATCTTGATCGTCTGCGACTCGTCCACGCGGTACAAGTCGAAGTGGATCGGCTCATCCGTGACCGGATGGAACTGGATGTCCTTGGCGATGACCGGCTGGGTCTCTTCGCCGTACTTCAGGGTCACCAGGTGGCCCGACAGCTTGCCCGTATAGAGCGCCTTGCGGAACTCGTTCGAGCGAACCTCGATCATGACGGGCTTTTCGCCGCCGCCGTAGAGGACGCCGGGAACCTTGCCAGCATTGCGGGACGCGCGGGCGCCGCCGGTGCCGGCGCGCTCACGGACTTCGACGTTCAGAACGATCTCGGCCATAGGTCTTTTCTCAAAACGAAACGCCGCGCGTGATATCCGCGCGGTGATAGTCGGATGAATAGGGTGCGGCTAGATACACGAGGGCGCGGGACGTTGCAACGCCCCGCGCGACTTCTAAATCGAATGGGGCCTGTCAGCCCTTCTTCTTGGCCGGCGCCTTCTTCTTCACCGGGGCCTTAACCGGCGTCGGGGGCGGCGGGATATAGGGCATGGCCGCGCCGGAGCTCTTGATGAGGCACTGGCCGGTGTCCATCAGGATGTGCTGGCCGACGCAGAACACGTCTTCATAGTGCGGCTTGGCCACGGCCAGGCACTGATACAGGTTCAGCTTGGCCAGGTTCAGGCACTGGCCCGCCACGGGTTCGGCCAGCAGCGGCTGGACGGTCGCCATCTGCATGTCGCCCGCCTCGCCCAGGGCCGCCAGGGCGGCCACGGCCAGGCCGCGGATCACCAACTGGGTGTAGGGCGGCGGCGCAGAGGCTGGGGTCAGGCCCAGGGGGGTGACGCCGGTGCTGACCTGATGCAGGCGCGCGGTTTCGTCCTGGGGCGCCAGGGCCGGGGTGGCGGACAGAGCCTTGGCCTCGGCCAGGCGGGCTTCGCGGTTGGAGACGGCGGCCAGGGACCACTTCTGGCGCTGGATGTCATAGGCGGCCTGCTTCACCGCGCGGCCGTTCATGTAGACTTGCGTGGCGTCGGTCCCGAGGGCCGAGATGATCAGGCCGGCGGCGGTGTCCGAGCCGCGGATGACCACGGCATAGGCCGGATCGCGCAGAATCTGCTGGGTGACCTGCTGGCGTTGGCTCTGGTTGGCGGCGAACTCGCGCACCGCCGAAACGAAGGCCGGATCCTGCAGCGCGATCACGGCGGCGTAGGCGACCGCGCCGGACACCAGCTGGCGGCTTTCATAAGACGCGCCGACCTTGACCGCCTGGGCGACCTGGCCGCCGTCGGTGAAGGCGGCGGAAACCGCGCCGGCGCTTTGCATGTAGCCGCGATAAGCGGCGGCCTGCTCGACGATGCGCGGGGAAAGCGTGATCGGCGGCGGCACATAGGCCACGGGCGGCGGGGGCGGCGGCGGTGCGGGAGACGCGCAAGCGGCCAGCACGGCAAGCAAGCTGAGGCCCGCCAGGGCCTTAACGCGGCTATTTCGAATCATCTGGCGGAGATCCTCGAAAATTGAATGAGTTAGCGCCGATTACGCGGCGGTCCGGGCGACAGTGTGACGGTGGATCGTTAACCCTGTTTTTACAAGCTGAGCCACGACGCCATGATCGAACGCAAAACAAGCTGGGGCGTTCAACGTCCTGCGACGGAAGGTTTCCGATCTTTCACAAAGTGTCGAAGGCTTAATTTGCTTCCGCGCGGGGTTCGGTCGCAAAATCCGATCATAGAAAAGGAGACCACATGATCGACGCCACCCCCGAAACCGTCATTCCCGCCGCGCCCGTCGCGGCCAGCGAAGACCGTCTTCTCCCGGGGATCGTCTACGCTCTGTACCTGCTCGGGTTCTCGAACGGGCTGACCTTCATCATCGGCGTGATCCTCGCCCACGTGCAGGAAGGGTCGGCCGGCCCCAAGATGAAGAGCCACTACACGTTCCTGATCCGGACGTTCTGGATCGCCGCCGCCGCGTTCCTCGCCGCCTGCGCCGTGTTCGCGGTCAGCATCCCGCTGAGCTTCCTGCTCATCGGCATCCCGGGCCTGGTCGTCAGCGGCCTGTTCATGGGCGCGATCGCGATCTGGTTCCTGGTGCGGACCATCGTCGGCCTGGTCTACCTGGCGCGTGACGAAGCCTATCCGCGCCCCAACGCCTGGCTGGTCTAACGTCCGGCTGAACTGAAGAAGGCGCCCGTCCCGCAAAAAAAGCGGGGCGGGCGTCGCCTTGCGGGAAAGGCCGTTCTCCGCCACCGTGCGAGGCTGTCCGCCGCCTCCCGGCGCGACCGACATCCTGGAGACCCTGGCATGAGTGCGCCGGCCGATCCGCGGCTTATCCTTCGTGACGATGAACTGGACTCCGGCCTGGAGCTGATCCTGCTGGCCGAGGCTGGAATCTGGGCGGCTGTCGACGCCGCCCTGGAGGCCGAGGACAAGGGCTTGGGCCGCTCGCACTGGCGCGCCGCCCTGCTGCTGCGCCGCCGGCCGGCCGTGGGCGTGCAGGAACTGGCCCGCCTGACCGGCCTGTCCAAGCAGGCCGCCAGCCGCACTCTGTCGGACCTGGAAAAGGCCGGCTACGTCCACAAGACCGCCGGCGATCTGGACGCCCGCCGCCGCACGACCGAACTGACGTCCGAGGGCGCGGCCTTCGAGACGCGGATCAGCGAACGCCTGCGCGCCGTGGTCGCCAAGGCCTATCGCACCGGAGGGCTGGATGGGGTGGCCGGCTCGCGGCGCATCCTGGCGGCCCTGGCCGGGCCCAGGGTTTCCATCGGTATTCGCCGGAGCGAAGCGGCATGACCCCAGCCGAAGCGCGTGACCGTCACCTGCTGGTCGTCGACGACGACGACCGCATCCGCAACCTGATCAAGGAATACCTGGCCCGAGCCGGTTTCCGCGTCACCGCCGCCCAGGACGCGGCGGCCGCGCGCAAGCTGATGGACGCCTTCGATTTCGATCTGGTGGTGCTGGACGTGATGATGCCGGGCGAGGACGGCTTTTCCTTCACCAAGGCCCTGCGCGCCCGCGCGGGCGACATGGGCCGCACGCCGATCCTGATGCTGACCGCCCGTGACCATGCCTCCGACCGGATCGAGGGCCTGACCCTGGGCGTCGACGACTACCTGTCCAAGCCGTTCGAGCCGCAGGAGCTTTTGCTGCGCATCGAGGCGATCCTGCGACGGGCCGGCCCTCGGGTGACCTTGTCCGAAAGCCTGATGATGGGCGACTGCGCCTTCGACCCTGACCGGGGCGAGCTGACCCGCGCGGGCGAGCCCGTGCGTCTGACCGAGGCGGAGATCGAGCTGCTGCGCCAGCTGGCCCGCGCCGCGCACGAGCCGGTGGACCGCATGGACCTGGCCCGCGACGCCGCCGACATCACCGGCCGCGCCGTCGATGTCCAGGTGACCCGCCTGCGCCGCAAGATCGAGCCCGACCCGAAGAACCCCCGCTACCTCCAGACGGTGCGCGGCATCGGATATCGCCTGGCGCCGGATTGATGCGCCGCTGGTTCAGGATCTTCTGGCCCCGGCTGATGCGGCGCTATGTGCCGACCTCGCTGTTCGGGCGCAGCCTGCTGATCATCATCCTGCCCATCGCCCTGATGCAGATGGCGGTGACCTGGGCCTTCTTCGACGCCCACTGGGAGACGGTGAACAGCCGGCTTTCCGAGGGGCTCGCCGGCGAAGTCGCCTGGGCGGTCGAGAGCTATCAGGACGATCCCCGGCCCGAGGCCCTGGCGCGGCTGGAGCAGCGGGCGGAGGACTCCCTATCCCTCTCCATCGCCCTGCAGCCGGGCCGGGAGCTGCCGATCGGCAAGCGCGCCGCTCTGTTCGCGGCCGTGGACCGGTCCCTGCAGCGGGCGCTGTCGGGACGGCTGGACGAGCCGTTCTGGTTCGACGCGTCCGACCGCTATCCAGCCTATGTCGATATTCGGGTGAAGGTGGACCAGGGCGTCCTGCGGATCATCGCGCCCCGCGACCGGGCGGTGGCGACGCAGGGCCACATCTTCGTGCTTTGGATGGCGGGGGCGACCTTGCTGTTGACGGCGGTGGCCCTGCTGTTCATCCGCAACCAGGTGCGCGCCATCGAGCGCCTGGCCGAGGCGGCGGACACCTTCGGACGGGGCGGAGACGCGCCGGCTTTCAAGCCCTGGGGCGCGCGCGAGGTGCGTCAGGCGGCGCAGGCCTTCCTCGCCATGAAGGCCCGCATCCAGCGCCATATCGAACAGCGCACGACCCTGCTCGCCTCGGTCAGCCATGACCTGCGCACGCCGCTGACCCGCCTCAAGCTGGAGCTGGCCCTGGCCGAGCCCAGCCCCCGGATCGAGGCGATGAAGCGCGATCTGGCCGAGATGGAGCACATGATCGACGAGTATCTGGCCTTCGCCCGGGGCGAGGGCGGCGAGGCGGTGGAGATGGCCTCCCTTCGCGCCCTGATCGAAGAGGTCAGCGAGGGCGCGGCGCGGGCCGGCGCGCGGGTCAGCGTCGACGCCGATCCGCAGCTGGAAGTCGCCGTGCGGCCCAACGCCCTGAAGCGCGCCCTGTCCAACCTGGTGATGAACGCCGCCGTCCATGGCGAACGGGTCGAGGTCGCCGCCCGGCGCAGCCCGGCCGGCGGGGTCGAGATCCTGGTGGACGACGACGGCCCCGGCATTCCGGCCGAGCGCTACGAGGAGGCCTTTCGCCCCTTCAACCGGCTCGATGAATCCCGCAACCAGAATGAAAAGGGCGTCGGCCTGGGCCTGGCCATCGCCCGCGACGTCGCCCGCGGTCTGGGCGGCGACCTGGTGCTGGACCGGTCGCCGCTGGGAGGCCTACGGGCGGTGGTGCGGTTGCCGGGGTGACTATTCCGCAGCCGCCGGGGCGTTGAAGCCCAGCACGGCCTTGGTCTCCAGGAACTCCCCGAAGGCGTGGTCGCCCCATTCGCGGCCGTTGCCGCTCATCTTGTAGCCGCCGAACGGGGCCATCAGGTCGGGGCTGGCGCCGTTGAGGTTCACCTGGCCGGCCCGCAGGCGCGAGGCCACGGCGCGGACCTTGGCCGGATCGGTCCCCGAGACGTAGGCCGCCAGGCCGTACTCGGTGTCGTTGCCGATGGTCACCGCCTCATCCACCGTGTCGTAGCCGAGGATGGCGACCACGGGGCCGAAGATTTCTTCCTTGGCGATGGTCATGTCGTTGGTGACGTTGGCGAAGACGGTGGGCTTCACGTAGTAGCCCTTGTCCAGGCCCTCGGGCCGGCCGGGGCCGCCGGTGACCAGGGTGGCGCCTTCATCGACGCCCTTCTGGATCAGGCCCTGGATCTTGTTCCACTGCACCTCGGAGACCACCGGGCCCATCTTGGCGTTGCCGGTGGGGTCGCCGACGTTGAAGCCTTCGGCCGCCGCTTTGGCGATGCCGATCACCTCATCCATCTTGCCGGCCGGGACCAGCATGCGGGTGGGGGCGTTGCACGACTGGCCCGAATTCATCATCACCGACGAGACGCCGCCGGTGACCGCCTTGGCGAAGTCGGCGTCCTCCAGGATGATGTTGGGGCTCTTGCCGCCCAGCTCCTGGTGCACGCGCTTGACGGTCGGGGCGGCGGCGCGCGCCACCTCGATCCCGGCGCGGGTCGAGCCGGTGAAGGACACCATGTCCACTTCGGGGTGGCTGGAGATGGCGAAGCCCACGGTCGGGCCGTCGCCGTTGACCAGGTTGAACACCCCGGCCGGAACGCCGGCGGCGTGCAGGATCTCGGCGAAGATGTAGCCGCTGAACGGCGCCACTTCCGACGGCTTCAGCACCATGGTGCAGCCGACGGCCAGCGCCGGCGCGACCTTGCAGGCGATCTGGTTCACCGGCCAGTTCCACGGCGTGATGAATCCGCAGACGCCGATCGGCTCCTTCACTAGGCGGGTCGTGCCGCGATCTTCCTCGAAGCGGTAGTCCTTCAGCACCGCGATGGCGGTCTGGATGTGGCCGACGCCCATGGCGGCCTGGGCGCGCTGCGCCAGCCACGACGGGGCGCCCATCTCCTCGGTGATGGCTTTCGCCATGTCCTCGTAGCGCTTCTGGTATTCGGCGACGATGCGCTCCAAAAGGTCGATGCGCTCTTCGCGGCTGGTCTTGGAGAAGCTGTCGAAAGCCGCGCGGGCGGCCATCACCGCCGCGTCCACGTCGCTCTCCGAGCCCATGGAGATGCGGCCCGCGACCGTCTCATTGGCCGGATTGATGACGTCGAGGGTCTTGGCCGCCTTGGCCGATACCCAGGCGCCGTCGATGTAGAACTTCGTGTAGTCGCGCATCCGCCTGCTCCTGCCCTGTAGGGCCGCTGGATGCGGCCTCTGAAATTCAAACAATCATTCTAATGATCGTTGATCAGGTGGGAAGGGGCGCCGTCACCAGCGCAGGTCGGGCTGCGCCTTTCCCATGGCTTCCAGGATGCGGGCGCGGGTCGCCGGGGTCACCGTGTCGGGCAGGTTTTCGGGATCGAACCACTCGACCGCGGCGATCTCCCCGCGCGAGGTCAGGGGGCAGGGGCTCCAGCGGTCGATACGGTAGATCAGCACGTGATCGCCGCTGAACGCGTGGTCGTTGGAATGGAACGACAGCAGGCGCGGGCGGCCTTCCAGCCGCACGCCGGCCTCTTCCTCCATTTCGCGTGCCAGGGCGGCCTCGGCGGTCTCGCCGCGCTCCACCCCGCCGCCGGGCAGATACCAGCCGGGAAGATAGGTGTGCTCGACCAGCAGGACCCAGCCGGCCTCGTTCACCACCAGCCCGCGCACGCCCAGGGTCATGGCGCGGGTCGCCCGGGAATAGACCTTGAACAGCGGACGGGTGAACGGTTCGATGCGGCGACGCCAGGACATCGCGCTCCTATAGACGCCTGCGGGCTTGCCGTCCCCTTCCTCGGCGGCTAAAGCCCGGTTCGTACTTTCGGAGTTTCTGACATGCTCGCTCTCGCCGTCATCTTCGGTTTCATCGGCGTCATCTGCGCCCTGAACTTCTTCGAGTTCGGCCGCGTCGACTAACGACCGATCAAGGCGCGGAGCCGCTCCGCGCTGAACGGCTTGCGCAAAAGCCCCGCGAAGCCCGCCTGGTCCAGCACCCGGCGGCAGGCCGCGGGGTTCTCCGGCGCCAGGGCGAAGACCGCCGTACCGGGATGAGCGCCGCGCGCCGTCCGGGCCACGTCCAGGGCGTCCGACCCATCCTCATGCAGATCGACCAGCACCGCGGCGTAGGGCCCGGATGCCAGCAGGCGCAGCACCGCCTCCGGCCCCGTGGCCGATTCCACGGTGAAACCCGCCGCCGCCAGGGCCGCGTGAATCTCGATCCGCTGCGCATCGTCCCGTTCGACCAGCAGCACGCTGGGCGGGGCCAGGGGCGCGGGGATGATCAGCGACAGGGTCAGGCGGTCGCCCGCGATCCTGACCGTCAGTTCGGCCTCTCCATCTCGCGCCGTCGCGGCGGCGATGCGCAGAACGGGATGATGGATGGGGGTGGCGGGATCGATGGTGACGCCGGCCGCCACGCTGACCTCGGTGGGAATGCCGTCGGCCAGCACCGAGACGCCGCCCTTGCTGCAAAGCGCCGCCGCCGCCAGGACGACGGTGCGGAACAGGTCCGCGGCGGCTGGCTGGGCGATAAGGCGCGGCGCTCTCAGTTCGGGACAGAGGTTCAGCGAGACGGGCGTGTTCTGGCCGTCGAGGCTCTCGACGATGTGGACCGTGGTTTGATCGAACAGCAGGTGGAGGTCGCAACCTCGGGCGTCGTCCTTGCGGACCGCGAACTCAGCGGCTTCACTATCCGGCAGGGGAGCGCGACTAGCCATTCCCAGTCTCGTAGCGCGTGTTTTACAGCAACTCAACTGATGGTTGCGTTGTGAGGTTGAGAAAGGATGAAGCGCATGAAGGACAGGGGATGCGCCCTGGTGACGGGGGCGGCGCGCCGGATCGGACGCGCCCTGGCCCTGGAATGCGCGCGGGCCGGCTATGATGTCGTCGTCCACCATCGCGGCGCGGCCGAGGACGCCGCGCAAGTCGCCGCCGAGATCGAGGCCATCGGCCGCCGGGCCTTCGTCGCTCACGCCGACCTGACCCATGACGCGGAGCGTGACGCCCTGCTGTCGGTCGCGGACCAGCCGCTGACCCTGCTGGTCAACTGCGCCTCCCTATTCCAGGACGACCGCATCGACACCCTGACCGCCGACAGCTTCGATGCGCATCTGGGCGCCAACCTGCGGGCGCCGGTGCTGCTGGCCCAGGCCTTCGCCGCCCAGCTTCCGGCCGACGCCGAGGGGCTGATCGTCAACATCGTCGACCAGCGCGTCTGGCGGCCCAATCCGCAGTTCTTCAGCTACAGCCTGTCCAAGGCCGGCCTTTGGTGGGCGACCCAGACCTTGGCGCAAGGCTTGGCGCCGCGCATCCGGGTCAACGCCGTCGGGCCTGGCCCGACCCTGGCCTCGATCCACCAGAACAACGGCGAGTTCGACCACGAGGCCGCCAATGTCCCCCTGGGCCACGGCGCGTCGCCGGACGAGATCGCCGCAGCCCTTCGCTACCTCATTGACGCAAGGTCGGTGACGGGCCAGATGATCGCCGTCGACGGCGGCCAGCACCTTGCCTGGCGGACGCCCGACATCATCGGCGCGTGAAAGGCCGGACCGTGACCGCCCCCAGCCCTCTCCAGTTCTCCGCCAGTGAAACCCCCGCCGCCCGCGTGGTCGGGGTGAAGATTTTCGTGCGCGGCCTGGCCGTCGAGGCGGAGATCGGCGTCTACAAGCACGAGCATGGCCGCCTGCAGCCGCTGGTGGTGGATGTGGAGCTGGACGTGGCCGCCTTTGGCTTCGAGCGGCTGGCCGACACGGTGAATTATGAAACCGTCGGCGAGGCCGCCCGCGCCATCGTCGCCGAGGGGCGCATCGACCTGGTCGAGACCTTCGCCGAACGCCTGGCCCACGCCTGCCTCAGCGACAGCCGAGTGACCCGCGCCCGCGTGCGCGTGGAGAAACCCCTGGCCCTGGCCCCGCACGCCCAGGCGGCGGGGGTCGAGATCACGGTGGTTCGGGGGTAGCACGTCCTTCGAGACGCGGCCCATTAGCCGCTGCTCAGGTGACGAATTCAGCAACCCACGCGCGTGAGGCTGAGGAGCGCGACCGCGCGTCTCGAAGCCCGCGGGCTTAGTCGAACAGCTTCGACACAGACTCTTCGTTGGCGATGCGGCGGATGGCTTCGCCGATCAGGGGCGCGCAGGAGACCAGGCGGACCTTGCCGCAGCCCTTCAGCGCCTCTTCCGGCTGCTCGATGGAGTCGGTGACCACCAGTTCCTTGAGCACCGACTTGCTGATCCGGTCGAAGGCTGCGCCCGACAGCACGCCGTGAGTGACGTAGGCCGCGACGTCGGCGGCGCCGTTCTGCATCAGCGCCTCGGCGGCGTTGCACAGGGTGCCGGCGCTGTCGGCGATGTCGTCGAACAGGATGCAGCGGCGGCCCTGGACGTCGCCGATGATGTTCATCACCTCGCTCTGGCCGGGGCCGGAGCGGCGCTTGTCGACAATGGCCAGGTCGGCGTCGAGACGCTTGGCCAGGGCGCGGGCGCGCACCACGCCGCCCACGTCGGGCGACACGATCATCAGCTCGTCGGTCTTTTTGTAGTTCTCGCGGATGTCGGCGGCCAGCAGCGGGGTCGGCAGCAGGTTGTCCGTGGGGATGTCGAAGAAGCCCTGAATCTGGCCGGCATGCAGGTCCATGGTCAGGACCCGGTCGGCGCCGGCGCGGGTGATCAGGTTGGCGACCAGCTTGGCCGAGATCGGGGTGCGGCCGCCGGTCTTACGATCCTGGCGGGCATAGCCGAAATAGGGAACCACGGCGGTGATCCGCTTGCCCGACGCGCGCTTCAGGGCGTCGATGCAAATCAGCAGCTCCATCAGGTTGTCGTTCGCCGGGTACGACGTCGACTGGATGATGAAGACGTCCTCGCCGCGGACATTCTCGTCGATGGTGACGAAGACCTCGTTGTCGGCGAAGCGCCGGACCTGCGCCTTGGTCAGCGGCAGGTCCAGATAGTCGGCGATGGCGCCTGCGAGAGTACGGTTGGAGTTGCCAGCCAGCAGCTTCATCGAGGACCCCGTCGCAGAACTGTTGTGGTGTTGCGCGGGCTTCTAGCAGGGAGTTGGCTGAGAACAAGCTCAAGAATCCCTAAACGCCCGAGCGTGGCTTTCAGGTCAGCATGATCGCCGACAGCAGCCGGCCATAGTCGCCCTCGCCCCGCAGCACCGCCCGGCGGTTGGAGAAGAACAGGTTTTCTTCGGCGCAGGTGTCGCGGCCGACCCATTCGCGCCGCTCGATCCCGGCGGTGCGCAGGCGTTCCAGCACGAAGGCCGGCAGGTCGAACTGGCGCTTGTCGGCGGTCTTGCCGGCCGAGAAGAACTGCTCCGACCCCGGCGCGTCGGCGGCGAAGCGCTCGAAGAAGTCCAAGCCGACCTCATAGGACGCCGGGCCGATGCAGGGGCCGACGGCGGCGACCATGTCGGCCGGATCGGCGCCAAGCTCGACCATGGTATCCACCGCCGATTGCACCACGCCATCGAGAGCCCCACGCCAGCCGGCATGAGCCGAGGCGACGATGCGCGCCACGGGATCGACGATCAGCACCGGGGCGCAGTCGGCAGACAGCGCGCCGCAGATCACGCCGGGGGTCTTGGAGACGATGGCGTCGCCTTGCGGCCGCGCGTCGCCCCAAGAGCCGTCGGCGACGATGGCGATGGTCGAATGGATTTGGAAGCAGGTGTCGAGATCGCCGGGCTTGCCGCCGAAGTGGGCGGCGGCGCGGGCGCGGTTCTCGGCCACGTCGGCGGGCTCGTCCTTGGACCCCCGGCCGATGTTCAGGCTGTCATAGATGCCGGTCGATACGCCGCCTTGGCGGGTGAAGAAGGCGTGGCGGACGCCGGGGACGGCGGCGAGCAGGGCGGACTGGACGCAGGGCAGTTCGGTCAAGCGATCAGGCCTCTTCGAAACCGGGCGGGACAAGGTTCTGGGAATGAACGCACGCCGCTTTGAAAAGAGTTCCCATCTGATCGGGTTCGATCAGGCGGGCAAGCTGGCGGCCGATCACCTCGGCGCGATCCGGGCGGGCGGCGGCCAGGGCGCCGGCGCGATGCTCGATCCCCAGGCGCGCCAGGAACTCGCCCTGGCCCAGGATCGGCGCGGCTCCGGCTCCGGCCTCGCGGGCGGCGGCCAGCACGGCCGGAAAATCGGCGTGGACTGTGAGGTCGGCTTCGCCGGGGCAGGCGAGGGGATCGACCTTCTGGTGATCTTTGAGCGCCTGCAGGGTATCGCCCGGGGCGGGCGCGTCGCGGCCATAGTCGATCAGCAAAGCGACGCCGCCGTCGCGGGCGATCCGCTCGCCCAGGCCCGCGCCGAAGGCCTGCTGAACGGGCGAGATCTCGAACACCACACCCAGGGCGATCTCCGCCGCCGTCGGGGCCGGGGCGGGCGGGCCCAGGCGGAAAGCCAGCCGCCCCTCATCGTCCAGGGCCACCAGCCGCTCTGCCCATCCTTGCCCGGTGCGCACGAATTGCCGGGCGGGCAGGCAGTCGAGCAGCTCGTTCGAGACCAGGATCAAGGGCGCGTCGCCGGGAACCTGTTCCAGGCTGTCCGCCCACCGGGGCGTCAGGGCCGCGCCGGCCAGACGCTCGGCCTGCAAGGCGCGCAGGGGGCGGGAGGTCTCCACCATCCAAAGGTCGGCGGCGGCGATGAACGCCGGCGACAGCCGCGCGGCGCGCAGCAGGTCGCTCATCAACGTGCCGTCGCCGGGGCCCGCCTCCACTAGCCGGAACTGCGCAGGCTCGCCCAGGCGGCTCCAGGCCTCGACGCACCACAGACCGATCAGCTCGCCGAACATCTGGCTGACCAGCGGCGCGGTGATGAAGTCGCCCCCCGCGCCCAGGGCCGGACGCGTGGCGTAGTAGCCGCCCTGCGGATCGTGCAGGCAGCGCAGCATGTAGTCGGCGACGCTGATCGGGCCGGTCGCCTCGATCTCGGCGATCAGCCGGTCACGCAGGCTCATGGACAGGCCCTATGCCTTTTCAGGACGGGGTTCGCGCAGGGCCAGGACGATGAAGATGATCCCCGCCGCCAGCATGGGCAGCGACAGCATCATCCCCATGGTCAGGCCCAGCGGGAAGTTTGGCATGAAGGCGTCCGGCTGGCGCACGTTCTCCAGGCTGGCGCGGAACACCGCGTAGCCGACCAGGAACAGGCCGGCGACCGCACCGCGACGCTGCAGCCACATCCACTTGTGAGTCGCCAGGCGCAGCAGGATGAACAGGGCCAGGCCTTCGAGCGCCGCCTCGTAAAGCTGGCTGGGATGGCGCGGATAGGGGCCTGCGCCCGGGAAGATCACGCCCCACGGCGCATCGGTGACCCGGCCCCACAGCTCGGCGTTGATGAAGTTGGCCAGTCGTCCGAAGAACAGGCCGAACGGCACGGCCGGCGCCACCACGTCGCCCAGACGGCGGATGTCGATCTTGTTGGCCCAGGCGAAGACGGTCACCGCGATAGCCACGCCCAGGCAGCCGCCGTGGAAGCTCATCCCGCCGTTCCAGACCTGCAGGATCTCAATGGGATTCTGGACGATTAGCGACGGATTGTAGAACAGCACATAGCCCAGCCGCCCGCCGCCGATGACGCCCAGGGTGATCCACAGAACGAGGTCGTCGATCTTCTCCGGCGTGATGGTCGGGGTCTGGCCGCCCCACAGGCGCGGGTTCTTCACCAGGCTCGCCGCATAGCGCCAGCCCAGCAGGATGCCGGCCACATAGGCCAGGGCGTACCAGCGAATGGCGAAGGGGCCGATCTGGACGAGGATGGGGTCGAGGAATTCGGGGAAGGGCACTTAGGCGATATCCTGTGCGGTGAGACGCCGCATCAACCTGTAAAGGCAAAGTCCTTCGCTTTCACCTGCCCTTTCCCATATAGGGACAACAAGGGACGCGCCGCGCGTCCCGAAAAGAGCCGACGATGCAGACCCAAAACCCGTTCCTCGACGAATTCGCCAAGCTGACCACCGCCGCCATGGGCATCGCCCAGGCCGCCGGGGAAGAGGCCAAGACCGCCTTCCGCGCCCAGGCCGACAAGTTCGCCGCCGAGTTCGACCTGGTCCGCCGCGATGACTTCGACGCCCTGAAGGCCGAGGTCGCCGCCTTGCGCGCCGAGCTGGAAGCCCTCCGGGGCGGGGCGCCGAAGGCGGCGGACAAGCCCGCCGCCAAGGCCAAGCCGGCCGCCAAGAAAACCGCCCCCAAGGCGGACTGATTCCTCCACCGAAAGCTGGCTCGCGCCTTGCAAGAAGCGCGTTGTGACGGCCGCGAAGCAGTCTAGCCTTCGACGTTAAGGGGTGATTCACCTTAACGCCGGGTCCGCGGCGCGCTCACCTCTTTGGAAGGGGACCTAGGGATGTCGATGGACACGCACTCAGACGACGAAGACGCCTTCCTGGCGCTCGATCCGCTGGACGTGGTCGAACATGTGCTGGCCTCCGAAAACCTGACCTTCGACCGGACCGAAGACGGCGATCTCGCCTTCGCCCTGGCCGGCGACTGGAAGGACTACGAGCTGTGGTTCGCCTGGCGGCCGGAGGCGGAATGCCTGCAGCTGTGCCTGTCGCTGGACCTTCGCGCTGCCAAGACCAAGCGCCCGGCGGCCTACGAGCTGCTGAGCCTGATCAACCAGCGCTGCTGGCTGGGCCACTTCGAGATCTGGGCCGAGGACGGCGAGGTGGTGTTCCGCCACTCCATGTCCCTGCCGACCAGCGACCGGCCGACGCTTGGCCAGGCCGCCTCGATGATCGACGCGGCGATGGAGGCGGCCGACCGCTTCTATCCGGCCTTCGACTTCCTGCTGCACAAGGCCAAGACTCCGGACGAGGCCATGGCCGCCTGCATGTTCGAGACGGTCGGCCAGGCCTGAACGGTTTGGCCTGATCGGCCTCGCGGTCTGGAGGAATGGGGTCTAAGAAGGCCCCATGACTCCGATCCTTCTTCTGGGCGCGGGCCGTATGGGCGGCGCCATCATCGACGGCTGGCGCCAGACGGGCGCCGTCTCGACCTGCGACCTCATCATCCGTGACCCCAACGCCGACGAGGCGTTCGCCGGCACGGACGCCAAGGTCAATCCCGATCATGTGACCCTCAAGACCGCCAAGACGGTGATCCTGGCGGTGAAGCCGCAGCTGTGGCGCGGCGTGGCCGAGGAGGTCTCCAACCTGCTGGCGCCGGACGCGGTGATCGTCTCCATCGTCGCCGGCGTCTCCTCTCAGGACCTCAGCCAGGCCTTTGGCGGCCGGACCGTGGCCCGGGTCATGCCGACCACCGCCGTCGCCGTGGCCAAGGGCACGGTCAGCGTCTTCGCCGCCGATCCGCAAGCGCGCGCCCTGGCCCACAAGCTGTTCGATCCCATCGCCGCCACGGTCGACCTCACCGACGAGGGCCTGATGCACGCCGCCACGGCGGTGTCCGGTTCGGCGCCGGCCTATCTCTACGCCCTGGTCGAGGCCCTGGAAGGCGCCGGCGTCAGCCAGGGCCTGAGCCCCGAGGCGGCGGCGGAGCTGGCGCGCTCCACCATCGTCGGCGCGGCGGCCCTGATGGGCGCGTCCGACACGCCCCCCGCCGAGCTGCGCCGCCAGGTGACCTCGCCCAACGGCACCACCCAGGCGGCCCTGGACGTGCTGTTCGGAGAGAACGGCCTGCCGCGCCTGATGTCCCACGCCGTCGCCGCGGCGGTGAAGCGCTCGCGCGAACTGGGCTAGACGGCCTTCAACGGCCAGAGGCGATCCGCCGGCCGCTGCAGCACCGCGGCGGCGGTGCTGTGCAGGCTGGCGGGCGACAGCCGACCGCTCCTGGCGGCGGCGGTCATCCAGGTTTCCAGATTTCCGCCGGTGCGGTCGTAGCCATCCGCCTTCATCAGGCCGTAGAGGCCGGCGGCCAGGACGTGCATGCCGTCGTCCGCCTTCTCCCAACGCAGGTGCGGCTCAAGGGCGATGCCCAGGCGCTCGCCGATGATCTGATCCAGGGCCTCGACCGTGTCCTCGTTCAGAAGGCCCTCCAGGCTGTTGTAGCCGAAGGCGGGGTCATGCTCGGCGATGATCCGGGTCAGCAGGGGGTCTTTTTCCAGGATCGCCATCACCGTCTTGGCCGTGGGACCGTCCATGGGAAAGGGCGGATGCAGAACCTCGTGCGCGGCGTTGCGCAGAACGATCTCATCCGACCAGGTGATGCCGGTGATGAAGCGCTGCCCCTGGATGCGGATGCCGTGCGGCTTGTTGAACCACAGCAGGATCACCTCCAGGGACGGATCGAGCGGGCGGCCCAGCAGCCGTTCCTGCTCGGCGATCACGTCGTAGCCCCCCAGCTTATCGCGCAGCGCGGGCAGACGCGTTTGGGCTGTGGGCGTCAGGGCGCGCCGGCGTAGGTCAACGAAACCTGCCGCCTGCAAACCTGTCAGGACCTGGCGAATGCGCGGGCGGCGAGCGATGAAGTCCGTCCAGGACTCCTGGTCCCAATAGTCGCTGGCCCTGTACGACGGCAGCACCGCCGTCTCCGCCGTGTCGAGCGATGCGATGACCTCGTCCAGAGTGTCGGTGCGGCCGCCCGACATCAAGGTGCAAAGGCCAGGTCCGAGCAGGTGGTTGGCCTTGTCCGCCTCGGCCTGAAGGCTGGCCATGGCGTCGATAGCGGCCTTCGGCATGCGGGGCTGGATCTGCGCCAGCTCCGGCTCATAGTAGCGGGCGTAGAACGGCTTTCCAGACAAGGGACCGAGGAAGCAAAGGGCGTCCAGGCCTTCGGAGGTGCTGACGGTCCAGCGGGTGCGGATCGGCGCGGCGAGCGCGGGCAGGGCGGGAGCCGCGACCAGGGCGGCGGCGGCGAGCAGGAGGTTTCGTCTGTTCATGCCGCCACGGTGGCGCGGCCAAGCTCAGGCGTATTGAAGGGACTTGATCCATGCGCCTGGCGTGCGGCCGGTGATGTCCGTGATCGCCCGCGTCATGTGCGCCTGATCAGCAAAGCCGGTGTCGGCGGCGAGCGAGGCCAGGGTGGGCGCATGGGGGAGATCCCGCCAGGCCCGTCGGGCCCGGGCCTCCAGCCGGAAACGCTTCGGCGTCACGCCGAACACCTTGTGGAAACCGCGCGACACGCTTTCGGCCGTCAGGCCCTGACGGCTGGCCCAGGCTGTGATCTTGATCGACGGGTCGTTGTTGAGAGCGGCGGCCAGGGCGTCTGGCCAATCCTCTGCCGCAGCACCGAGGGGACGCAGGGCCGAGACGGCCAGTTCGCTGGCCGCGCGCATGTCGCTCTCGGCCAGGCGGGCGAGGGCGTCGACGTCGTCCAGAACCAGGAACGCCGGCAAGGATAGATCCTGGGGGAGCGGCAGGTTGAGCACCTCCGCCCCGTGAGCGGACATGCGGTCCAGATGGGCTTCGAACGCGTGGTGGAGGACCGCCTCGCCGGCCCGCACATGGCGTCGGCCCCCATCGCCGGCCTCCTCGTAGCCGCCCGCCAGAACGACGGCCAGATAGGGCTCTGCGTGCCGGTGCCGCGGCAGATCGGCGTGTCTAGACAGGCGTTGGCGTGCTGGGGGATGCATCGCCGCGCAGACTGGGGCGCCTCCGCGGTGGAGCCTAGTGAAACCTGCGCAACATAAGAAAAGGGCGGCCCGGATTTCTCCGGGCCGCCCAGCTTTCAGTCTGACGTCTGCCGCGTCTTAGAACTTGGCCCGCAGGGTCACGCCGTAGGTGCGCGGGGCGCCGAGGAAGGCGTCGAAGCCGCCGCTTTGCAGCGGGGCGTCGTAACCCACCTGGAGGTACTCTTCGTCCAGCAGGTTTTGGGCCCACAGCTCGGCGGTCCAGCGCTCGTCCTGGGTGCCGATCGCGATGCGGGCGTTCACCAGCCAGAACGCGTCCTGTTCCTTGGCCGGATGCAGGTCCGAGCCGGTGTTGAACATCGACGAGTACTTGCCGCTGAGGCTGGTGCGCAGCTCCAGGGTGTCGCCCAGGTCATGGCTGTAGCTGGCGGCCATCGAACCCGACCACAGCGGAGCGAACGACAGGCGCGCGCCCGGCAGGCGCGGCGAGACGCCGGCGCCCGGGGTGAACTGGCCGTACTCGGTCACCGCATAGGTGACGCCGCCCTGCAGGGTCAGGCCCTTCAGCGGGGTGAACCACAAAAGGTCGGTGTCCACGCCGACCGATTTGACCTTCGGGATCGAGGTGACGATGTAGCTGGTGCCGGTGAAGGCGTTCAGCTGGAAGCCCTGGAATTCTTGATGGAACGCCGCGGCGTTCAGCGACAGGGTGCGGTTCAGCCAGCTGGTCTTCACGCCCAGTTCGTAGGAGTTGACGGTCTCTTCCGGGAACGCCGTGTCCGGGTTCACCACGCCCAGGCCGATACGGGCGCGGTCGAGGTTGAAGCCGCCGGCCTTGTAGCCGCGGGCGTAGGACGCATAGGTCATCACGTCCTCGTTCCAGCGGTACGAGGCCTTGATGGTGCCGGTCAGTTCGTCTTCTTCACGCGCCTGCTGCGTGCCGCGGTTGTTGAAGCCCGGATCGGTCCACGGCAGGCAGATGTTGCCAAGGACGGTCGCGGCGTTCGCGGCGCCGACGGCGCCGGCGATGATCGGCACGCGGCTCAGGGCGGCGGCGCAGCCGTTGGTGCCCGGCGCGTTGGTGTAGCGGGTCGACAGGTCCTTTTCTTCGCGCGTGTAGCGCAGGCCCAGCGTGATATCGAAGGCGTCGGTCAGCTTCAGGGTGTTGTTGGTGAAGAAGGCCAGGCTGTTGGACTTCTGCTTGTAGGTGTCGCGCGCGCCCGCCCCCGGAGTGAAGGCGGTGCCCGCCGGCAGGCCGGTAAGCAGCGAGACCAGGTTGGGGTTCGTGCCGCTGGACAGCAGCAGGCTCAGATACGTCTCGTACTGACGGCCGAAGACGAACGGCGTGTACTGGTCCAGGGTCTCGCGGGCGTAGAACATGCCCACCTGCCAGTCGAGGCGCTCGGTGCGGCCGGCCAGACGCAGTTCCTGGCTGAACTGGCCGAATTCGGTGCTCCAGTCCGGGGTGCGGTAGGCGAGGTCCATCGTCGTAAAATCGATGTCCTGGCCGTTGTTGGTCTTCCAGTTACGGCCGGCGGTGATCGAGGTGATCGTGGCGCCGCCCAGGCCTTCCAGGTCCCAGTTCACTTCCATCGACGCGCCCATGTCCTCGATCTCCTGATCGGTCGGACGGTTGGCGTAGGAGGTGCGGTCGAACGGACGCGGCGGGTTGGCCAGGGCGTTGCCGCCGCCCAGGGCGTTGACGATCGGGGCGGTCGCGCCGTTCACGATCTGCACGCCGACGCAGCAGCTTTCATCGCGCTTGGTGTAGTCGGCGATGATGCGGACATCGACGTCGTCGTTCGGCGTGAACAGCAGCTGGCCGCGCAGGGTGTAGTAGTCTTGGTTGCCGTCCTCGCGGTTGGTGCGCGGGCCCTGGCCGGTGACGATGTCATAGAAGCCGTCGCGCTTGCGGACCGCGGCGAACAGGCGGCCGGCCAGCTTGTCTTCGATGATCGCCCCGGTGACGGCGGCCGAGCCGCCCTTGGTTCCATAATTGCCGAAGGTGGCCTCGGCTTCGGCGCCGAAGACGAACTCCGGAGCCTTGGTGATGATGTTGATGACGCCGGCCGAGGTGTTCTTGCCGAACAGCGTGCCTTGCGGGCCCTTCAGCACTTCGATGCGCTCAAGCTCGCCCAGGTCGTTGAAGGCCACGCCGTTGCGGGGGCGGTAGACGCCGTCGATGGTCACCAGGACCGACGATTCCAGGCCGGGGTTGTCGCCGACAGTGCCGACGCCGCGGATGCGGACGGTGGTGTTGGTTTCATTGGACGTCGAGGCGACGTTCAGGCCGGGGGTCAGGATTTGCAGATCCTTGATGTCCCGCACGCCGGCGTCCTGCAGCAGCTGTTGCGGCAGGGCCGTGACCACGATCGGCACGTCCTGCAGGTTCTGCTCGCGCTTCTGGGCGGTGACGATGATGGAGTTGATGGTCGGGCTGGCGTCTTGCGCATGGGCTGCGCCGGCGGCTGCGGACGCCAAAACCAGGACGGACGCCGAGCGTCGGATGAATTGGGTGAAGTGCATTTCCTACCTCAGTTTTGTGTCCACGCGGATGTCGAGCCCCGCGTTTGGCGGTCCAGATGCGTCGGCCGAGGCCCACGCATTCGAACAAGTGTTCAGCTAAATCTGGTTCTTCAAGCCGAGCAAGAGGATTCCCTTACAGCGTAACGGAATCGGGCCGATGTGTCGCAAAAGCGACAACCTGTGGACGCCTTCCCCAACGTCGCTTTCGTCAATCGGGTACGGCCGATGACCGTCGTTCCCGAAAACGATTGTTAGGTCAGGCCTGAGCGTGCTGGCGATTGGCGCGCGACAGCACGATCGACGCCCAGATCACCGAAAGCAGCGACCCGCCCAGGACGCCCAGCTTGACCTCGACCTGCTGGGGCGAATCCACCGCGCCGGGAAAGGCCAGGGCGCCGATGAACAGGCTCATTGTGAAGCCGACGCCGCACAGGACGGCGACCCCATAGACCTGCATCCAGCTCGCTCCGCTGGGCCGCGCCCCGACGCCCAGCCGCGAGGCGAGCGCCGCCATGCCCAGCACCCCGGCCTGCTTGCCCACGAACAGGCCCAGCGCGATGGCGACCACCAGCGGCGACGCCAGAGCCGAGATGGACATGCCGGCGAACGACACGCCCGCCTTGGCGAAGGCGAACAGAGGCAGGACGAGAAACGCATTCCATGGATGAAGATCGTGGATGGCTTCCTTGATCGGGCTTTGGCCGTCTTCCTTGCGCGGCTGCAGCGGAACGATCACGGCGAAGGCGACGGCGGTGAGGGAGGTGCTGAGGCCGGAGAGCACGGTCAGATACCAGACCGCGGCGAAGCCCAGCGCCCAGAACGGGGCGGTGATGCGCACCCGATGCGCCACAAGCCCGAGGAAGACCAAAAGGCCAACGACGCCGACCAGCGGCGGCAGGTGCGCGCCGCTGCTGAACAGCAATGCGATCAGCGCGATGGCTCCGAGGTCGTCGACGATGGCCAGGGTGAGCAGGAAGACCCGCAACGACGTGGGCAGGCCCTTGCCGACAAATGCGAAGACCGCCAGGGCGAATGCGATGTCGGTGGCGAGCGGAATCGGCCAACCCTCGAAGGCGGCCCCGGTGAAGCGGCTGATCAGAAGATAGACCAGGGCTGGGCCGGCCATGCCGCCGAACGCGGCGAGAACGGGCGTCGCCAATCGGCGCGGATCACTCAGTTCGCCCTTGAGGATCTCATATTTGATCTCCATCCCGACCATCAGGAAGAAGACCGCCATCAGGCCTTCCTTGATCCATTCAGAGATCGTCAGCTCCAGGCGAAGCGGGCCGACCTGAAGGGCATGAGCGCCTTTGAGCCAGTGGAAGTACCCGCTTGCCCACGGCGAGTTGGCGATGATCAGCGCCGCCAGGGCGGCGATGCCCAACGCCGCGCCGGACGCCGCTGCGGTCTTCAGGAAATCGAGGGTGATCTTGCGCGCCACGGCGGCCTCCCTTGCGGTTGACGGTCGTGACGCCAGGTTATCGACGGGCGTCGGACTGGGTTCGCCTCGAGGGCGCCAGCCTGGTCGCGTGAGCAACCTGATGGCTGAGCCCAAAATAGACGATGGCCAGCTCGCTTGTCGAGCAACAGGCGGCTTGCGTCCAAAGCGCCCGCACGCGCATTTGCATCCCATGCCCGTATCGCCCGCCTACCGCCCCGATCCTCGCTTCGCCGCCTTGAGCGCCGACTACGCCGACGTGGTGGCGCCGGCGGATTTCCCGCAGACGATCCTGCGCCATCGCAACGACCGCGCGGCGGGGACGGTGGGGCTGGAGACGCTGACAGACGACGAATGGCTGGCCCATTTCGCGCGGTTCGAGGCCCTGCCGGACAATCAGCCCGCGCCCCTGGCCATGCGGTATCACGGCCATCAGTTCCGCACCTACAACCCGGAACTCGGCGACGGGCGCGGCTTCTTGTTCGCCCAGCTTCGTGAAGCCGAGGGCGGCCGCCTGCTCGACCTCGCCACCAAGGGTTCGGGCCAGACCCCGTGGTCGCGCAGCGGCGATGGCCGCCTGACCCTCAAGGGCGGGGTGCGCGAGATCCTGGCCGCGACCATGCTGGAGGCGCAGGGCGTCCCCACCTCTCGCGCCTTCTCCCTGGTGGAGACCGGCGAGGCCCTGGTGCGCGGGGATGAGCCCAGCCCTACGCGGTCGGCGGTCCTGACCCGCCTGTCGCACAGCCACATCCGCTTCGGGACGTTCCAGCGCCACGCCTTCTTCGACCGCGCCGACCTGATCGGCAAACTGGTTGAACATGTGGCCGAGGTCTATTTCCCCCACCTGTCGGGCGAGGCCGATCTGCCGGCCGCCATGCTGGCCGAGACCGTGAAACGGACCGCCAACCTGGCCGCCAGCTGGATGGCCGCCGGCTTCGTCCACGGCGTGCTCAATACCGACAACATGGTGGTCACCGGCGAGAGCTTCGACTACGGCCCCTGGCGGTTCCTGCCGCGCAACGACCCGGCCTCCACCGCCGCCTATTTCGACCAGACCGGCCTCTACAGCTTTGGCCGCCAGCCCGAGGCGGCGTTCTGGAACCTGCAGCAACTGGCCGCCTGCCTGACCCTGGTCACCGGCTCGGACGGACTGGTCGCCGCCCTCAACAGTTTCGACGCCGCCTATCGCGACGCGCTGCGGGCAGCGGTGCTCGCCCGCCTCGGCGTGGCCAGTGTGGACGAGGCGGCGGACGTGGCCCTGGTCTCAACCCTGTTCCGCGCGATGGCGCAGGCCGGGGACGCCGTGCGATGGGAGCCTGTGTTCTTCGACTGGTTCGCCGGCGACGCCGCCCGCGCCCTGGAGAGCATACGGGGAGAGGCCTATGCGTCGGAGGGCTTCACCGCGTTCCGAGACCTGCTGGCCGCCCATGCGCCCGTGAGGCCGGAACGCCTGTCGGCGGCCTATTTCCAGCGGCCCGAGCCCGAGGAACTGCTGATCGAGGAGGTCGAGACTTTGTGGGCGCCGATCGCCGACAGCGATGACTGGGCGCCGCTCCAGGCCAAGCTGGCGCGGATCGAGGCCATGCGCGCCGCCTTTCTGTAGCGCTTGGAACAAGGCGCGTTGCGGCCGGTTGCCTCCTGCAGTTGAAGGAGGACGCCATGCCACGCGGCGACAAGTCCAAGTACACCGACAAGCAGGAACGCAAGGCCGACCACATCGCGGAAGGCTACGAGGCGAAGGGTGTTTCCGAGAAGGAAGCCGAACGGCGTGCCTGGGCCACCGTCAACAAGGACGACGGCGGCGGCAAGAAGCCGGGCGGCTCCGGTCGCGGCAAGGGCACCGGCCACCCCGCTGCGAAGAAGGGCGGAAAGAAGGGCGGCGAGGCCTCGGCCAACCGCTCGGCCGCCGAACGCTCAGCCTCGGCCAAGAAGGCGGCGGCGACCCGCAAGCGCAACGCCGAGCATCACGCGCACCATTGATTGAGGCGCGAAGTTCAGCAGGCGCGGCCTTGGCAAAACCGTCGGCGGGCGTCGACCTCGATCTGATGTTCATAGGGCGTCGCCAAGTGCGCCAGATCGCTCGTCAGGTTGGCGAAGGTGAGGCCCGCCGGGCTCTGGAAGAATAGGTTCAGTTCCATCGCGAGCGCCGCCAGCGCCGCTGGATCGGCGCTCTTGGCGTAATCGTCCATGCGCGCGAAGTTCTGCAGGAAAGTCTGACCACTCGGCGTGTCGAAGAAGCGGATGACATCCGCCAGTTCCTCCTCTGGGTAGGTCTGCGCCACATGTTCAAGGGCGCGAGCCTTCATCTTGGGCGTGATGATGTCGTAGGCGGCGATGTACGCCTCTCGAGCCTTCAGGACCGTAGCTGGCGGCACCCCTGGCGTGATGAGGGGCAGCTCCAGGCGAAGCTTCATGTCCAGTTCGCCCACCAACAGCGGGTCGAGCACCCGTTCGCCAAACTGGGTCACCAGCGCCCTGTGCTCCGCGGCGATGGTCTTGGTGGCCTGCGGCGGGGTGAAATCGTGATCCTCGTGATCTTCCTTGGGCACGGTGAAGTTGATGGGAATGGCTACGGTTCCGCTCTCGACCGGCTGACCGTTCACCGTCTTGGGGCGCATGAGGAACTGGTCTGTCAAGGAAAGCGCCGCTTGCCCAAAGCCAAGGTCCGAGGGCGAGGCTGCAACGACCTCGCAGTCGAAGAGCATCCCTCTGATGTCCACGCGGCACCTGATCGTCGCGTGACCGTTGATCTCGAAGAACTGCGCGATAGGCGGATAGGCGTCTGCCAGCTGGTCGCCGCTGGGCTTCAACTCCCAATCCGGCTTGACGACGACCGCCGGCGGTGCGGGCGTCGTGACGAGGGCGGCGGCCGCGAGAAGGGCGAGGATCATGTTCTCAAGGATTGTCAGTCTGTGCGGATGCACCCTAGGCGAGCATCGCTGATATGCTCAAGCTCTGAGAGGATGAACCCCTGCTGAACCGCCGTTTCAGATCCCGGCGGGAAGCTGTGCGTTAGCACTGCTGTTGGGCGCGCAGGTGCGCCCATGGAGACTTTCATGAGCGACAATCGTCTGCTGCCAGCCGCCGTGGCTGGCGGCCTTGTGGCCGCCGGCCTGGCCATCGGCGGCGGCCTGATCGGCGGCGGGATCGTGGACGCCCGCACCGGCGACCGCACCGTCACCGTGCGCGGTCTGGCCGAGCGCGACGCCAAGGCCGACCTGGCCGTCATGCCCCTGCGCTTCACCCAGTCGGGCGACGAGCTGTCCCAGGTCCAGGCGGCCATCGACGCCGACATCGGCAAGGTGCGCGGCTTCCTCGCCGCCCAGGGCTTCAAGCCGGAGGAGATCGATCTGGGCCGGCTGGAGGTGGTGGACAACAACGCCCGTGAATACGGGCCGCAGAACGTCCGCGCCCGCTACATCCTGGCCCAGACAGTGTCCGTCCGCTCCACCGACGTGGACCGGGTCCAGGGCACGACGCGGGCGCTGTCGGATCTCGTCCGCCAGGGCGTTGTGCTGCAGGACTTTCGCGGTGCGTCCTATGTCTTCACCAAGCTGAACGACGTGCGGCCCGCCATGATCAAGGAGGCCACCGCCAGCGCCCGCAGCGGGGCCGAGCAGTTCGCCCGCGACAGCGGCGCGAGCCTCGGCGGCATCAGCCGCGCCACCCAAGGCTCCTTCGAGATTCAGGCCCGCGACCAGGTCGGCGATCAGGGTCCCGACGCCTCGATCATGAAGCGTCTGCGGGTGGTGACCACGGTGTCCTATGCGCTGAAGTAGAAGCTGGTGACCTTGCGGGTCATCGCAACGGTGATCCGAAGCCCCTAAATGCTCATCCAGGGGCTTCGGACCTGTTGGTGTCCGAAACTCGCGAGCACGCGTCGGGCGTGAATGCGAGTAAGCGCTCCAAGGACATGCAAGGGAGCGTTTGCATCATGACCGCCGCCGCCGATTTTCGCCGCCTGCACCAGGACGGCCTGCTGATCCTGCCCAACGCCTGGGACGCCGGCAGCGCGCGCCTGATCGAAAGCCTGGGCGCCAAGGCCATCGCCACCACCAGCTGCGGCGTCGCCTGGTCGCTGGGCTACAAGGACGGCGACCAGATGCCGCTCGCGCCGTTGCTGCACACGGTCAGGACCATCGCTCGCGCGGTTTCCGTTCCCTTCACGGTCGATATGGAGAGCGGTTACGGCGCCAGCGCCCGCGAGGTCGCCGAGGCTGTCGTCGCCGTGGCCGGCGAAGGCGCGGCCGGGATCAATATCGAGGACGGGGTCGTCGGGCCGGGTGAAGCGGCCCTGCGCATCGAGACGATCCGCGAGGCGCTGGTGAAGCACGGCCTGGACCTGTTCATCAACGCCCGCACGGACGTCTATCTGCGCGGACTGGCGCCCAAGGGCGAGCAGGTCGCCCTCAGCCTGGGCCGCGCCAGCGTCTATCGCGACGCCGGCGCCGACGGGATCTTCACCCCGGGCGTGACGGATCTCGAAGAGATCGCCGAACTGGCCAAGGGCTCGCCCCTGCCGCTCAACGTGATGGCGCGTCCGGGCCTGGCCGGTGCGGCGGAGCTGGACAAGCTGGGCGTTCGCCGCCTCAGCGCCGGCGGGGCGATCAGCGAGGTCGTCTATACGCACGTCGCGCGACTGGCGGGCGGCTTCCTGAAGGACGGCGTGTCCGACGCGGTCACCGCCGACGCCATGCCCTATCCGGCCATCAACGCCCTGATGCCGGACGCCTAGGGCAGGGGCCTAGACGGTCACGTCCGCCATGAGGCCGGTCTTGCCCTGATCGCGGCCCTGAACATCAAGCTGCTGCTTGATCTTCTCCTCGATCTTGGCGTCGATCGCCTTGCGGTCCTCGACGCTCATGGCCTGGTATTCTTCCTCGGTGACGCCGAGCTGCGCGAGGATGGCCGCGTGCATCTTCTCGGCCGGCGTCATCTTCATGAACTTGGTCAGCTCGGCCCGGGCGCCGGACTGCGCCTCGGTCGGCAGCGAGACGTCCATGCGGGCGGCGCCGACCTCATAGGCGGCGTTCGCCTTCGACGCCTGACCGACCCCGAACATGGCTCCCCAAGCCGGCGCTGACGAAATCTGCATCTCAGCATTCCCTTCGAATGACGGACATGCGGTTGCAATCGCCATGCACGTTCAGGCGACGTGAAAATCCCAGCAAAATCAGCGGCCCGGCTGTGCCGCAACAACGGCGCGATCAGGGGTTGCTGATCTCTTCCTGCCGCGTGCACTGTTTTTGCCCAGCGCCGGGAGTGCGCCCGCTCAGGTCCCCGAGCGGCCGTTGCGCAGCATTCGGTCGACCCGGCCGGCCAGGTCGGTGACCGCGAAGGGCTTGGTCAGCACCTCCATGCCCGGCTCGATGTGGCCGTGGTTGAGGACGGCGTTCTCGGCGTAGCCGGTGATGAACAGCACCTTCAGCTCGGGGCGAAGGGCGCGGGCGGCGTCGGCCACCTGGCGGCCGTTCAGCCCGCCCGGCAGGCCGACGTCGGTGATCAGCAGGTCGATGCGGGCGTCGGACTGCAAGATCTTCAGGCCCGACGGGCCGTCGGCCGCCTCGGCGCAGGTATAGCCAAGCTCGGCCAGGGCGTCGGTGACCAGCATGCGGATGGTCGGTTCGTCATCGACGATCAGCACCGTCTCGCCGGCGCCGACATGAGCGTCCAAGGTGGCCTGCCCGTGGCTGGCGACCTCGTCTTCCTCACCAAAGTGCCTAGGCAGGTAGATACAGACCATCGTGCCCTGGCCCACCTCCGAATAGATGCGGACGTGGCCGTGCGACTGGCGAGCAAAGCCATAGACCATGGACAAGCCAAGGCCCGTGCCTTCGCCGATGGGCTTGGTGGTGAAGAAGGGATCGAAGACCCGCTCCTGGATCGCCTTGTCGATGCCGACCCCCGTGTCGCTGACGCAGACGGTGACGTATTGGCCAGGCTCCATGCCGCGTTCGGCGGCGCTGCGTTGGTCCAGCCACTTGTTGCCGGTCTCGATGGTGATCTTGCCGCCGCCCGGCATGGCGTCGCGGGCGTTGATGCACAGGTTGAGGATCGCGTTCTCAAGCTGGTTGGCGTCGACCAGGGTGGGCCATAGGCCAGCGGCGGCGACGGTCTCCACCGTGATCGACGGGCCGACCGTGCGCTGCACCAGATCGACCACGTCGGTCATCAGCCGGTTGATGACGATGGCCTTTGGCGACAGGGTCTGGCGGCGCGAGAAGGCCAGCAGGCGGTGGGTCAGGGCGGCGGCCCGGCGCGTCGCCCCCTGGCCGGCGGCCAGGTACTTCTCGACATCATGGGAGCGCCCCTGCGACAGGCGCGTGCCGATCATCTCAAAGGCGCCGGAAATGCCTGCCAAGAGGTTGTTGAAGTCGTGGGCCAGGCCGCCGGTCAGCTGCCCGACCGCCTCCATCTTCTGCGCCTGACGCAGGGCCTCCTCGGTCTCGCGCAGACGAGCCTGCTCCTCCAGCCGCTCGGTGACGTCATAGACGAACTGATAGGCCCCGATCTGCTCGCCCAGCTCGTTGCGCAAGACGCCGAAGCGCATCTCGTACGGGCGGCGGTCACGGCTAGGATCGCCGAACTCGGCGACCTCGGCGAACTCCTCGCCCGCCATGGCCCGCGACCAGACCGCACGCACCGCCGCCTGGCTTTCGGGCTGGTCAGCCAGAACGTCCAGCATGCTGTCGCCGACCTTGGGCGTGACGCCGAAGATGCGTTCGAACTCGCGGGCCGAGGCGCCGTTGATGGCCAGCCAGCGATAGTTCAGGTCGGCCACCTGCACGAAGGCGTTGGTGCCCTCCACGATGTCGGCCAGCACCTTGCGGCCGGCCAAGGCCTCGGCCACGCGCGCCTCGAGCGTCTCGTTCATACGGCGAAGCGAGACTTCCGCCTTGCGGCGCGCGGTGACGTCCTGGAACAGCACCGCCACCTGCTTGCGGCTGGGCGGCTCGATGCGGAAGGCCGACAGGGACAGGTGGCGGCCGGTGGCGACCAGCTCTTGCTCGAAACGGATCGGCTCGCCCGTGCGCAGCACCGCGCCATAGCGCGCCACCCAGGCGTCGGCCTCGGCGGGGACCATCTCGCGCAGCTTCTGGCCGACCACGTTGGGGATGCCCGCGTGCAGGGCGTAGGCGGCGTTGGCCTCGATGTGGATGTAGTCGCTCAGCGGCCCCTCGGGACCGTCGAAGAACTCGATGATGCAGAACCCTTCGTCCATGGAATTGAACAGGGTCTGGTACTGCGCCGCGCCCTCGCGCTGCTCCTTAAGCGCCAGGCGAAGGTCCAGCTGGCTCATCACCTGTCGGGCCAGGACCTGCAGCGTGCGCTGCTGCAGCGGGGTGAGCTCCTTCGGCTCGCGGTCCAGCACGCAAAGGGTGCCGATGGGCAGGCCGTCGGCGGTCTTCAGCAGCGCCCCGGCGTAGAACCGAAGATGCGGCGCCCCGGTCACCAGCGGGTTGCTGTCGAAGCGCGCGTCCCGCGTCGCGTCGGGCACCAGGAGGAAGTCCTCCTCCAAGATCGCCTTGGCGCAGAACGAGGTTTCCAACGGCGTCTGCCGCACCCCCAGTCCGACCTCCGCCTTGAAGAACTGCCGCTCCTCGGCGATCAGGTTCACGACCGCGATGGGGGTTCCGCAGACCTCGGCCGCCAGTTGGGCGATTTCGTCGAAGGCAGCCTCGCGCGGGGTGTCGAGGATGTCGTAGCGTTCGAGCGCCTGCAGCCGGCGCGTCTCGCGATCTCGCGCATCGACGTCGTGCTTCTGCTCGCTCATCCGCTGTTCGCCCCCGCACCGTCAGGCGAAGCATAAAGACCTCGCGGCTGACGCGCTATGACGCATCAAAGGCTGAGCGGTTCCCGCGAAGCATGACGAAGGGCGCAACCGCTGGGTCCCGCCCTTCGCGTAGCTAGGGCTGTGGTCAGGCCTTGAAGAAGGCCAGCAGGTCGGCGTTGACGATGTCCGGATGGGTCGTCGCCATGCCGTGCGGCAGACCCTTGTAGGTCTTCAAGGTCCCGTTCTTCAGCAGCTTGGACGACAGCGGCGCGGAGTCCGCATAGGGGACGATCTGGTCGTCGTCGCCGTGCATCACCAGGGTCGGGACGGTGATCTTCTTCAGGTCCTCGGTGAAGTCGGTTTCCGAGAAGGCCTTGATGCAGTCGTAGTGGGCCTTGGTTCCGCCCATCATCCCCTGACGCCACCAGTTGTCGATGACGCCCTGGCTGACCTTCGCGCCCGGTCGGTTGAAGCCGTAGAATGGGCCGCTGGGGATGTCGTAGTAGAACTGCGCCCGGTTGGCGATCAGGGCGGCGCGGAAGCCGTCGAACACCTCGATGGGCAGGCCGCCGGGATTCTTGGCGGACTTCACCATCACCGGCGGCACGGCGCCGATGATCACCGCCTTGGCGATACGGCCGCCGGATTGATACTGGGCGACATAACGGGTGACCTCGCCGCCGCCGGTCGAGTGGCCGACGTGGATGGCGTTCTTCAGGTCCAGGTGCTCGGCCAGGGCCGCCACGTCGGCGGCGTAGGTGTCCATCTCGTTGCCGGCATCGGTCTGGGTCGACCGGCCATGGCCGCGACGGTCATGGGCGATCACCCGATAGCCTTGGCCTAGGAAGAACAGCATCTGGTTGTCCCAGTCGTCCGCGCTCAGCGGCCAGCCGTGATGGAAGACGATGGGCTGGGCGGTCTTGGGGCCCCAGTCCTTGTAGAAGATCTGCACGCCGTCCTTGGTGGTGACGAACCCGCTGCCCATGGCTCCAGCTCCTGTCTTGGAAGTCGCGGCGGCCGCCGCGAAAGGCGCCGCGGCGACGCCGACGGCGGGAAGGACGGCGATGGCGCCAGCCCCGATAAGAAGATTGCGGCGCGAGGCGCCGGGGGTGTCGGTCATGTGTGGCTCCCAGGGCGGTCGAGCAACGCTCGTTTTCACTGCGCGCACTCTGACGCAGGCGGGCCACGCCGACTTGGACGCCCCACCGCTATTTGTACGCAAGCGCGCAACAAATCGATGTCAGCTGGCGTCGCGATCCGACGGCGCGTGCGCCAGGGTGCGGGCGACGAGGTCCGCGTGGCTGACGACCAGGAAGCGCCCTGCGTCGGCGATCACCTGGATCGACGCCTCCGGCAGCACCTGTCGCCAATAGGCCGCGACCTCGTCGGGGTCGTGCATGAAGTCGTGGGCGCCCTGCAGCACCCGCCAGTCGCCCGTGGCCGGCAGGGGCGGCGAGGTCCAGCCCAGCATCGCCGTCTGCTCGGCCACATAGCCGGCCACCCGCCCCGTCGCGAAGGGGCGAAGCGCGGCGGCGAAGTCGGCGTAGATGCGGCCCTGAGACATCACCGCCACATCCGGCGGGCTGGACGCCATCGCCTTGGCCAGCAGCCGCCAGGACCGCTTGGGCGTCATGTGGCTGGCCAGGGTCCAGGCGAACTTCTCGATCAGGTCGGGGTGGCGGAAGAAGGTCTCCTTCACCGCGCCGATGACGCCGGCGCGGCGGCCGTGGCTGGTGGGCGGGTCGGGATTGACCAGCACGACCCGGCCGATCAGTTCGGGCCTGTTCTGCGCCAGGGCGACCGCCACCTGGGCGGCGCCGCGTCCCAGGATGTCGACCTGTTTCAGCTTCAACTGGGCGCAGACCATGGCGACGTCTGCGCAGGCCGCGCCGAACGGATCGGCGCGCCAGGCCGGGTCGGTCGGCGCGTCGGTCAGGCCGAAGCCGGGACGGTCGATGGCGAGGGGGCGAAAACCCTGCGCATGCAGCGCGCGGACCAGAACGCCCGGGATCGCCCGGGTCGCCGAACTGGTGTGCAGCACCAGCACCGGGCGTCCCCAGCGCGGGCCGTAGTCGCTGATCGCCACATGCGTGCCGTCCGGTCGCGGCAGCAGGCGCAGCGGCTCGATGATGTCCGGATCGGTGGGCACGGCGCCCTGCACGGCGTCGGTCAGCATGGCGAGGGCCCGCGCCTCCGTCACCAGTTTGGACAGCTCGGCGGCCGTGCGGACGCCCAGGGTCTCGAAGATGCGGTCCAGGTGCTTCTTGGCCACGGCTTCGGACATGCCGGCGGCCTTGGCGGCCTCTCCCCGGCTCAGGCCTTGCGACAGGGCCAGGACCAGGGCCGCCTGGCGCTGCGACAGCCGCCAGATGTCGGCCAGCATGGCCTCCCCGTCGCGGCCCACGGGCCACACGCCGAACGACAGGCGGACCAGGCGCTCGATGAAGGCCGAAAGTCTTGGCGCGCCGACCCGGCGCATGGCGTCCGCCACCACCTTGCGAGCGGTCTCGTAGGCGATGTTCGCCTCCCGCGCCGCGCCCTTCACGGAGCCTGTGCGGACGAGGCCCAGGGCGACCCGGCCCTGTAATGGCGTCAAGCCGAACGCGGCGCAGGCGTCCAGCAGGGCCTCTCCGTCGCTGACGGCGCCGGCGGCCAGCACCACGATCGCGGCCTTGGGCGATCGGGCGGCCTGGGCCGCGCCGTCCGGCAGCGCCCATTCGCGGGCCTGGAGCGCCGGACCATAGGCCACCGCCGAGCGGGCGGCCTCCGTCTCGTCCGTGTTGGGGACGATAAGGGTCTGGTGCGTGGCGAGCACCTTGGCCACGGCCTCGCCATCGATGGGATCGCGCCCCAACAGCGTATTGAACGCCTCGCTGGCGAACAGGATCGCGCCCCGGCGGTCGAGGACGGCGGCGCCCAGGCGGTCGACGCGGACCAGCGAGTGAGGCCGCGCCTCGTCAGCCAGGCCAGCGGCGAAGGCGCGCGAACCGCCGCGCATCGCCGCGGTGACGGCCCCCGGCGTCTCCAGCCAGGGATCCAGGGGGTCGGGCTCGCTCACGGCGCCTTCCGCGCCGGGCCTCAGCCTGTCCAAGAACTTGCTCCCAACACCGGGCTCCGCCGCAACTTGGCGGCATTTCGCCAAACTCCGGTTCCGAAGCCAAGAGCGGTGTTGGGAAAAGTGAAGCTCAGCCGTCGATATCGAGGCCCAGGGCGAGCCGCCCGGCGTATCGAACCTGCGGCTTCTCCTGCAGCGGGTGGAAGCGCGCGGCCTGCACGTCGCGGAAGGCGCGTTCCAGGCCCAGCTCGCGATAGAAGGATGCGCCGCCGGCGGCTTCCATGGCCTTCTCCACCGTGCGGATGCACGCCTGTCCGGCCAGGGTGCGCCCGGTCATGGCGCGGTTGGTGGCCTGCGGGCCGGGCGTCTCGGTCTCGGCGTTGCGGATCATGTCGTCGACGCTCATCCGCGCCAGGGCCAAGGCGTTCTCCATCTCGCCGACCAGGGCGATGCTTGTCTCATCCTCGCCCCTGCGGCCGGCGACCGCCAGGGCGCGGTCCCGCGCCCCCTCGGCGACGCCCAGGTAGGCCGAATAGATGATCGGAAACGCCAGCATCGAGATGGCGTGGAACAGCGGGTGCCACTGGCCCTGCGGCCTGCGGCCGGAAATCGCCGCGTCGGGCACGAACACGCTCTTCAGCTCCACATCGTGCGAGCCGGTGCCGCGCATGCCCATCACCCGCCAGGTGTCGAGCAGGCGGACCCCTTCAGCCTTGAACGGCACGGCGAAGTGCAGGACGGTCGGCCCCTCCGCCGGGTCCTCATAGACGGCGCTGGTCATCAGCAGATCGCCGGCCGGCGCGCCGCTGGAGAAAGCCTTGCGGGCGGTGACCGCAAAGCCGCCCTCGACCTTCACCGCCTCGCCGGCGCTTTTCAGCCAGTCCGACCCGCCGCTGGAGATCAGCACCAGGTCCTCCGCCGCCACCCGCTTCAGCAGGCCCTCGGTCGGCGCCCCCTGATTGCGCCAGCGCCACACCGCGACGGCCACCAGGTGGGAATGCATGGCGTAGGCGAGGGCGGTCGAGCCGCAGCTGGCGCCCAGGCGGCGGACCATGCCGCATAGCTCGGCATAGGTGGCGTCGCCGCCGCCCAGCTCCGCCGGCACATGCGCCTTGAAGAAGCCCTCGCGCTTCAGCAAGTCAAAGCTGTCGGCCACGAAGCTGTCGTCGGCGTCATGCCCGGCGGCCGACGCGGCCAGGTCCTTGCCCACAAGGTCGGCGCGGCCCAGCCAGCCGATCGTTCCTGATTTCATTCTCAATGCCTGCGCCATCGGGGCGTCCTTTCCCATCGGGTCTCTTGGGGCCGGACACTTGTCGGTTGTTGTTGCGACGATCCAGTTCAGGAACTGAATCCGCCGCTACAGAAACTGAACTGGAAACCGTCGTTATGCGAGAATAAAGCTGTTCTCGTCACCGAGAGAGCAAGAATGGCCCAAGGCACTTACCGACAGTTCTGCCCCGTCGCGATGGCGGCCGAGATCCTCTGCGCCCGCTGGACGATTGTCCTGCTGCGCGAACTGGTGGCGGGCTCGACCCGCTTCAACGACCTGCGGCGCGGGGTGCCGCGCATGTCGCCAGCGCTTCTGTCGCAACGGCTCAAGGACCTGGAAGCGGCGGGGATCCTCCAGCGCTCGGCCCTGGCCGGCGACCCAAACGTGCAGGAATACCGCCTGACGCCGGCGGGCCAGGAACTGGCGCCGATCGTCGACGCCTTCGGGGTTTGGGGCCAACGGCGCATCGACAAGGAGGTCTCTTTGCAGCACCTCGATGCGCAACTGCTGATGTGGGACATGCGCCGCCACCTGAACACCACGCCGATGCCGCGCCAGCGCAGCCTGATCCAGTTCGTCTATCCCGAAAGGCCGCCGAGCGAGCGGCACTGGTGGCTGGATGTCGATCCTGAGACGGGGGTCGATCTGTGCTCAGTTGATCCGGGCTTCGACGTTGATCTCTATGTCTATGTGGACCTGCGGACCATGACGGCCATATGGATGGGCCACGACACCGTCCAGGCCGCCCTCGACAGCGGCCGCCTGCTGCTGACCGGCAGCCGCCCCCTGGCCTCGGCCATGCAGACGTGGCTCGGTCTCAGCCCCTTCGCCAAGGTCGAACGCCTGGCCAGCTGACGCCCCCGTGGTCCGTCTTCACCGTCGGTGCTAGACCCGCGCCGGGATCTAAAGGGGCGGACGAATGATCGACATGGCGCCGGAGGCGATCGCGCTTTTGTGCCTGGCGGCGACCTTGGCGGGATTCATCGACGCCATCGCCGGCGGCGGCGGCCTGATCACCGTGCCCGCCCTGCTAGCGGCCGGGGTCAGTCCCGTCGCCGCCATCGCCACCAACAAGGTCCAGGGCAGCGTCGGCACGGCGTCGGCGACCTGGAGCTTCTGGCGGGCCGGCAAGATCAACTTCGCGGTCCTGAAATGGCCCCTGACCCTAACCCTGGTCGGAGCGGCGGCGGGCGCCTACGCCATCACCCTGGTGGACGCTCGCTGGCTGATGGTGCTGCTGCCGGTCTTGCTGGTCGGCATCGCGCTCTATTTCCTGTTCGGCCCGCGCGCCAGCGACGAGGACGCCCATGCCCGCCTGACGCCTTTGGCCTACGCGTTCGTGGCCTGCGGCATCGGCTTCTATGACGGCTTCTTCGGACCTGGCACGGGCTCCTTCTTCGCCCTCAGCCTGGTGTCGCTGATGGGCATGGGCCTGACCCGCGCCACCGCCAACACCAAGGCCCTGAACCTGATGAGCAACGTGGTGTCGGTGGTGGTCCTGGCCGCCGCCGGCCATGTGCTTTGGCTGCTCGGCGGGATGATGGCGGTGGGGCAGTTCATCGGCGGCCGCCTGGGCTCCCACGCCGCCATGCGCTTTGGTCCGCGCCTGATCCGCCCCCTGCTGGTGGTCATCTGCCTGGGCATGGTGGTCAAGCTGCTCGCCGACCCAGCCAACCCGCTGCGGATGATGATCCAGGGCTGGCTGGGCTGACGCCCGCGCCTATTTCAGCGATCGCGGCAGCTCGCCGGACTGCCACAGGCCAAGGCCAAAGCCATCCGGGTCCAGAAAATCGGCGCTCCAGCCGCCGGGCGCCTCGCTGACCGGGGTGACGATGGTCACGCCCTTGGTCGCCAGCCCGGCGACGATGTCGTCAATGCCGCCCTCGGTGACGTCGAAGACCAGGGCCGGCGTATCGCCGCGCGTGCCCTCCATCTGGAAGAAGATGATCCCCAGATCGCCCAGTTGCGCCTGCAGCCAGAACGGCTCGGCCCCTTCCTGGCGCTGTAGGTCGAGACCCAGAGTCTCGTTGTAGAAGGCCTCGGTCCGCACGAGGTCGGACACGTAGAAGACGATGCTAGCGCTTTTGGGTTTGAAGCTCATGGGAGCCCTCCGTTGCTGGTTTGCGTCCCCTGTTGCCGCGGCGGGGCGATTTGTGAGCGGCTCACAACAAAAAGATGCCCGTCGGGATCGTGGCTGGCGAACACGCCGCCATGACGCAGCAGGCGAGGCAGCAGCGCGTCCCGCAGCCGCCCATAGGCGAGGTCGAGATTGAGCCCCGGCAGGTCTTCCGGCGCCGCGACGCCGCCCACGACCAGCCTGCGCTTCAGCGCCGCCAGCCGCTGGCGCAAGGCCGTGTCGGAAAGGTCCAGCAGATAGGCGATCTCCCGCCTGTTGTGACCGGACAGGGCCAGGGCGGCGACGATCTTCAGCGAGCCTGGAAGCGCATCGACAAGACCCGCCAGGTTCGGCGCCTCGCTCGGCGTCGTCTCCGCGACTGCCTCCGACCGCCACGCCGTCTCGCGCCGCCGCCGACGCACCGCTCCGCGCGCCGCCATGCGCGCCTGGTTGCGTATCACGCCGGCCAGCCAGCGGGCCGTCTCCAGGGTGTCGAAATCCGTGCGTCCGGCCCGGATCCCCGCGACCATGGCCTCCTGCACCAGATCCTCCGCCGCGCCGGCGTCACGGCTTTCGCGTCGGGCGACCGCTAGAAGCTGGGCGTAGGTGGCGGGGCGCATGACCTGTTCTCGCGCGCCTTCATTCACTGGGCAACCGGCCTGTGCGCGGCCTGGCGGGCGCATGGGACGCGGCGGTCGAGCTCTTGCAAAGCTTTGGGAACCGCGCCCCCTGGGAAGTTTCGCCCCCAGCGCCTGGCCTTGGCCAGGCCAAAACCATAGCCACCTCCGCGCCGTCCCTGCGTTACAAAGTGTTGCCCAGGCCGGGGCCAGGGGCGCCGCGTACCCAGATCTTTGCATCGAGCGCCAGCCTCATCGATCCTCGTCTGCGATAGGCGCTGTCGAGTAGCAATGATCCTCGGTCGAGCCGTCCTGCGCGGGGTCGCGGATCACCCACTGACGCCTTGACCCAGTCTTCGACATGGAAATGCCGGTCATCCGGTCGGTTGCGGCGCGAAAGGACGACCTTGGCGGGACGTGTCAGGAGCAACGACCCGATCAGCGATTAAACGAGACGCTGAGGTCGGGCCCATACTGGCGGGGGGCTGTACAATATGTCGGGACAGCTTAAGGCTGGCCCGCAGCAATGTCGGGCCAACTTAGAGATGGCCCGCAACATCCCAACGGGCGTCGAGGGTGGCACGTCGCCAAGTTAAGGGCCCCAGCTGAGACTGGCCCGATAGCATGGGTTCCCAAGTTAAGGCTGGCCCGCTGCCTTCGGTGCGTGATCACCTAGAATTGAATATCGTCGTTCGATGGCGATGGGCATCGGTCGCATGTCAGATGCCGAACTGGCTGGTGATGTGCGGCCGCAGTTGGATAACGCTCCAAATCCATGCTGCAGAAACCGCCCCTGACGCTAGACCAAGGCCGATGCCGTTTTTGCTCGCGGAAGCGGAAACGATCACGCTGAAGGTGAACTCCATCACAAGATATCTGAAAGATAGATTTTGAGGGACCTCGCCCGTGAACAGCGGCTCAATCGCCGCAATAGCGGCTATGCTGAATATGGTGCCGACGACGACAATTGCGCGCAGCTTCAAAAGCGTCAGACAGAACAGCGATGCACTTGCCCAAGCGCGTCGCGTCCTTTCACCGAAAGTGTATAGCCCCATGGTGAAGCTGTAGCACAAGCCTCGGGGCTATAGAGCCTGTCTGATCCTCCGTTGATCCTCCCCCGGTTTGGTGGACCCGAGGGCTCTAAGAAGCTTGCGGAATCGAATGGGGACTAGCCCAACTGGTATCCACAACGCCCAGCGGACCGGAAGAAAATCTAGCTTCTGATTGCGGCTCGAAGTGGTCCCAGAAGGCGGCCGCTACTGGTCAAGCCAGACACGACCGGCTCCACCTTCGAGCGCTTCGCGTCTCCTTGAGCCGCCTCAGCTTGACGCGACCGTCAATCATAGGTGGTATTGCGAGATGATCCCCCAAGACCCGAAGACCCGACCATGGGAGCGGAAACCAGCGAACATCTGGCTGCAGAAGACGGATATGGGCTGGTGGCCCGTCGCATTCTTTGTCAGCTCTATCGCAGTTCGCCACCTCTGGGGGATAGGGCTGTCCTTGGCCTGGATGGCCCTGATGTTGGTCGGGTTGATTTTCTATCGGCACATAAAGGCAAAGCGGGGCGTCTGATCTCCAGCTCATGCACCGCTATTGTCGCGGCGTGCATCGGCTCTTAGCTGTCCCGATCAGCGTCCGCTCCTAAGCTCGCAGGCACGCCTCCGGCATCCAATCGGCTCTGATGGAAAGCCGTCCCAGCTGAGCCATTCGGCTCAATGTCATCACAATCTTGGATTGTGTTTGGCGGTGGTCACAAAAGGGACGAGCCATGTCGCGTCTGCCTAGCCACCTCGCCGATTTGATCGCGGTCGACCGGTACTACGAGCTTCAATCGCCGAGCACTGCGATCGACTACACCGCCCGCACGGCTGATGTGGAAGAAGTGCTTGTGATTGGAAGAAGGCCGCCCAGCTGGCCAACGGACAATCTGCCGATCGGCAGCATCGCTTTTGAAGACGGCTACTACGGGATTTACAAGACGCTGCCTGACGGTACGCCGAACCCGGAATACACCGCCGCTGAGGTCATGAACCCTCACCATATTGCGGTCACGGCGCAGAATGGGGAATCAGCTGGCGCTCTTGCCGCGAAGCTGGCCAAAGGGATAGCCAAGGTCGAGACCGGGATGGCCGCGCTGACCGGCCTTGAAAATATCCAGACAACGGCGGGAGTGGTTCGCGCTGAGGAGTTGAAACTGCTTTGGCAGGACGTGAACTTCAAGTTTGTCGATCAGATTCCAAACGCGCCGGTGACGGCGCCTGCCGCGCTCGACTGGGTCGATGGGAAGCCCGTGGTTATCTTCTCGGCGGCGGCGGCGGCTCATGCCGACGAAGCGGTCTATCCAAACAGCAAGGGCGTGACCTATCTCATCATGCATGAGATGGGTCACATGACTCGCGTAGGCAACGAGGCGAAGAACCAGGCCCTGTTGGATTATGCGTTCAACAATCCGCAGGATCCAAACTTCGAACACTTCAACGACCACCCACCAAATCCGTATCGCATCCATTCGGAGCATACGGCAGACATCGTCGGTATTGCGGTGGCGAACTATGTGGGCATGCCAATCGACGCGACCTTGGCGCCGTGGGGGTACTGATGAGCCTTTCCATAGCCATCCTTTCCACCGGCGTCCTCATCGCAGCTGCTAGCAGCCCCCCGATCACAGGTGACGCCTCTACGTTGGGCATTGGCGCTGATGGGAAAGTCGGCCCCCTGAGCTATGTCGGTTCTACAACGCACACGCTGCCGCTTTCCTCCGGCGAAACCGTCACTCGCCTCGTCAAGCCAACTGAAGCGGCGACCTCCCGGGGCCGCCATGTCGTCTGGAAATTTCCCGGGGGGGTGTTCAGCGGCGCAGCCGCGACCGATTTCCGGATCGAAGAGAGCGGATCAGCTGCAGAGGAGTCCGGCGATGCACCCAAGCCCGCTCCTCAATGCGTAAAGAAGGCCTCCACGCGACAGGCCAACACCAAGCCTTTGAGCTTGTGGCGTTGTGGCGCGCAGACAGTGCTTACCTCGGAAACACCGGCGGGCGCCGCGCGGACGCTTCTGTCGACATCGACACCCTTCGCGTTTGTGGCTGCGCAACCTGATCCTCACGGTTATTCCGCGCCTGTTGTCCTTGGGCGAATGGATTCCGAGGGGCGCATCTCGTTGGTGGTGCTGGCGTGGGATCTGCGTAACTAGCAATGCGATCGCATAAGGGCGGCGGTCAGCGCGCGCGCACAGCCCCGGTTGACGTTCGGGGTGCTGCCGCACTTGGCGGGGGGCGACCTAATCCGACGACAAATGTCGGCTCAAAGCGGTCGTTAGGCGTATCCGTTTTTAAGGCAGTCGGGAGGGCGGGCGGTAAAGCCGCCTAAGGGTGGCGAGCGGTCGTAGGGATCGGCCCAAGCGGTGAGCCGATCCCATCCGCCTTAATCGAACAAGCCAAGCGCCAGACGAATTGCCGCTTCTACGGCGGAATAACCTCCGTCGCTTCGCTTCAACCGCTGTTCCTCTTTCGGCAGCAGCGGCGGTTGCGCCATGAAGCGCGGCGTTCGTCCGAGGTTCGGTTGTGCCGCATGAACAAGGAAGGGGTGGCAAAGATAGACCGTCCCTGCGCGACCCGTCGCCAAGGCTTGAGGGCGTGGCTCAATCCCATCGATGACGCCGACGATTTCCCTGAGGGTCAACCCATCGTCGCCGGCGTCCGCGAGACCGCGCGCCACGTCCATATGGGATCCGAGCAGCAGCCGGGTCGGTGCATCGTCAGGTCCCACGTCCGAGAACAGGAACAGCATCAGCAACGCCCGCCCTTTGGACGAGACGTTGGCGCGCCATTTCATGAAGTCCGGGTCTTCCCAGCCGAAGCTTACGTCGACGTGCCATCCGGTGTCGCCCGTGTCCTCTGGCGATGGGAAGCGGACTGGAAAAGTACCCATCGCCCCACAGGGCAGCCAACGCCCACGCCCAACGAGTTGGTCGAACGCCCGACGAAGAACGACCGTGTTGGCGGCTTCGATGAAGGGCTCGTCACTATACATGCCCAGCCGAATGACCGGCTTGGTCCACGTTGCCGGATCATGAGGATCGCAGCCGGTGTCTCGCCATAGGATCGCGCGAGCCGCGTCGGCGGTCGCGCGCGGGAAGGCGTCCTCAAGCCGAATAAAACCTTGTTGGATGAATTGCTCGATCTGGGCGCTGCTGAGACCGCAGCGGCCATCTTCGTCGTAAGTCATGGAAACTCTCATATCGCATCGTCGCGGCGACCTTCAGGTCGGCGCGATGTCTCGGTTCAAGGGTGAAGCAGGCGGCGCGACGAGCGCGCCGTCGGTTCAAGCCAGGAAGAAGACCGATGCGATGTTGGAGGTGCTCATCATAACGGCTGGAGTTAAGCCCGATCGCTCAAATGTCGCAAGGCCGGAGGTCCGCAAAGGGTCGAAGGCGGACTTGCGTGGACAAGACGGAATGTCTCGAACTCGGCAGGTAGCCAATGTCTGCATTTGGCGGATTGTGTTGAAAAAGGCCGGCTAGGTTGAAGGGCGGCCCAGGCATTTTCCTTCGATCCACGCCCCACCGGCGTCAAGACATGCGTCTTGGGCAACGCTCGGGGAGTGGCGCACGAACACCGCGACACTGACCAGAGCTACGACGGCGACCGCCGCAACGATCAGCCAGCGAACTACGCGCCGAGACATCCTGATCACCTTCTTCGTTCAAGGCTAACTCGCTTGTTGAAGCATGAAGTGGGGCCTGATTCACTCCCGTAGCAGCGAGGAGGCATGGCCATGATGGGTGATCGAAAGATCGATCAGGGCGCTCTGTTCTACGAGTTCTCGCTCGAAGGGCACGTGCCTGCAGGCCACCTGCTTCGCGCCATTGATCGCTTCGTCGATCTCGAGGGCGTTCGTGCTCACGTCGCGCCCTTCTACTCTCCCATTGGCCGCCCATCGATCGATCCCGAGCTGCTGATCCGCATGCTGATCGTCGGCTACTGCTTCGGCATCCGTTCTGAACGGCGGCTCTGTGATGAGGTGCATCTGAACCTGGCCTACCGCTGGTTCTGCCGCCTAGGCCTGGACGGAGATGTCCCCGACCACTCAACCTTGTCGAAGAACAGGCATGGCCGCTTTCGCGACTGTGATCTGCTGCGTCACGTCTTCGAGACGACGGTGGAGCGCTGCATAGCCGAGGGCATGGTCGGCGGAGAAGGCTTCGCCGCCGACGCCAGCCTGATCAAGGCTGACGCTAACCGTCAGCGCTGCGTACCCAGTGCAGAGGGCTTGCCGAAGGCGGCTGCGAGCCGGGCGATCAATGAGTATCTAGCCGTGCTCGATGACGCCGCCTTCGGCGCGGCGACTCCCGTCGTGCCGAAGTTCATCTCACCGGCCGATCCGGCGGCGCGTTGGACCGGAGCGGACAAGGGCCCGGCCTACTTTGCGTACTCGACCAACTATCTGATCGACCTGCAGCACGCGGTGATTGTCGATGTCGAACCCACAGCGCCGGTGCGTCAGGCGGAGGTGGGCGCGGTTCGCACGATGCTCGACAGGGTACGGGATCGCCATGAACTGAGCCCGGATCGCCTGGCTGCGGACACCGCCTATGGCTCGGCGGAGATGTTGGATTGGCTGGTCGAAAAGCGAGGCATCGAGCCGCATATCCCAGTCATCGACAAATCCGGGCGCGATGACGGGACGTTCGCACGCAGCGACTTCATCTACGACCGCGCCGCCGACACCTATACGTGCCCGTCGGGGAAAACTTTGGAGCGAAACCGACGCGCCTTTAGCAGGCCACGGCCGAACGCCCCACCAGACGACACCTATCGATACCGCGCGTCGAAGAAGGATTGCGACGCGTGCGAACTGAAGAGCCGCTGTTCACCCAACACGCCCGCCCGCAAAGTCACTCGTTCGATCTATGAGGCTTCAAGAGACCGGGCGCGCGATATCGCCAAGACCGACGCCTATATAATCTCACGGCGAGAGCGGAAAAAGGTCGAGATGCTGTTCGCCCACCTCAAGCGCATCCTCAAGGTAGACCGGCTGCGGCTCCGTGGCCCGAATGGCGCCCGCGATGAGTTCCTAATGGCTGCAACCGCTCAGAACCTTCGCAAAATGGCCAAGGTGATCGCCCCGTTGGACGCTTTACCTGCCTAAGGCGGGGCTACTCAGTTCCGTACGCTTGGCAGCCGCCGGATCAGCGCGGCCTTTTTCAACGAAATCGGCGCAAAGCTGCCGCCGCAAGGCGCATCGGGCCAGTCTTAGCTGGGATCGGGCCAGCTTTAACTGGTTTCGACAAGGCGAGTGGCGACCCGGGAGGGACTCGAACCCCCGACCTTAGCTTTAGGAAAGCTCTGCTCTATCCGGCTGAGCTACCGGGCCGACGCGGGGCGTGATAGCGCATGTGCGGGGGGCTTGCGAACCCCGCACGTCGGGAACCGTCATGAATCTGCTGCGTCCGCTCAAGACCCTCTATGTCCAGGTGCTGATCGGCATCGCCCTGGGCGTGACCATCGGGGCGGTCTGGCCTGACGTCGGGGTGGCGCTGAAGCCCCTGGGCGACGGCTTCATCAAGCTGATCAAGATGGTCGTGGCGCCGGTGATCTTCTGCACCGTGGCGGGCGGCATCGCCCACATGAGCGACATGAAGAAGTTCGGCCGGGTGGGCGGCAAGGCGCTGATCTATTTCGAGGTCGTCTCGACCTTGGCCCTTCTGGTCGGCCTGATCGTCGGCGAACTGGTGCGGCCGGGCCGCGGGTTCAACATCGACCCCGCCGCCATCGATCCGTCCGTGGCCGCCGGCTACGCCGAGAAGGCCAAGCACGGCGACAGCTTCATCGACTACATCCTGCACCTGATCCCCGAGACGTTCTTCGGCGCCTTCGCCGAGGGCAACCTGCTGCAGGTGCTGGTGGTGGCGATCCTGACCGGCTTCGCCTGCGCCCGCCTGGGCGACTTCGGCGAGAAGGCGGCCGGCGCGCTGGAGCACGTCTCCAAGGTGTTCTTCTCGATCATCCACCTGGTGGTGCGCCTGGCGCCCCTGGGCGCGTTCGGGGCAATGGGCTTCACCATCGGCAAGTACGGCCTGGCCTCGCTGATCCAGCTGGGGGCGCTGGTGGGGACCTTCTATCTGACGGCGCTGCTGTTCGTGCTGGTGGTGCTGGGCGTCATCGCCCGGCTGGCCGGGTTCTCGATCCTGAAGTTCATCGCCTATATCCGCGAGGAGCTGCTGATCGTCCTGGGCACCAGCTCGTCGGAATCGGTCCTGCCGCAGATGATGGAGAAGCTGCAGCGCCTGGGCGCGTCGCGCCCGGTGGTCGGGCTGGTGATCCCCACGGGCTACAGCTTCAACCTGGACGGCACCAACATCTACATGACCCTGGCCACCCTGTTCCTGGCCCAGGCGACCAACACCGACCTGTCGATCTGGCAGATGGGCACGATCCTGGGGGTGGCCATGCTGACCTCCAAGGGGGCCAGCGGCGTGACCGGGGCCGGCTTCATCACCCTGGCGGCGACCCTGGCGGTGGTGCCCGACATCCCCATCGCCGCCCTGGCGGTGCTGGTGGGCGTCGACCGGTTCATGAGCGAGTGCCGGGCCCTGACCAACCTGGTCGGCAACGGCGTGGCCACCTTGGTGGTGGCGCGCTGGGAGAATGAGCTCGACATGGATGTGCTACGCAACGAGCTGTCCATGGGGCCGAGGGCGGGCGAGATCGCGGCGGCTAGGGAAGCGCCTCTGCCGTCCGACGACGCCTGATACCCGCCTTCTCGCGCAGGTTGCGGGCGCGGTAGGAGGCTTAACCTTACCCCGTAAACAAGCGCTTGCATGTCGCTCGCAAATGCACAGACATGCGCGCCGACATGATCGAGACTTCCTCTAAGACCGCGGTTATGGCCGGCGAGGGCGCGCCGCTGGACGGCGCCCTGCTGACTCTGATCGAGACCATCGAAGCCCTGGCCTCGGCCGGGACGGTGGCCGACATCGCCGTGGTCGTGCGCTCTGCGGCGCGGCGGATCTCCGGCGCCGACGGGGTGGCCTTCGTCCTGCGCGACGGGGAGCAGTGCTGGTATCTGGACGAGGACGCCATCGCGCCCCTGTGGAAGGGCAAGCGCTTCCCCATGGAGACCTGCATCTCCGGCTGGGCGATGCTGAACCGCAAGACGGCGGTGATCCCCGACATCTATCTGGACGACCGCATCCCGCACGACGCCTATCGGCCGACCTTCGTCAAAAGCCTTGTCATGACGCCGGTGCGCCCGGCCGATCCGGTGGCGGCGATCGGGGCCTACTGGGCGGACGAGCGCCAGCCGACGCCGGGCGAGATCGCCAAGCTGGAGGTGATCGCCCGGGCCACCGCGGCGGCGCTGGAAAGCGCGCGGGCGCGGGCCTCGCTGCAGGAGGCGCTGGAGCGGCGCGAACTACTGCTGCACGAACTCGATCACCGCATGAAGAACACCCTGGCGGCGGCCCATTCGATCACCCGCCAGACCCTGCGCCACGCCGACAGCGCCGAGGCTTTCGCAGAAGCCTTCGAGCGCCGGCTGATGGCCCTGTCCCAGGCGCACGAACTCTTAACCCAGGGCGGCTGGGGTCGGGCGACCATGGAGCAGGTGCTGCGCGCGGCCCTGACCCCCTTCAGTGGCGAGGACGGCGAGCGGCTTAAGCTTTTCGGCCCGGCCATGAGCCTGAGCCCCGAGACCGCCGTCGACCTGCACATGGCGTTTCACGAGCTGGCGGTGAACGCGGCCAAGTACGGCGCCTTCAGCGCGCCCGGCGGGCGGGTGTCGGTAAGCTGGGATGTGGGGGAGGACGGGCGTTTCCGCCTGGCCTGGATCGAAAGCGGCGGCCCGCCGGTGGAGATGCCGGCCGAGCGCGGCTTCGGCTCACGCCTGATCGAAAGCGGCATGTCTGTGCGGCTGGGCGGCAAGGCGACCCTGCGCTTCGCGCCCGACGGGCTGGTCTATGAGATCGACGCGCCCCTGTCGGCGGGCTTGGCCGCCGGCTGAGGAAAATAGGCGGCGGGCTTGGCGGTCGGCTGAGCAGCAAAACGCCCGCCACGGAGAACCGGGGCGGGCGCTTGATCGTCCGAAGGTCGGTAGGGCCTAGGCGGCCTTGACCAGCGACTTGGTCAGCAGGCCGATGGCGGCTTCGCGATCGATGCGCTCGATGGCGGCCACTTCGCGAGCCATGCGGTCCAGGGCCAATTCATAGAGCTGACGCTCCGAATAGGACTGTTCCGGCTGGTTCTCGGCGCGGTGCAGGTCACGGACCACCTCGGCGATCGAGATCAGGTCGCCCGAGTTGATCTTGGCTTCGTATTCCTGGGCGCGACGCGACCACATGGTGCGCTTCACGCGGGCGCGGCCCTTCAGGGTGGTCAGGGCCTGGCTGACGGTGTCGCCGGCGGCCAGCGGGCGCAGGCCGGCGGTCTTGGCCTTCTTGGTCGGGACGCGAAGGGTCATCTTCTCGTGGTCGAAGGTGATCACGTAGACCTCGAGCGACATCCCGGCCACTTCCTGGGTCTCGACCGCCTGCACGGTGCCGACGCCATGCGCCGGGTAGACGACGTGATCGCCAACCGAGAAATCCAGACCGTTCTTGCTCATGCTCGTCCTCATTGATCATCCCGTCGCCGGGGGGCGTCGGGCCGTCGCCGCACATGAACCATCCGACCCAAAGACACAGCGTTCCCCGGCCGCGAAAAAGAAGGGCGCGGGGGCTGGTCGTTACGGTCGGAATAGTTCTAAGACACTCTTCGCCTTCGATGGCGCGCGCCGATTTGTGCAGCGGCTATTCTAGACAGAGACATCGGCGGCGCGCGCATGCGTGGCCGTCACGTCAGTTTTGACGATAACACAAAATTTAGCTCAATGAAAGGCTTGCGGCGGCAAGCCCATGCTCGCGTCATGCGCGGACGGCGCCAGGCGGCCCCAAACGCCGCCTTCGATTGTTACGAGCCCGTACCCGGCTTTTCGCTGAAGTACTTCTCGAACTTGCCTGTCTCGCGCTCGTATTCCTCGCGGTCGGCCGGCGGGGTGCCCTTGACCGTGATGTTCGGCCAGACCTTGGCGTAGTCGGAGTTGATCCGCAGCCACTTGCCGTCCGGATCGTCCTCGGTGTCGGGCTTGATGGCGTCCACCGGGCACTCAGGTTCGCACACGCCGCAGTCGATGCACTCGTCGGGATTGATCACCAGGGTGTTCTCACCCTCGTAGAAGCAGTCGACGGGGCACACCTCCACGCAGTCCATGAACTTACATTTGATGCAGGGGTCGGTGACGATGTAGGTCATCGGAACGCAGGCGGCCTTTTGAGTGTGCGCGGCCTAATCGGCCTTGAGGCGCGGGTTGTCAATGTGACGGCTTCTCTAGGTCCTGCGAGGTTTCCTCTAATACGACGTAAAGGCCGCGCGCTTCGCTGGCCGGACCACGGCGTTCGCCCAAGCCTTCCACCCGAATGCTGACCAGCCGCCCGCCCAGCGCGAACAGCACCGCGTCGCCGGGACGTAAGGTGCGCGACGGCTTGTCCAGCCTCGTCTGCACGCCGGCCCGCGTCAGCCGCACCCGCCCCTCGTCCACGAACTTGGCGGCCATGGAACGGGTCTTGAAGAACCGCGCCCGCCACAGCCACACGTCGATGCGGGCGGCGTCGTCGCTCATGCGGGTTCGGGCGCGGGATCGGCGGCGGCGACCGGGGCGGTGGCCGCAGCGTCCGTGGCGGTCCCTTCGCTCGTCGCCGCCGTGGCGGTCTTCGGCTTGCGGCGGCGCGGGCGGCGCTTCTTCTTCGGCGCGTCGGACGCGGGAGCCGCTTCTGGGCCCTCGGCGATCGGCGCTGCTTCGGCGGCGGGGGCGTCGACGGCCGTAGCCGTCGTCGCGACCGGCGCGGCGCCCTTGGGCTTGCGGCGGCGACGCCGCTTGGCAGGCGCTTGCGGCGCGGCGTCGGCCGCGCCCTCGACCGTAACGGCTTCAGGCGTCGCAGAAGCCGCGACCGCTGTCTCAGCCCCGGTCTTGGGCTTGCGCCGGCGGCGCCGCTTCTTGGGCGCGGCGTCCGGATCGGTGGGGACCAGCGCCTCGGTCGTCGGCGCCTCGGCCGCCGCGACGGCGGGCTTGGCCTTCGGCTTGCGGCGCGGCTTGCGCTTGGCGGACTCGACAGGCTCCGGCGCCGGGGGCGGGGCGCGCAAGGCGGCCAGGGCGGCGAACGGCGAGTCGGACGGAATGACGGCCTGGGCCGGAGCCGGGATGGCGTCGGCCCCGCGACGGCGCCAGACGGTCGGCTGGCCCGGCTTGGCCTTGGCCGCCGGCGTGAAGTTCAAGGCGCGCAGGATCACGTCCAGCTCACGCGGGCTCCAGCCCAGGGCCTTTTGCTTGTCCTCGGGCAGGATCATGCCGCGCCCGGGCTTGAAGCTTTCGCGCATGGCCTCGTCCAGCAACTCCAGCTGCTCCACCGGCGCGGCGTAGCGGGCGACGATCTGCAGGCCGCGCGCGGCCAGGGCGCGGGGCGGCGGCGTCGGGTCGGGCAGGATGGCCAGCTCGCCGGGCTGCGCGGCCCAGTCCGAGAACGGCGCCGTGGCGCGGGCGAAGGCCAGGGCCTCGGGCTTCAGCAGCTTGGGCAGGTACAGGCTGAAGGCGGCGATCTTCACGCCAAGGGTCTTGAGCTCGCGCCGCTCCTCGACGCTGAGGGAGCGGATCTCTGCGTCCACCTCGCGGCGGTCCAACACGCCGCCGGCCTCGATGAGGCGGTGGGCGATCCCGCGCGCAAGACCCTTCAGCCGGCCATCGGCCATGGCGGCTTCCAGCTTCAGCAGCGGGGCCAGGCGACGTCCGCGCTCGGCGGTGAGGAAGGCTTCCAGGCGGCGCAGGGCCTTCTCGCGCGCGGCGGCAGGGCCAAGCTCGCCCAACAGGCGCACGCGGCCGTTGACGACGGCGCCGGCGGCCTCGCCGCTCCACAGGATGGTCCCGGTCGGCGTGATCGAGAACGCGTCGTCCCCGTCGGAGGCCAGGACGCCGAGACGGCGGGCCACCTCCGGCGCGACGGCCTTCTGGGCGGCGCCGCGCAAGGCCTTTTCCTCGAGGGCGGTGGAGCCCTTGGCTGGTTCGAATGTCACGCCCGTCAGCTTCCCTACGAAGTGCCCCTGCACATTGACCGTGCCGTCCGGTTCGACCCCGGCCAGCATTTCTTCCTTCTCGCCCAACTGCCGCATCAGCACGCTGGTGCGGCGATCGATGAACCGGGCCATCAGCTTCTCGTGCAGGGTGTCGCTGACCCGGTCCTCGAGGGCGCGGGTCATCTCCTGCCAATGCTTGGGCTCATGCAGCCAGTCCGGGCGATTGGCGATGTAGGCCAGGGTGCGGATGCTGGCCAGACGCGTGGCGAGGGTGTCGATCTCGCCCTCCAGCCGGTCCAGCGCCTTGTACTGCCCGGCCATCCAGTCCTTGGGAATGCGGCGGCCGCCCGTGGTCAGGTCGTCGAACAGGCCCTTGACCAGTTGGCGGTGGTCGTCGTCCGTGGTCTTGCGGAAGTCCGGGGTCTGGCAGGTCTCCCACAGCCGCAGCAGGACGGAGCGGTCCTTGCAGCGTTTGACGACCTCCTCGTCCTCGGCCAGGCGGCGCATCATGCGCTCGTCCAGCCCCGGCTCGGTCAGGGTCAGGCCCTCGCGCTTGGGCCCCTCGGCAAGCGAGCGCAGCAGGTCGGGCAGGGAGTCGAAGTCCAGCGCCGGATTGCGCCATTCGGCGTCGGTGATCGGATCGAAGCGGTGATGCTCCACCGCCTCGACGATGTCCTCGTCGAACTCGGCGCAGTCGCCCGTCACCCCGAAGGTGCCGTCGGTGCGGAAGCGCCCCGCGCGCCCGGCGATCTGGGCCACTTCCTGCGGATACAGATAGCGGGTCCGCTTGCCGTCGAACTTGCGCTGGCCGGCGAAGGCCACGTGGTCGACGTCCATGTTCAGGCCCATGCCGATGGCGTCGGTGGCCACCAAGAAGTCGACCTCGCCCGACTGGTAGAGGGCGACCTGGGCGTTGCGGGTGCGGGGGCTCAAGGACCCCATGACCACGGCCGCCCCGCCGCGCTGGCGGCGGATCAGCTCGGCGATGGCGTAGACCTGGTCGGCGCTGAAGGCGACGATGGCCGAGCGCCGGGGCAGGCGGGTCAGCTTCTTGGAGCCGGCATAGGACAGGGTCGACAGCCGCTCGCGGGTGACGATCTCGGCGTCCGGCAGCAGGCGGCGGATCAGCGGCGCCATGGTCCCGGCGCCCATCAGCATGGTCTCGAACTTGCCCCGGGCGTGCAGGAGGCGGTGGGTGAAGATGTGGCCGCGCTCGGGATCGGCGCACAGCTGGATCTCGTCCACCGCCATGAACTCGACCTCGCGGCCCAGCGGCATGGCCTCCACCGTGCAGATGAAGTAGGCGGCGCGCGGCGGGACGATCTTCTCCTCGCCGGTGATCAGGGCGACGCTGGCCTTGCCGCGCAGCTTGACCACCCGGTCATAGATCTCCCGCGCCAGCAGCCGCAGCGGCAGGCCGATCATGCCGCTGGCGTGGCCGACCATGCGTTCGACGGCGAGGTGGGTCTTGCCGGTGTTGGTCGGGCCGAGCACGGCCACGAGGCGCGCCGGCGCCTGTCCAGAGGGACGGTCGCTCATGGGCGGAAAGTGGGGCGGCGCGCAGGGCGAAGCAAGCGAAGCCTTTATGTCACGCGCGATTGCGTCAGGCGGCGAAGATCGCCGCCTCGTCTTCGGCGGTCAGCACGCGCCACTGGCCGGGCTCCAGGTCGTCCGGCAGGGCCAGGGCGCCGACCTGGTCGCGGTGCAGGGCGGTCACGTGGTTGCCCACGGCGGCGAACATGCGGCGCACCTGGTGGTAGCGGCCCTCATGGATGGTCAGCAGCGCCTCGGTGGAGGACAGCACCTCCAGCTGCGCGGGCAGCAGGGGCTTGTCCTCGCTCTCCAGCATCAGCGTCCCGGCCGCGAAGGTCGCCCCTTCGTCACCCCTCAACGGGCGGTCCAGGGTGACGCGATAGCGCTTGGGCACATGGTGCTTGGGCGAGATGATCCGGTGCAGCAGCGGCCCGTCGTCGGTCAGCAGGATCAGGCCCGAGGTGTCCTTGTCCAGCCGCCCCACGGTAGAGATGGCCGGATCACGCAAGGTCCAGCGGCGGGGCAGCAGGTCGTAGATCCGCGTGCCTTCTTCCTTGTGCGAGCACACCACGCCCAGGGGCTTGTGCATCATCAGGGCCAACGGCGCGGGCGGGTCCACGGGCTTGCCGCGGATGGTCATGCGCGCGGGCAGGTCGGCGGTGACGGCGATGCGCTGGCCGGCGTCCTTCAGGGCCTTGCCGTCCAGGATCACCTGGCCGGCGGCGACCATGGCCTGGACCTCGCGGCGCGAGCCGTAGGCCATGTTGGACAGCACGCGGTCCAGCCGCGCCATCAGCGCCTTCCCCGTCACTTGCGCGCCTCGTAGATCTTGAAGCCGGCTTCCTCGGCCCGCAGCTCGACCTTGGCGAAGCGCTCGTTCAGCGCGGCCTCATAGGGCAGGTGGCGGTTGGCGGTCAGCCAAAGGGTCCCGCCCTTCTTCAGCAGGTCCGCCGCGCGCTGGACGAAGGCCTGGCCCAGGCGCTTGTCCTCATGCCCGCCATCGTGGAACGGCGGGTTCATGACCACGAAGTCCAGGTCGGCCAACGCAAGGTCCGGATCGCGGATGTCGGCCTGAAGGATGTCGGCGCGCGCATCCTCGATATTGCGGCGGGCCGCGTCGGTCGCCCGGCGGTCGATGTCGAGAAGGGTCAGCCTGGTCACCTTCGGCTCGGCCAGCACGGCCTTGGCCAGCAGGCCGACGCCGCAGCCAGCGTCGAGCCCCGCGCCCGACAGCTTGGGCAGGTGCTTCAGCAAAAGGACGCTGCCCGGGTCCGGACGGTCCCAGCTGAACACGCCGGGCTGCGACCACATCGACAGGCGCGGCGCCACTTGGGGCGCGCCGGCGGCGATGGCTTCATCCAGGCCCACAGGATCGGCCGGGCGGTCGGTCATGCAGATCCGGTGGTGGCGGCGGGCGTCCTCGGCGACCACGCAGCCGAACGCCTCCAGCTCCTTGCGAAGGCGCGAGCCGCCCTTGTCCTTAGGCGCCAGGGCGGTCAGCCGGCCGCCGACCTTGAGGGCGCGCAGGGCCTGGGCCAGGACATAGCGGCGCTCCAGCACGCCAGGCGGGGCGACCACGGCCATGGCGTCCAGGCTGCCGTCCGGCTGGAACTCGATCCCTTGCGAATCCAGCGCCAGGGGCGAGAACTGCACGCCGCGCGGCGGGTCGATCACACCGTGCTGGGGAACGCCATAGACGCCGAGCGCGGCGTCGCCATTCTTCAAGTCCGATATCGTCATGGGGCGCATATAGCCTTGGACGACGGCAGGCTCCATCTAAGCTGTCGATCACCGCCACAGGGAGGCCGCCATGGCCCGCGCAAAAGCCAGCATTTCGGACCAGGCCTACGCCACCGCCATCACCACGGGCCGCCACGCCCTGGTCAGCGACGAGCCGCCGGCCCTGGGCGGGCAGGACGTGGGGCCGGCGCCGTACGATCTGCTGTTGGCCAGCCTCGGCTCCTGCACGGTGATCACCCTGAAGATGTACGCCGACCGCAAGGGCTGGCCGCTGGTGGCGGCGCATGTGGACCTGCATCACTACAAGGACGGCGACCGCAGCAAGATCGAGCGGGTTTTGCACCTGGAAGGCGACCTGAGCGACGAACAGCGCGCCCGCCTCGCCGACATCGCAGAGCGCACGCCGGTGACCCTGACCTTGCGCAACGGCGCCGACATCGACACCACCCTGTCCAACGAGCCGCCGCCGCGAATCCCGCCGGTTTCCTACACCGAGGACGAGCTGGACGAGGCGCTGGAAGAGAGCTTCCCGGCCAGCGACGCGGCGAACCTGCCGCAGCCTCGGCATTCGGATCGTGACTGAAGGCGGGGGCGTTAACACAAGCGCGGCCGTAGCCGAACACGAGCGAAACAAATCATGACCGAATCAGCGACGTCCGCCGATTCGGGATTTGTTCCCTACGAGATATTGTAGCCATAGCGCCGTTAACCACAAATGGTTTCCGGCAAAGCTTGGATCATTCAGCGGCAGCCGGGCAGGCGGCGGCCACGCGCTTGGCCTCCATCACCCCCGCCAGCGGCAGGCCGTGGATGGTGGTGACGTTGACGTCGATCTTGAAGCTATCGGGCGTGTAGGTCCCCTTGCCCTTCACCGGGGCGGGGCGGTTCTTCTTGTCGTACCAGACGCCCTTGAGGTCGATCCGGCCGTCGCCGACCACCTTGCGCTCATAGACGCACTTGAAGCGGCGCGTGCAGATGCCGTCCGAGAACTGGGCCACGTCCTTGGCGGTCAGGCACTTCATCTCCTTGCCCACGGGCAGGATGCCGCCGATCTTGTAGCTGTACTGCCAGTGGCCCGGCAGAATCGTCTCCGGGGCCTTCTCCTGCGCGAACACGGCGGGAGCCACGGTGGCGACGCCCAGAACCGCCAGGGCGACGGCGCTGACGGCGATGGCGATTGGGCGGATGGCGTCTTTGGGCTTCATCATGACGCCTTACATATAGGAGCCGCGATGAACCGCGCTTGAAAGGCGCGATCATCCAGGGTCCGGCTTGACTCTCAACGTCGCCGTCGCCTATATCGCCCCCTCTCGCGCCGAGAGAGTCCTTGGCGTGCCCGATATTCTTTTGCGAAGTCCGCTTCGCCCAAGCAAGGTTGTCCGTCATGTCGCGTCGTTGCGAACTCACCGGTAAGGGCCCGATCGTTGGCCACAACGTGAGCCACTCCAACATCAAGACCAAGCGCCGCTTCCTGCCGGCCCTGTCCCCCGCGACCCTGCAGTCGGACGCCCTGGGCCAGAGCTTCAAGCTGCGCATCAGCAACGCCGCCCTGCGCACCCTGGACTACAAGGGTGGCCTGGACGTCTTCCTGCTGGGCTCCAAGGACGAAGTGCTGTCGCCGCGCGCTCTGAAGATCAAGCGCCAGGTGAAGGCCAAGGTCGCGGCGCAAGCCGCCTAAGCGACCTACTCGCCAGCCGATTACGCAAGAGGCCCGCGGAGCGATCCGCGGGCCTCTTCGCATTTTTTGTCATTCGCTTGATGGGCCACGGCTGGACGGGTTCTTGCGGACCCCGCTTGGGGGCCGTGGCCCCTGGGAAATACGCCCCCAGGCCGCGGTGAGGCGGCTGGGCGCCTCTATGCCTCGGCAAGCCCTGTTCGGCGTACGCAGTTTCGTGGGCGCCGCCCGCAGATTTCCTCAAAGAGCATAGAAAAAGGCCCGCGAGCGGGGCTCGCGGGCCTCTTGTCGTTCGCCTTGCGGTGCGCTTAGCGCTGCAGGGCGTAGTAGTTCACGGAAGCAGTCTTGGTGAAGGCGGCCAGTTCCGGGTTGTTCACCTTGGAGACGGCGTCCTTGACGCTGGCGCGAACGCAGGCCGGGTACAGGTAAACGGCCAGGGATTCGCTGCGGACGTCCTGCCAGCAGACCGTGCTGGCGGCTTTCAGGATCTCGGCGTGGGCTTCCTTGGCGGACTTGCCGACCAGGGAGACGCGGAGTTCGGCGGCGCCGGCATTGCCAGCGACGAAGGCGGCCCCAAGAGACACAACGAGGGCCAGAGTGTTGAGCTTACGCATTTTGAAGACTCCAAGAGGAGGTTGATGACAACCGCCTCCCGGCACGTTTTCCCCAAAGCCGACGTTCTGATTTGTTATTCCGTCGATGACGGTTTTTGTACGTCGAAGCCCAAAAAGCTTCAAGTCAAATAGTGCGGCGCACCATGGCTTTCGCGCGGTGCAACATGCTTAAGCAGCGTTATGTGTCTTCGCTGCATTCTTGATCATCGGCGAGGCGGCGCGCGCCTTTTGGGGGCCGGCTTGGGCGCGATCGGTTGCGGCGGCGGGGGACTCCAGTCGAACGCCATCAGCAAGGTGCGCTGCCTGGCGGAGAAGTTGTCGTCCGACATCAGATAAAGCCGAACCCCGCCCGCGCGGTTGCTGCTGACGGCCAGGCCCTCGAAGTTGTCTCGGGTCAGGGGCGCCTGAAGCGTGAAGCGGTCGGCCACCAGGGGGAAGCGGCGCTTGGTCAGCGGGTCGTTGACGATGCTGACCTGGATGCGGTTGCCCTGAATGGGGTCGAAGGCGCGGTGCATCATGGCGATGGCCGGGCCGTTGAAGGCGCTGAACGACACCAGGCCATAGGTGATGTCGGGGCCCATCTGGGGCGGCGCCGACTCGCATGCCGCCGACAGCTTGCAGATCCAAACCTCGCCTTCCTCGCCGCCCACGATGTAGGCGTCCGCCCCGGCGGCGGGATAGTAGGCCAGGGCCTCCATCCCCTCGTTCTCAGGGAAGATGGTCTTAGGGGAGGGGGCGACGACCGGCGCGCCGCCGCCGGCCGGATAGCGCCAGATGCGGTGGTTGCGCTCGAAGCTGACCAGGCGGTCGCCATTGGGCAGGAAGGTCATGCCCTCGGCGTCGGCCCACTCCTTGCCCGACAGCGGTTTGCCGTCGAGGCCCAGCAGGGGCTCGATCTTGGCGTCCTTGAGGCCGACCAGGCGGTCCTGTTCGTCCAGCACCAGACGGGCCTCGAAGACGTCGCCGTCGTCGCTGGCAGAGACGATCCGGTGGTCGCCCAGCACTGTCAGGGTCGACAGCCCGTGCAGGCGGGTCGACGTGCTGGAGGTGATGGCGATGCCGCCGGCATAGGTGAAGTTGCCGATCTTGGTCTGGGCCGCATCGTTCGGATTGAGCGGAACGGCCTCGGTCTGGACGGTGATCTCCGGGCCGGCCGGGACGGGGGCGACGGGCAGAACCGGCGGCGCCTCGGGGGGCACGCAGCTCGCCAGCATCAGTCCACACAGGGCGGTGGCGGCGGCCAGGCGGGCTAGACGGTTCATGCTGGCGCTCCAACGCGACGCGACTTGAGCGCCGCGCCCTGAACAACGGGCGGCGGCGGCAACAGACCCTTGGCCCGACCGGCGGTCTTGGGCTCTTCCTCGAACAGGGCGGCCAGCTGTTCGACCAGCACGCCGCCCAGTTGCTCGACATCGACGATGGTCACGGCGCGGCGGTAGTAGCGCGTCACATCGTGCCCGATGCCGATGGCCAGCAGCTCGACCGGGCTCTTGTTCTCGATCTCGCCGATCACCTGGCGCAGGTGGCGCTCCAGATAGTGGCCGGAGTTCACCGACAGGGTGGAATCGTCCACCGGCGCGCCGTCGGAGATGACCATCAGGATGCGGCGCTGCTCGGGCCGGCCGATCAGGCGCTGGTGCGCCCACATCAGGGCCTCGCCGTCGATGTTCTCCTTCAACAGCCCCTCGCGCATCATCAGGCCGAGGTTGCGGCGGGCGCGGCGCCACGGCGCGTCGGCGGCCTTGTAGACGATGTGGCGCAGGTCGTTCAGGCGGCCGGGGGCGGGCGGCTTGCCGGCCTTGATCCACTCGTCCCGGCTGGCTCCGCCCTTCCAGGCCTTGGTGGTGAAGCCGAGGATCTCGGTCTTCACGCCGCAGCGCTCCAAGGTGCGGGCCAGGATGTCGGCGCAGACGGCGGCGACCATGATCGGGCGGCCGCGCATGGAGCCGGAATTGTCGATCAGGATGGTGACGACGGTGTCGCGGAACTCGACGTCCTCCTCCTGCTTGAAGGACAGCGGCGCGGTGGGGTCGATGATCACGCGGGTCAGGCGCGCGACGTCGAGCATCCCTTCCTCGAGATCGAAGGTCCAGGCGCGGTTCTGCTGGGCCAGCAGGCGGCGCTGCAGCTTGTTGGCCAGGCGCGAGACGACCGAGGACAGGCTGGACAGCTGCTGGTCCAGGTAGGCGCGCAGGCGGGTCAGCTCCTCGCCGTCGCACAGGTCCTCGGCGCCGACGATCTCGTCATTGGCGGCGGTGAAGATCTTGTAGGGCGGCTCGACCTGACCGTTGTCGCGGATGTCGGGGCGGGCGGGCTTGGCGCCGTCGCCCATCTCCGGCGCCTCGTCGGTGGCCTCTGCGTCGCCGTCGTCCTCGACCTGCACCGACTGCTCGTCGCCGGCCTCGGCGTCCTGGTCGGAGGCTTCGGTCTCCTGCTGGGCGGTGCCTTCGGGCTGCTGGCCCTCGCCGTCGTCGTCGTTCTCGTCCTCGCCCTCGGTGGGGCCTTCGTTCTCGTCGCCCTCGTCATCGTCGGAGGCTTCGGTGGCGTCGGCCTCGCTCTCGTCCAGGCCAAGGTCGCGCAGGATCTCGCGGGTGATCTTGGCGAAGGCGGCCTGGTCGGCGATCGAGCCGGTCAGGCGGTCCAGGGCGGGGCCGGCCTTCTCCTCCACCTCGGCGCGGAACAGGTCGACCAGGGTCTTGCTGCCGTCCGGCGGGGCGTCGCCGGTCAGGCGCTCGCGCACGATCAGGCCCAGGATGTCGGCCATGGGCGCGACGGTGCGGTCCATCCGCGTCAGGCCCTGGCGCTCGATCTTGTCTTCCAGGGCGGCGGTCAGGTTGGCGCGCACGCCGCCCAGGGCATTGGCGCCGATGGCCTCGATCCGAGCCTGCTCCACCGACTCGAAGGCGGCCATGGCGTCGGGCGAGATCGGGCGGTTGCGCATGTGCGCGGCGGCGTCGTGGTGCGCCAGGCGCAGAGCCATCTGGTCGGCCAGACCGCGGATGCGCGCGGCGTCCCTGGGCGACAGATCGCGGGGCGGGTGGGGGAGCACGGCGCGGTTGCCCGACAGGTGCGGGCCGTCGCCGGAGAACACCACCTCAAGGTCGGGCGTCTCGGCGAGCGAACGGGCGGCGTGCGCCAGGGCGCGCTTGAAGGGTTCGACGGGGCTTTCGGGCTTTCCGGCCATGAAGACGGTCATACTCTGTCAGAAGGCTGGAACAAATAAGGCGAAGGCTCCGTTTTCCACATCGAAGCTTATCCACAAGGGAGTGGTTCAATGTTGAAGTGGGCTCTGATTTTCGCCGTGATCGCGCTGATCGCCGGCGCTCTTGGTTTCGGCGGCGTCGCGGGCGCGGCGGCCGGCATCGCCAAGATCCTGTTCTTCCTGTTCGTCGTCGGCTTCCTGATCTTCCTGGCCCTGGGCATCTTCGCCGGCAAGAAGATCAGCGGCGGCTGAGCCGACCAGCCTTGATCGAACTTGGGCCGCGCCGGGAGACTGGCGCGGCCCTTGTCGTTTCAGGGCCCGGTTCTAGCGCTTGCTCCAGGCCTTCGACTGCTCGCCGACCACGCGGACCAGATCGCCCATGGTCAGGTTCACGTCGATGAGATGCAGGCCCCAGTCGTCCAGCGTCTTGCCGTCGACCACCACGTCGCCGGTCAGCACGTCGGTGCGCGGATCGGCCGGATCGGCGTTGACGCGGATGGACAGGTAGGAGGCCCCGTCCTTCTCCACGCAGGTCCCGGTCAGCAGGCCGGGCACGTTGACGAACGGGGTGTCGATCGTCTTCTCCGGCTTCACCCAGACATTGGGCGCGGTGGTCGAGCCGTTGGTCAGATAGGCGTGCAGCGGCGCCGAGCCGCCGCCCAGGGCCGCCGGGTTCACGCAGGCGGCGGTCATGCCGGGCTCGACCGCGCGGCCGAAGCGGCTGACGGCCGGCGGCGGGGCGACCTCTCGGAACGAGACGTAAGAGATGTAGCAGCCGGTCTGCGACGCGGCCTTGCACGACGCCATGCCGGCATAGCTCTTGTCCGGCCCGACCGGCGTGTTCATGCCCAGGATCAGGGCCGAGACGATCCGCCCCTTGGCCGGCGCCATGGCGGCCTCGTCCTTGAGCAGGTTCTGCAGCACCCGCGCGCCCTGGCTGTGGCCGATCAGGACCACGCCGCGCCCGCCGTTGTCGCGCTTCAGATAGTCGGCCCAGGCGTCGCGCACGTCGTTGTAGCCGAGCTGCGGATCCATCGGGATCGGCTTGCCCACCATGTTGGACCGCAGGCCCGCCAGGGTGATCTGGCGGTACATGGGCGAAAAGGTCCGGCACACCGAGGCGAAGCGGGCGAACTGCTGCTCCACCACCCGCCGCTCGGCGTGGTCGATGCTCATGTCGCTGTTGCCGCCGGGATCGGTGGAGACCGTGGGATAGACGTAGAAGCAGTCGATCGCCGCCTTGGGATGGGCCTTGAACGCCTCGCGCGTCAGGCCGCCGTTCGCAGCAACGATGGTGCTCGACTGATCCACCGCGCAGGCGTCGGCGCGACCGGGGCGGCACAGCCAGTTCTCGTCCTTGGCGTAGTCGTTGGGCGCGGCGACGGCCGGCGCGGACACGGCCAGGCCCGAGGCGAACAGCAGCGCGGCGGCAAGCGGCTTCAACATACGCAATCCTCCCGTTCGAACACTTGTTTGGGGCGGAGGATGCGGCGCCAACGGGGCGGGGTCTAGCTCTATCCCCTCGCCCTTTTGGGGCTCTGAGCCGCTTCTCCTCCCCCGTGTAACGGGGAGGGGGACCGCGAAGCAGTGGAGGTGGCAGACTGAGCTCGGGGCACGGTGGACGCCCCGTCCGTCCCGTCGCTGCGCGCCGATCCACATCCCCCGTACGCTTCGCTACAGGGGGGAGAAACGAACATTCCACTCTACCCCTCAGCCGCCAACCCCAGCAGCTCCTCCGCCAGCGCCGGCTTCACCGGGTCGAACGCCCGGGACTGCCAGTCCGGGACCAGACGGTCGATCAGCAGGAACAGCACCAGCCCTTCGTCCTGGCTCCAGAAGCGGCCGCCTCGGCGCAGTTCGCGCACCGCCGTGCCGGTGTCGACGCCGCGGCCGCGGGTGGTCCAGGCGAAGGCGGCCCATTGGCCGAGGCCTTCCATCGTCAGGAACAGGTCGTCCAGCGGCGCCCACTTGGCGTTGTCGCCGACGAAGAACTGGGCGCGGCGGGCGCGCATCTTGGCCAGGGCCTGGCGGGCATAGGCGCGTGCCTGGGTCTCATTGCGGGCGTTCAGGGCCTGGAACAGGGCGCCCAGTTCGTCCTCATAGGCGGCCACATAGGCCTCGTCCTTGGCGAAGGCGGCCTGCAGACTGTCGTCGGACAGGTCGTCCGGCAGGCCGTATTGCGCGGTCAGTTCGGCCAGGCGCGGGCTGACATAATAGAACTGCCGGGTGTGGGTCATCTCGTGGATGAGCACGCCCTGCATCAGGCCCTCCAGCCCTAGCGCGCTGTCCACCCCGGCGCCCTGCCAGATCGAGGGCAGGGCCATGACGAAGAACGCCTTGCGGTTCTCGTCGAACGGCGCGGCGAAGGAGGCGACGCGGGCGGGGATGGCCTGGCCGTCCGGCAGCTTCACCTGGCCGCCGTGGGCGACGCCGTTCCACGAGACGGGGCCGGCCGGCCCGGCGGTGTAGGCGCAGGTCTGGTCGAACAGCACGATAGTCGGCCGCTCGCCCGCCGACAGGGCCAGGTCCTGGCGGGCCGTGGTGCTCCAGGCGCCGATGGCGCGGTTGGCGAAGTTGGCGTCCTCCGGCGTCATCAGGCAGGCCGCTAGAGCGGCGGGCGCGGCGGCGGACAGGAGGAGGGCGGCGGCGAGGGCGCGGATCATGGTCAAGCTCCTAGCCGTGAGCCTGCGGTGAGTCCGCTTAAATCCAAGCAAGGTTGCTACGGCGCTTCTTGCACATATTCCCAATGCCAGGGCTCGAACGGGTAGTTGCGGAAGCCGAAGCGCTCCGCATTGGCGACCAGCCAGCGATAGGCGGGGTTGCGCGACTGGATCAGGCGGTTGGCGTCCTCGGTCGAGTCCGGCCGCACGCCACCCACATAGAGGTCCATGGCCAGACCCGTGCGGTGGGGCGAGCAGGTCGCCCGCACCACCCCGTCGCAGTTGTTGTCGCGGGCGCAGCGGGCGGCGTCGTATTCGGGGCTGCGATAGCCGCTGAAGATCTGCAGGTGGCGGGGATCGGCGGCCACTCCGCCGTCGCGCCGGGCCTCGGCGACCATCTGGCGATAGGCGGCCATGGCGGCGGTGCGCAACTGAATCGCCTTGCCGCCATAGCCCTCGTCCTTGGTGGCGTCGGCCAGTTGCGCGGCCGAGGGCGGGTTGGGGCAGACGCCTCGGGCGCGGACGCCGACATAGGGGCGGCGCGCGTGCATCTGCGCCTTCAACGTATCGAAGCTGGCGGTGGTGAAGCGGCCGTCGCCGGCCAGGCGGTGGCGTTTCTGCCACTGGGCCAGGGCGGCGGCGAAGCCGGGGGAGACGGCGGGGCAGTCGGTGCCGATCTCGTGCGCGGTCAGGGTCTCGTAGATGGCCCAGCCGGTCTCGGCCCGGCCGAAGGGCGACCAGGCCAGGGTGGTCAGGGTGCGGGCGTTGTCGCGGGCCGCCGCCTCGAAGGCCGGGTTGCGGCAGCCGTTGGGGTTCGGCGAGGCGGAGAGCACGGGGCCGGCGGAGGCCGGGGCGGGCGAGGGGGCGGCCGGCCCGCCGATGGCGCCTTGCGGTTCCGACGCCGTTGACGGCGCGCTCGAAGCGGGGGGCAGGTTCCTGGCCACCACCAGGCCGACGCCGATGAGCCCCCCGACCGCCACGGGGAGGAACCATCGCTGAATCCGCGACTTTTTCTTGCTCAGTTTCGGCAGAGGAGTTGGCATGGTGTTGGGTCGCAAAATCCTGATGGCGGGCGTTTGCGCCCTCGCGTTGGCCGCCTGTTCGGACCCTAACGCACGAGAGAGCCAAAGCGACGCTCCAACCGAAATGGCCAGTGGCCAGCTGCCGCCGGCCGTGACCCCGTCTGCCGCGCCGGCCCCCGCCGCCGGCCCCATCGTCGCCCCCGACGACCTGGCCGAGCAGGGCAAGGCGGTGAACGTGGCCGAGTTCGCCGCCGCGCAGAGCGATCCGATCGCCAAGCGCGACATGCTGGTCCGCGCCCAGGTGCTGCTGGACCGCGCCCGGTTCTCGCCCGGCGTGGTGGACGGCCAGGGCGGCGACAACGTCAGTAAGGCGATCGCCGCCTTTCAGAAGGCCAACAACCTGAACGCCAGCGGCCAGCTGGACGCCGACACCTGGGCCGCCCTGGTGCGTGACACCGGCTCGGCGGTCACGTCCTATGAGATCACCGAAGCCGACGTGGCCGGTCCGTTCGTGGAGAAGATCCCCGTCGACCTGACCGAGCAGGCCAAGATGGAGACCCTCGGCTACACCTCGCCGCTGGAGGCCCTGGCCGAGAAGTTCCACATGGGCGAGGGGCTGCTGCAGGCGCTGAACCCCGGCGCGGACTTCAGCAAGCCGGGGACGAAGATCGTGGTGGCGGCGGTGTCGACCGCCGAGCTGCCGCGCGTGCAGAAGATCGAGGTCGACAAGGCCGCCCGCCAGGTCCGCGCCTTTGACGGCGGCGGCAAGCTGGTGGCGGTCTATCCGGCCACCATCGGCTCCAACGACCGTCCTGCGCCGGACGGCGATTGGGCGGTGCGCACCGTGGCGCCCGAGCCGACCTACACCTTCGACGCCAGCCGGCTGAACTTCGGCTCGAAGAAGGCGCGGGAGGCGGGCAAGCTGACCATCGCCGCCGGGCCAAATAACCCCGTGGGCGCGGCCTGGATCGACCTGACCAAGGACACCTACGGCATTCACGGCACGCCGGAGCCGGCCAAGGTGGGCAAGGTGGCCAGCAACGGCTGCGTGCGCCTGACCAACTGGGACGCCAAGGCGCTGGCGGCGGCGGTGGAGAAGGGGGCCAAGGTCAGTTTCCTTGGCTGACCGAATCCCTTGGCTAGCAAGAGATTGCTGAGCCCTGGAAAGACGAAACGCCCCCGGCGAAGACCGGGAGCGTTTCTTTCTTGATCAGCGCCAGGCGTCCCCCGACACCGGCTGCTGGAGGGGGACAGTCGCGGTGTTGAGACTCGGGCGCAAGCGGCGCTGGAGCGATTGCTACCGTTTCGCATAACCCTGTGTTTCAATGGCCACACAAAGCGCCTCAAAGAGACCTTGATCGCGCCCTTGCACCGCCCGATCCGTCCACCATCTTAATCAGGACGGCGCAGCCCGGTGGATGTCCCCTCCCCCAGCCTGCCGGACCCGCCGTCATGAGAGAGCCCGGCGCCCGCGAGACTTTCCCCCATCTCGCGGGCGCTTCTCGTTTCAGGCGGCCCCTTCTCAGACGGCTAAGGCCGTTTCAATGCAATCGATGAGCGCCTGAGCCTGGAAAGGCTTGTGCAGGAAGCAGACAACGCCCAGGGCGTTCGCTTTCTGGCGCGTGGCCTCGTTGGGGAAGGCGGTCATCAGGATCACCGGCGTGGCGATCCCGCGCGCCGACAGGGCCGACTTCAGGTCCACCCCGCTCAGGCCGGGCATATGGACGTCCGAGACGATGCAGGCGCTCCCGGCGGCGGCGTCCGACTCCAGGAACGCCTCGGCCGAGGCGAAGCCGCGCGCGGCGTAGCCGAGCGAGCGCAGCAGGCCTTCGGTGGAGACGCGGACCGACTCGTCGTCGTCGACGACCGAGATAATCAAACCCGTGGTCAAAAACTCATCCTTGAAACGTCCACGGCGGAGGCGACGCGCCTTCGTCGTGGCCACAGATGCCTGTTTCTCGCGCCTCGCGAAATCATACGGAGGTTTAGAAGCCGTGGCGGAATGTCGACTTCGAGCGCTATCTTACAAGTCGCAGAGGGCGCCATGCAGACACTTGCCGCCCCAAAAGCCGGCGGGGACGGAATGCACGACGACGCGGCCGATGCGGTCGAACGATTGAAGGCGAGCGAATACCGCTACCGAAATATGTTCGCGGCCATGACCGTGGCCTTTTGGGAGATGGATTTCAGCGGCGCCGGCCGGATCATCTACGGGCTGCGCAAGCAAGGTGTCGGCGATCTTCAGCGCCACTTTGTCGAGCATCCTGGGGTGGTGCGGGAGCTCATGAAAGCCAGCCTCGTGCTGGACGTGAACGATAAGTCGATCGCTCAATTTGGCGCGCCGCGCGAAGTGCTTATGGGCCCCGTAGACCGGTTCTGGCCGGTGGCCAGCGAGAACGTCTTCGCCGAAAGCGTCGTCGCCGCCATCAGCGGCAAACCCAATTTCGAGGCGGTCACCCGCCTGCGCCGGCTGGATGGCGGCGAGATGGACGTGCTGTTCACCGCCAGCTTCCCCCGCGACTCGGTGGAGCGCGGCATCCTGCTGATCGGCCTGGTGGACCTGACCGACACCAAGCGGGCGCAGGACGAGCTGGCGCGCGTGCAGGCGGACCTGGCCCACGCGGCGCGGGTCTCGACCTTGGGGGAGCTGACCGCCTCCATCGCCCACGAGGTGAACCAGCCCCTGGCCGCCATCGTCACCAACGGGGAGGCGTCCTTGCGCTGGCTGAACCGGGCCCAGCCGGACCTCGACGAGGCTCGGGCCGCCATCAACCGCATGATCGCCGACGGCCAGCGGGCCAGCGGCATCATCGCCCGCATCCGCGCCATGTCGACCAAGACCGCGCCGGACCCGGCCCTGCACGACCCGAACGCCCTGGTCGGGGACGCCAGCCTGCTGGTCCAGCGCGAGGTGGAGACCCACGACGTCAAGCTGATCCTCGACCTGGCCGCCGGCCTGCCCCCGGTGAAGGCCGATCCGGTGCAGGTGCAGCAGGTGGTGATGAACCTGCTGGTCAACGCTATCCAGGCCATGGCCGCCTGCGAGGCCTGTCAGGAGGTCGGCCGCCGCCTGACCGTGCGCACGCGCCCGGACGCGGAGGCCGCCGGCGTGCGGGTGGAGGTCGAGGACGCCGGCCCCGGCGTCGAAGATGGCAAGGCCGACCAGCTGTTCAACGCCTTCTTCACCACCAAGGCGACCGGCATGGGCATGGGCCTGTCGATCTGCAAGTCGATCATCGAGGCCCACGGCGGGCGCATCTGGGCGCGCAACAAGCCTGCCGGCCGCGGCGCGGTTTTCGCCTTCACTCTGCCGGAAGGTGCGGAGGCGGTCTAAGGGTGGCTTGCGGGCATGAGGCGCGCTAACCAGACCGCATGGCGCGCAGCAAGCAAGTTCCCGAGTTCAAGGTCGAGATCGACGGCCGCACCTATGTCTGGTGGCTGCAACGCCGGCCGGCCTGGTCGCGGGACGACAACGCCATGACCGGCATGGCCCTGGCCGCGCGCGACGCCGAGGGGCAGCGCGAGGTGGTGCTGGAGTTCCCGCCCGGTCCGCGCCCGCGCCTGGGCGCGCCGGTGCTGAAGCCGGAATCGATCCCCGTGCGCCTGGTGACCACCGCCATCGCCTCGGCTATCGCGGCGGGGTGGGATCCGCTGTCGCGCGGCAAGCCGGTGATGATCATCGTGGACGCCGACGGCCAGTAAGGCCGGTCGCCGGGCGCCCGCGATTATGGCGCCGGTGGTGGAGGCGGTGATGATGGCGGCGAAACAAGGTTGAGCCGCTTGAGCAGCTCAAGCATCTGATGCGTCCGCGACGCGCACCCGTAAAGCACCAATGAAACCCAGGCCATCCACGCCCAGGCGAGCACGAACAACACGATCTCCATGACGCTCAGCCCCCCAGCTGAATTCAGGATGAGACCGATGTTATGTGAAAGAATATCAATCGTATAGCGAAGCTTGCACAACTTTCGTGCAAGGGTAGTGATCGAGCGCTCCCCGCTTCCCCGCGTGAAGGGGCTAATCCCGCTCCCGCTTCATGACGCGCAGCAGCTGATGCAGGCGCGAGGCGCAGGCGTAGAGCATCACCGTCACCCAGGCCGCCCAGGTCCAGGCGGCTGCGTACAGAACCATCTTCATCAAGCCGCCGGCCCCCGCCGTTGATCCACCGCCCGACGCTATTCAGCCCCCCGCCGCTCGCCTAGGCGGCGTTCAGGACAAAATCCCGGGGCGCGGCGCACGATCAGGCGCGTGGCTGAGGCGGGTTGCTGAGGGGCGGGCGATTGCGGGCAAGCGGCCGCGCCGGCCCGCCTCCCCCTAAGGAGAAGGATCTTCAGGCTAGGTCGCCCGGCTCGTAGGACGGCCGGATTTCGATCTCGCTCGGGCCGGGCATTGGGTTGGGACAGCGTTTCACCCAGGCGACGGCTTCGTCCAGGTCCTTGACGTCCCATAGCCAGAAGCCGGCGACCTGGTCGCGGGCCGGGGTGAAGGGGCCGTCGATCACCGTGCGGGCGGCGCCGTCGAAGGCGATGCGCTTGCCGTGAGACGTGGGCTTGAGGCCGTCGGCCATGACCAGGACCCCGGCGGCCTGAGGTTCGTCGTTGAAGCGGCCCATGGCCTGCATCATCGCGTCGGTTTGCGGCGTGCGGACGAAATCCGTCTCGCTATCGCCGGTGGCTTTCACCAGCACCATCACGCGCATTGTCCTTCTCCGTCGCTGGGGTGTTCGATGATGGAACGACGGATGGGGTGGGGGGAAGCCGACAGGGTGGGGGGATTTTATTGGGGCGGGCTTTGTTTGGCGGGCGCCTCACCCCTGCCCCTCTCCCGCGAGGGGCGAGGGCGTTCAGTTGGAGCCGAGCTGATCCTTCGCGAACTCGAGGTCCATCAGCTTGAGGCGCTTGATCTCGTCGCGCAGGCGGGCGGCGGTTTCGAATTCGAGGTTCGAGGCGGCTTCGCGCATCTTGGCTTCCAGGTCGCGCAGGGTCGCCTTGAAGTTGTCGCCCATGAACGGCTTGGCGTCGCCGCCCTCGGCCAGGCCCGCGGGGACCGTGACGCGATCCTTCTCGTAAGGGCTGTTGAGGATGTCCTTGATGTCGCGCTTCACGCTTTCGGGCGTGATGCCGTGCTCGGCGTTGTAGGCCTCCTGCTTCTCGCGGCGGCGCGAGGTCTCGGCCATGGCGCGTTCCATGGAGCCGGTGATGCGGTCGGCATAGAGGATGACCCGGCCGTCCACGTTCCGCGCGGCGCGGCCGATGGTCTGGATCAGGGAGGTCTCCGAGCGCAGGAAGCCTTCCTTGTCGGCGTCGAGGATGGCGACCAGGCCGCATTCGGGGATGTCGAGGCCCTCGCGCAGCAGGTTGATGCCGACCAGCACGTCATAGGCGCCCAGACGCAGGTCACGGATGATCTCGATCCGCTCCAAGGTGTCGATGTCGGAGTGCATGTAGCGCACGCGCAGGCCCTGCTCGTGCATGTACTCGGTCAGGTCCTCGGCCATCTTCTTGGTCAGGACGGTGCAGAGGGTGCGATACCCTTTGGCATTGGTCTGGCGGATCTGGTCGATGACGTCGTCCACCTGGCTGAAGCCGCCGGTGGAGACGGGGCGCACCTCGACCGGCGGGTCGATCAGGCCGGTGGGGCGGATGACCTGCTCGGAGAAGACGCCGCCGGCCTTCTCCATCTCCCACGGGCCGGGAGTGGCGCTGACGTGCAGGGTCTGCGGGCGCATGGCCTCCCACTCCTCGAACTTGAGGGGGCGGTTGTCCATGGCGCTGGGCAGGCGGAAGCCGTACTCGGCCAGGGTGGTCTTGCGGCTGCGGTCGCCCTTGTACATGGCGCCGATCTGCGGAACCGTGACGTGGCTCTCGTCGATGAACAGCATCGCGTTGTCGGGGATGTATTCGAAGAAGGTGGGCGGCGGCTCGCCGGCGTGGCGGCCGGTCAGGTAGCGGCTGTAGTTCTCGATCCCGGCGCAGGAGCCGGTGGTCTCCATCATCTCCAGGTCGAAGGTGGTGCGCTGCTCCAGGCGCTGGGCCTCCAGCAGCTTGCCGTTGGCGATCATCCACTCCAGCCGCTCCTTCAGCTCCTGGCGGATGGAGATGATCGCCTGCTTCAGGGTCGGGCGCGGCGTGACGTAGTGGCTGTTGGCGTAGATCTTCACGGCCGGCAGGTCGGCGGTCTTCTTGCCGGTGAGGGGATCGAACTCGCTGATCGACTCCACCTCGTCGCCGAAGAACGAGACGCGCCAGGCGCGGTCTTCGTAGTGGGCGGGGAAGATCTCCAGCGTGTCGCCGCGCTTGCGGAAGCTGCCGCGCTCGAACGCGGCGTCGTTGCGCTTGTACTGCTGGGCCACCAGGTCGGCGAGGAGCTGCTTTTCGTTGACCTGCTGGCCGACCTCCAGGCTGAAGGTCATGGCGGTGTAGGTCTCGACCGAGCCGATGCCGTAGATGCAGCTGACCGAGGCCACGACGATGACGTCGTCACGCTCCAGGATCGCGCGGGTGGCCGAGTGGCGCATCCGGTCGATCTGCTCGTTGATCGAGCTGTCCTTCTCGATGTAGGTGTCGGTCCGGGGCACATAGGCCTCGGGCTGGTAGTAGTCGTAGTACGAGACGAAATACTCGACCGCGTTGTCGGGGAAGAAGCTCTTGAACTCGGAATAGAGCTGGGCGGCCAGGGTCTTGTTGTGCGCCAGGATCAAGGCGGGACGCTGGGTCTCCTCGATGATCTTGGCCATGGTGAAGGTCTTGCCCGAGCCGGTGACGCCCAGCAGCACCTGGTCGTGCTCGCGCTCCTTCAGGCCGGCGGTCAGCTCGCGGATCGCGGTCGGCTGGTCGCCGGCGGGCTGGTACTCCGACGCCAGGCGGAAACGGCGGCCGCCCTCGGACTTCTGCGGCCGCGCGGGGCGGTGCGGCGTCCACAGCATCGGCATCACCTCGGCGGCGACGTCTTGGGCGAAGGCGGCGGAGGCGTCGGCGACGCCGGAAGTCGGAGCGGGAGGCATGATGTGAAAGTAGGTTCTCGCCGCCCCGAACGCCAGCGCGGCTGCTGACGGTGAGTGTCAGCAACTGGCGGCAGGTGTCAGTGGTTCCCGCCGCCTAGCAGAGCCGCCTGGAAACCCTTGGGGTCGGCGGTGAAGCCGGCCAGGGCGTTTCTGGTCAGGACACCGGGATAGACCTCGTCCGCACCGTTCTCCAGGGCGTCGAGGGTCTCGGATACGACTTCCTCCGGCGTCAGGCGCGGCTCGGGCAGGCCGCGGCCCATGTCGGTGTCGACCTGCACGGGCAGGACGGCGACGACCGCGACCCCATGCGGGGCCAGTTCGGCGCGCAGGGCGGTGTTGAGCATCAGGCCGGCGGCCTTGGAGGCCGAATAGGTCACGGCCCCGCGCGCCGCCACCTTGGCCAGCATGGACAGGACGTTGACCAGCCCGCCCCTGGCCGCCTTCAGCGCCGGGGCGAAGGCCTGGGTGAGGGCCAGCGGCGCCAGGTAGTTGACCTCGATCTCCCTGCGGGCGGCGTCGACCACGTCGTCGCGCAGCAACTCGCCGCCGAAGATGACCCCGGCGTTGTTGATCAGCAGGGTGACGTCCGGCGCGGCCTTGGCGGCGGCGGCGATCTGGGCGGCGTCGGATACGTCGAGGGCGAGAGGGACGATGCGCGGGTCATTGAACGCGATCGAGCCGGCGTCCCGGGCGGCGGCGTAGACCTTGGCCGCGCCACGGTCGAGCAAGGCCTGGACATAGGCGCGGCCGATGCCGCGATTGGCGCCGGTGACGAGGGCGATTGAGCCTTGGATCTGCATGGTGGTGTCTCCAGTGGAGCTTCATAAGTGCATATGCACAATATGATGCGCAAGGGGCCGCCCGGCGGCTTGTACGGATGCGGCGTCAGATGTGCTGGGTCAGCTTAAGCAGCTGGCGGCGGAGGTTTTCGGCTTCCGTCAGGCCGACGCGGCCCTCGAAGGCGTCCTGGGCCTCGCGCCACAGGGGCAGGGCGGCCTTCAGGCGGTCGCGTCCCTCGGCGGTGAGGGTGAGGATCAGCTGGCGCGACCCCTGGCCCTTGGGCGTGGCGGCGACCAGGCCGTCGCGCTGCAGCGGCTGCAGGGTGCGGACCAGGGTGGTGCGGTCGGTGACCAGCAGGCGCGACAGCTCGACCATGGTCAGACCGTCGCCTTCCAGCTGCGCCAGCAGGCTGAACTGCGGCCCGGTCAGGCCGACCGGCGCCAAGCGCTTGTCGTACAACTGGGAGACGTACCGCGTGGCCTGGCGAAGGGCGAAGGCGTTGCAGGTGTTGATGCGCTGAGGCTTGGCCATGGGGCTTCAATGGTCGTGCGTATGCACACTGTCAAGATTACATTGTTATGCGAAATGGGGATAACTGGCGCGGCCCTGTGAGGCTTGCGCGCCTCCATACTGTGTGACATACACTGTGTATCGCACACCATGTGATACACACTATTTGGCGCACACCTCATGCCGAACGACACGGACATCTTTGAAACGCTCCGCCAGGAGCTGCGGCGGGGGAGCCTGATCCTGGCCGTTCTCGCCCAGCTTCAGGAGGAGCGGTACGGCTACACCCTGCGTCGGGCGTTGTCCGAGGTGGGCGTCGATATCGACGAGGGGGCGCTCTATCCCATGCTCCGCCGGCTGGAGGCCCAGGGCCTGCTGACCAGCGAGTGGCGCGAGGAGGAAAAGCGCAAGAAGCGCTTCTATCGCCTGTCGCCCGAGGGCGTCGGCGTGCTGGCCCGCCTGGCCGTCGAATGGCGGGCCATGAACTCATCTCTCGACAAGCTGCTCTAGGAAGGGGGACCAAAATGGACCTGCTCGAGCGTTATCTTGGGGCGGTGGCCGCCCTGCTGCCCAGCGCCCAGCGCGACGACATCACCGCGGAGATCCGCGACCTGCTGCTGAACCGGTTCGAGGAGAAGGAGGCCGAGCTCGGCCGCCCCCTGACCGCCGCCGAGCAGGAGGCGATCATCAAGGCCAACGGCCATCCCCTGACCGTGGCCGGCCGGTATGGGGCGCAAGGTCCGCTGATCGGACCCGCCGTCTATCCCCTCTACATGCAGGCGGTGAAGGTCTCGCTGGCCATCGGCGCGCTGGTGACGGCGGTGCTGACCGTGATCGCCCTCATGACCCAGGCCAACTTCGCCCAGGTCATCATCCAGGGCGTCCACAACTATGTGAGCCTGACGATCACCGTCGTCGGCCTGCTGACCATCGCCGGCTGGCTGGTGGAGCGTGGCGTGGTGAAGCTGAACTTCCTGGACGACTGGAAGCCGTCGCGGCTGCCGCCCGTGGCGCCCGCCATGCCGGACATTCCCGGCGTGTCGGCCCTCGGCAGCCTGGGCGCTATCGGCCCGGTGGGAGGCAAGGCGCCCAAGCAGCGCGGCAAGTCGCGGTTCGAGAGCCTTTTCGAACTGGTGGTGACCGTGTGGGTGCTGGCCTGGTGGTTGGGCTTCACGCCCCTACCGTTCGGCGACGTCGGCGAGGATGGCCTGCGGATCATCCCCGCGCCGATCTGGGCGGCCCTGCACTGGCCGATCGCCGGACTGCTGGTGGTGCAGATCGCGGCATACCTTTCCGACCTGCTCCTGACGGCGGCGGTGAGGGTGCGGGCAGGTCTGTTCCTCGCCAGTCACCTGATCGTGCTGGCCCTGACCTGGGCTCTGTGGGACGCGCGGCCGCTATTCCATGTGGAAGCGACATCGCATCCTGACTGGATGACGACCATCCAGTTGGGCGTGGATATCGGCCTGATGGTCACCGCGGCGATCGCCGTGGTGGGAATGGGGCGCGAAATCTGGCGTCTGGCGCGGAGCTGAGGCGCGCAAGCGCGGGCGGCGTCGTGAACTCGCCGCCCGCATTCCTGGCTTCGGCTATTCCTTGTCGACGCCCTTGCTGACCACGGTTCCCACGGCGGCGCCGGCGACGGCGCCCACGGGACCGGCCACGACGGCGCCGGTGGCGGCCCCGGTGGCGGCGCGCTGTTCGACATTATGGCCGCAGGCGGCCACGGCCAGGGTTGCGGCCGAGACGGCGAGAATTGTTACGAGCTTAACCATTTGATCCCTCCAGATCGGTGTCGGCCTATCAACGGCGACGCTTGCGAAGGGGTTCCGAACAGGTTTTTCGAGCCTTTCGGTCCGAGGAAAAATCTTTTTTGCAGCAACGCTTAACGGGGCATCTTGCAGTCGTCGGCGAAGCGACTCATGGTCCCGCCAGCGGAGCGTGCTTGCGAATCCGGGCGGATTTCGCCATAAGACGATTTCACGACTTGGAGCTGGGCTGACGTGAACCGGCCTGCTCCGCCTCGTCAGGGCTAAGCGTTACCAAGGTTAACGGCTCTGACGCGGCGTACGACAGAGGGCGCATCCTGCCCTTGCCGCATAGGACACGATCTTTTGTCTCTTAAGACCCAGACACGCGCGGACGCGCGTGCGCTGTTCGGCGCTGCGTTGATTGGAACGGCCGTTGGCCTGATCCTCGGCGGCGCCTACCTGGCGGGGGGCATGGCCCAGACCGCCACGCAGCATGCACGCTCAACCCGCCTGGCCGCAGCCGCGGCCGAAGGGTTCTCCGAGACGGCCCTCAAAGAGGCCGTCCTGCGGATGGACGCCGGCGCTCAGTCGGTCGCTCGCCGCCATGATCCGTTCACCGTCGCCGGCGACGCCGCGCGGGACCGTCGATCTTCCATTCTGGCCGCACGTCTAGAGCGCAAGGCTCAGGCCACCGGTTCCAACCTCGACCGCAACTTCGTGATGCGCGCCAGCCTCGGCGGCGGCTTCAATCCGGCGGCCCAGCCCTTCCATATGGCCGGCGCCTTGGACCAGGCCCGCGAGCTGGAATGCCTGTCGCAGGCCGTCTATTACGAAGCCCGCGGCGAAGGCCCGCGCGGCCAGCAGGCGGTGGCCCAGGTGGTTCTGAACCGCGTGCGCCATTCGGCCTTCCCCAAGACTGTCTGCGGCGTCGTCTTCCAGCGCGCCAGCGCGCGCGGCGGCTGCCAGTTCAGCTTCGCCTGCGACGGCTCCATGCGTCGCGGCCGCGAGGGCGGGGCCTGGAGCCGCGCCGAGAAGATCGCCACCCGCGCCCTGTCCGGCGCCGTGATGGCCGAGGTCGGTTCGGCCACGCACTTCCACACCACGGCCGTGGCGCCGAACTGGGGCCCGCGCATGATGCGCGTCGCCCAGGTGGGCCTGCATGTCTTCTACAAGTTCAACGGGCGCGCCCGTCCCGCCACCTTCATGGAGCGGCCGCAACTGACCCTGGCCAAGGCCACGGACGTCGCGCCGACGGTCCTGGCCAGCCTGGCGCCCGCTCCGGCGGCGCCGAACCTGCCGCAAGGGGGGCTGTACATGGCCGGCTCCGCCCTGGCGGATGCCGAGACCGCGACCCTGACCGCCGGCCCCGCCGCCGAGGTCAAGATCGTCCCGGCCGGCGGCAAGGCCCTGCCGATCGCCGCCAAGGCGACGGCCCCGGCCGCCGACAAGCCGGTGAAGACCGCTGCTCCGGCGGCGGAAAAGGTGGCTGAAGCCGCCATCAAGACCGCGGCCGTCTCCGAAGAGTAGAGGCCGATTGCTTCCCCTGGCGGGTGGTGTCCAATGACCCATCCGCCAGGAGGCTTGCATGACCGACCCCATCCGTGACCGTCTTTCCCGCGAACTGCTGGGCATGCGCTATGCCGAGCTGTCGCCGCTGAAACGGAGCGTGATCGACCTGATCGCGGACGAGTCGCCGACCAACCTGCATCCCTGCGTCGACAACAAGCCGGCCTTCTGGGACGGCCTGGCCGACAAGGTCGCGGCGGTAGGCGGCTCCTGGGGCTTCATCTTCGGCTTCGCCGCCGCCCTGATCCTATGGATGGGGGCCAACCTGCTGCTGAGGCCGCTGGGCCACGCCTTCGACCCCTATCCCTTCATCTTCCTCAACCTGATCCTGTCGACCCTGGCGGCGATCCAGGCGCCGATCATCATGATGAGCCAGAACCGCCAGGCCGCGCGCGACCGCAAGGCGGCCGAGCATGACTACGTCGTCAATCTGCGGGCGGAACTGGAGATCCTGCGCCTGCATGACCGGCTGGACGCCCTGCGCGCCGAGGAGCTGGCGGGGATGGTCGAGCGGGTGGAGGCCAAGGTGGAGCGGCTCAGCGCGGCCTAGGCGCCGGCGGCGTCGCGCAGCTTGAGCACGGTGTTCCAGTTGCGGGCGGTGGTCACTGCGCCGATCCGCTTGTCCAAGGGCTTGTCCATCAGCGTCGACTGGCTCATGCCTCCCGGGAAGCTCGCATAGATCGTCCGCCCGTCGAGGTGGAAGGTCTCCGGTCCTTCATGGGCTTCCAGCGCGGCGGCGAGGGCGGCGGGCTCGAGCGGCTCCTTCATGAAGAAGGCCTGGTAGAAGCTGGGATGCTGGGCGGCGAAGTCCGGCATGGGGTTGGCGTCGATGATCGCCGCCCACTCCTGCGGGGTGCGGATCATCACAAGGATATCGCGTCCAGCGTGCGCCTTGAGGGCGCCCTCAAGCTTGCGTTCCAGCTCTGCTGGTGATCCGGCGGCGTTGAACACCATGTTGCCGCTCTGGAGCAGGGTCTTCACATCGGTGAAGCCGATGCTGGCGGCCAGGGCGCGCAGGTCGGCCATGGAGAGCAGGCCGCGCCCGCCGACATTGATTCCACGCAGCAGGGCGATGTGGCGGCTCATGCTTCGACCCCGGCCTGGACTTTTACGGCCGCTTTCGGCTGGCGCGAGGCCAGGAGCCAGACGGCCAGGGGGATGACCCCGTAGATCGAACCGGGCAGCCACGGGGCCGCACTCATCGGCACGAAGGCGGCGGCCAGGATCGACAGCAGGCCGATGACTGCGATCCCGGTCCAGATACGCACCGTGAGGCCCGCCTCGATCCGTCCGGTTTCGGTGATGTCCGGTGCGCGCAGGGCGGCGCCGAAGAGGCCGGCGAACAGGGCCGCCAACAAGCCGAAGCCCAGGCCGTAGACCATGTACAGCGTCCGCAGGTCGGCGAAGCTGGTGATCAGGCCCCGGCCGGGCAGGCGCTGGCCGAAGACGAAGTGCAGCGTGCTCTCGGCAAGCAGGCGCAGCGGGAAGACGTAGATCAGCATCACGAAGACGATGCCCAGGCTGAATCCGGTCGCCCATCCGTCGCGGCGGGCGGTGATGCGGCCGAAGGCGCGATGCTGCATCCAGAACAGGATGATCAGGGCGAAGCTGGCGGCGAAGGCCGGGATGCGGCCGAGCGCCAGGGCAAGGTCCGCCATGGTGGCGGGCGGCAGTCCCCCGGTGATGATCAGAAGGGTGAGGGCGAAGGCGAAGGCCGCGTCCACGAAGGCGTCCAGTCGCTTGGCCGCTTCGGCCTCGGTCTTTTCGGTTCCCAGCATGACCTATTCTCCCCCAGACGGGGGACATTAGCCGCACCACGTTCGCTGGAA